>CAVQVK010000053.1:0-52953 GCA_963717035.1 uncultured Acidimicrobiaceae bacterium | reverse complement strand
ACCGGGCTCTGCCCCGCAGGACGTACCAGTAATCGGCCTGGTGGAGGTGATAGTGCAGCCCGACCACCGCGCCAGCCTGCTTCTCCGAGCGATTCCCCTGGACCATCTCCCGGCCCAGCGGGAACCAGCTTCTGCGGTAGGTCTCGACGAACCGCCCCCGCTCGTCACCATGGGGGTCCGGCTCCACCACCAGGACGTCGGCAATGATCTCGGACTCGATGATCGTGGGCATCCGGGCTAACCCTGATCCAGCTCGGCCAGATGGCCAAGAGCCGCTCCGGTAGTACAGCAAGGGCTCGCCTTCGCCCAGCCCGAGCTCGAGCACCTTCCCGATCACGAGCTCATGGTCGCCGGCGTCGTGCACCAGCTCCAGCTCGCAATCGATCCAGGCCAGCGAACCCCGATGATCGGCGCGCCTCGGTCTCAGCCGGATGCCAGGGCACGCCTACGAACTTGTCGCCGCCGGACACCGCGAAATTCTGCCCACATCGGACTGACGATCGGAGAGGACGTTCACGCAGAAGGTGCCGGCCCTGTGCGATGCGCGGCCAGCTGGTCGAGGTCTTGGCCGGGGCCAGCGCCACCAGAGGTGGATCGAGGGACAGCGACACGAACGACTGGCACGAGAAGCCCACCGGGATCCCGTCCTCGAGCGCGGTCACGATGGTCACACCGGTGGCGAACCGGCTCATCGCCTCTTTGAACTGCGTGGTGTTGAACGTCGTCGTCATGCCTTCCCCCAGGTCGATCGTCCACCCTTCGGAGGCGGCGGTGACATCATCGAGACGGTACTGCGCGCCAAGCCGCCGGGCTCTGGCCAGCATCCGATCGATCTCCTTGTCGGTGTGCGACGGGTCATGGTGGAACAAAGCCAACCGGCGAGCACCGGCCTCGGTCGCCACATGGACGGCGTAGGCCACTGTCGAGTGGCCCCAGTCGGACATGTTGGACGAACTCGTCGTCGGTGTACTGGGCATCGTGGATGACCAGATCGGCCCCGGCGCACAGCTCGAGGACGCCATCGGCGATGCTCCGACGGTCCACCGGCGCCTGGTGGTCAGGTAGATAGGCCACCACCCGTCCCGCCGACTCGACGCGAAAGCCGAGCGTATGGCCACGATGGGGTATGGACCGCACCATCACGGTGATCCCTCCGAGGGCCAAGCCGACCGGACCCGTCCAGATCGTGAAAGTTGATCTCGCCCCGGAACTCGCCCATGTGGACGGCCAAGAAGCGGCGCTTCTCATGACGACTGAGGCAAGTACTCTGCAACGTGGTGCCGTCCTGGGACGGGCCGTAGACATCGAGCATGGCGCCGGGATCCCGCAAGGGCGAGAAGAAGGGAAGGCCGAGGATGTGGTCGTAGTGGAGGTGGGTGAGCAGGGCACTGGCCCGAAGGGGCACACCTTCCGCCTTCAACGGGTGCTCCAGGGCCCTCCCCAGCTCACGAGTCCGGTCCCCAGATCGAGAATGAGCGGCGGCTCACCCGGCACCTCGACCAGGACGCACGCGTGTTCCCCCCGTAACGACGTTGTTGGTCGCTCCAGCATGGGCACGATCCCCGGACTCCGAAGTAGGCGATTTTCACCGAGGGTGCAGGCCACTCGCCAGCCAGGAGGGACCGGCCCGGGCTATCTTCGCTCGGTGGCCCATCCGACCATCTCAGCCAACGGCGTGGACTTCGCCTACCTGGATGAGGGCCCCGACGATGGGCCCCTGGCCCTGTGCCTCCACGGGTTCCCGGACACCGCCCACACCTGGCGATACCTGCTCCCCCGGCTGGCCGAAGCCGGCTATCACGCCGTGGCGCCTTTCCTGCGGGGCTACGTCCCCAGCGCCATCCCTACCGACGGGCGCTACGACACCGGGACGCTGGCCCTCGACGCATGTGCGTTGCATGAAGCACTGGGCGGGGGCGGCGACGCCGTTATCATCGGTCACGACTGGGAGCGTTCGCCACCTATGGAGCCACCGCCTAACCAACCCGAACGGTGGCGACGCCGGTGACCGCCGCAGTCGCTCCCCAGGCGGCGATGGCCGACGGGTTCTTCCCGTTACGACCAACTTCGTCGCAGCTGGTACGTGTTCTTCTTCCAGACCCCGCTGGCCGACTACGCCGTCGCCCTCGACGACCATGCCTTCATCGATCGGCTGTGGTCCGCCTGGTCACCGGGATACGACGGGTCCTGGATGCGGCCCGGGTCAAAGAAGCCATCGGCACCCCTGAGGGCCTGGCCGCGGCGATCGGGTATTACCTGGTCGATGTTCTCGGGTCCCTCCGAACAGCCCGAGGCAGCCGCCGCCCAGGCGGCCATCGGCCACCATCGCCCCCCTGCCCACCCTCTACCTCCACGGGGCGGACGACGGGTGCATGGGGGGACATCATCGGACCGGTCACCGACTTCCTGGCCCCCGGTTCGAAGACGGTGATCGTCGAGGGCACCGGTCACTTCCTCCAGGTCGAGAGCCGACGTGGTCAACGACCACATCATCGCCTTCCTGGCCGACCCTCGACGCCTGCGCAGACCCCGGCCCCGCACCGACTGGGGCCCAGGCAGGGACGGCAGCTCCCACTGAACTCGAGACTGCGCCCGACCAGTCCGATCTAGGGGAGCTCGAGCACTCCGGTCTCGTCTTGACGGATGAGCCCTCTGCCGCCAGCTCGGCCGCCACCTGGTGAGCACGCTCCTCCTCGCCGGGCCAGCCCATCACCACGGCCAGGTCCGCTGTGGTGACCGGGCCGTCGCGGAGCCCCGCGACCAACCGGCCCGCGTCCCTGTCGATCGAGTCCGTGGAACATCGCTGGGCCACCGACACGCCGGCCGAGCCGCGGGCCGGATCGGGATCGATCCGCCCACCCAGGGACCAGCGGCACCGGCGGCGGACCGGGCATCGATGACAAGCAAGATCGTGGCCCGCAGACCAGGGCCCCAGGTCGAGGAGGGACTCGCCGAACAACCAGCCCTGGCCCGGAGGGACCATGGCGTCGACCAGCGACTGAGCTTCGGGCTTGGTGAGCATCCGGCCGGCCACCGCTCGGGACAGGACCCGGCCGGCATTGGTATCGACCACGCCGATGTCGGCCTCGAAGGCGAAGACCATCACCGCTCGAGCGGTGTAGGCGCCGACACCGGGGAGGGCGAGCAAGGCGCCCAGGCTGTCGGGCACGGCACCCCGGTGTTCATCCACGATGACCTGTGCGGCATGGTGCAGATAGCGCGCCCGCCGGTTGTACCCGAGACCGGCCCATGCCCGGAGCACGTCGCCCAACGGCGCCTCGGCGCAGGCTGAGGGGGCGGGAACCGTGCCATGAACGCCTCGAAGGCAGGAATGCTCTGCCCACCTGGGTCTGCTGGGCCATGACCTCGCTGACCAAGATGGCCCACGGGTCTCGGGTCTGCCGCCACGGCAGCTCGGGCCGGAGCCACCCGGGTCCTACTCCCCCACTGGGTCGTGGTCGGTCACCCTCTCTCCCGTACCCTCGCCGGACCGCCCCCACTGACGATGGCCCGGCCGAAGGCCGGCCTGCCGGTCGATCAGCTCCAGACGTCGTTGGCATACGGGCGGCGCCGCTCTGGTGCGGCCGCTCGTTTCCACACCATGACCTTGCGGCGGAAGAAGCACACCTCGTCGCCGTGCTGGTTGAACGCCTTGGTCTCGACGGTGATGATCCCCGTTCGTCGCTGGACTCCGACGCCACCCGTTCGATCACCTTCGTCTCGGCGTAGATGGTGTCCCCGTGGAAGGTCGGGAACCGGTGGAGCAGCGACTCGACCTCGAGGTTGGCGATGGCCGACCCGCTGATATCGGGGACGCTCATTCCGAGAGCCAGCGAGTACACCAGGTTGCCCACCACCACGTTCTTCCCCTGCACCGTCTCGTTCTCGGCGAACCACACGTTGATGTGGAGGGGATGGTGGTTCATGGTGATCATGCAAAAAAGGTGGTCGTCGGCCTCGGTGATCGTCTTGCCGGGCCAATGCTTGTAGACGTCACCGGGCTCGAAGTCCTCGAAGTACCGGCCGAAGGGACGGTCGTAGGTCGTCATGGGCGATCAGGCTTCGACCGGGGCAGGGCCGGGTGGTGAACCCCAGCATCCAGTCGGACTGCGACTCCCCGTCGATCGACATACGCCAGGTGTACCGGGTGCCCGGCACCAACGGCAGCGGGCCAAGGTTCACGGCCAGGGCCACGTCGATCGGCGATCCCTCGGGAATTCCCGGCGGGCGACCGACGGTGAACTCGCCGCGCACCTCGACGGCGTGCTCGCCCTCTGGCGTCTCCACCATCACCGGCTGGCCGTCGGCGTCCTCGAGGTAGAGCTCCCAGTGGTGGGCGACCTCGGCCTCGTGCCATCCCACATCGATCTTGAGCGCGATAGCTGACGGCACCGGATCCGGTCCCGTCATGCTCCACCCCCCACCCAATATGTAGAGCTTGCCGTCGGCCACCTGGGCCGAGTCACACAACATCAGCATCACCTTCATGCGGCCGAGGCTATCGGCTCGGCCACCCATCATTGAGCTTTCGTCGCACGTGGGTGAACCGCTCCGACCTCGTGGGGACAGAACCTCAGGCCGGATAGCGTGTCCGCCATGCGAGGGCTGAGGGATGACGTCTACCGCCGGCCGCTCGCCACTGCGCTCGATCGTCTCGGCCTCGGCAGGGGCTGGAGGTGTGTCGACGTCGGCGCCGGCGGCGGGGACGTGTCGGTGGCGCTGGCCCGGATCGTGGGGCGCGACGGCCGCGTCTACGCGGTCGACAGCGACCCGGCCGCCCGAGACGAGGTGGCCGCGGCCGCCGCCGCCGCCCAGGCCAGGTCATCGCCCTCACCCAGGCGGGGGAGGACCTGACCCTGCCCGAACCGGTCGATCTGGCCTTCTGCCGGTTCGTCCTGCTGCATGTGCACGATCCCGTCGTGGTCGCTCGCGGCGGATGGCCGCCGCCGTTCGGCCCGGCGGATGGGTCGTGGCCCAAGAGCCGATCACCTCGGCCGGGCGTATCGACGGTCGGCCGTTTCGATCCCGACGCCCGACATCCCGACATCGGGGCCCTGCTGCCCGCGCTGGCCCGCGATGCCGGACTCGTCATCGTGGACGCCTGGGCCGAAGCCCCCGCCGGGGTCGGACCAGGCCCGGTCGCCGACTACCTGCCGCTGCTCACCGACGTCGACCCCGGGGACGATCCCGTCGTGCTCCCCCGTTGGTGACGTCGTGGCCCAAGCGCCGGGCGGGTGACCCGGCGGCCCTGAGGAGGCCGTAGACCTTCCGTCGTGACCACCGATTCCCGATCCGCGCCAGCCCGATCTCGCCGCCGCCGCCGATGCCGGTCGCCGTGGCCAACGCTGTCGTCGACGTCGGGCTCGCCGCCACTGGGCGCGGCCGGAGGCGTCGACGCCAACCAGGTGCTCGCCTACGACCTGGCCCACGCCGCGGCCGCCGTCGAGACGGCCCGGGCCGCTTCGGCTACGGCGCCCCGGCGACATCGAGGCCCGCATCGCCTGCGCCTTCGTCGCCGACGCCGCTGGCCGACGTCGCCGCCAGGATGCGTCGGCCGGGAGGCGGCTCTGGGGCGTCGACGCCCGGACTGGACGGCTCCGGCGGCCGCCTTCGTCTCCGACCTTCCGCGACCCCGAGTTCGTGGCCGCCCTGGCCGACGAGGAGGGGCCCCGCCACCTCGACGCGGACTTCGAGCTGGTTCGGGACACCTTCCGCCGCTTCGCCGAGGAACAGATCAGCCCGGGCGCCGAGCACATCCACCGCGACCAACACCGACATCCCCGAGGAGATCATCACCGGGCTGGCCGAGATGGGCGGGTTCGGCCTGTCGGTCCCGGAGGAGTACGGAGGCTTCGCCACCGGTGGAGAGAGCGACTACCTGGGCATGGTGGTCGCCACCGAGGAGCTCTCGTGGGGCTCGCTCGGCGCCGGCGGCTCGCTGATCACCCGACCCGAGATCCTGACCCGGGCGCTCGTCTTCGGGGGGACCGAGGAGCAGAAGCAGGAGTGGCTGCCCAAGGTCGCCAGCGCCGAGGCCATGGCCGCGGTGGCGGTCACCGAGCCCGACTTCGGATCCGACGTCGCCGGCGTGATGACGTCGCGCCACCCGCACCGACGGGCGGCTGGGTGATCAACGGGGTCAAGACCTGGTGCACGTTCGCCGCCCGGGCCGACGTGCTCATGCTGCTGGCCCGCACCGACCCCGACCGGGCCAAGGGCCACCGGGGGCTCTCGCTTGTTCATCGTCGAGAAGCAGCGGGGCGACGGGCACGGCTTCGTCTTCACCAGGCCGGGCGCCGAGGGCCGGCCGACCGGCCGGCCGGCTCGAAGGGCGCCCCATCGACACCATCGGCTACCGCGGCATGCACTCCTACGAGTTGGCCTTCGAGAACTGGTTCGTGCCCGACGGCCGACCTGATCGGCGGCGAGGAAGGGCTGGGCCGGGGCTTCTACCTGCCAGATGGCAGGGCTTCGAGAACGGCCGGCTGCAGACGGCGGCCCGGGCCCTGGGCGTCATGCAGGCCGCCTACGAGGCGGCCCTCGACTACGCCGCGCAACCGCATGGTGTTCGGCTCGCCCGATCTTCGACTACCAGCTCACCCAGGCCAAGCTGGCCCGCATGGCCGTGCTCATCCAGGCCACCCGCCAGTTCATGTACGAGGTGGCCCGGCTGATGGCCAAGGGCGAGGGCGCCCTGGAGGCGTCGATGGTCAAGGCCTACGTGTGCCGGGCGGCCGAATGGGTGACCCGGGAGGCGCATGCAGATCCACGGGGCATGGGCTACGCCGAGGAGTTCCCGGTCAGCCGGTACTTCGTCGACGCCCGGGTGCTGTCCATCTTCGAAGGGGCCGACGAGACCCTGGCCCTCAAGGTGATCGCCCGCGGCTGCTCGAAGCAAGCCGGCTCGACTCGGTGAGCAGCCGGGGAGTCAGGTGCGAGCGGGTCAGACCGGCCCGCTCGCCACGGGTGACGAACTTGGTGGCCATCTTGCGGCTGGCCTCGTCGATCATCTCGTCGCCGAACATGACCGCTCCCTGCGATCGTCCTCGGTCGCCCGCCGGTAGGCGTCGAGGATGTCCCACGCCCGGTCGAACTGCTCCTGGGTCGGCGAGTACACCTCGTTCAAGATCGCCGACCTGGTCGGGGTGCAGCGCCCACTTGCCGTCGTAGCCGAGCACCCGGGTCCGCTGGCAGAACTCCCGGAAGCCGTCGAGCTCGCGGATCTTCAGGAAGGGCCGTCGATGACCTGCAGCCCGTTGGCCCGCCCGGCCATCAGGATCTTCGAGAACACGTAGTGGAAGTAGTCGCCCGGGTACTCGGGGATGGCCACGCCTCCGGTCAGCACCGGCATCTCCATGGAGGCCGCGAAGTCGGCCGGACCGAAGATGATCGTCTCGAGGCGGGGCGAGGCGGCGCAGATCTCCTCGACGTTGATCAACCCGCGGGCCGTCTCGATCTGGGCCTCGATCCCGATGTGCCCGACGGGCAGACCGCGCGTTCTTCTCGACCTGGGTCAGCAGCAGGTCGAGCGGCGACGACCTCGGCGGCGATCTGCACCTTGGGCAGCATGACCTCGTCGAGGCGCTCGCCGGCGTTGCCGACCACCTCGATGACGTCGCCGTAGGTCCACTTGGTGTCCCAGGCGTTGACCCGGACGCACAGCACCCGGTCGTCCCACGCCAGGTTCTTGATGGCGTCGACCACCTTGGCGCGGGCGCCCTCCTTCTCGAGCGGGGCGCACCGCGTCCTCGAGGTCGAGGAACCTCATGTCCGCGCCCACGGTCGGGCGCCTTGGCCATGAACTTCTCGCTCGACCCGGGCGACGGACAGGCAGGAACGGCGGGGCAGGTATGCGGGATCGCTCTGACATGCCCTCGATCGTAGGACGCCCCACGGTGTCGGCCAAGCCGATGCCAAATTGCCCCTCCGGCTTGCCTCGCTCGGCCTTCGAGACGGCCGTCGGGGAACATCGGGGGCACCGTTCGGGTCGTCGACCACCGATCCAGAGGAACCGACCCTGCACTGAACTGGGGTGATGCAGCAAAGCTTACGTTGACGTAAACTTCCCTGCATGGCCATTCTTAGGAGCGGAGGGGAGGGGACAGCGCTGGCCCGAAGCGATCGGCCGCCGACCCACCCCGATCGCTACAAGTGGATCGCGCTGTCCAACACGACCATGGGCGTCCTGATGGCCACCATCAACTTGTCCATCGTGCTCATCTCGCTGCCGGACATCTTCCGGGGCATCAGCCTGGACCCGCTGGCCCCGGGGAACACCAGCTACCTCCTGTGGATGCTCATGGGCTTCATGGTGGTCACCGCGGTGCTGGTGGTCAGCTTCGGTCGCATCGGCGACATGTTCGGCCGGGTCCGCATGTACAACCTGGGCTTCGCCGTCTTCACCTTTTTCTCGATCCTGCTCTCGATCACCTGGCTCCACGGTCCCGCCGGCGCCCTCTGCCTCATCCGCATGCGGGTGCCAAGGGGTGGGCGCCGCCTTGTTGATGGCCAACTCCAGCGCCATCCTCACCGACGCCTTTCCCTCCGATCAGCGGGGCTGGCCCTCGGCATCAACAGGTGGCCGCCATCGCCGGCTCGTTCATCGGGCTCATCCTGGGCGGCCTGCTCGGACCGGTGGACTGGCGACTGGTCTTTTTGGTCTCGGTGCCCGTGGCGTCTCGGCACGATCTGGGCCTACATCAAGCTCGAGGAGCGGGGCGAGCGCCATCCGGCCCGGATCGATTGGTGGGGCAACGTCTCCTTCGCCATCGGGCTGGTCGCCGTGCTGACCGGGATCACCTACGGGATCGAGCCCTACGGCGGCCACGCCATGGGTTGGACGAACCCGATGGTGCTCGCCGCCCTGATCGGCGGGGTGGTCGTCCTCGGCGTGTTCGCGGTGATCGAGTCGAAGGTGGCCGATCCCATGTTCCGGATCCCCCTGTTCAAGATCCGGGCCTTCTCGATGGGCAACTTCGCCAACTTCCTGGCCGCCCTGGGCCGGGGCGGGATGATGTTCATCCTCATCATCTGGCTCCAGGGCATATGGCTGCCCCAGCACGGCTACAGCTTCTCGCAGACCCCGCTGTGGGCCGGCATCTACATGGTCCCGCTGACCGTGGGCTTCCTCATTGCCGGCCCCATCTCCGGGTACCTGTCCGACCGGTTCGGGGCCCGACCGTTCGCTACCGGCGGCATGATCCTGGCCGCCGCTCAGCTTCTTGCTGTTGGAGACGCTGCCCATCAACTTCTCCTACATGGCCTTTGCCCCCATCCTCTTGTTGAACGGGATCGCCATGGGAATCTTCGCCTCGCCCAACCGCGCCGGTGTCATGAATGCGTTGCCTCCCGACCAGCGCGGCGCGGGCGCGGGCATGGTCAACACGTTCCAGAATTCGGCCCAGGTCCTGTCGATCGGCGTGTTCTTTACGTTGATCATCTTGGGACTGGCCTCCGAGCTGCCGGGCAGCCTCTATCACGGCCTGGTGGCCCACGGCGTCCCGACCAGAGACGCGCTCCGGGTCTCCCACCTACCCCCGGTCGGCAGTCTCTTCGCCGCCTTCTTGGGCTACAACCCCATCCAGCAACTGTTGGGTGCCACCACGCTCTCGCATCTGCCCGCGGCCACGTCCCAGTTCCTGACCGGACGGAGCTTCTTCCCCGGGCTGATTGCCGCGCCGTTCAAGAAGGGGCTCAACTTGGCCTTCGACTTCGCCATCGTGAGCTGCCTTCTAGCTGCGGGCGCATCGGCCCTCCGGGGTGGGAAGTACGTGCACGGCCAAGACGACGCGGTCGACCGGGTGGAAGACGAGCTGGCCGCCCGAGGGCTGGCCGATCCTGTCGGCACGAACGGCGCTGCGGGCGGTTCGGGCGCTGATGGCGATGGTGCAGACGGCGGCGGTGATGACGATCGAGAGGGCGTCAACCCGTCGGGGCCGGGTCGGCACGCAGGTCTGCCGGCGTGAGCTGCTCGGCCAGCAAGCGGTCGAAGCGGGCGGGATCGCCGCCGACGAAGCGCCGGCACAAGGGCAAGCCCTCGACATAGCACGTGAGGTACGCCCGCCAGGTGGGGTGGACCAGGAACTCGACAGACTTGGCGGCCCGAATCGCGCGAGAGCAGTCCCCACCGGGCGACTTCGTCGATCACCACCTCGGGGTCGGCCCCGTCCTCATGGAGCCGGAACGGCGGCGTTCTGCCTCACCCCGCCGAGCGCCTCGCCGGCCACGGACACGGCGCCCACGACATCGGTGTCGTAGCGGATGCCCAAGGCATGAAGGTGCTCGGCCACCGCCGGCTCAGGGTGTCGGCCCATGACCACTTCCAGCCCGAGATCGGCCAGACCCTTCGGCCAAGAGGCATTGGGGGGTGCCGACCAAGAAGATCGACTCCTCGAGCCACTGGCGTCGCCGGACCAGCCCCACTTCCTTCCTCGTGTGCTCGGTGTGGTGGCCGGGGTAGGCCTCGTGAGCCACCAGATGAGCCAGGTTGGTGGAAAGCACCGGAAGGTCGGTGTTGATCGCCACCCGGCTCGACAGGTCGCCCAGGTAGTAGTTGAAGCCCGACCACGGTTGGTCGGTAACCAGCTCGAACTCCACG
This sequence comes from uncultured Acidimicrobiaceae bacterium, assembly GCA_963717035.1. GTDB lineage: Bacteria > Actinomycetota > Acidimicrobiia > Acidimicrobiales > RAAP-2 > DASXMT01. Next base: position 42,356 of record CAVQVK010000053.1, on the reverse strand, counting down.
TGCTCGCCTTCGGGGAGCCCGAACAGGGCGGCGGTGCACGCTCGCAGATCTTCGGCCAGTGAGTCGATGGCGGGACGGAGCTTTTCCACCGGCACGGCATGAGCCTCGCGCCAGGTCACCAGTCGGTCAGCCAGCGGGCCCGAACCGGGAAGCACCTCGTTCAGCTGACGATGGGCGACGAGCAATTCCTCCTCGGGCATCCGGGTGGGCCGCACCCCGTAGCAAGCTTCGACCTCGTCGGCGTAACCGATGGCCTCGCCGTTCACCTTCCGGGCTGTGGTGACCAGACCGAGGACCTGAGCCCGGAGCCAGCGGCGCCGGGCCGGAGCGGCGCCGTCGGTGGCCGTTCCCCGGCGCGTACCGGGCCGAGCCGGGCCCGTCACCCCCGTCGAGGGGAACACCGGCGTCGATGTCGGCCAGCACCGTTCGGGCCTCGGCGATCAAGCGGTCCGGTGAAAGCACCGGTTCGGACTGCACACGATCGGCGTGCTGGCGCGGCCCGTAGTAGGCGTCGACCAGTCCGTCGATGTGTCGGCCCAACCGCAATCCGAGCGTGAGGTACCGGTCGACCAAACCCGGCTCGACCACTGCGGGGTCAGCCCAGCGTCTCGCGGAAGAACGCCACCGTCCTATCCCACAACAACGTGGCGGCGGCGGCGTCATACACCTCGGGCCGGTCCTCGTTGAAGAAGGCATGCCCGACACCCTCGTAGGTGTGGAAGGCGACGTCCTTGCCCAGTTGCTTCATGTGCGCCTCGAGCTCTCGGGCTGGTTCCGGGCCGAAGAAATCGTCGTCTTCGCCAAAGTGGCCGAGCACGCGCGCGTTGAGCTTCGAGTAGTCGGGCGTGGCGTCGGGCCACGGGATGAGGCCGTAGGCGGTAACCACCGCGGCCACGGCGTCGGGCCGTTGGGTTCCGAGCACGAGGGCAAGCCCGCCACCCATGCAAAAGCCGATCACCCCGACGCGTTCCCGACCGGAGCGCGTGGTCAATTCGTCCACCGTCCCGCTGAGGTCCTTGGCCGTGACGTCCATGGAGAGGGCCATCATCTCCTTGGCCGCCTCGTCGGGCTCGGTCAGGGGCACCGTGGTCCCGTGATAGAGGTCCGGGGCCAGCGCGGTGAAGCCCTCGGCGGCGAAGCGGTCACAGGTCCGGGTGATCTGGTCGACCAGGCCCCAGTACTCCTGAATGACGATCACCCCAGGTCCACCCGCGTCACCGCTGGCCAGATACCCCTGTGCGGTAGATCCGTTGCTGGCATATTCGATGATTTCGCCCACGACAAGGACGATATCGTGGCCCGGCTCGCAACGTCACGTCGCGGACCGGGCGCCGGCTATTTAGCGTTTTGCCAGGTAGATGGCACAATTCGCTTCCGGTGCTTGCAGCTTGTGATCAGATGGACTAAACAGTTCCCCGTTGTGACTGACGTCGATATGCCTTATTCGACGGCGAGGTTAGGTGTAAAAGAGGTACGCAGAGCGCCCCGCAAGTGGGGCCGTGCGATGCTCGCCCTAGCTATCGTCACAGGGATCACCTCCGTGGTGTCCCTGGCTCCGCGCCCAGCCGGTGCGGACCAGCTGTCAGACGCTCAAGCACAGGCGGCGTCGATCCAGGCTGAGATCCAAGCCACCGGTCAGCAGATCAACAGCCTCTCGCAGCAGTACGACCAAGCCACTTACCATCTGCAGCAGATCAACACCCAGATCGGCCAGACCCAGGCTCAGATAACCAAGACCCAGGATCAGGTCAACCAGGATCAGGCCCGACTCACGGCCCAGGCCGTCAGGTCCTACGTGAACGCGGGCACCACGTCCACCGTCACCGAGATGTTCAGCTCTGATCAGAACACGGCGGGCATTCGCTCGGTGTACTCGAACATCGCCGCCGGCAACGTCAACACCACCATCGACAACCTTCACACCGCTCAGTCCCAGCTTCAGGGCCAGCAGAACGATCTGAAGAACCAACAGGGCCAAGCCGCCGCGGCCCAGCAGAGCATCCAGACGGCCACCAACCAGGCGAACCAACTGGTGGCCCAGCAGAAGAGCACGCTGAACCAAGTCAATGGTCAGGTCGCGGCGCTGATCCAGCAACAACAGGCAGCAGCGGCCGCGGCGGCCCAGGCGGCCTTCACGGCCAAGGTGGCCGCCCAGCAGCAACAGGCGGCGGCAGCTGCGGCTGCGGCTAAGCCCGCGGCACAGACGGCCGCAGCACCCGCAAGCCCGTCCCCGTCAACCACCAGTGGTGGTGGTGGTGGCAGTAGCGGTGGTGGTGGTGGCGGTAGCAGTTCGGGCGCCGGCGCCAGCGTGCCTGCTCCCTCCGCCGGAGGGGCCGGGGCCGTGGCTGCAGCCGAGAGCCAGATCGGCGTTCCCTATGCATGGGGCGCCGAGAGTCCGGGCGTGGCCTTCGACTGCTCCGGCCTAGTCGCGTGGGCGTGGGGCCAAGCAGGCGTGAGCCTTCCGCACTATTCCGGAGCCCAGTTCGCCGACTCGGCCCCAGTGCCATTGTCCGATCTGCAACCCGGTGATCTACTCTTCTACGGTCCCGGTGGATCCGACCACGTCGCCATGTACGTCGGCGGGGGTCAGATGATCGAGGCGCCGTACACCGGAGCGTCGGTGTGGATTACCGGTGTGCGCACCGGGGACGGTTTCGTGGGCGCAGGTCGCCCCTAACGCAGGGCCACCATGGGCAACTGGGTGTACGGCAAGCCGGGGCTCAGAACGCAGAAATCCCAGCGTGTCCACGCATCACACGAAGAACTGTGTCACCGTGGTCATGGTTCCGTACACCTAGCCAGGCTGCGAAGGTATCCGTTTGCCCATGCACCCAGCCACCAAGCGTCGCTTCTCTTTCCCGTCGACTGACCAATCGACGTCAACACCGGGCTGGCGATGGCGGCCGGCTCCGGCTGCTCGGCACTCTGTGCGTGGACAGCACTCTGTGCGTGGACAGCACTCTGTGCGTGGACAGCACTCTGTGCGTGGACAGCACTCTGTGCGTGGACAGCGTTGATGGGTGCTCGCCGTTGGTCTGGCGCACTCCTGGCCGTGGCCGTCGCAACGGGGACGGTCGGTGCCGTCGTTCTTCCCGCTGGCCCGGTCTCGGCTGACCAGATCTCCGATGCGCAGGCCCAGGCCGACTCCCTCCAGGCGCAGATCCAGGCCACCGGTCAGCAGATCAACGCCCTCTCCCAGCAGTACGACCAGGCCGGCTACCAGCTGCAGCAGGTGAACGGGCAGATCGCCGTCACCCAGTCACAGATCGCCCAGACCCACAAGAAGGTCACAAGCGACCAGGCCCGACTCCGTCAGGAGGCCGTCCAGCAATATGTGAGCGCCGGAACCTCGACCTCGGTCACCGACATGTTCACCGCGGACAACAACGCGGCGGGCATTCGCTCTATGTACTCGAACATCGCCGCCGGCAATGTCAACACCACCATCGCCAACCTTCGGGCCGCTCAAGGGGTCTTACAAGACCAGCAGAATTCGTTGAACCAGCAACAGGCCCAGGCCACCGCGGCGCAGACCAACATCAGCGCAGCCACCAAGAAGGCCAACGACTTGGTGACCCAGGAGCAGTCGGCCCTCACCCAGGCCAAGGCCAATGTGGCCAACTTGGTACAGCAGCAGCAAGACGCCAAGGCCCAGGCCCAGGCGGCGGCCTTCGTGCAGCAGGTTGCGGCTCAAAAGGCGGCACAACGGCAAGCGGCCCAACAACAAGTGGCGTCGGCCCAGGCTTCGTCGACACCGGCCGCTGCCGCGACCAGTTCGTCATCGGCCAACAGTGGTGGCGGAAGTAGCGGTGGCAGCAGCAACAGCAGTGGGGGCGGCAACGCACCCGCGGCTGCACCGGCGCCTGCACCGGCGCCTGCACCGGCTCCTGCACCTGCACCGGCTCCTGCACCTGCGCCGGCTCCGGCACCTGCGCCGCCCGCGAGCTCGGCTCCGTCCGCCGGTGGAGCGGCAGCCGCTGTGGCCGCGGCCCAAAGCCAACTCGGCGTGCCGTACGCGTGGGGGGCCGAAAGTCCGGGCGTCGCCTTCGACTGCTCGGGGCTCACCGAGTGGGCGTGGGGTCAGGCCGGCGTGTCGCTCGATCACTACACCGGCGCCCAGTACGACGAGACCACCCACGTCTCGATGGCCGACATCCAGCCTGGTGACCTGTTGTTCTACGGCGTGAACGCCTCGGAACACGTGGCCATGTACATCGGTGGGGGGATGATGGTCGAGGCGCCCTACACCGGAGCAGTCGTGTGGGACACCCCGGTGCGTACCGGCGACGGCTTCTGGGGTGTGGGTCGACCGTAGTCACGGTGTCGGCTGGTCCGGGCCGACGTCGTCAGGGGTGTGGGTTGGTCGAAGTCGCGGTTCACAGTCGCTCCGGCGACTGGGGCAGGCCAAGATTGGGCGGTCGGGCGCACCGCGTCCCGCCAAACCAGGAGGGTCGTCGGGATGTCACAACCGGTGGTGCACTTTGAGGTCGTAGGTAAGGATCCGACGCGTCTTCGCCAGTACTTTGGCGAGCTCTTCGGCTGGGAATTCAGCGTGCCCTCGCCGGTGGCGCGCGAGGTATCGGAACCGGAGAGCTACGGGTTTTTGGACCTGGTCACGACCGAAGATGGGACGGGCATCCGCGGTGGCGTCGGGGGCGGACCGGGATACGAGAGCCATGCTGTCTTTTATGTTGGTGTCCCCGATGTCGGGGCTGCGTTGCAGCGCGCCGAAGAGCTCGGAGGGACACGGGTCATGGGCCCGGTCACATCACCGAACGGCCTTGTCGTCGGTCATTTCACGGACCCCGAAGGCACCCTCATAGGCGTTGCCGGGCCGGCATGACCGCTCGCCTACCGACTGCGGTCGGGATCGAAGGTCGGGGATCGGCTATTGAGTCTGGTGGCGCGGTGTGGCGGAGGTGCGGATCATCGGGGCGCGGCCTCATAGCTGGGCAACGATCGCAGCAGATGCAAGACGCGGTCAGGTCCGTCGGCCAACACGTTATGGCGGGTGTCCCAATGGTGCACCAGAAATCCAGAGTCGGCGCTTGCACGGCGGGTCGAGAGCGCCATCGGGGACTCTGCAGGCCATTGCGCGGCGACGTAGTGCTTGACCGGGACCGTGTGCCAAGCACCGGTCAGGGGCAGGGCCTGCAGAAGCGTGGCCACAGGATGGGGACGAGCCCGCTCGTCGAAGAAGGGAAGCGGATCCACGCCGTATCCGGTGGTGGCACAAGCCTGGACGTACCAATCACGTTGCTCGTCGTTGGTCATCGACCAGCAGGAGTCGCCGTCTTCGGGCAGGAAGGCGTCGAGGTCGACGAGGGCCGCCACCCGTTCGGGTAGCCGGTCGGCTACTCCGGTGATGACGGTGCCCGCGTAGCTGTGCCCGACCAGCACGACGTCTCCACTCGTCGGCACCGCGGCGGCGACCTGGTCGATGTGGGTGGTCAGTGTGATCAGTTGATCGAGGCGGGGCTCGTCCTCCAGGCCGGCCAGGGTGATCGGGAGCAACTCATGGCCGTCCTGGTCGAGCATGCGTATCAGTGGGTCGTACCACCAACCTCCGTGGCAGGCTCCGGGCAGCAGAGGAAGGTGCTCATGGCCGGCCGCGACTATCTCGAGCGGCCCGCGGAAGGTCACCTCCTCGGATAGGACCTCCGACAGGACACGTTCATCACGGGCTTGCCACACGTCGAAGTACCGGCGCGCAAGCTCTGCAATCTCGGCCATCTGGTCTCCCTCGTCCCCAGCCTGATTGTTCGACAGACGGTGGCATGATCGCCGGGCTGGAGACAAGGCGATCAGATCGGAAAATCAGCCGACACGACCCGCGACGTGACTGAGGGCGTCGGAGCCGACAGCCATCAGGTCCACGGTTGGGAGCCCACTAACTCGTCCCGCGTCAGCCAACGTTTGCCCCATCCGGGCATGGGGTCCGAAGTACGTGACCGAGAATCTCCCTCTGACCGCCGCATGTCCGAAACCTTGATGGGACGGTCCCCATTCCGCCACCGGTCATTCGGGCAGTTGGGTTATAGTTCAGTGTTCGCATTGCGGTCTGTCCTCTCGTCGGGAACTGCTCGCGCCTAGGAGAGGATCGACGATGAGGCTGAGGCAACGGACTGTGTCGACCGCGGCGATCCTGGCCCTGGCGGCCTCGGCGGCCGGGTTCCTCGGTGTCCCTGTTTCCCCCGCAGGCGCGAATTTGCCGGTGCCGGTGATCTGCCCGTCGATTCCTCAGCACCTGTTCGCGCATCCCCGGGCCAACTGGTCAGGATGCCATATGGCCAGCGCCGACCTCAGATTGGCCAACCTGATCGACGCCAATCTGAGCTACAGCAACTTGATCTACGCCAACCTCACCGAAGCCGACCTGACCGGCGCCAATCTGATGCACGCCGACCCAGTCTCCGCCAACCTGACCCACGCGAACCTGGCCCGCGCCAATCTGACCGACGCCAATCTGACCGACGCCAACCTGAGCAGCGCCAACCTGATCGAGGCCAACCTGACCGGCGCCACCCTGACCCGCGCCAACCTGACCGGCGCCCACCTGGACTACGCCAACTTGACCGGCGCCCACCTGGACTCCGCCAACCTGGACTCCGCCAACCTGACCCGCGCCAATCTGACCGGCGCCAATCTGACCGGCGCCAATCTGACCGGCGCCCACCTGGCCTCCGCCCACCTGGCCGATGCGGACCTGACCCGCGCCACCCTGACCTTCGCCAACCTGAGCAACGCCAATCTCGCCACCTCCAGCCTCAACTACGCCAGCCTGATCGGCGCCAACTTGAGCTCCGCCAATCTGATCCGCGCAAATCTGAACGGCGCCAACCTGACCGGCGCCCACCTGAACGGCGCCGACCTGAACGGCGCCGACCTGACCTTCGCCTATCTGACCGGCGCCACATGCGCGAACACCACCGTCTGGCCAGACGGCACCAGTGAACATGGCGCGAACTGCCCCACTCCCTAGCGAGTCCGCTGGACGCCGAGGACGACGCCCGGACCTGGTCCTACTTACCCGTGTCTGAAATCAGTCCCATCCCGCCGACGGCGGTATTTCCGCTCTGTTCGACTACCGCGCCCGGAGCGCGACCGAAGTGGGCGAACTACCGAAGGGGAGCAGAAGAACTAGCCGTCACCGGTTGTTCAGGACCCAGGTGGGGCGTACTCCAGCTTCTTTCCAGCTGCGATCGCGTCAACCTCTTCGACCGTCAGCAGCGCCACGGTGCTGATCTGCACGGAGGCGCTTGACGACACCGTCATCGCGATCGTGGCCGCCGCCCTGTTGTCGGGTAGGTCACAGATGACGTACGCGTCCTCGTCGCCAAAGGCGAAATGAAAGGACTCGACCGAGCCTCCCACGCTCTTGGCCAGGTCTTGCGCTGCGGCCCGCCGAGCGGACCCCCCGTCACGCATCACCCCATGGAGCCCTTCGGCCGTGTAGTGGACCTTCAAAAGGTATTTGGCCATGAGTGTTCCCCTCTCTCACTGCCGCTATGCGTCAACACCACCCTCGCGCCGCCTAGCGCCCTCCGCAAGAGGTTCGATGCGTTCGCCGAGGTGGCTACTCCTGATCGTGAGCGGCCAGCGCTGCTGGAGGCAGCTTCCCTTCCGCCCCTTCGGCGCGAGGCCCCGGGGGTCGGGCGAACCGATAGGCCAGCGGCTCCCGACCGGCTTGGATCACCATGGCCCGTCCGGTGTCTTCGCCGGTCAGGCACTGGATGACCGCCTCGGCCACCGTCTCGGGTTCGATGAGCGGGAACCCGGCTCCCTTGATCTCGCCGCGCATGGTCTCGTCGAGCATGGAGGTGTCCACCAGCGACGGGCAGATGGCGTTCAGCACAATGTGCTGCTCGGCCAGCTGCGGAGCGAGGGCTCGGACCAGACCCACTACCGCATGCTTGGTCAGCCCGTAGATGGGGTCGGGCGAGTAGCCGATGAGGCCGGCCAGCGACGCGGTGGCCACGAGCGAGCCGCCCCCTCGCTGGCGCAAGAGGGGGACCAACGCCCGCACCCCGAACACCACACCGTCGACGTTGACCCCCACGGCCCGACGGTACTGCTCGTCGGTCAGGAGCGAGATGTCCGACTCCCCCGTCGTCACGCCGGCATTGAGATGGGCCAGGTCGACGCCCCCGAACCGGGAGATGGCGGCATCGGTGATCGCAGCCCACTGATCGGAGCGGCTCACATCGGCCACCACGGCAAGTCCGCCCAGCCGATCGGCCACCTCGTGGGCCGATGCCTGGTCCCGGTCGACCACCACCACCGATGCACCCGCTTCGGCCAGGCGAGTGGCACTAGCCGCGCCGATGCCCGAGCCGCCGCCGGTGACGATCGCCACCTTGTCCGTCAGGACTGCCATCCCATCCCCCTCGTTGCTGGACTCGCAAATCCCCCGCCTTGCCGGACCAGCGAATCCCTCGTCGTTGGGTCCGCGGACCCCTCACCTCGCTGGATCCTCGGATCGGTGCCCTGTCGGCACCTCGACATCCACCCTACCGGGGGCCTGGGGCATACTGAGGGGGCGCCGGTGGCGGTTAGAGCCGGCCCGCGTTGACCATGAGACCAATCCCCGTCGCCTTCCACGTCTGGTTCATCGAGGTCCATACCTACGGGATCGGCTTGGCCCTCACGTTCTGGTTCGGCCTCCGCTACTTCGAGCGCCGCCTCCGGAGCAACGGCTACCCGACGGAATGGGTGACCGGGATGTTCATCTGGGTGATCGTGGCCGCCATCGTCGGTGCCCGCGTGTTCAGTGTGGTGCCCAACCTGTCCCAGTACAGCAGCGACCCGATGCAGGTCTTTGCCATCTGGCAGGGCGGTCTGTCCTCGTTCGGCGGCCTGATCTTCGCCATTCCCGTCGGGATCATCGTCTCCCGGCGGCGGTGCCCGGAGATCTCGACCGTTCGCCTCCTGGACCTGATCGCCCCGGTATTGATGGCGGCGTGGGGCATCGGAAGGCTCCTCGGCCCGCAGTTGATGGTGCGGGGTGGCGGCCATCCCACCACCGCCTGGTTCGGGATGTACTACGCCGGCGAGGTGGGAAAGCGACTTCCGGTCCCGATCTTCCAGGCCATCGGCGACTTCGCCATCTTCGGGATCCTGCTCCTGGTCGAACGATGGCTCCGGAGCCAGGCTCCCAGGATTGTCGACGCTGACGGTGCCGCTTCGGAGGCGGGGACGGACCTGACCCGGTCAGTCCCACCGGCAGGCATCGTCATCGGCGTGGGCATGGTGCTGTGGGGTATCGAACGATTCTTCGACGAGTACCTCTGGCTCACCGATCCCAGCCACCTCGGTTTCATCCTGGTCGAGACGGCAGGCATCGTCCTCAGCGCCGCCGGGCTCATCGTGCTGGCCACCCGGGTGCGCCCCTTCCAGCGCTGGCGGGACGGCGAGACCGATGGCGGGGAACGGCAGCGCACGAAGGACGAGGCGGTTGGCTCCGAAGACGAGACCGCCGGCTCCAGGGACGAGCCGGTTGGCTCCGAAGAAGCGACCGCCGGCTCGAGGGACAAGGCTCCGGACCAGCCGGCCCTGGGACGATCCTGACGCCCGATGGAGCCGCCAGCGGGCTCCAGAGGACCGGGAGCCGGTCAACAGGGGACTGAGAGGGCCGGGAAGGCAGGATGGGGAACGTGGGTCGGCCTCCGGAGGGCGGGCCGGGGCCTGAGGTGGCATCCGGCGGCCGGGATCGGGAGCGTGGGTGACCTGGAGCAGCGGAGGGTCGGTTTGGGTCGGCTGGGAGGTTGCCCTAGACAAGAACATGTTCTAGCGTTTCCCCTGGTCTGCAGCAGCCACGGCATGGACCAGCAGGCTCGATTTCGGAGCCCGATTGAGCGTAGGACCCGATTGAGCGTAGGACCCGAGTCAGCGTAGGAGCCGATTCAGCGTAGGGAGAGGACACCATGGGGGATTTTGGATTCTGGGCCCTGGCCCATGAGGAGCCGGACCACCTGGCCCTTGTGACGCCGGAGGGGGCCGAGCTCAGCGCCGGCGAACTGTTGGGGCGGGTCAACCAGGTCGTCCACGGCCTCCGCCAGCTCGGCGTCCAGCGCGGCGACGTGATCGCCACCCTGCTCCCCAACTGCACCGAGAACGTCGAGCTCTACCTGGCCGCATTGCAAGCGGGGTGGCGTCTGGTCCCCATCAACCATCATCTGGTGGGACCCGAAGTGGCGTACATCGTGCTCGATTCGGGGGCGAAGGTGTTCGTGGCCCACGAGCGTTTCGCCGCGGTGGCTCGAGAGGCAGCCGACGAGGCCGCGGTGCCCGCGTCGGCCTGTTTGTCGGTAGGCGAGATCGCCGGCTTCTCCTCGCTGACCGAGTTGCGCGATCGCCAGTCCCGTGATGACCCGCCTGATCGCACCATCGGTGACGTCATGAACTACACGTCCGGCACCACCGGCAACCCCAAGGGCGTGTACCGGCCATTGCTCGACGCCACGCCCGAGGAAGCCGCCCTCGGTCTGTGCGGCATCTTGTTCCTGTTCGACATCCAGCCTCACGACGACAACGTGCACATCGTGGGCTCGCCGCTCTACCACACCGCGGTGATGCGCTTCGCCGGCGCGTCCATCCACCTCGGTCACACCTTGGTGCTGATGGACAAGTGGACACCGGAGGGCATGCTCCAGCTCATCGAGCAGTACCGGGTCACCACCTCGCACATGGTCCCCACCCAGTTCCACCGGTTGCTGACCCTGCCCGAGGACGTCCGTTCCCGGTACGACCTGTCGTCGCTGCGGCACATGATCCATGCCGCCGCCCCCTGCCCCGTCGACGTGAAGCACAAGATGATCGAGTGGTGGGGCTCGTGCATCGACGAGTACTACGCCGCCTCCGAGGGCGGCGGCACGTTGGTCACCGCCGACGAATGGCTGAAGAAGCCGGGCACCGTGGGTCGTCCGTGGCCCATCTCCGAGGTCGCCATCTTCGACGATGCGGGAACCCGCGTCGACGAGCCAGGGGTCGTCGGTACCGTCTACATGTCCATGTCGACCGGGGGCTTCGAGTACCACAAGGACAAGGAGAAGACCGAGAAGAACCGCATCGGGAATTTCTTCACCGTGGGCGACGTCGGGGTCATCGACGAGGACGGGTACCTCTTTCTCCGGGACCGGAAGATCGACATGATCATCTCCGGGGGGGCCAACATCTACCCGGCCGAGATCGAGAACGTTCTGTTGAGCTTCCCCAAGGTGGGAGACGTGGCCGTGTTCGGGATCCCCAACCAGGACTGGGGCGAAGAGGTGAAAGCGGTCATCGAGCCTGCCGACGGGGTCGAGCCCACGCCCGAGTTGGCCGCAGAGATCCTCGCTCACTGCGCCGAGAAGCTGGCCAAGTTCAAGACCCCGAAGTCCATCGACTTCACCGACTCGATGCCCCGGGACCCGAACGGCAAACTCTACAAGCGCAAGCTCCGCGATCCCTACTGGGAAGCCCGAGTAGACAAGATCTGAGGACGGGGCAGTCGGGCTGGAGGCTCGGGGGCTGGGCGGCCGGTCGGGCTGAGGCTCGGGGGCTGGGCGGCCGGTCGGGCTGAGGCTCGGGGCTGGCTTCAGGGACACTGTTTCCAGGCGGTCGCCTTCAGCGTGGTGAAATCGCCCGTGTTCGCGGTGCCCACATGGCCGGTGATCAGGACCGTGCCCTTTTTGATGTCAAGCGTGGCGGACTGACCGACCCGCAGCCAGAGGTCCTTCCCGCTGGAATTGATATAGGGCGGGACGTACCAGGTATGCAAGATGACGAGCTCGGGACCGATGTTCTCCAGATGCACGCTGCACCATGAGCCGTTGAGCCAGGTCATCTGGGCATAGGGCGGAATACCGGTGTTCTCGCTCGGTGTTGTGAGCCGGTATAGCTCGACGGGTTGTCCACCGGTCGGCGCAAAGGTCACACGAGAGACCTCACCATTGCCGAGGCCCTTCTTGCCGAAGACGGTCACATCCCCCTGTCCGAGGGGATCGGTTGCGAGTGCCCCTTTGGAGGGATGGTCACGTAGTTGGGCTCACCGCGTTCGTTGCTGCCGAGCGCCCTCCAGTTCAGCTCAACGGGGAACGCACTGTTGTTGATAGCAACCACCGCTCCCGTCATTGGGAACGAAATCGAGGCCGGGGGATGGAACTGGTCTCCGCGTATCCATAGCTCTCGCACGTCGTTGGCATTCTGCCAACGCTCGATGTACACGTCGGCATAGCGGTCGGGGGCGCCGGCCTGACAGGTTCCGGGCTGATCGGCTCTGGGCCAGCAGGTGCCCACCCAGAGTTGGGGTGAGATGCCGTTCCACATCGCGATGGTCGCGCTCTGTTGGGCGGGGATCGTCGTCTGACCGTGCCAACCGGCTCCATACCATTCGTTCACGAACACGGGCAGGCCGCTGCTGTTGCGGATGGTCACGAGCCAACGTTCCCCTCCCCCATAAGCGCACTTGGCCTGTTCTCGCCACTGGTGCCGGTCGTAGGTGTTCGTGACCGGCACCTGGCAGAGTCCGGTCCCGTTGGGCCCGAACCCTCCACCTTTTGCCGAGGCACCGACGGAGGATGGGCCCGGGTGATCGCTCACGGCCGTCCCCGGACCGGGGCCGTCTTTGCTCAGCTGCGGGTTTTGCGCCGCACCGCCAGAGGCATGCGACGGCGACTCGTCAAGGGTGATGCTGAGTCCCAGGCCGAGTCCCACACCGATGAGGATCACCCCCACGCCCAGGGCTCCCCAACGCCCGCGGTGGCGCGCGAACCGTCCATCCCCCCTCTTCGAGCCCAGAAGCCTCCTTGTCGGACTGGCGCGATCCCGCACGTCAGCCTCAGATTCCGGAGAGGGTAGCCCGGATATCACCTTCAGTTACGGTACTGCCACGAGGAGTATTGGCTAGTGCGGCTTGCAAGTCGCCTGAAATGACGCTTTGCGAGTCGTTACTCTTACGAGTCGTCAAAAATGCCGTCGTATGAGCCGTCGCCTCGCTACTTACTTAGTCACTTAGGCAGTCGTGTGCCTAGTCGAGCGCCGTTGCGGCTTTGGCGGCCTTCGCTGCCCTATATGCGTCTCGGGCCTTGATTGCCTCCGTGGTCTCCGACTTGATGGCGGCCACGATGTCCGGATCGGCGACGTCCTTGTTGTCCTCGGCGATGGCCAGCATCATCTCGGGCCGGACGGCGATGAAAACTCCCTCAGCCTCGGCGGTCAGGACATCACCATCGAACATGGCCCCCCAGGTCCTTATCTTGCGGCCGCTCCACCCCAGGCAGCGGGCCTCGATCCGCAGATCGGTCAGCAACGGGGTGGGCTTGCGGTACTTGACAGTCAAGGTCCCGGTCATGCCCGGGTTGCCGGCGACGATGTTCGTGGCTCCCAGCACTTCGTCGAACACTTCGGCGATGACGCCCCCGTGCACGCAGGTCGGCGGACCCTCATAGGGATAGCCGAAGTTGACGGTGCCTCGTAGCTCCCGCATGCCGCTGTCCACGCCGTCCACCGCCACCAGGGTCACCGGCGGGGCGATCGGGTTGGACGTGCCGATCACCGGGCTGTTGGGAAAGAAGTCCATGGGATCCTGGTCCGGAGAGGGATTCCTGCGCCGGCGCGGTCGGCTAATGGGCTCGGCTTCGAGCGAGTCGGCCACTGCTTCGATGGCGATCGCCGCCGCGGTGATGGAGTCCCACTCGACCGGGGAGACGGTGGCGTCGATGACCCGCCTGACCGCAGCAGCAAGACGGTCGTTGGGTGATGGAGCGGCTTTGGGCTTGGTATGCAGCGTCCTCCGAGGCGCCCTGGGCGTCAACCGCTGTCATCGGCGCTCGAACTTCGCCGGCCGTTTCTCGGCGAACGCCCTCGGGCCCTCCTTGGCGTCCTCCGTGCCGAAGATCGGCCACCCGATCTCCAGCTCGACCTTCAAGCCCTCCTCTTCGGACAGGCCCTCGGTCGCCTTCACTGACGCTTTGATGGCCTCGACGGCCAGAGGTCCGTTGGATCCGATCACCTCGGCGATCTCGAGCGCGGTGTCGAGGGCGGTGCCGTCGGGCACCACCCGGCCGATGAGTCCGATCTGCAACGCTTCCTGGGCGGAGACCTCGCGGGCGGTGAGGAGCAGGTCCATGGCCATGGTGAAGGAGATCTGCCGGCGGAGGCGGACGGTGGATCCCCCCAGTGGGAACAGCCCTCGTTTCGCCTCGAAGACTCCGAACTTCGCCCCTTCGCCCGCAACCCGGATGTCGGTGGCCTGAAGGATCTCGGTGCCGCCGGCCACCGCCCAGCCCTCGACCGCGGCGATGAGCGGCTTTTTCAGCGAGTAATGGCGCAGCAGGGCCTTCCAGTGGAGGTCGGGATCGTCAGCCATCCGCTGCTTGATCTCATCCGAGCGCTCACCGCCGCCCACCGCCTTGAGGTCCATACCGGTACAGAAGGAGCCGCCGGCCCCGGTCAGGATGGCGCACCGGATGCTGTCGTCGGCGTCGATCTCGAGCCAGGCGTCGAGCATGCCCACCAGCATCGGACCCGAGAGGGCGTTCTTCGCCTCTGGCCGGTTCATGGTGACGATGGCCGTCGACCCCTGGCGTTCAAAGGTCAGGTGTTCGGTGCCGCTCACGATCGCTCCCCTCCATCGAGCTGGACTGCCTGACCTGGGACCCGTGCGGGCCGCCCCGTGCGGGCCGCCCGTGTAGCCCTGCACCCATAAGAGACCAGCCATCCAGCGAAGTAGAACGTATTCTACTTTGGCTGGTGGCCTCGACCGCCAGTTGGGCGGTCGGACCGCTCACCCACTGCCCCGGCCGCCAGTTGGGGGCGGTCGGACCGCTCATCTCGGGGTGGATGCGATCCCCACGATGGGTGCGTTCAGCGGCTTGCCCCCTTCGGATCCGAGGAACCCGGCGTCGCCGAAGGCGAAGATGCCGCCGTCCGAAGCGGTCAGCCGGTAGCCCTTGCCGTCGGGAGTAGCGGCGATCCCCACGATGGGGGCGTTGAGGGGCTTGCCCCCTTGGGATCCGAAGTAGCCGGCGTCGCCGAAGCTAAAGATGCCGCCGTCCGAAGCGGTCAGCCAGTAGCCCTTGCCGTCGACGGAGCGAGGCCATGCCCACGATGGGTGCGTTGAGGGCCTTGCCCCCTTGGGATCCGAAGAAGCCGGCGTCGCCGAAGGAAAAGACGCCGCCGTCCGAGGCGGTCAGCCAGTAGCCCTTGCCGTCGGCAGTGGCAGCCATCCCCACCACGGGTCGATTGAGCGGCTTGCCCCCCTTGGATCCGAAGAAGCCGGCGTCGCCGAAGGTGAAGATGCCGCCGTCCGATGCCACCTCCCAGTAGCCGTTGCCGTCGGGCGTCGGGACCATGCCGACGATGGGCGCGTTGAGGGGCTTGCCCCCCTCCGACCCGAGGAAGCCGGCGGTGCCGAACGTGAAGATCCCGCCGTCGGAGGCCACCTCCCAATAGCCGGTGCCGTTCGGCGCCGCCGCCATGCCGACCACGGGCCGATTGAGGGGCTTGCCCCCCTCCGACCCGAAGAAGCCGGCGTTGCCGAAGGGGAAGATGCCGCCGTCGGAGGCGGTAAGCCAGTACCCGTTACCGCCGGTGGGCGGCAGCGCCCCGAAGGCGTGGACCTGGTTGCTGGACGGCGCCAGGAGCAGCCCGTCGCCGGTCGAGGGCGAGGGGAAGCTGGTCGCCTCAGAACCGATCGATGTGCTTTCGACCACACGGCCGGTAGTCGGGTCCATGGCCGAGAACGTGCCCCCGCTACTGATGTTCCAGACGAGGCCCCCGGCCACGATCGGGGACCCGCCCCCTCCCGAATTGGACGACCACAGTTGTTGTAACGACGCCGGACTGGCGCCGATCTGGTAGGCCGCTACCCCACCGCCGCAGCCCTGGTAGACGATGGCACCGACGTGGGCGGAGGCGCCGTGGCCGAAGCACTCCGATTTGGCGGACAGCTGTCCGCCGACCCCGCCGAGCGACGCCTGGCTGAGCACGTAGCCGATCGACGACTTGCCTATGGCGAAGATCAATCCGTTGTCGAGGAGCGTGGGCGGCGTTGACAAGTCGGCATCGAAGGCGTTGTCCGAGTACCACGTCATCGGGGCAAAGAGCCCGATGAGCTGCATGGTCGGGGACAGCTCGAGCACGCCATCGCTGTCGTCGTAGGCGTCGCCCGCTTGGTGGAAAGCGCTGTTCCCGGTAGAAACCCAGACATTGCCCTGTCCGTCGATGACCGGCGCACCCCCTCCCATCCACACCGCGCCTTGAGAGTCGCCGGGAAGTGACGCCACGGTGAACGTAACCGGTGGGGAACCGTCCTCGGGAGCGGACACCACCAGCCCGTGGTACGGACCGCAATCGCCAGAATTCCCCCCGAACCCGACGATGACTCTGCCCGCCGTCAGCGCCAGCGATGCCCGCTGGAGTTGGTAAGGAGGATTGGTCCCCGAAGGGTCGATGACTTCGTCGAGCTCCACATGGCCGGTCGTGAGGTCGAGACCGATCAGGTGATGGGCCGCGGAGTTGCCCGACGCGGCCTCGTCGGCGACCACGAAGATCTCCGAGCGGGCCACGTCGATGACCGGCGTGGAGGTGATGCCCACCGTGGGCCGGACATCACCGCACAAGTTGGGGACCACCGAGGGATCGAACGGCGTCCCCACGTGCGCCGACCACGCCAGCGCTCCAGTCGACGCCGACAGGGCGTAGACGGTGTCGTTCTCGGTAGCTACGTAGACCAGGGATCCCTGGACCAAGGGCTGGCCGAAGAGCGATCCGTCTAGCTGCGGCGACGTCCACGCCGGGGAGCCGACGCTGTACTGGAGCCCAGAGGGGTCGACCCCGCTGCGGGCAGTGTTGTAGTCGTAGGTGGTCCAGCCACTTCCGACGGCCTGGGTGGATGGTGGTGCCGCGGCTGGGGCTGCGGGTGCTGGAGCTGCTGGTGCCGGTGCTGGGGCTGCGGCCGTCGGGTCCGTCTTCGCTGCCGGTGCTGGGGCTGCTGCTGTCGGCCCCGCCACGCCCACCGACACCGCTCCGACGAGGACGCCAGCGGCGGCCATCGTGAACGCAACCCGGAGGCGAGATGGTCGTCGGCCCTTCCATCGCGCCGACCTGCTCACGGTGCCAGTGTGCCCCGCAACGGTCCCCCACCACATATCGGCGCGCACTGGACGCACTGTAGATGCCCGAGTTAGGCGCGGGCAGATCGGATGCGTGCAGCTAGCACCTGGCTCCAAGCCGGATGGAAGAAGGCTCCTCGAACAGTTTCAGCAGGAGCCGAGGGGGATCCCTATGAGGACCGCGTCAGGCAACGTTTGCCTGTCTTCCAACGGCACCCTGGCGATGCCCTTGGGCTTGCAATGGTCGGCGCGCCCGACCTGTCAGGGCTGGATGTTCTCTAGGTCCTCGAGGAGGCTCGGGTGGCTCGGTTCCCAGCCGAGTGCTTTTCGGGTGTGGATGCTGGACGAGGGCTGGTCGGTTGCGAAGATCGGGCCGAGGGGCCCGTAGGTGTCCTGTGGCACTGCCTCGACGGGCAGCCCCATCCGTCGGCCGATGACCGCGGCGATGTCGCGAACGGCGTCGCCCTCGTCGGCCACCGCGTGCCAGGAGGTCCCGGCCGGCGCCCGTTCCAGGGCCAGCCGGAAGAGGACGGCTGCGTCGAGCGCGTGCACGGCCGGCCAGCGCTGGATGCCGTCGCCCGGATAACCGGACACTCCGGTCCGGCGCGCGATGTCGGTCAGCAGTCCAGCGAACCCGCCCTTTCCCTGGTTGTGTACTGTGCGCGGCAGGCGCACGGCCGTGCTCCGGACCCCCCGCGAGGCCAAGGCCAGCACCGCCGTGACCGCGCTGCCGCGACCGCCGACGGGTCCGTCGGTCGGCACCGGGTCGGACTCGGTAGAGACGCGGCCGGGCACCGGCGGGGTGCCGGAAACCGTGACGAATGGGCGGTCACTGCCGACGAGCGCCTCGCCCAGGGTCGCGAGGGCGGCACTCTCCTCGGCGACCGCCCGCGCAAGGGCGTCCGGGCTGCTGAAGTCGTTGGCGAAAGCCAGGTGGATCACCCCGTCGGCCTGGGCCGCGCCGGCGCGCAGGGTGTCCAGGTCGGCGAGACTGCCTCGCAGCGACTCGGCGCCGGCCTCCTTGGCGGCCAGCGCAGAGGCATCGGAGCGGGCGAGGGCGAGGACAGTGTGACCGTTGCCGAGGAGCTCGGCGACTACGGCAGAGCCGATCAGGCCGGTGCCGCCGGTGATGAAGACGTGCATGGAACTCTCCTGAAAAGTGATGGGACGTTTATCCCATCAACAGTAGCATGAGTGACAGGACACATGTCCCATCACGTAGGCTGGGCTTGTGCCACGATGGGAGCCAGGAGTGCGCGAACGGCTCGTCGTAGCTGCCGTCGACCTGTTCACCGAACAGGGGTACGACGCCACGACGGTCGCGCAGATCGCCAAGCGCGCCGGGACCACGAAAAGCACCTTCTTCCGGTACTTCCCCGACAAGCGCGAGCTCTTGGTGGCCGGCCAGGAGACACTGAGCCGGCTGCTAGCCGAGGGCATTGCCGAGGCACCGGAGGGCGCCAGCCCGCTCGAGGCGGTCGCTGCCGGTCTCGAACGCGCATCGAGCGCGATGGGCCCGATGAACCGAGAACTCGGTCCTCGCCTGAAGGCGGCCGTCGCGGCCAGCGCCGAGCTCCAAGAACGCGACGCCCTCAAAAGCGTCGGCCTGGCGGCCGCCATGACGACTGCCCTGATCGCCCGCGGTGTGCCCAGCCCGACCGCTCACCTTGCGAGCGAGTTAGGTGTCCTCGCGTTCAAGCGAGGTTACGCCGAGTGGTCCGAGGGCGACCGCTACGCTGCTGCCGACCGGTACGCCGAGGCTGAGCTCGCGCAGTGCACCTTGGCGGCCCTGGACGAACTGCGGGCCGCGACCGTGTCACTGGGCTGACCAGGCAACCTGGACTGACCGGGCAACCTCACGTCGACCGAGCCATCCACGACGCAAACGTTGCCTGACGCGGCACTCTAGATGCGCTCGATGATCGTCCCGGTCGCCAGGGCACCGCCGCAGCACATGGTGATCAGCGCCAGCGACGTGTCCGTCCGCTCGAGCTCATGCAACGCCGTGGTGATCAGGCGGGATCCGGTGGAGCCGACCGGGTGCCCGAGGGCAATGGCGCCACCGTTCACGTTGACCTTGTCCCAATCGGCCTCGTGGACCTTGGCCCAGGACATGGCCACCGAGGCGAACGCCTCGTTGACTTCGAACAGGTCAATGTCCTCCATGGTCATCCCCGCCTTCTTCAGCACGTCCGCGGTGGCGGCGATGGGACCGTCGAGGTGGTAGTAGGGGTCTGAGCCGATGAGGGTCTGGGCGATGATGCGGGCTCGGGGCCGCAACCCCTCGGCTCGGGCTCGGTCCTCGGACATCCACAGCACGGCGGCAGCGCCGTCGGAGATCTGCGAGCTGTTGCCGGCGGTGTGCATGCCGTCGGGGAGGACCGGCTTCAGTCCGGCCAGTCCTTCGGCCGTGGTATCCCGAGGGCCCTGGTCCTTGTTCACCAGTGTGCGCTCACCAGTCGGTCCCTCTGGACCGACAACCGGCGCTTCAATCGGGACGATCTCGCGCTCGAACCGGCCTTCGGCCACCGCCCGGGCTGCCTTGCGCTGTGATTCGAGACCCAACCAGTCGACGTCGGCGCGGGTGATCCCGTACTTGGTGGCGATGCGCTCGGCCGCATTGAACTGGTCGGGCATGTCCCAGGGGAAGTTCTCGGGCTTCGACGTGCCTGGACCGTTGAGGGTATTGGCGCCGAGGCCCACCCGGCTCATCGCCTCTACCCCGCATCCGATGCCGACCTCGATGGCGTCGGCACCGACCAGGTTGGCCACGAAGTTGTTGGCTTGCTGGGCCGAACCGCACTGGCAGTCGATGGTGGTGGCCGCGGTCTCGTAGGGCAGGCCCTGGCCGAGCCAGGCCGTCCGGGTCACGTTCGACGCCTGCTCGCCCGCTTGGGTCACACACCCACCGACGATCTGCTCCACCGCGCCAGGATCAATTCCCACCCGCTTCACCAACTCCACCTGGACGTTCCCGAGGAGCTCGGAAGCATGAAACCCGGCCAGCCATCCATTGCGCTTACCGATCGGCGAACGAACCGCTTCGACGATGACTGGTCGTGCCATGACAGACCCCCTCAAGGACGGTGGCGGGGGTGCCGACCGTGCGGACCGCGCGGACCGTCCTCATGCTCGAAGTACGGCCCCGAGTATAGAACTCGTTCTAGCGAGCACACCTGCGCCCGTGGCGGTCGAGGGGGGTCCGAGACGACACCTTCAGCGTGCTGGTCCCACTGCCTCCCCCAGTGACTGTCATACCCATCCGGCATTATTGAGTACATGGTTGGAGCTCCAGTGCAGACCAGGACAAGAACGTCGGATGGCCCGATGAACATGGGCATCGACCATCTGCTGGCCGAGCTGAAAACAGCGGTCGCCGGGCTGGATGCCGATCGTCTGGATGGCCGAGATGCTCTGACCCTCTTCGGGTCCTATGTGGTGGTCGAGCGCCTGTGCTGTTCAGCCAAGATCGCCCTCGCCACTCGGATCGATTCCTCCGGCATCTGGAAGGAGTCCGGGCACAGAAATGCCGCTTCTTTGATCGCCGAGACCGAAGGGGTGGGAGTAGGTAACGCCCGGTCCACCTTGGAAACGGGGAAAGCCCTGGTCGATGCCCCCAAGACGGCAGAAGCCCTTCGGGACGGGAAGCTGTCCGGGCCCCAGGCGAAAGAGCTGGCCGAGGCGGTGGCTGTTGATCCTGGTCAGGAAGCCGAGCTGGTCGATGCCGCCCAGGGGGGCGAGCCCATGTCTGCCCTCAAGGACCGCTGTCGGAGAACCAAAGCCCGAGCAGCCAGTGCCGATCCCGATCGAACCTTGGCCCGTATTCACGCCGATCGACACCTGCGCCACTGGATCGACGAGGAAGGGGCCTTCTGCCTGAACGGTCGCTTCACCCCCGATCGAGGGGCTCAGTTGCAGTCCGTACTGGAAAAGGCCACCACCGACTGTTTCGACCGGGCGAGAAAACTTGGCGCCCGAGAGCCCCGCGCCGCCTATGCGGCAGACGCTCTGGTCGAGCTCCTCTGTGGGGACTCGCCCCACAAGGGAAAGCCACGAACCGTCGTGAACATCCGGGTGGACCACGAGGCCTTGATCAACGGAGGCGCCACCGGAAACCAGGTCTCAGCCATCGATGGGATCGGCGAGGTTCCCATCTCCACCATCGAGTCGATGTTGCCTGATTCCTTCTTGAAGGTGCTGTTCTACGAAGCAGAGGAGCTCACCAAGATCTCCCATCCCGGACGCACCATCAAAGAGAAGCTCAAAACCGCCCTGGTCAACGAATATCCCTGTTGCGTGGTTCCCGGGTGTGGTTCCACCAAGTTCCTGGAGACCGACCACATCCAAACGGTCCGTGACCACGGCCCAACCGAGTTCAACAACCTGGTCCACTTGTGCAGCTTCCACCACGGCCTCAAGACGAATGCCGGCTATGTCGTCTACCAAGACAAAGCGGGTACGTGGCACTTCGACCCACCGCCTGCGTTCGGGCAAGAACCCGATCTCGCGGGCAAACCCGGGGGTGGCCACTATGACCCCATCCGTGATGGCGGCCCGACGCAAGGCCCACCTGTCACCGATCCGACCACTGAATCAGGATCGGGAGCTGACCCGCCGGGCCCGATCTTGAAACGCCGGACCGGACGACGCAAGAAGCAGGGGTCCGGACGCGGGTCCATCTCAGGGAACGATGCCGACCCGGGTGAATCGCCGCCTCTGTTCGAGCTGGGCCAGTAGCGAAAGGCGCTGCTTGCCTCAGCGCGCCTCCAACTGCGTGCCATCTCAGTGGCAACTCGAATGAGGTTAACGTGATGAACGATCAGCTCATCGGCGGTTCATTTCACCCAGCTGTTCAGTTCACCCAGCTGTTCAGTTCACCCAGCTGTTCAGTTCACCCAGCTGTTCAGTTCACCGAGCTGTTCAGGTCACCCCAGCAGGGCTTTGGCGATCACCACACGCTGCACCTGGTTGGTGCCCTCGTAGATCTGAGTGATCTTGGCGTCTCGCATGAACCGTTCGACCGGAAAGTCCTTGGTGTAGCCGTACCCACCCAGAAGCTGGACGGCATCTGTCGTCGCCGCCATCGCCGTATCGGAGGCGAAGCACTTGGCCATCGCTCCCACCTTGGTGAGCTCGCGTTCGGGGTCGCCGTTGTCAATCAGGCCGCACGCTCGGTACACGAGGGTCCGGGCAGCCTCATTGCGCATGGCCATCTCAGCCAACATGAACCGCAGCCCCTGCAGATCGGCGATCGGCTTGCCGAAAGCCTTGCGCTCTTGCATGTAACCGCCCGCATAGTCGATGGCGCCCTGAGCGATCCCCACCGCCTGTGCGCCGATTGTCGGGCGGCTGCGGTCGAGAGTATGCATGGCCATGGTGAATCCTTGGCCCTCGGTACCGATCAGGTTCTCAACCGGCACCCGGACCTCGTCGAACACGACCTCACCCGTGGGGCTGCCACGGAGGCCGAGCTTGTCCTCGAGCTTGGAGACCTGTATGCCCCAGTCGGCCTCGACCAGGAAGCAGCTGATTCCCCGGTGTCCGGCATTCGGATCGGTCTTGGCGAAGACGGTGTAGGTGTCAGAGACGCCCGCGTTGGTGATCCAGTACTTGGTGCCGGTCAACACGTAGTGGTCGCCGTCCCGAACCGCTCGGGTTCTCATGGCGGCAACATCACTTCCGGCATCCGCCTCGGATAGGGCGTAGCTGGACTGCGCTTCACCTGAGGCCACCCGAGGGATGTACTTCCGCTTCAGGTCCTCGGAGGCCCAATTCATCACCGGCAACATGCCGAGCTTCGACACCAGCATGGTCACCGAGGTCGAGGCACATACCCTGGCCAATTCCTCGGCCATGATCGCCTGGGTGACGTGATCGGCCCCTGCTCCCCCGTACTCACTGGGCATGCCCAGGGACGGAAGCTCCAGTTCGATGCACGCGTCGATGGACTTCTGTGGATACGACGAGTCTCGATCGGCCTCAGCTGCATTCGGGGCGATGCGCTCCTCGGCGAACCGCCGGAGCGTTTCCTGAAACTGCCGATGGGTGTCGCTGATGGAGAAGTTCGACGTTTCCATACCCCCAAATTACTCACCGGTCGTCGAGTCCCGACCGCCATGGTTAAGGGCTATGTGACCGGCGATCCGAGGTGCTCCAAGAGCAGCGCGTTCAGCGTCTCCGGGGCCTCATCGGGGATCCAGTGACTGACCCCATCGAGAACTTCGAGCCGGTAGGGGCCACGGACCCACGACGCTGTGTCCTCTGCCGCTCTCCGGCCCAGGGCGATGTCATCGGTGGACCAGACATACATCGTGGGCATGTCCAAGTCACCCAGGTCACGAGCGGACTCGGCGTCCATGGCCCGGTACCAGTTCAGCCCGGCCGTAAGGACGCCCGGAACGATCATCGCCTGGAGATAGACCTCGGCCTTGTCGGCGCTGAGCCCGGCGCCCAAGTACATCTGGCGGAGCCCCTCCCCGGATCCGTCTTCGCCCAGCAGGATTTCTTCGGCCTTCCTATCCTGTCGGAAGACACCGATATAGGAGGATCGTTGCGCCTGGTCACCGTCGTCGTTGGCGATTGCCGCTCCCAGAGCACCGGGATGAGGCGTGGACACCGAGGTCAACGTCCGGATCCGCTCAGGGTGTCCGGCAGCCACGACCCAGGCCAGATAGCCACCCCAGTCGTGCCCGACGAGGTGGAACGTGGCCATTCCGATTTCGTCAGCAATGGCCAACGTGTCGGCAACCAGATGGGGAACGGCGTAGTCGGCGACATCTACCGGCCGGGCCCCGGCTGAATAGCCCCGCTGATCGGGAGCCACCACCCGGTAGCCGGAATCGCCCAGGGCGGAGAGTTGGTTGGTCCAGCTCAATGATGTCTGCGGAAAGCCATGAAGCAAGATCACCGGCTGGCCATCCGGCGGCCCAGCTACCCGGGCCGTAAAGGTGTAGCCATTGGCCTCGATGTCGACGAGTTCAATGTCCATGCGGCCACCGCTTTCGTGAAATGCCTGCCCCGGTTACCGAAGTACGTGCCAGCCCGACTTCCAGAAGTCGGTCATTCCTCGCCCGGGGTGACCAGCAGCCTCCGCCACTCCTTCAGGCCGGCCCGCACCTGGTCGGGGGTGAGCCGCAGGGTGTCGTCTCGTACCCGGTCGGCGATGGCTCGTTGCGCCTCATAGTGGTGCGAGGCGGACCGGAAGAGCGGCGTCCGTTCGGCGATCAGGTCGGCTGGAGCGTCACCCAGGAATCCCCACAACGTGAAGGCGAAGGTCAGGTCGTGGATGGACGGCGCACGACCGAACCGCGCCGCTCGGCGCATGGCCACTGCGGTAGCGCCGGCGATGGCGTCCTCCACCGACTCCCCGTCGGCCAGCTCCAGCCGGTCCGAGAACCGACGGGCCAGCTTCAGGGCAAAGCCCTGGTCGGGGCCGGGGGTACCCAGGCTCGGACCTTCGGGCTGCTTGGTGCTTCGGAGCTCCGAGGGTCGCGACTGGGTCCAGATACCCGGGACGTGCAGCCGGTACGCCTCCCGAACCTGGTCGGCCTCAATGATCGGGACGAAACTCGGTTGGGTCATCGCTTGGCTCCTGGTACTTCGTTCATGACATCGGCGTTGAGGGCTTTTTGGACGTTCAGGGATCTTTGGACTTTAAGGCGTTTCATGGGGATCGGTGTTCAGCGCTTTAGGCGTTTCATGGCATCGGCGTTCACTGAGCCGCTACGCCGTCGCCATTCCGGCGTGCAGCAGACCGTAGACGATGGAATCGGACAGAGCCTGCCACGACGCCTCGATTATGTTCTCCGAGACGCCGATGGTGGTCCAAATGGTCTCGCCATCGCTCGAATCGATGAGAACCCGGGTGATCGAACCGGTACCCCTCGACGTGTTGAGCACCCGGACCCGGTAGTCCACCAGATGGATGTGGTCCACAGCTGGATATCGAGTACCGAGGGCCTGGCGCAGGGCGCCGTCGAGGGCGTTGACCGGTCCGTTCCCCTCCGCGGTGGCCACACGCCGTTCATCTCCGACGAAGACCTTCACCGTCGCCTCGGTGCTCTGTGCGCCGGTGTGATCAGAGATGACCCGGTACGAGTCCAGCTCGAAGTAGTCCTGCTTCCAACCGGTCGAATCCCGGAGCAAGAGCTCCAAGGAGGCGTCCGCCACCTCGAAGTGATAGCCGGCGTTCTCCAGCCGCTTCAGTGAGTCGAGTACCGAGGTCATGGATTGGGAATCGAGCTCCAACCCGAGCTCCGCGGCCTTGAGGGCCAGCGTCGAGCGGCCGGCCATCTCGGAGACCACGAAGCGGGTCCCGTTCCCGACCAGCTCTGGGTTGATGTGCTCGTACGCGTCCGACCTCCGGGCGATGGCGCTGGTGTGCAATCCCGCCTTGTGGGCGAAGACCGACGAGCCCACGTAAGGCTGTTGCGGGTTCGGGCGCGATGTTCACGAGCTCGGCGATGTGGTGCGACACCGGGGTCAACAGTTCGAGCCGTTCAGCCGGAATGGTCGCCACGTTCAACTTCAATGACAAATTGGGAATGGCCGCAGCCAGGTCGGCGTTACCCGACCGCTCGCCATAGCCGTTGACACAGCCCTGCACGTGGGTGGCTCCCTTTCCCACGGCGGCAAGCGAGTTGGCCACGGCACATCCGCTGTCATTGTGGAAGTGCACACCGACCTGGGTCTCGAAGCGACCCAACACGTTCGGGACGATCTGGGCCACCTCATAGGGAAGGGTCCCTCCGTTGGTGTCGCACAGCACCAGCGTCTCGGCCCCGGCTTCTTCGGCGGCACGAAGGATCCTCATGGTGAACTCGGGATTGGCCTTGTACCCGTCGAAGAAGTGCTCGGCATCCAAGAAGACCCGCAGGTCGTTCTGCCGTAGGAAGTCAACGGAGTCGGCCACCATGGCCACGGCCTCGTCGAGCGAGGTGCGCAAGGCATCGACGACGTGCATCTCTGACGACTTGGCCACGATGCACACCGCCTCGGTCTGGGCATTGACCAGCTGGCGGAGGGTCTCGTCGTTCTCGGCTTTGACGCCGGCCCGCCGGGTCGACCCGAAGGCCACCAGCGTGGCCGACGTGAGGTGCAGCTCCTTCGGCGCCCGGGCGAAGAACTCCTCGTCCTTGGGATTGGCCCCGGGCCACCCACCCTCGATGAAGCTCACCCCGAGGTGGTCGAGCTGCTCGGCTACCCGCAGCTTGTCATCGACGGTGAGCGACAGACCCTCTTGCTGCGAGCCGTCTCGCAGGGTGGTGTCGAAGACGTCGACTGCGGCAGGCATGATCGGCAGGTCGAAGTCGTGCCCGCCCCCGGCCTCGGCCGAGTGGCTGTGGGCCCGCTTGACGTCGACGTGAGCCTGCTGGCCCGCCGTGGCGTGGTGATGCGCGTGGCTGTGGCTGTGGCTGTGGCTGTTCGAGGATTTCGCCTTGTTCGACGGCTTGTTCGACTCGGGCTTATTCGACATGGTCCAACCAGTCCTTGTACTGGTCGACCTCCCCTCGCACGGTGGCGAAGTAGGTCTGCTGCAGCTGGCGGGTGATCGGTCCGGGTTTCCCCGATCCCACTTCACGATCGTCCACCGCTCGGATGGGGACCACTTCGGCGGCCGTCCCGGTGAGAAACGCCTCGTCGGCCGAGTAGAGGTCGGTACGGATGAGCTGCTCGTAGATGACCTCGTAGCCGAAGTCACGGGCGATGGTCTCGATGGAGTTCTGGGTGATCCCCTTCAACGCTCCCGAGTCCGAGGTGGGCGGCGTGATGATCACACCGTCCCGCACGATGAAGATGTTCTCGCCCGTGCACTCGCTGACGTTGCCGTCCGGCGCCAGCAGAATGGCCTCGTCGTAGCCGCCCTTGATCGCTTCGACCTTGGCCAGCGACGAATTGACGTACATCCCCGTCCCCTTGGCCGCGGTGGGAACGGCATTGGGATCGTGACGGCGCCACGAGCTGATCTTCACCGAAACGCCATTGGCAACGCCCTCGTCGCCGAGGTACGTACCCCACGGCCACGCGGCAATGGAAACGTTGACCGGGCTGAGCATCGGGTTCAGACCCATCTCGCCGTACCCCAGGTACACGATGGGCCTGATATAGCACCCGTCGTCGAGGCGGTTTACCCGCACCAGAGACCGGGTGGCCTCGACCACCTGGTCGACGGTAAAGGGAACGTCGATGAGGAAGACCTTGGCCGAGGTGAACAGACGCTTGATGTGATCCCGGAGCCGGAACACGGCTACTCCCCTCGGCGTGGGGTATGCCCGGATGCCCTCGAATACACCAGAGCCGTAGTGCATGGTGTGCGTGAGGATATGGACCGTCGCGTCAGCCCAGTCGACGAGCTCGCCGTCCATCCAGATCTTGTCAGTAGGTTCGATGGGCACGGCTCAGAGCCTTTCTGCGATGGCGTCGCCAATGGCGGCGGTAGAGAGTTCGGATTGAGGCGTGGATGCGGCCGAGACGATGTAGTCGCGTACGGCCTTGGCTACTCGATCGGCTGCCTCGGTCTCGCCCAGGTGCTCGAGCATGAGGGCGGCAGAGCTGATGGCGGCGGCCGGGTTGGCCTTGCCGGTTCCGGCGATGTCATGGGCGGCCCCGTGCACCGGCTCGAACAACGATGGTCCCGTCCGAGCCGGGTTGAGGTTGCCCGACGCGGCGTAGCCGATCCCTCCGGCAACCGCACCGGCCAGATCGGTGATGATGTCGCCGAACAGGTTGTCGGTGACGATTACGTCGTAGCGGGCCGGATTCTCGACCAGGTAGATGCAGGTGGCGTCGACGTGGTTGTAGTCCCAGCTCACTTCAGGGAACTCGGATGCCACATCAGTTACGGCCCGTTGCCAGAGGTCACCGGCGAAGGTCAGGACGTTTGTCTTGTGCACCAGGGTGAGATGGCGGCGGGGGCGCTTGCTGGCCAGCTCGAAGGCGAACCGAGCACAACGCTCCACGCCGTGTCGAGTGTTGACCGAGCCCTGAGTGGCCACCTCGAACGGGGTGCCCTTGCGCAAGAAGCCGCCCTCGCCGGCGTACGTCCCTTCCGTGTTCTCCCGGATGACCACGAAATCGCAGTCCGGAGCCAAGGACCCCGGCACCCCGATGAACGGGCGCATATTGATGTAGAGATCCAGCTCGAACCGAAGGCGGAGCAGCAGACCGCGCTCCAACGTCCCTGACGGAATGTCGGTTGAGCCCACTGGAGGGCCGACCGCCCCGAGCAACACCGCGTCCTGGCCCCGGAGCTCGGCCAGCGTCTCGTCAGGCAGCACTTCGCCGGTCCGCATGTACCGATCGGCACCGAGGTCGTAAGGGGTCGTCTCGAGCACAACGCCCGAGGCCTCTACGACCTTCAGTGCCTCGGCCACCACCTCGGGCCCGATGCCGTCGCCTCCGATGAGACCTACCTTGTACGTGCTCACGTCTGTCATGTCCCGTTCTGTGCTGGTCGTTCTGTGCTGGTCGTTCTGTGCTGGTCGTTCTGTGTTCTGTGCTGGTCGTGTTGAATCTTCGCCCGGCTCACGGCCGGGTATCTGCCTGCCCCGCCGGTCGGCACCTCACGGTACGCCGGAAATTGAAAAACCGCCCACCTTGTGGACGGTCAGGAGGCACACACCGGCGTTGGGTGTATGCCTACTCGATAATAAATACGGTGACGGGGTTCGGGAACGTCGCGTCCATGGCCTATTAGTTTCCCCCGGTTATGCCGGGTTCGTCAACCGGGAGAGGGCGCTCGAGGACCGTCCGCCCGATCAGGCCCCCAGGTCACGGCCGATCAGGCCCCCAGGTCACGGCCGATCAGGCCCCCAGGTCACGGCCGATCAGGCCCCCGGTCACGGCCGATCAGGCCCCCGGTCACGGCCGACCAGGCCCCCAGGTCACGGCCGATAGGGCCCTTGGTCACGGCCCATCAGCGGCCTTGGTCACGACCCAAATGAGAACCGTTGTCCCGCCCGTGGAGGGTCGACCACGGGAGGGCACCGTCACGGAGACAGCGAGACGCAGGACCCCGGCACTCCACCACGGTGGACGGGTTCCCGTCACGGGGGCCTCCGTCGAGAACGATCCCGACTCCGACGCCCACCAATTTGCTGCTTTCTCGCCCCCACCAACTGAGCGGCCCTCGGGAAATGCAGAGGCCACCTCCTGGGCCGCGGTGAACGGCGGCTTGCCGTGCCGGTTGGCGCTGGTAACGGCCAATGGACCGCTCAGCGCGCAGAGCGCCTGGACAACGGGGTGGTCCGGCCACCGCACGCCGACCGTGAACGGAGGCGACTCGCGGCCGCTTGGTGTGCTCTATGTAGGTGACGATGGAGGTCGTACCGGCGACGGTTTCGCTTGCTAGCCGCGCTTGCGCGGGTGACGCTGCCGCGCTGAACGAGCTGCTCGCCGAGCTGCGGCCGCTGGTCGTGCGGACGACGCGGCTGGTCGTCGGCTCCGGGTCGTGGGCCGCCGAGGATGCGGCGCAGGAGGCGCTGCTGGACATCAGCCGGGGAATCCGCGGGTTGCGTGACCCGACGGTTGTGCGAACGTGGGCGTTGCGGGTCGCGATGCGCCGAGCGATCAAGGTTGCGCGTCGGGAACGTCTACTTCGGATTCGGAACGCTCCGAGCGTCGAAGGTTTACAGGAATCCGCGTCTAGCGAGGGGCGTGAAGCCGCGCTGAAGCAGGCGTTCGACAGCCTGCCAGCACGCCTGCGCGCGACAGCGGTGTTGCGCTTACAGGCGGGACTGAGCGAGGAGGAGACGGCCGGGGCGCTCGGGTGCTCGGTCGGAACGGTGAAGTCGAACCTCCACGACGCGCGCAAGCGATTGACGCACCTGCTCAGCGAGCCGGGTTATGCGCCGACTGTCGAACAGCGAAAGGAGAAGTCTGATGATCAATCATGAACAAGACCTCGTCTCGCTAGAGGAGCTGCGGTCCGTCCTTGATGCGTATGCAGGCCCGGACGGCCCCCGCGAGCGCCCCATGAAACATGGGCTGCAGCGCTTCCGGCACGTCCTGCTGATAGCGCTTGCGGTGGCCGCGCTCGTCGGGGCGGGTGTGGCCATCGCGGACGGGATCGGTGCGTTCGATGGCATCGGCGCGGCGCAACACCCACAGACTGGCGCGGACGTGCTCAATGCAAAAACGCTCGCAGGGCTGCAGAAGGCCTGCCCCAGCGAGACCGTCGCGAGGTCCTTCTATATGCCGTTTTGCCATCTAGTGCTCGACAGCGCCCGTCTCATCGGCCATGTCCCCTCGTACGGGAACGTCTACGTCGTAACAGACACGCGCGGCGATCTCTGCACCCTCTTCGAAGGAGGCAACGGGAGTTGCGGTCCCCCGCTCAGCAAATCACAACCGATCACGTTCGGCACCTTCAATCGTTCCCCCACAACCGGCGGCACCTTCATTGCCAGCGGCCTCGCGGTCGACGGCGTCACGGCCGTCTCTTTCACCGTCAACGGCAAGGCGGTAGAGGTGCCGGTCGAGCACAACGTCTGGGTGTACTCGGAGCCAAACTCGCACGCGACGCTCGGGCAATGCATCGTCGCCCACCTCAACGACGGCTCGACGGTCACCCCGTTCCCCGAGGTTCCATGCCCGTAGTGCCCCAGCACCGGAGGAGACGTCGCTCGGGTGGGCCGGGGGCATTGCAGCCCACGGCTCCCTTGGATCTGGTTTTGCCGGGATCTGCGCGGGGCGGCTGCCAGCAACGGCGGTCGCTACCGCGACCTGACAAGGATGCTCCCCGTCCTCCATGTGACTACGGTGTTGGATGTGAACGCGCCCGACGGTCTAGAAGGCGTGGAGATCGAGTTTTTCGACGGCTGGTACGACGGCCCACTTTCCGGCGTTGCGAGCTACGACGGACAAGCGTGGTGGTTCGAGTCCGCGGAGGATTTCGATCCCGCAAGCACCGAGCGTCCGCTGTTCCTTTATCCCCTCTCCTCGGACGAACTCGCTTCGGAACGAGATCTCCAGCGCCTCTTCGACGAGTAGGCTCGGGGAAAGCCGGTCGAGCAGTGGCCGCCGATCCTCCGCGAAAGAGACCACGACTTGCCCATGAAGTACGCCGCTCGCGAGAGCGTCGGATGGTTCCTCTCACGTTGGCTGGAGAGAGACCTCTCGGCTGAGCGTGCGATCTGACGCCTGGTGGTTTGGCGCTGATCGTTCGATGGAATCGCGAAGAAATCTTCGGCGACGCGACGTACGGCCAGTGCCCGCACTTGTCTTGCCGAGGTCCCGGCGGGCGCGTCGGTGTGCTCGTTCTGCACGCGCGACATAGTTCGTCCAGACCCGATATGACATTCCGAAGCGGTACGCTCATGTGTAGGCCCATGCGCTCTGCTCTGTTGGCTGCCCTCGCTCTTGGACTTGTAACCGCCGCCACGGCCGTCGCGGAGCCACCAGATCCCTGCGCGCTGCTCACGACCGCGGCCGTGACGAGGGCGCTCGGCTACAAGGTTCAAGACCCGGCCCGGGCGGCAACCGGCTCGTTCGAACCTGCACATGGGAAGGGCCGTCAATCGGGTACCGCGGCACACACCCGAGTCTTACGCTCCAGGCCAGCCAGCTGAGCAGGACGGCATTCAACAGGGGCCACCTGACTCGCCCAGGTGCCCGGTCTCGGCCCGGCATCGTTCGAGGTGCTGAACGGCGCGTACGTTTCCGTGTGGCAGGGCGGCGTCAACCTGACGTTCGTGTTCACCCAGACGTCAACGACGCCGAAGCTGACAGTCGCGCTCGTGAAGACCGCGCTCGAACACCTCTAAGCAGGTGCCGTTAGGCGGATGCTGCTGCCCGTGGAACGCCGTCTCGAACTCGTCCTCGTGACCGGCACAACGTCTAGAAGAGCGAGTTCCGTGACCATCGCGGCATCCTGCCACGCATCGCGTGGAGCCAGGGGCTTGGGCGCGCGCCAGTGGAGAGCCGCGAACACGTCGCGGCCCCGGAGGCCCCTCCACTACATCCCCGAGGATTCGGTTCGGCACAACGCGACGTTCAAACGCCCACCAGGGACTCGAACTCTCCGGAGCGCCAGCGTTCGCCGATGACGCCCAAATGGGCCTTAGAGATTGATGTACCCGGTCAACTTCATGCTGACGACGTTGCTTCGATCGTTGTAGCGGCCGCTGATACTGACGAAGCCAGTCGCGTCTTCGAACTTCGCCGTGCCCCCGCTCACGGCAGCAGCAGCGACGCCGAAGCTGACGCCGCCATTGGCGGCGCAGGTCTCTGTTGTTCTCGGAACCGGGAGCAGGGTGATCGTGCCCGAGGCGCTCTTGATCACGAAGGTGGCTTGTTCGATCTCCCCCCAGCCGATGGCGGCAGCGCACGGCGGGACCGAGACGGAACCGCTCCCGGAACCGCTGAACGTGGCCGTCCCGACGAGCGTGCCTCGACACGCACCGTGGGCATCCCGTGTAGCAGTTGGATGCCCGGCTCGAACCGATACGCGACCTGTGCAACGTATCGTTACCGCAATCTTTGGGCGGGCGTACGCGACGGGAGTAGTCACGCTGACGAGAACCAGCAGTCCCAGCGCCGCCGTGATGGTGCTCCGCACGAAGCGCACCGTCACGAGACGCGGCCTGGCGTCCGCTGCAACAGCCACAGCGTCAGAAATATCACACCGCGCGTAGAAGCGATTCCGATTCGGCGG
Organism: uncultured Acidimicrobiaceae bacterium; assembly: GCA_963717035.1. Lineage (GTDB taxonomy): Bacteria > Actinomycetota > Acidimicrobiia > Acidimicrobiales > RAAP-2 > DASXMT01. The sequence goes on along the minus strand of CAVQVK010000053.1, from coordinate 9,611 downwards.
CGCCAGCGCCAAGCGAGATGCGGCTCGGTTGCGCGAGTGTTCCGCTACGTCCCCTGAGCGTGTTCCTTCTCGTCGTCTCCCAGCACGTAGATGTCCACGTCAAGACTCACCCCGAGTGCGTTGATGGCGTTCAGGGTCTCGTGGGCGAAGCTGAGTCCGGGATTCGACCCTGAGGTGTTCCAGTAGAGCCAGAGTCGCGCACTGTGGACACGCTCGTCTCGCGCGAGGTTCGCGATCTGGTCTGAGAGGGGCGACAGTCGTTGTACGACTGCGTCGATGTGCTTCCCGGGGTCGTCCCGCTGGCGATCGAGATCAGACTCGAAGACAATCCCGTTGAACTTCCGCTCCCGTCTCCCTCCTGCGTGGCGCTCCCCCTTGGCCCAGAAGCGATCAGGCGCTATCCCAACCGCCGCCTCCATTTCGTCGGGCGAGAGAATGTCGCTCAGAATCGTGAGGTGGGCGTAGGTCTTCGCTGTCAGACCACGATCTGCTGAAGGCAGCTCCACGGCTCAACGTTAGTCGCGGCGTCGAAGTCGCTCCGTCGGGCGGTATCGGCGTCGGCTGCGCCAGCGTGCACAGACACACCCCGAGGCGGTCAGCCCCAGAGCACCGATCGTAGTGAGTCGTCAGACTGAATCCGTGATCTTCCGTTTTCGGCGCTATCGGGTCGCCAGTGGGAAGCTGGACGTGTTCGACGAATTCTTCTTGGAGTACCTGCTTCCCGTCCAGCAGCGCCATGGCACGCGTCTTGTAGGCCGCTGGGCGTCGGAGGATGGGAGTCGAGTCTTCGCCGTTTGGGCCTACGAAAGCCGCGAGAGCTACGAGGTGATACATCGGCTCGTGGGTCGTGATCCCGACGCGCTGGCCGCACAGATACATCGACGCAACACCCTCGATCCCCTCTTTTACAGAGACCGAAGAGGACTTCGTGCTTTCGACCGTTCCGCTTGCGCTCACTGAACTCGCGCACCTCGAGCAGCCAAGCGAAGCCTGACTGTTCGGCCTCACGCGGCGCCGGGCAGGAGGTGCTCGCTTGCCCGAGCGTGTCTTACAGACGCTTGAGCTTCTCGGTCTTGCCCGTTAGCCGTAACGGTGGAGGAAGGTGAGAAGCTGGGGCCAGAGGGCGGCGTCGGCGAGCGAGTTGGCGGACGCGGTACTTCCGTCGAGGTCGATGCGGTTCGGGTTGGTTCCGGAGAAGCTTGGTTCGTATGGGACGAGTGAGCCGAGGCCGTGGCCCCGTTGGGGTAGGTGAGCATGGTCAACGGGTTGGTGCGGTGGAACTTCTTGAGCGTCGCGACGATCGCCTCGGTGTGCGCGCATGAGGCCCAGATCCTGTCGCTGCCACCGCAGTCGAGGAAGATCGGCCCGCGAATCCTCTCAACGGGAATCACGGCGGTGGGAGTGTCGGTTGGGTAGGTTTCGAACTCGCGGGTGTACGGGAGGGGCTTGCCGTTCAGCGTCCACGCTGCTCCAGTGCATCCGGGGAATGAGCAGAGCGCAACGTTGTTCGGCGCGTTCGCGATCACGCCGTAGACGAGGCTCGGGAAGTACGAGCCGAGCAGGAGCGCCGCTTCGCTGCCACGTGAGACTCCAGAGACAAAGACGCGGCTGGGGTTCACGTCTGGCTGAGCAGCAAGCCAGGAGAGCGCCCGTGTGAAGTACTCTAAGCGGGATGTTCGACAGTGTCTGCGGCAGCCCCGGTTCTTTGAAGTAAGCGAGCGAGAGTGTCGGGTAGCCATGAGCAGCGAGCAAGCTGGCAGCGAGGGTCTGGTCGAGTCCGCCCTCCGAACCGCCAAAGATCAACACCGCCGCATGCTTCACACCGTCCGGGCGCGGCTGAAGAACTTACCGAAGAATCCCCGCCTCGACACGGTCTCGGGGCGGCTCGTCTCACCGACCGCGCTCGACCAGCGCTCCACCGTGCGAGAACCGGCCACCTGACCACCCACCACGGCCGTGACCGTGAACCGGCGAGTAGAACCCCCGACCACCAGCTGCCCACCCCTTCTGGGAAGCTGCCAGCCGGACTCATTGCTTCAAACGGCCCCATCGGATCGACGCCGGAATAACTCCCGGCGAGCGGCGCCGATCGAGCCAGGTCGACAATCCCAGTTCGATCCGCCACGTACGTGTTCGAAGACGACCAAACGACGCCATGCGCGTCCGTCGAAACGACTCGCAAGACAACCCGCTCACCCGGATGCAACCGGCGCACGCTCATCCGGCCAGGAAAGTCGAATAGCGACCGTGTCGGAACCACAGTCAAGACTGGCCCGCCCACGACGCCAGCGCGACCAAACGAGACAAGAAACACGAATGTCGCGGCCAGACCAACAACAGTGACCAACAACCGAATCACCGGGACGAGTCTAAAGACGCTCAACGCTTGAACCCGACACGCGTTACGTCAGGCCTGACGTCTCGGGCGTCACACGACTGGGGCTGCGCGAGTGCGCGGGAATGTCACCCGAGCGCAGCCCGGCCTGACCGCGCCCGCTCAAGAGTGCGCTCTGCTGAGCCGTACCGCCACTATCGCGTGGCGCACATAGTCAGCCGAGGACAGGTCAGGCTTTCCCGGCTCGTTTTGACGCACGTGCAGACCGCAGGTGTACGGACTGTGTGAGTCGTTGACGGCCAGTGGGAGAGGCACGATGTAGAGGTGCTGACCCGGGCGTAGCGTCGTACCCAGGGTGTCGAGTCCGCTTCTTCTTCCGTACTGCCACAGGCAGAATGGAGTGCCCCCGGTTCCGTGGACATCTGAGCGCTTGGTCGGCATTGTCCGGCTGGGCAGGAAGGATGCTCCGCCATGCCAAGGGGATCGAACTTTCACAAGCCGTATCCGTCGGAGTTCCGGCGTGAGGCTGTCGGAGCTGGTCCGCGGGTCGGGCCGGCCGTTGAGGGAGATCGCGGTTGATCTCGGGATCTCGACCGAGTCGCTGCGGATGTGGGTGACGCCGGCCGAGGTCGATGCGGGTCGCCGGGAAGGGTTGACAAGCGAGGAGCGGGCGGAGCTGCGGGAGCTGCGCCGCAAGGTCAAGACGCTCGAGCAGGAACGCGAGATCTTGAAAAAAGCAGCGGTCTTTTTCGCGCGGGAGAGCGAGACGCGGTGACGGTGTTCCGGTTCATCGCGGCGGAGAAGACCAGCTACCCGATCTCGCTCATGTGCCGGACGCTCGGGGTGTCCCGCTCGGGCTTTCACGCGTGGGAGCAGCGGCCGCCGTCGGGCCGCGCCCAGCTCGACGAGGTGCTGACCGGCCGGATCCGGGAGATGCACGGCCGCAGCCGTGACAGCTACGGCGCCCGACGGATCCACCTCGACCTCCGCGACGAAGGAGTCCGGGTCGGACGTAAGCGGGTCGAGCGGCTGATGCGCGTCGCCGGGATCTCGGGCTACGTGAAGCGCCGCAAGTTCCGCACGACCTTCAGCATCCGCGGGGTCAGGGTCGCCGACGACCTGGTCGAACGCGACTTCAACCCGTCTGTCCCGGACCGGCTTTGGGCCTCGGACATCAAGTACGTCTCGACGTGGGAGGGCACCCTCTACCTGGCGTCGGTGATCGACTGCTACAGCCGCAAAGTGGTGGGCTGGTCGATGCGCTCGACATGCAGGCCGAGCTCGTGATCGACGCGGTCGAGATGGCGATCGAGCGCCGGCAGCCGACAGGGCAGCTGATCCATCACTCCGACCAGGGCGGGCAATACGTCGATCTGGTCTTCGGCCAGACGCTCCGCAAGGCCGGGATCTCGCAGTCGATGGGCTCCAAGGGCGACTGCTACGACAACGCCGTCTGCGAGAGCTTCCACGCCACCCTCGAGAAGGAGCTGCTCCGCAGCCGATCGTTCAAGACCCGACAAGACGCCAGAACCGCGATCTTCGACTGGATCGAGGCCTGGTACAACCCGACCCGCCGCCACTCCCGCCTCGGAAACATCTCACCCGACCAGTACGAACGACTCCATCACGCGGCGTCGACGGAAAGGCCCGATATCAATTACAAACCGGAAGCCCAGAAGGCCGCTTGATCACCTAACCACTACCTGTCCACGGAAGCGGGGGGTCTCCAGAAAGCGTCGAGGCGCGCTGTGTGCAGCGCGCGCCTGTGGATCGGCTCGCCGCTGGGGGTGAAGCGCACCGTGAGTCTTGTAGCGCGTTCTCTTGAACACTCAGCACGAACTCGACGCCGTGGGTCGTACCGCGATAGGCGACCGGAGTTGTTCCTGAGAGTCCGACCTGCGCGCCCGAGAGCAGCCCAACGACCATAACCGAAGCGGCGATGACCGTCGAACTGCGGCTCATGGGCGGAGTGTAGACCCGGGCTTTACGACAGCAATCTCGGCTGGGCCACCGTGCTCACGTCCGAAGGCAAAAAAGGAACACCGAGCCGGTGGCGCTTTCATCCGCTACCTCCGCTGATCGTGCGCCCTGGGCCTTGCGGCCTTCCGCGCTGCTTGCGGTGCGATGATGGGTTGGATGGGTCTGCTGTGGAATGCTCGGACGGCATGCGCGAGCGTCGAGCTGCCGGTAGGCCGAGCAGAGGCTCGCGAGCTATGCCGGACGGCGCTCCGAGATGTATGCGGGTGTATGACAACCGACTCGTCCCAGCACGGGGCAAGACTCAACGTGATGTGCCAGTTCGGGACTGTCGCGGGTGGGTTCACCGTACGGTTTGCCTTCGTATTCACGGGCGGACAACCCAACGAAAGTCGACATCAGCTGTCCGGCTCCATGGCCCGGCACGCTGTCTACGAAGGTGAAGCAAGCGCGTTTTGAGTCAGTCGCCGGACTTGCGCAGTGGTTGGCAGGGAGCGAGAAGAGCACCCGCTCCAACGAGATCTCTGCGTAGGAGCGCTTCACCGTGGCCTCCGCCAACGGTCGCGATACGCCCTGACGCCGATCGGCACTCCGGTCTTCGGTTCAATATGGATCGGTGACGCGGATCGCGATGGCTTCGGGTCGCCTGCTTGTTGGAGGTGTCAGCCACGGTTCCTATGCCTTCTGGATAGGCACGACCGTTTTTGGTTGGGTAGCCGCGCTCGGGTTTGGGGTGGGCGTGCGGTTGACGGTGAGGCCAGACCGGAAGCAGCGCTACGCGAAGGCCGCGTGGAGCCTCCTCGCCATGGGATTCCTGTGCTTTGGGCGAGCGATGCTGCTGAGGCACTGACGCTGCCTTGGCCGAGCCGAGCACGCCAGGCGAAAGCGTGCTGGTCTCCGCGAGCGCTCGCGACGATCCGAAGACCCGGACGGGTAGCGGTGTCAGGTTTCCCGGACTCGCGGCAAGCCCGACGTCGTTCCGCGGCCGTGCCCATGGTCGAATAGCCAATCGCGGATCACGGTCAGGAGTTGCTCACGATGGTGCTTGTCGAACAACTCCGGGTGCTGGAACCCCTCGGCGCGAAGGACCGCATCCAGGAATCCGTCAGGGTCATCGGGAGGATCGACGGCGATCGCCTCTGCCGCTTCACCGCCAATGCAAAAGCCGTACTTGGCGCAAAGCTCCGAAAGCGCAGCTTCAGTGCGGGATTCGGGCCGAGCCATCGATGAAGCATTCCAGCTCAGAGACATGACGCAGGACTGCGCCAGCGTGCGCGAAGGCACCCCGAGCGGGGTTCACCAATGGTCGAGGCCCGGCGTGACCTCTATCAACGTCTGCATCTCGCGCACATTCGCCTCGGGCCTCAGCCACGCCGTGAGCAGAAATCGCGCGCAGGCAGCTGTCGCATCGGAGCTTCCGTGAAGCTTGATGCTGAGCGTCGATCTCGGGACGCGGTTATCAGGCGGGCCTTCATCGAAGAAACGGTCGATGTCCTCTTCGTTATTGATGTCGGGGAAGCTCAGGAGGCCAGCCGCCCAATCCTCGACGTGGGCGAAGATCGTCGCCGTCTCAGCGCTCGAAGGAAACTGCTGGATGGAAAATGACCGGTCGAGAAGCCACGAGCGCCCATCACAAATGGATACGCCTTCACGCGGTATTGGGGTAATCCCATCGCCGTAGAACTTATGCTCCGCGCTCGGCCATTCGTCTGTCTGCCCCAGGGAAACCAGGATCTCATCGACGAGCGCCCGCCAATAATGCTTGCCCCGCGCCCACGCCTCATCATCGAGGACAGGCTGCTCATCAGAATCAGCCATTTGGACATAGCTTAGAGCCGTTCGGGCGACGCTCCGCTCCGCTGCGCGGGTTCCTCACTGACGCCCAAGCGATGAAGTGAGACGACGGTTATCTGTGTGGGCTTGTTACGCGTAGCGAGTGTGCTGCCCGCGCTGTGACCATCGCCGCAAGCCTGAGGAAAGTCTGGCCTCCGATGAGTGCCATCCCGATTGCGCCGCGGAGGGTTGCGAGCTTCGGCCCGGTCGGGGCGCTCGGTGGGGACACGAGGCGGTCGATTCGGCTCCTGGCGCTTGCATGACCAGGTAGTACCGCGATCGCAGCAAGGGTTCCCAAGGCGATCACGAGGACAGCGGCGAAGACGCTCCACCAAGGCTGAACGCTCACCGTGTACGGCGGGTTGATTGTGTACCCCCGTCGGTCAACGAAAGTTGCGACGCTGGAGACACGATAGAGATACAGCCAGGCACCCCCTACCAGCGTGCTCGCAAGGAGCGCCACGGCAGCGATCTGCCTGCAACGCCTCATTTGCCGAATCGTAAGGCAGATTTCATGTCTCGTGTCGGGAATCGACGACGCTCCGTTGCGCCAGTGATGCGTACAGACGCCTGACCGAAGGTGCGGTCACAGGGGGGATTCGTGGCGAAGATCGCTTCGTCACGACGATCGGTTGCGCCAGCGTTCGCGGACGACCCCTACCACCAGGCGATCCTCCGGGCCGGTTCGTCCAAACAACAACGCGATGACGATTATTACGGCCACCCCCGAGGCGATGAGGATGGGGCCGAGCCATCCGTAGTGCTGCCAGCTCTCGAACATGAACAGAACGCTGACGCCTAGACCCAACACCGTTCGCGTCAAGAGCGAACTCTGCCTCATAGTCGTTCCATGATTACCCGGAACTCAGACACCCTCGGAGCGTCGCAGAAACCGTGGTCAGGCAGCGGCTCTCTCGCTCGGGTGGCCGGTGCGTCGCAGCCCCCGGCTCCCACGGATCCCGTGTCTCGACATAACGGGATCTGCGCGGGGGGCCGCCAGCAATGGCGGCCCCGACCGCGACCCTGAGCACAGTTGCGTGGCGCGCGTGACGCGTGCGCCGCTGCGACGATAGATTCGCCGGGTGCCGACACCACGAACAAGCGAACTCCGGAAGGTCGCGCAACGGATCGCGGCCGCGCTCCCACCCGTTGTCGAGGAGGTCGTGCTGACGGGCAGCGTTTCCCGCGGTGTTGCGGACGATCTCTCCGATATCGAGATGCTCGTCGTCACCACGACGCGGCTCGATCTCGACGAGTGCTTCGAGCACGCCCGGCGGGTGGGCCTCGTCAACATCGACACCTGGGGTGTGCAGGGAACGGAGGTGTCGCGTGTGTTCGGCTACTACGAAGGCGTCCCGATCGAAACCATCTGGTGGCCGCAGGACTTCGCTGAGGCGTCTGTCACGGCGCTTCTGGCGGGCGAGCAGAACCAGAGAAGCGCAGACGCACTCATGAACGGCATTGGACTCCGGACCACCGGACTGCTGCGGGAATGGCAGCAGCGGCTGAGCGTCTACCCGGACTCGATCGCGGTCACACGGATCGAGGATGCGGCACAGGCGTGGGGAGGCTACCACCCCACCGGCTTCCTCACCCTCGCGCGATCGGGCGAGCGGCTCGCCCTCATCGAGTACCTCTATAACGACGCCGGGCGCGTGCTCCGGATCGTCTACGCACTCAATCGGGTCTGGCAGCCAACGAGCAAACGCCTCGCTGATCGGGTGCGAGCGCTCCCCTTGAAGCCAGAACGACTCGCCGAACGAATCGCGGAGGCCCTCACCGAACCCGACCCGCTGCGAGCCATGCTTGTGATGAGCGAACTGCAAGCGGACACGGCCGATTTAGCTCCACCTGGGCCGAACATCGACCGGGCGCGCCGTTGGTTGCGCGAAGTCATCGCCGTGCTGGGTGAAGCCAGCCACTCCCGAGAGGTCTAAACAGAAGCCCTCTCTACGTCAGCCTAGCGCCCGGTCGGCTCACATTCCGGCAAGCTGGATGCTCGCGCGGAGTCGCCACGTCCCAGCGACGTCTTCCATGATGGTTGCCGTCGTCGCCCTCGCGTTGATGGGCAGTGTCCCGGCCAGACGATCCTCCACCGTCCGCAGTACATGGTCATCCGTGGAGTAGGCCACGGTCAGGTGCGGGACAATCGAAGAGAACACGCCTCCGAACGGCGGGTACCCAGGGAATGCGGATGCAAGAGCCTCGATGATTTCGATGAACGGCTCGGCTGGACTCGGAGCGAGCCACACGTAGGACTCCTTGGGCAGATTGTCGAAGCGACGAACGTCTGTGAGAGCGAAGTTGAATGGAGCGAAGCGCCCGATCACTGTTCTGGCTTCGGTGATTTCGTCCGAGACGAGATGGTTGTCGTCCGCGAACGGGTAGATGAGGGTGACGTGGGCGGGCATCCCGGCCGCACCATCAGGTGTGTGCTCCCGGCGCAGAAGATCGACCGTCGGCTCCACCTCAGGAACGGGAATCAGGATGCACGTTGGTGCCACACCCGGAATCTACGACACGCCTCATGCGGCTGGCGGTACGACGTTCGGCTGCCCCAGCGTGTCCACAGACGCCCGACGCCACGCGCGTGTTGTCGCGAAGTCCTATCCCTTTTCGTTCGAAACGTCTATCTCGACTGATGGGAGGTCGTGCACCTGCTGCTTCGTGAGGTTGACCTCCACACCCGCGGCCACCCTCGCAACCGCGTCAATCGGGATCGTGACGTGTTTATGGCCCAACAGGGCGTGCCGTACTTCGAGCAGCACGTGCGTCACACGACGATCGCCAGAGTCGATGACCAGCCCTTCGACGTGCCCGATCTCGCCATCGCTCGCACGAACCCTCTCGCCCCGATGGACATCTACCTCCCCGAAGGGAACGGTCTCGTCAGTGACGACCTCAGGGCGTCCCATAACGGGAAAGACGCATGGCGACCAAACCCTGCGTGCACGGCGTAATACCCGAAGCTGCTGGTTTCCGTGAGTTGGTGCTTTTCCTCGGCAGGGTCGAGCTTGCGGAAATCGTCGACCGAGCAGCCAAGACGCACCCCGCTGCCCCCTTCGGCTGCTTCCACAAGTCCGACGGGCACGAGGCGGTCGAGGATACGCCGATGCTTCACCCGCACGACCAGATGCGTCACCGTCCGAGCAGCCGGATCGACGATTACACGCTCCACCTCGCCGCACTCAGCCCCATCGCTGCACCTCACCTCGGCGCCGATCACGAACTCCGATGCATCGGCCATTCCAACACCCCTGATCAACGCACGGCTATCCGGCTCCAGTCTGACATACCGCCCAGGGCTAATGAGCACCGCCTGCGCGAACGATGCTTACGCGTGATGACGGACACTCGTGGTCGCATCAGCCGTAGGAGCCGCCGAAGGCCGCTCGCGCGGCCTTCCTTGGGTTCCGCTCACGAAGAAGCAGATACGTGACTGTACCCATCGGAGCCGGACGGCTAG
>CAVQVK010000052.1:0-44303 GCA_963717035.1 uncultured Acidimicrobiaceae bacterium | reverse complement strand
ACTCTGAACATTTTCTTGAGGAGTCAGAGGTCCAGAAAAAGCCCCGATAAACCCCGATCTTCCACCTCGGCTCGAACGCGAAATCGCTGGTCAGGCGCCTGTGCCCTATGCACGGACCCGCCGACCGGCGTTTCAATGGTGGCGGGGGTTCAGGACCATTGCGCACCTTCGGGCTTCAGACCCAACGAAGCCGCTGGTCACGGGACCTGCACTATGCAGCCGCCCAGACGCTGCACTAATCAATGTCGTCGCTCGGCCGTTGAAGTCCTGAGAAACCCGCCACCGCAGCCCATCGTGGCGGGCCCTTCAGTTTCGAGATGAAGGCAGTCTGAAGATTTGCCGGACGTAGCAATGCTTCTCATCACATGCTCCACAGCGCCTCGGTGGGCGACATCCGGGCGGCCCGCAGGGCGGGCCAAAGACCCGCGACGGCGCCGATGAATATGGCGGCGCCCATGCCGCCGCCCCAGGCGAGGGTCGGGATGACGACGAGCTCGTGCTTGGCGGAGGCGTAGACGGCGGTGGAGAGGGCGCCCGCTCCGACACCGATGGCGCCGCCGATGAGGGCGAGGAGGACGGCTTCCGCGAGGAACTGGACGCGGACGTTGCCTCTGGTGGCCCCGAGAGCGCGCCGCAACCCGATCTCAGAGCGTCGTTCGAGGACGGAGATGATCATGATGTTGGCCACCCCGACCGCTCCGACGAGCAGCGCCACCGCGCCGAGGCCCAAGAAGAGGCCGTTGAAGGCGCCTTGGGCGTCGGCCTGGGCGACCAGGGCGGCCGAGGGTTGGGAGACGGCGACTTGGTTGGGGTTCTGCGGGTTGGCGGTCGCTCCGAGGAGGTTGTCGACCGCGGCGACGTGGCTATTTTGGGCGCGGACGTAGATGGTGGAGGGGTGGCCGTCGAAGCCGAGGTAGCGCTCGGCGGCGGGGAAGCCGACCAGCACCGAGGAGTCGATGGCGGGGGCGAGGACGGCGGGTTTCAAGATGCCGGCGACGTAGAGCCACTTGTTGTCGAGCCCAGATCCGCTCGCCGGAGATAGACGCTGTCAATCCCGAGCCGCTGGGCGGCAGCCGCGCCGAGAACGGCGACGGGCTCTTGGGCGGTCGCCGCGTTGAGATAGCTGCCCTGGGCGACGCTAGTGCCCACAGTGTGAACAGGCCGAGGCTGGCCGCGTCGATGGAGAGGGCGTTGGAGTCGATGGAGGGGATGAGCGGGTTGCGGTAGACGTTGCCGGCTCACCGTGCCGGTCTGTTCCACATGGGTGACGGCGTCGATGCGGGCGATCATGGCCGGGGCGGCTTTGGGCAGCTCGGCGGTGCCGCCGGTGAAGGTCTGGCCGTTCTGGACCACGAGCAAGTTGGTGCCGAGGGAGGAGATCTCGTTCAGCAGGCCGGCCGAGGCAGACGAGGACAGCCCGAGGACGGCCACGATGGCGGCCACGCCGATGGCGATGCCCAGAGCGGAGAGGCCCGCTCGCAGCTTGCGGGTGCGCAGCCCCACCGTGGACAGGCGCCCCAGGTCGGAAGCCCGCAGCTTCCTCACTTCGAGGGTCGCGGTGTCGGTCATGGTCGAGGGTCCTGGCCACGGGAGGAAGCACGAGAAGCTGGCATGGGGAAGTCGTCGTCGCCTCCTCGGCGCTGTCGAAGGCGACCTGGCCGTCGAGCATCTCGATCCGCCGGCCCAGTCGGCCGGCAATGTCCCGGTCGTGGGTGATGACCACGATGGTGACCCCGAGGTCGTGCAGGTCCTCGAAGAGCCCCAAGATGGCCTGCCCGGTGGCCTGGTCGAGGTTGCCGGTGGGCTCGTCGGCGAAGACGATGGCGGGGCTGCCGACGAGGGCCCGGGCGATGGCGACGCGTTGGCGTTGGCCGCCAGAGAGCTGGTTGGGGCGGGCCTGGGGTCGGCTCTCCAAGCCGACCATCGTCAGGGCGTCGAGGGCACTGGCCGCGGCGTTCGCCCTGGGGGACCCCGGCGTAGAGGAGGCCGTCGGCCACGTTGTCGAGCACGCTCTGGTGCTCGGCCAAGAAGAACTGTTGGAACACGAAGCCGATCCGGGTGGCCCGCAGGGCGGCCAGCTCCCGGTCAGAGAGCCGGGCGACGTCGAGGCCGGTGATCCGCACCCGACCGGTGCTGGGCCGGTCCAAGGTGCCCATCAGATGCAACAGGGTGGTCTTGCCCGACCCCGATGGGCCCACGATGCCCACCAGCTCGCCCCGGGCGACGGTGAAGGAGACGCCCCGCAGGGCGGTCACCGGCGGCTCGCTCGGGTAGACCTTGGTGACCTGGTCGACCTCGAGCACCGGCCGAGGGCGGCCGCCGTCGGTGACCGGCCGGGTCGAGAGATGTCGGGCATGTACCCGTCGCTTTGGTCGTCGACGGTCATAGCTTCGGCACCACCACACGCTGGCCGGCCACCAGCCCCGACCCGCTCACCTGGACCATGCCGTCGGCATCGTCGAAGAGGCCCAAGGTGACCGGGACCAGGTGGTGGATGCCGTTGGCGCCCACCACCTCCACTGCGTAGCCGCCGCCCGATTGGGCCAAGAGGGCGTCCACGGGCACGACCAGCACATTGGTGACGGTCCCGGTCGTGATCGTCACGTTCACCGGCGCCTGGTCCCAGGTCCCGGTAGCGGCCGGGTCGGTCGGGTTCACGAGCACGGTGATGGTCGGCGAGCTGTTCGCGCTCCCCGACGCCGGGGCCGTCGCCACCGTGCCCACCGAGGAGATCACCCCCGGCGTGGTCTGGTTGTTCGGCAAGGTGATCATCACCTTGTCCCCGACGGCCACCTCGGACTGCTGGGCGGCGTCCAAGGCGATGCTGACCTGGCGGGTGGTCGAGGTGGCTGACAGCACCGGTTGGCCTGGTTGGGCCGGTGCGCCCAGGGTGGCCGAGACCGAGGTGACCCGCACCGCGGTGGGCAAGAACACCGCCTGGCCCAGGCCGAGGGTGCCGTTCTGTGTCACCCCAGCGCGGCTTGGAGCTTCTCCACGCCCACCTTGGTCCACTAGGTGAAGTCGTCGGTGCCCGGGGGATCTCTGCGCTGGTGGCGTAGCCGAGCGCGACGAGATCGGCGTTCAGCTCGGCCACGTCGGTGCCGGTCACATCCGACGCCGAGGCCCCTCCGACAGGTTCCGGTACGCCGGGGTCGACCCGTAGAGCAGGACGACCGGTGCGCCGCTCACCTGGTAGAGCACCTGGCCTTGGGTGACCACCTGGCCGACCGACGGCAGCGCAGTGAGCGTCCCTTGGGCCTGGTTCACCACGCTGTAGCTGCCGGCGTAGCCCAGGGTGGCCGACACCTGGGTCTGCGAGGACAGGTCCTGGCGGGTAACTCTGGCCAATGAGGTCGGATCGGCGCTCCCGGCCACGGGGTGGCTGGCCGGTCCATCAGCGAACGGATCGGTGATCCCCAGAGCAACGCCGGCAGCCAGCAGCACCGCGGCGAGCGCGATGACCCACGGCGCTCGCCGCCGGCGGTGGTCGGCTGGCGCTTCGACGGTGCGGGACCGGGTATGGGCCAGCTCCTCGGTGGTCGAGCCCGTTGATTGGGACGCGCCGGCGGGCTCGATGATCGGGCTTTCGGGTATCATTAGCGGTCATCAACTTCCGCTGATGCTGTGGCTGGCGCCTGGCCCCGAGCTCTGGCAGGCGCGCTGCGCCGCCTGGAACCCCGGCGACTTCGTGTCGATACCTCGCCCGAGGGGAAAGCCGACTGAGCCGCCACTGACCTGAGGATCTGGGAAGTTCGACACTCCGTGGGAGCGCATGCATTGAGAGAACGTCAACGCACTTTTGGCAGCCTCCGCGTTCTGTGCTGGGCTCGGCTGGCCACCACTTGGAAGCAGATGCTGGCAGGCATCCTGGGCCGCCTGCATAGTGGCCTGGCTCACGTTGCCGTTGCCGCTCGACTGGAAGTTACCGTTGCTGTTGGGGTCGGGAAAATCGGTGACTCCGTGGGAGCGCATGCATTGCGAGTACTGGATCGCCGCAGTGCTGCTCGGATTGCCTGACGAGGTCGGCGAAGCCTTCGGGGACCCACCTCCGCACGCCGCCAAACCCATCCCGAGCGCGACAAGAGCACCCCGGTATCGCGACCCATCGCCAACGTCGATGCTCATTGCCCCTTCGTCTACCGTTCATCTTTTGATCTGTGTCCTCAGCCTTCATGTCGCTGCCTTTCGTCTCGCGGTTGATCTCCTCGGTCGAGATGGGGATCAGGGTCGCCGCCCCGTGTAGCAGTGCGGCGTCGGGGGTCGGCGGGCATTGCGGCCTGCTTGGGGTGCGGCCTCATGCGTCACGTAGCCGCAATAGAAGGCCGGCAATGAGGAGTGACCCGGTCGCCCACGCGGCGAGGACGCCGAGCCCGGCCCAAGGGGCGATGGGTAGGGAGCGGAGGCTGGTGGTGGATTGGATGGCAAGGCCGGCGGCCATCGGTGCGATCTGTTGGATGTGTCGTCGTAACGGGTCGCTGACGACTTGGGCCAGGAGGAGGGGCAGGTAGAGCAGGGCGAGCACGGCGCCGATCGAGACGGCGGTGTCGCGTACGGCGGTGGCGACGCCGAGGGCGAGCAGGCCGACGAGGACGAGGTAGAGGACACTGCCCACAGCCGCGCGGAGGGTCGGGCTGTGTGTGATGGACACAAGCGCGTACCCGTGGGCCGCGTCGAAACCGGCGCCGGGGAGAATGAAGCGCCCGGCGAGGAGGCAGCCGGTGACGGCGAGGATGCCGACGACCAGGGTCAGGCCGGCAATATTGGCTGCCTTGGCGGAGAGGAGCCCGAGCCGTCGCGGTATGGCGGTGAGAGTGACGCTGATCATGCCGGTGCCATACTCCTCGGAGATGGCCAGGACGGCGAGGAGGGCGACGATGGCCTGGCCGAGGTCCATTCCAACCAGGGCGAGTTTGGTGGTGTCTTCGGATGGGCTGGTCGAGCTGTGGTTGTTGGCGGCGGTCACTGCGGCGCTGACCCCGACGGTGAGCGTGACGGTGGCGAGTAATAGCCAGCCGGTGCTGGCCAGGGTGCGGAGTTTCGTCCACTCGGCGCGGAAGGCGTCTTCTATCTGCTTCGTCCTGAAGGGCACCGCGGAGATCAGGCGTCTCGGCGGCGGAGAAGCCACGTGGCTGCGCCCATGGCCACCGCGATATAGGCGGCGAGCACGGCGAGGCCGGCCCAGGGGCTGATGGGAAAGTAGCCGTTGCTGACGTGTAAGCGTTGGTGACTTGGTCGAAGCGGGGCAGGGTGGCTTGGATGGCGAAGGCCGCGGTCGGGGTGTAACGCATCAGCCAGGTGTTGGAGCCAGCGGTGCCGAGAATGCCGGGCAGCACGAGGAGCACGAGGCCGGCGACGACCGCCCCGGCGCTGCGCCGCAGCATCGTGCCGAGGGCCACGACCAGTGCCGCGGCGAGGCCAAGGAATAGTCCCGTGCCGATGATGACCCGCGCCAGGGCGGCCCCGCTTTGCGGAAAGAGATAGTTCCCGTTGGCGGCGAAGACGTGGCGGGTGATCACTTCGGCGATCGCGGTTGCGACGGCTCCGGCGGCGAAGGCCATCGATCCGGCGACGACCGCTTTGGCGGCGAGGACCCGGCCGCGGCGTGGGCTGGCGACGAGGGTGGTGCGGATGAGCCCGCGGCGGTACTCGGTAGTGACGAATAAGGCAGCGAGCACGATCACGATGAGGAGCGCGACGATGGTTCCGTTGACGATGCTGGCGCCTGACCAATGGGTTGCGACACCTTCGCCACCCACGAGCGGTGCGATGTCGCCTGACCCGCTGATGGTGAACGAATCGGCGGATGCCTGTTGCCAAGTGGGGGCCGACGGCAAGGAGTGACATCGGTGATCGCGTCTCCGGTCCAGGAGCGCTGGGGAAGGTCGCCTCGAGTGGAGACACGGTCAAAGTGGGCCGTAGCCACGCTGGATGTCCCGTTGCTGGACCCGGCAACGAAGTACAGCGGGGAGGTGGCGAACAGCCCGATCTGGACCGTGTGGGGAAGGCCCGCGAGCCGGGCCGTGCCGACCTCGGTCCAATGAACGCCGTCGACCGAGTCGTAGCTGCTGATGACGTCTCCGACTCGGGTGAGCCGAAGCCACCGGGGGAGGACGGCCCGACGGCGCCGACAAGCCCGGCCTGTCGTGCGTATAGTTGTACTGCATCCGGACACCGTGAGAGCCGGTGACCATCACGGCCGCATAGGCCGGTTCCCTGGTTCGTGTCCCGTTCGAGGATGATTCCCGCCTTGGCCCACGGTGCCATCCCAGGGTGCAGTTGCGAGTTCGACTGACTGCTGATGACCGCCGAAGCCGTGGCCCGAGCTAGGTGACGGCGATGTGTGCGCTCCCGAAAGCGAGTCACCCTGGCCATGAGGGTGCCGTCGCCGACCAGTGTTTGATGCACGAACATGTAGCTGTCGGAGACGGCTTCACCGCCCTGGACCGGTCCGTACTGGGGGGTTGGCCGAGCGGCTGAAGGAGGCGCTGAGGAAGGCCAGGAGCACGAACACGACCGCCGCCGCGCAGAGGGCGATCATCCAGGCCCGGACCGTGCGGAACTTGGTGAACTCGGCTCGGAGCAGCTGGGCGAACCCGTCACGGCCGGCCGGCTGCTCGGAACGATACGGGGTCACGGTATTCGTCACTGCTGGACGCCCTCCACATCGATAGGGCGGTACTCGACCTGGTCCCGGGTCAGTTCCATGTACGCCTCCTCTAGGGAGGCTTGGTGGGCCGAGACCTCCGAGAAGGGCAGGGCGCTATCAGAGAGCAGCGCCACGACCCGCTCCGGACCCAGCCCGGAGACCGTAAGGGTGTCCGATCCGGTAACCGCTACCGTCGCCCCGGCGCTGGCCAGGACCGTCGCCGCTTGGGAGCGGGCAGTCGTGCGCAGACTGACCCGGCCGTCGGAGGCCGCTGCGATCAGCTCGGCCACGCTGGTGTCGGCCACCAGCCGGCCCCGGCCGATCACCACCAGATGCGTAGCGGCGTCTTGCAGCTCGCTCATCAAGTGGCTGGAGACGAGCACGGCCCGGCCCTGGGAGGCCAAGGAGCGCATGAAGCCGCGTATCCACATGATGCCCTCGGGGTCCATGCCGTTGAACGGCTCGTCCAGGATCAGGATCGGCGGGTCGCCCAACAGGGCGGCGGCGATTCCGAGACGCTGGCGCATGCCCAGCGAGTACCCGCCGGTCTTCCGCTTGGCTACTGCCTGGAGCCCGGCGTGCTCAAGGACCTCGTCGACGCGTCGCGCTGACAGTCCTTGCGAGTGTGCCAACCACAACAGGTGGTTACGGGCGGTGCGGCTCGGGTGCAAGGCGGCCGCGTCGAGTAGCGATCCGACGTGGTTGAGTGGATGGCGCAACTTCTGGTACGGCTGCCCGTCGACCAACGCGCTCCCCTCGTCGAGGGATGTCCAGACCCAGGATCGCCCGCATGGTGGTGGATTTCCCTGCACCGTTGGGGCCGACGAAGCCGGTCACCTGCCCGGGCGCCACCGTGAACGACAGGCCGTCCAGGGCCACCGTGGGCCCGAACCGCTTACGGATCCCGCTGACGTCGATGGTTGCTTCCATGCCTATAGACGGTACGGACCCAGGTCATCGTTGTCGTCACGCTGGGGAGCCATCTTCGGTGTAGCTCTCAGGGGGCACGCCGCGATCGAGATATCCCTGCCGAGGGTGACGACCGATTCCTGGGTCAAGAGCGACAATGGTGGTGTGAGCCGATCCCGAGACTGGTCCGTCAGGTTCGCTGCGAAGGGTCTGGTTCTGATGGCCGCACCGCGGGCCGATGTGGTGCTTGCCTCATCGCTCGCCCTAGTTGGACTGACCGAGGTCATTACTCGGGCAGCGATCGGCGGGCTCGGGGGCGAGTCGACGCTCGCCGTCGGGCTCCTCGCTCTGGGGAGCACCCTGCCACTCGGTCTCCTGGGCAGAGCGGGAGCGGCCGCGGCCATCTGCGCGTCGAGTGTCGTGTCGCTGGCGGGTTTCCACGCCCTCACGGTGGCGGGTTTCGTCGGCCTGCTGATTGCCCTCTACGGGCTCGGCCGCGGCGGCTCCCACCAGCAAGCACAGATGAAGCTGTTGGCCCTGGGCCTCGCCACCCCGTTCCTGGTACTGACCTTCACCGGCCCGCCTCCCACCTCTTCGGAGGCGGCGGTCCTCACCGTGCTGTTGGCGGCGCTGGCACCGGTCGCGTCCCTGGGAGGGTTCGCTCAGCAGACCCGCCGGGAGGTCCGAGACAACCGCGCCGCACGTCAGGTCATTGCCGACACGCTCATCGAGCACACCGCCCGTGGTGAACGGGCCCGCATCGCCCGTGAACTGCACGACGTCGTCGCCCACCACATCTCTATGGTCGCCGTGCAGGCGGAGTCCGCCCGGCTCGCGGTACCCGGTATGCCGGCAGCCGGCGCCCAACGGCTCTCCGCCATCGGAGACACGGCCCGTGCTGCGCTGGTCGAGATGCGACGGCTGCTTGGTGTCCTCCGCCCGGACGCCAATATCGACTCGGCGGACCGCCATCCCCAACCGGGCCTGGACCAACTGAACGACCTGATCGACGAGGCACGCGGGGTGTCTGGGTCGGCCACCCGGCTGATACTCCGCGGCGCGCCGATCCCGCTCGACCCGGGTGTCGAGCTCGCCGGGTTCCGCATCGTCCAAGAGGCCCTTACCAACGCCAGGCGTTACGCGGCCTGGCGCCGCCGTCGACGTCGAGATGACCTACAGCTACGACCGGCTGCGCCTACGAATCCGGGACAACGGACCCGGCCCGGACCCCTCCGCACCGGTCGCTGGCCACGGCGTGGCAGGCATGCACGAGCCACGCCGCCGCGGTCGGAGGCAACCTGCATACCGGTCCCGCTCCCGGCGGCGGATACCTGATCGAAGCCACACTCCCGGCCAAGATCGAAGACCCAGCGTGACGGTTGCCGGACCCATACGCCTCGTTGTCGCCGACGACCATCAAGTGGTCCGCGACGGATTCGCCGAGCTCCTCAACACCCAACCCGACTTCAGCGTCATAGCCACTGCATCTGACGGCTCCGAGGCAGTACGAATCTGCAATCAACTCCATCCCGAAGTAGTGCTCATGGACATTCGCATGCCCGGAGTCGATGGCATTGAAGCGACCCGCCAGCTTGTCCGATCTGCAACAGACGGTCCACGCATCCTCATCTTGACCACCTTCGACCTCGACGAGTACGTCTACGACGCCCTCCGCGCCGGCGCCAGCGGCTTCTTGCTCAAAGACGGCACCGCGGAACGGCTCTTCGACGCCGTCCACGTCATTGCCGGCGGCGACGCCCTGCTCGCACCATCCATCACCCGTCACCTAATCAGCAAATTCGCCGCCCGGCGTCAACCGACCGGTCCGTCCGCCGGCACGCTGGAACGCTCACCCCACGCGAGACCGAGATCCTGCGGCTAGTCGCCGAAGGACTGTCCAACCATGAGATCGCCGAGCGCCTCACAATCAGCGAAGAAACGGTAAAAACCCACGTGAGCCGTGTCCTCAACAAGCTCGACTACGTGACCGCACCCAAGCAGTGGTCGCCGCCTACGAGACCGGGCTCGTCGTGCCGCGGGGGACTGAACACTGCTGACGTAGGTTCACTGCGGCCTTGCCTGCTTTTTGCCGTCGGCGAAATCGTTGGTCCCGAGAAAAAGCCCCGATAAACCCCGATCTTCGACCTCGGCCCGAACGCGAAACCGCTGGTCAGGCGCCTGTGCCCTATGCACGAGACGGCGCCGACCAGCGTTTCAATGGTGGCGGGGGGAGGATTTGAACCTCCGACCTTCGGGTTATGAGCCCGACGAGCTACCAGACTGCTCCACCCCGCGCCGTGAGCCAACAACGATAGCACCGGTTCGCCGCCGTCGTTCTGCGCCGGACAGCCGCTCGGGTGCAGGAGGCGGTGCCTACGCCGGGGCGGTCGATGGCGTCGGTGACGTCTTGGTCGACGACTTCGGGGTCGGTAGTCGACGTCGAGCCCTTGCCGGTGGTGGTCGACGTGGAGCCCTTGCCGGCGGTGGTCGATGTCGTGCCCTTGCCGAGCTGCCGGATGGTTGGGGGCCGTCGTCGTGGTGGTCGTCGATCCGGTGCCGGGGGTCGCCGTGCCCGTCAGCTGCTGGATGGTGTTCAGGTCGGACTCCATCCTGTTGATGTCGTTTTGGTATGCGCCCAGGTCCCCGTCTTCAAGTCGGTCAAGGACTGCTGGTAGGCCTGCTGGGCATCGACGAGGAGGTTCTGGACCTGGGGCGACAGGGTCCCGCTCCCACCCCCGGGCGAGGTCGACACCGGCGCCTGGAACACCTGGGTCAGTGCGTCTTGCAGCGCCTGTTGGGCATCGTTGTTCGGGCCGCCGGTACCCAGAGCCGCCTGCTTGCCGTACACGGCGATCACCCCCTGCAGCTCGGGGAACGTGTTGCGCGACGACTGGACATAGAGCGGTTGTATGTACAACAACGAGTCAGCGATCGGGATCATCAAGACGTTGCCCAGCTGCACGCTCGATCCGTTCTGGTTCAACAGGCTGATCTTGCTCGAGATGGACTGGGTGGCGTCAATCCGGGCCGCGACCAGAGACGGGCCGTCGACCGGCTGCCCACGAGGGGTGACGAACATCTGGATCTGCCCGTAGTGACCTGGATCGGACCCGGCAATCATGAAGCCCGAGAGGGTCTGGATCTGGCTCCCCTGGACACCGGGACGAGTGCGTCGAGCAACGTGAAGGTCTGCTTGTTCTGGCCGGGGACCTCGAGCATCTGGTAGATCGGCGCCATCTTCACAACCTGCCCGGTCGACACGGCCTGGCCCTGGGCATTGACCGTCTGGGTGGTGGCCAAGGCAGACGAGGGCGAGCCCGAGCCGGGGTGGGCGAGAGGGTCCAGGCGTCGGCGGCGCTGTAGAAGCTGGTGGCGTTGGTGATGTGGTACTTCCCGTACATGGAGGCCTGCACGGTGAAGATGTCCTCGGGGTAGCGGATGTGGGCCCTGAGCGCTTTGGGCATCTTCGATGCCGGCGTGAACATGTTCGGGAAGGCCCGCTCGTAGGTGCGGATGATCGGGTCGTTGGGATCCATCACGTAGAACGTCATCATGCCGGTGTACGAGTCCGTGACCACCTTGACCGAGTTGCGGATGTAGTTGAAGTTGGGGGGAAGCCCGCTGGCCGACGACAGTGCCGATGGTGTTGGCGTTTTGCGCATAGGGGTAGTTGTCGGTCGTGGTGTACGCGTCCTGGATGTAGTCGATGTGCCCGTTCACCAGCGCCGAGTACGGGTCGGAGTCGAGGCTGAGGAACGGGGCGGCCTTGGCCACCCGGACCTGAATCTGGCGGTCGAACATGACCCTCGAGTTGCCGGTCAACTGGTCGGAGATCAACATGTTGATGTCGCCGAAGCGGAAGGCGAACATGACCCGTTTGAAGAACGAGGAGAGCTGTACGCCCCCGTCGCCGTGGTAATGGGTCTCCTGGTTGTCCGTTCGGCCAGCTGGTAGTCGATCTCGGGCTGCTTGGTGTTGGCGACCACGTACCCGGGCTCGTTCAGCCCGAAGTAGACCGAGGGCTGGGTGATCGTGGGCAAGCCCCTTGGTCGAGACCGGGGGTACGCCCCCGACCCCGAAAACGGGGTCGCCGTTGGAGTGGTCTGGTTGGAGGGCGACACGATCATGCCGAACCCGTGGGTGAACTGCAGGTGGGTGTTGACCCACGACGCGCCGGGATGTCCTGGTCGTTGATCTCCCGTACGCCCACCACCGCCGGCGTCTCCTTGCCGTCGATGTTGTAGCGGTCCACGCCCAGCGAGTTGAAGCTGTAATAGGAGCGGATGTCCTGCAACTTGTCGTAGTCGGCTGGGTCACCGTCGGATCCCACAGGCGCACGTTGCCCGTAGTGGCGCTGTTGGCGTTCAGCGTGTTGGCGTTCAGGGTCGGACCGCCGGATACGGAATGTTGGATGCTGTTGAGGTTCATGGCCGCCCGGGTGGCGGTGATGTTCCGCTGGATATAGGGATGCTCCAAGGTGTTCTGGGCCGGGTTGACGCTGAACGCCTGCACCGCGGCCGGGTAGATGGCCCCGGCGGTCAGGGCGACGAGGAACCACATGCCCACCCCGAGCACGGGCAGGGCCCAGCCCTGGCGGCGGATGTTGAAGATCAACAACAAGAACGCGGCCAGCGACACCAGGATCAACAACTGCAGCGCCGGCAACCGGGCGTGGACGTCGGTGTAGCCGGGTCCGTTGACGTACCCGTCCTTGGCGTTGTCCAGGTTGTAACGCTGCAGGAAGTACCCGACCGCCTTGACCAGCGCCATCAACCCGAGGATGACCGAGATGTGGGCCTTGACTGCCGGCCGCACCCTGGGTCTGGGTCCTTGGACCCGGATGCCCCCATTGAGGTAATGGCTGAGCACCGTGACCAGGAAGATGACGATCAGCGCCACCAGGGCCCAGTGGACGAGAAAGTTCTCGAACGGCAACCTGAAGACGAAGTACCCGATGTCCTTGTGCCACAGGGGATCCTTGGTCCCGAAGTTCACGCCGTTGCGGAAGAAGATCCAGTTCTGCCACTGTCCGAGGGCCTGGGAGCCCACGATGAGGGACAGGATGATCACCACCGCGGCCCGGAGCCACCGGGCATAGGGGCCGACCACCTCCTGGTAGCGCCGGACGAAGTCGTCCTCGGCGTCGGCCGCCTGGCCCCGGGGAGCGAGTCGTTCGGCGACGATCAGGCTGGCCAGGAGCAGTGCGGCGAAGATCACGCAGAACGTGATCATCAATCCGGCCTTGATCTCGAACAGGCTGGACCAGACCGAATGGAGCCTGACCGATGAGAACCACAGTGCGTCGGTGTAGAAGACGGCAAACGTACGCAACGACAGGATCAGGGCGATGATGATGATCAGGGCGATGATGATCCAGCGCCGTCGTCGATGAGAGGTGCCGCGTGGAGCCTTCGGCACGTCATCCGGGGTACGCACGGGCTGCAGCCTAGGTGGCAGAAGGGACCAGCAGGCAACGGCACCCAGAATGGGCAGGCGGGTGCCGATGGCCGGTGGGGAACTCCTGACCGGCCGGCTTGTGGGCCGTTCAGTGCGTTGTCGTCGCAATCGGGACAAGGGGTGGAACCGGGTCGCGGCGGCGGCGACCCACTCGATGTCCTGGGTCGATCCGGCCACCGAGCCGGCCGAGAAGCCGGCGATGACATAATCGCCGGCCAGGCGTTCGATCCGCCCGCCCTTCCACTCCCTGAAGGCGGACCCGACGTGCTCCGCCACGGCCGACTCGTCGGCGTTGGTCAGCGCGTCGTCATCGGCCAGCCGGCGCCGTAGCGGGCCCACGATGGCGGCGGCCAGGTCGTGAGCCACCCCGACCACGTGTTCGGTGAGCGGACCACCTTCGGACTCGTCCCCGACGAAAATGCGGCCGGCGCTGGCGGCCTGCTCCAGCTGGGGCAACGCCGCGGTGGCATAGGAATCGAGGTGCTCGACCTCTTCGGGCAACAGGTCGATCGACCAGGACGACCCGCTGTTGCGCAGTCGGTCCAACAAGTCGTTCTGGTCGTCTTGGAGCGTTCGCTTCAGCCGACGGGACAACGCGGTGATGAGCGGACCGACCAGTTCGTCCCGGGTATCCACCAGCGGGTTCTTGGTCCCGGGCTCCTCGGCCTCGGCCGCCGACTCCCCACCCTTGCGTCTCGGTCGGGGCGACGTCACCGGCGTCGGCGTCGTCACCGCGCCCGGCACGGATCTTGGCGAAGAGCTCGTCCACCGACGGGGTCGGGGCCGCCACCGCCCCTTCGGCGCGCACCGCCGCTTCGGTTGTCACCGCCGCTCCTGCCTCATCGGCCCCTGGCCGCCTCTTCCGGCTCGGTCGGCGGCGTCGGCACCGTCTCGTGGGTCGGGACCTCGGGGGCATCGTGACCCAGAGCGGCGTAGCCCTCGGGCTCGGCGATGACTTCGGTCACCTCGATCTCGGCGGCAATGAAGGATCCCTGTTCCGGCGAGAGGGGTTCGCCCACTTCGCCCGGATCGGATCCGAAGGGGGGCGGGTCCTCGATGACCACACCGAGCTCCGACCGGACGGGTTCTCCGGCGCCCTCGGCCAACAGGACGGCCGCTTCCTCTTCGGGCGTGCCCTCGTAGGGGCGGGCGATCGCCTCGCGTCCGGCGGCCTCCGCCGCCAGCCGGGCCTCGTCTTCGGCCCGGAACAGCTCGTCGGCGATGCCGTCCACCGTCCGGCGCACGCCGCGCACCGTCTCGGCCAGGTGCTCCCGGCCCGCCCGCAACTGCTCGATCTGGGCGTGGAGCACCTTGCGACGCTTCGACAGGTCGGCCAGCACCCGGGACCGGAGGGCCTGGGCTTCGTCGATCATCTCCCGACACTCCGCCCGGGCCTGGGCGATCATCGCCTCGGACTCGTCGTGGGTTCGTTGACGGTACTCGGTCACCGATGCCTCGGCCTGGGCCGTGCGCTCGGCCAGCGACTGCTCGGCCCGGGCCTCGGATCTGCCGATCTCATCTTGAGCCTCGGCCAGGACCCGCGCCGCTTCCGCTTCCGCTTTGGCCACCATCTCATGGGAGGCGTCGTGGGCGCTCTGGAGCACCCGAGCCGTCTCCTGACCGAGAGCCGACGCCAGCGTCCCCTCGTCGAGGACCGGGTTCGCCGCCCGGTGCTCGGCGTCGGCTACCTCGTGGCGGAGCTCGATCTCCCGCTCGGCCACCACCCGCAGACGCATCGGCCACGTAGTCCAGATAGGAGCGAACCTCGCCGGGGTCGAATCCACGGCGCACCGTGCCGAACGTGTGTCGGGCCACTTCATCGGGCGACAGGTTCGATGAAGACGAGATGGACAACCGGTGATCCTCAGGCATACGGAGAGCCTACGGCTGGCGCGGCACCAAGCCGTTCATCCTGTTGCCGCGGTCGTGACCGGAGCCGGGACGTGTCCGCCGTGGGTGGCCAGGACATGGAGCGCCTGGTTGAGCGTGGACACGGCGAAGATCTGCAAGCCGGGAGTCTTCTTGCTCAGGGCCGCCTTGTACTCCTGGGGAGGTACCAGGAAGATGGTGGCGCCTGCTCGTTCGACCGCAATCGTCTTCTGCGGAGACACCGCCGACGTCTCCGACA
Source organism: uncultured Acidimicrobiaceae bacterium (assembly GCA_963717035.1). Classification (GTDB taxonomy): domain Bacteria; phylum Actinomycetota; class Acidimicrobiia; order Acidimicrobiales; family RAAP-2; genus DASXMT01. The sequence goes on along the minus strand of CAVQVK010000052.1, from coordinate 29,163 downwards.
TTGCCCTGGTCGTCCATCGTGCCGGTGGCCGCCACCGTCCGGCTGCCGGTGAGGTTCCCGCCCGACAGCGTGTCGATGACCCCGAGGGTCATGGCCAGGCCGGCCGAAGGTCCGCCGATGTTGGTGACGTTGATGGATACCGGGAACGGGAAGGTGTAGGCGACCTGGTCCTGAGGCTCGATCCCCAGGGTGACGTGGGCCGTCTGGCCGTTGCCCAGGTCGACGGTGGACGCCTTGAGGGTGATCGGTATCGACTGGGGCTTACCGGTACCGCCCTTCTCCACCGACAGGTTCACCGTCTGGCCCGACTGGTACTTCTTCAATGTGGAGCTGAGCGAATCGGCCGTCAGGGTGGGTGCACCGTCCACGGCCGTGACGACGTCGCCGACATGGAGGACACCGTAGGCCGGGGTTCCGTTCCATACCGCGAACAGCACGGCGCCGGCCGGTGTGGCCGGCACTGGCGTAGCCGAGCCGGCGAAGCGAGGCGGCCTTGGCCTGCGACTCGGCTTGGCTCATCTCCAGGTTGCCCTGGGCGTCGAGCTCCGAGGGAGGAGTGCCGCCGGTGACCGATTCGAGGGGCTGGAGGTCGGTGTTGCTGTCGAGCTTGAAGTACAGGTACGTGAGCGCGGAGACCCGGCTCAGCTCCACGTCGGTCAGCTTCACCGGGCGGGCGACGGGATGCGCCTTGTCGGCCGGAACAGTAATGAACTGCTGCACCGACTGCGCCGTTCCCGGCTGGACGGCGTAGTAGTTGAGATCGACCCGCGACGAGATGACAACGGCCACCACCAGCACGACGATGATGGCCACGGGGATGCTCACCCACCGGCGGCTGTGGGGGCGGGGCGGCCGGTCGGCGGTCCGAACGGGAATGTCGCCGCCCGTCACCGGGAGGCTCGTAGCCACGTGCCTCCTCTCGATGTCTTCGGTCATAGTGGTGCGGTGGTCGCTTCTCGTTCAACGTCTGGCGCATCGGGACCCGAGCCGCCGGAACCCAGTGCTGAGGTGCTTCAGCCTGCCACGGAACCGCCGCGATCCGATGTCACCGCCCGCCGGCGATCGGTGGCCGTCGCCGGCCACCAAGGGGACGAGCAGACCGCCCGAGGCGGGTTGGTCGATGCCGCCCCCGCCGTCCGGGTGACTGCGCTGGGGGCCCTCGACCGGCTCGGTGCCCTCGGCGGCAGCGAGCTGTCGGTGGCCCTGGGCGACCCGGAACCGGCGGTACGGCGTCGAGCGTGCGAGCTGGCGGCCGCCTACCCCGAGTGCGATATCGCCGGGGCGCTCGGGGATCCCGACCCGTCAGTGGTGGAGATGGCGGCGTGGGCCCTCGGCGAGCGGGAGGATCGAGCTGCGGTCGAGGCGCTGTGCCGCCTGGCCGACGCCGAGAGCGGCCATGGCGACCCGTTGTGCCGGGAAGCGGCCGTCGCCGCGCTCGGGGCCATCGGCGACGACACCGGCCTGCCCGCCGTCCTGGCCGCGCTCAGCGACAAACCGGCGATCCGCCGGCGCGCCGCGGTGGCCCTGGCCGCCTTCGAGGGGCCCGAGGTGGAGGCGGCGCTGCGCCGATGCCTCCACGACCGGGATTGGCAGGTCCGCCAGGTGGCCGAGGACCTGCTCGACACCGAGTAGGCCTGGGCGTCGAGCCCTCAGGTCTCGGCGGCGGCGAAGATGGCCCGGAGGCTGTCGAACGCATCGAGACACTCGCCCGCGCCCTGGACGACGCACTCCAGCGGGGTGGACACCAGATGCACGGGTACGGCGGTCTCGTTGGCCAGCCGGAGGGCCAGGCCCCGCAGCAGGGCGCCTCCCCCGACCAGATGGATCCCTCGATAGATGATGTCCTGAGCCAGCTCCGGCGGGGACTCGCTCAAGCAGTCGATCACCGTGGACACGATGGTGCTGACCTGTTCTTCGATGGCGCCCCGGATCTCTTTCGGCGTGAGCACGACCGTCTTGGGCAACCCGGTCGACACCTCCCGCCCTCTGACCTCGGCCCTCACCTCGCCGGAGTAGGCCATGGCCGAGCCGATGGCCAGCTTGATGTCCTCACCGGTGCGCTCGCCGATGGCGATGCCGTACTCGGTGCGGACGTAGCCCTGGATGGCGGCGTCGATGTCGAAGCCGCCGCAGCGGATGGCCCGCACCGCCACCAGGCCACCGAGCGAGATGACCGCCGTCTCCGTGGTCCCTCCCCCCACGTCGACCACCATGTTGCCCATCGGCTCTTGGATGTCGAGTCCGGCACCCATCGCCGCGGCCATCGGCTGCTCGATGAGGTAGGCCGCCGACGCCCCGGCCCGACGGGCCGCCTCTTTGACCGCTCGCCGCTCGACGGAGGTGATCGCCGAGGGCACGCAGATCAGGACCCGGGGACGATTGAGCTTGGACACTCCGGCCCGGCGGAGGAGAAGCCGGATCATCCGCTCGGTGATGTCGAAGTCGGTGATCGCCCCTTGCCGCAACGGGCGCACGGCGACGATATAGCCCGGCGTCCGGCCGATCATCTGCCAGGCCTCGTTACCCACAGCCAGCACTTCGTGGGTCCTGGTGTTGAGGGCGATGACCGTCGGCTGGTTCAACACGATGCCCCGACCCTTGGCGTACACAAGAGTATTGGCCGTCCCCAGATCGATCGCGAGGTCCCTAGCCACGGGGACATCGTAGGGCTCCCCCCTGGGTGTGGCGGTCCACGGCCCCGAATCGGGGGCCGTCGGGGATGCCCGATGGACGTCGCCATATCCTGGGGCGACGTCCGTAGGCACGAGGATCTCGGTAACCTCAAGTCGATGGATGGAGGGTTCCCGGAGGCCGAAGACCCGGGTCCGGACGACGCGGATCATGGAGATCCGGAGCTCGATCGGATTCGGGGTTGGTTGTCTCCCGACGACCGATTGTGGCGACATCCATCAGAGTTGGGCGGCGCCGGCCCGCCTCGCCCCGGTCCGGCGGTCGACCGCAGCCGATCGGGTCAGTGGGTGGTGAGCACCGCCGCCGTCTGCGTTGTCGGGGCGCTCCTGGTCGGGGGCCTGCTCATGGCCAACACCGGTGCGTCGCCTACCGCCTCCCCGGCCAGCACGGCCACGACGACCGCCGACGTGGTCGAGCCCCACCACCGAACCGGGGCAGGTGCGCACGATCACCAGACAGCAGATGGCCGAGACGGTATCGACCATCGCGCCCTCGATGGTCGCCCTGACCGTGACCGTCGCCGGTCGGACCGTCCACAGCACCGGGGTGACCGTCGAGAGCGGGGGCATCGTGGTGGCCCTGGCCAGCGCTCTGGCCGGCGCCACCTCCATCAGCACCGTCGAGCCCGACGGACGGCGGATCGTGGCCGCCGTGCTGGCCAGCGATCAGAGCTCGAACCTGGCCGTTCTCCGCGTGAACAGGGATCTGCCCGTCGCTCAATTCAGTGACGACGTCGACATGAACCGGGGCGATGCCACCGTGGCCGTGGCCCCCGAGCCCAGGGCAAATCGCGCCGGCGTGACCGACGCCGTCTACGCGGGGACGGTCCGGTCCTCGGGCACGGCCGTGAACGCCGATGCCACCACGACGGCGATGTCGGCCACCGCCGTTAACGCGCCGCTGGGCGCCGGAGACGCCGGGTGTGCCCTGATCGATCGCTCCGGCGACGTGGCCGGGATCATGGACACCACGACCACCATGAACGGTCGACGGGTATCGGTGTTCCTGCCCTCCGACCTGGTTGTCGGCGTGGCCGCGCAGTTGGTCGCCACCGGATCGGTGCAACACGGCTGGCTCGGGATCGACGTCAGCAACGTCACCGCATCGTCATCGCCGCCCGGCACCAGCACCGCCTCGACGGCCCCGACCGGTGGAGCACTGGTCGACACGGTCCAACCCGGTGGGGCGGCCGCCCGGGCCGGGATCCGAGTCGGAGACTCCATCGTGGACATCGACGGCCGACCGGTCCGATCCCTGGCCGACCTGCGCACCCGCCTCTATGCCGAGGCCCCGGGCACCGCCCTCACCGTGACCTATGACCGGAACGGCACCAAGTCGACCGTCGGCGTGCAGCTGGCCGGGGCCCAAGCCGACGCATCGCCGGCGGGCTGACCGCCGTAGCATGCAGGTATGACCTCTCAGGGCCCAGGAGACCGGGGTAGTCCGTTTCAGTTCCTCCTGGGCGACTTGATGAACATGCTGGGGGGCGCCAACACCGACCAGTGGGAGCTGACCCGGGCCTTCGGTCTCAACGTGGCCACCGGCGGCTCGGCCGAGCCCAATGTGGAACCGCTGCAGCGGATCCGGCTCGAGGAGCTGGCCCGGGTGGCCGAGCTGCATGTCACCGAGACGACGGGCATGCCTGTCTCCTCGGACGGCCGGCGCATCACCTGCATCCCAGTGGGACGAGGTGACTGGACGGCGCGCGCGCTCGAGGCGTGGCGACCGGCGCTGTCGGCCATGGCCGCCCCGGCCCCGGGCACCGGATCGACGGGGACTCCGGCGACTCCGCCGTCGCCGGAGCAGCTCTTCGGCGACGAGGCATCCGGCGAGGGGTTCGGCGAGCTCATGAACCAGTGGGCGGCAGCCATCGGACCCATGTTCGTCGGCCTGCAGCTCGGTTCGGTCGTCGGCCACCTCTCGCAACGGGCGCTGGGCCAGTACGTGCTGGCCCTACCGTGGCCGCCCGCCGATGAGCTCCTCATCGTCACGGCCAACGTCACCTCGTTTGCCGAGGACTGGAGCCTGCCGGAGGAAGAGGCTCTCCTCTGGGTGTGCGCACGCGAGCTTGCCTCCCATACCGTCCTCAGCCGCGCTTCTGTTCGGGCCCGACTCGACGAGCTGGTCACCGAAGTGGCCGAATCGGCGGCGGCGGCTCAAGGTGGCCTGGCCGAGCAGCTGCAGGGCCTGGGCGAGGGCGGCATGGACATGGAGTCGCTGCAGTCCCTCTTCGGGGATCCCGACGCCCTCCTCGGGGGCTTGCTGACGCCGGAGGCCCGGCACTCGTCGGACCAGCTCACCTCGCTGGCCGTGGTCATCGACGCGTACGCCGATCACGTTGCCGAATTGGTCGGCGCATCGCTGGTCAGCTCCCACCGCCAGTTGGCCGAAGCCTGGTACCGGCGTCGGGTCGAGCGGGGCCGGGGCGAAGAGGCCGCCGGTTCCCTCTTCGGACTCGACCTCGAGCAGGCCCAGGTCGACCGGGGACGCGCCTTCATCAGCGGCGTGGTGGAGCGGTCGGGCGAGGAAGCCCTGGCCCGGCTGTGGTCGTCCGAGCGAAACCTCCCCACCCCGGCCGAAGTCGACGCTCCGGGACTGTGGCTGGAGCGGATCGACCTTCCCGAGATCGACGGACCGCCCGAGGGCACCTGAGCCTGGGCGCACGGCCGATCAGACGGTGATGGAGAAGTAGGCAGTCGAGACATCGACAGTCGAGGCCTCGACGGTCGAGTGGTCAGGTTGCGGGGGTCTCGGCGGCAGGATTCTCCGCCGGGGGAGCAGCCGCCTCGGGAGCAGTGGCGACGGGTGCAACTTCTTCGGGGGCGGGCACGGCCTCTTCTTCCTCGGGAACGCCGAGGTCCCACTCGAGGAGGATGTTCTCCCGCTCGGCGTCCCGCACCACGCGCTCGCGGTTTCGCCGGTACTGGGGGTCGTGCGGGGGAAGCAGCACCAGTCGGGCCTGGGTGCGCTGGCGGAACTCCTCGATCAGGTCGCGGTCGCCGAAGTCGGACTGAACCTCCCAGTGGGGGGCGACCGGGCCGAGGTACACCACCCGGACATGGCCGCGCGGCGGTTGGGGCTCTTCGTTCTCCACAACCTCAGGTTCGTCGGTGGCCGGGGACATCACAGTAGGTTCCTCCTGGAAAGACAGCGGAGCAAGCCTACCCGGCGTTGGGATTCGTCCCGAGAGTCACGCTGACGGTCTGTTGCGCGGTCCCCCGGTAGATGCCGACCTTGACCACATCTCCGGGGTTCAAGGGGTGGAGGGCCGTGGTCAGGTCGGTGGCCGTCGAGATGGGCGCGCCGTTCAGCGAGACGATGACGTCGTTGGCTTTCAGACCGCCCTGGTCAGCCGGGCTCCCCGCCTGGACCGTGCCCACCAGGGCGCCGGCCGAGGGGGTCAGATGGTCCTGTTGCTGCAAGGTCGGGGTGACGCTCTGGACGCTGACGCCCATGTAGGCCTTGTTGGCCGCCGGGGTCGGTGCCGGGCTGGTGGCGCCGGGACCGCCCGACCCCCCTTGCTGGAGGCTGGCCAGCTGCGGCTTCACCGAGTCGATGGCAATGGCGAACCCGATGTTCTGCGTCGGCGCGTTCCCCTGGCTGCTGGCCGCGACCGCGGTGTTCATGCCGATGACCTGACCTTGGGCGTTGACCAGCGGTCCACCCGAGTTTCCCGGGTTGATGGCCGCGTCGGTCTGCAACAGGCCCGACAGGTTCTCCGTCGTGCCGTTGTCAGCCTGGGTCGACAGCGAACGGTTCTCGGCCGAGACAATGCCCTGGGTGACCGAGGGGCCGCCGGACAGGGCCAAGGCGTTGCCGATGGCCAGCACGTCGTCTCCTACCTGGGCCTGCCCCGAGTTGCCCAACGACACCGTCGGCAAATTGTTCACGTTGTCGATCTGGACCAACGCCAGATCGCGGCTCGGGTCCGTACCGATCACGTGGGCGGCCAACGACTTGGTCTGGCCGAACAAGGTGGCCGTCACCGACGACGCCCCGGTGACAACGTGGTTGTTGGTCAGGACCTCGCCCGTTGAGGTGAGGATCATGCCCGTGCCCGCGGCCTCGACGAAGTCACCGCCGGAGCTCTGGACGGCGTGGCTGTCGATCGACACCACCGCCGGTTCGACCTTGGCCAGGACCGACTGAATGTCCTGTGGCTTGGCGAACACGCTCTTGTTGGGGAAGAACTTCTCGACCACCGTTTGTTGGTGATTGATCCCCACCAACGCGCCGGCGACGGCTCCGATCGCCGCGGCCAGAACGGCGGTGGCGATCACCACCGTCAGCCAGTTGCGGCGGGTCAGGGTATGGCGAACCACCTGACGTCGGGGCGGTGGCTGGGGAAAGTTGAAACCGGCCCCGTACACCGGTGGGCCATAGCCCCCGCCGTAGTGGCCGGGGAAGCCGTAATAACCCCCGGGCGGCGGGTACGGCGAACCCATGGGGTAGCCGGGGATGGGAGCGGTAGCCGGGAGCGGAGGCGGCGGTGCCGGTGCGCCGGGGGGCGCCTCGGGCACAGGCATCGGGGCGCGGGGCGGTGGTGCGGCCGGCGTCGAATCCCGCCCGCCCGGGTTGTCGCCGGGCCCATCTTGGGGCCCAGCTGCAGGCCCTTCATAAGAAGAACCTGGTCCTCCATAAGAAAATTGTGAGGATTCCATCAACTCTGGCTCGTTTCGCGCCGAAGAACACCTTGAAATGCGAGACTAGCGGTGGAACCGGCGGGAGCGGGATCAGCCACGATCGCGACGAAGCCGCCGCAGTGTCAGGGAGGCCGGAATGGGAACGGACTGGATGAGTCAAGGTAAGTGCCGGGAGCTCTCGCCGTCCTTCTTCTTCCCGAGTGACGGGATAGGCGTTCAAGAGGCACAGCGAATCTGCGCCGAGTGCCCGGTCGCCGAGGCCTGTCTCCAGTATGCCTTGGACGAACGAGTGGACCACGGGGTCTGGGGCGGAAAGTCGGAGCGGGAGCGCCGTCGCATCCTCCGCCGTCGCCGCCTGTCCCACGCCGCCCGGGTCTGAGCGGCCCCAGGGTCGCCGGACGACCCTCGCTCGTGACCGTCGAGTGCGTCGTCAACATCAGCGAGGGCCGGGATGAATCGGTCGTCGAACGGATCGCATCGATCGGAAAATCAACGCTGCTCGATGTCCACACCGATCCGGATCACAACCGCTCCGTCCTGACCCTGGGCGGGCCACCCGGCGATGTCGCAACCGCGTCGCGGGCCGTGGTTGGTGAGGCGTGCGCGCTGATCGACATCACGAGCCCACCACGGGGCGCACCCCCGCTTCGGTGCCGCCGACGTCGTGCCCTTCGTCGCTCTGGATGGTCGACCTGGACGAGGCGGTCTCCATGCGGGACGACTTTGCCGATGGGCGGGCCGGCACCTGCAGTTGCCCTGCTTTCTGTACGGCCCCGAACGAAGCCTCCCTACCGTCAGACGAGAGGCGTTTCGATCCGCTCGACCCGACACGGGCCCCCTCGTCCCCCACCCCACCGCCGGCGCCTCGGCCGTCGGTGCCCGTCGTGTCCTGGTGGCCTACAACGTCTGGGTGGTCGGCCCCGAAGACGGCGCCGCGTCCGCGCTCGCTGTGGCCCGCGAGGTGGCCCGCAGCGTCCGAGGGAAATCGGTTCGGAGCCTGGGGCTACCGATCGGAGACCAGGCTCAGGTCAGTTGTAACCTGATCGACCCGGAGTCGGTCGGTCCGGCCCAGGTGTACGACGCGATCGCCCGCGCCGTCAGTGAGCATGGTGGAAGCGTCGTGCGGGCCGAACTGGTGGGACTGGTTCCGGCCTGCGTTCTCGACGCCATCCCCGGGCAACGCCATCACGAGCTGGACCTGAGCCCGGACCGCACGATCGAGGCCCGGCTCGAGTCGACCGGTCAGATCGGACTCCCGCTCAAGAAGCGCTGACGACGGCCCGTCGCTGCATGGCCCGGGCCCGGCGGAGGCGCCGGCGCTCCCGCTCGGAGAGACCGCCCCAGATGCCGAACTTCTCGCCGTTGGCCAGGGCGTACTCGAGGCAGTCCTCGCGGACCACGCAGCCGCGGCAGACCTCTTTGGCCTCCCGGGTCGACGCACCCCGTTCGGGAAAGAACAGATCGGGATCGACGCCCATGCAGTTGGCCTTGGTCTGCCAGCTTTGCTCCTGGCGTCCGTATAGCAGCGACACGATGTCCATCGGTACGCCTCCCCTCACCACTTGGTTTGCGACCGGGTCCGCTGGTTTGCAAACCCTTTCGCATAGCACGTATGTAACTACAACGGTGTCATCTTTCACCATTACCGCCCAAAACGCAAGCAGAAATCCCGTGCGATCAGGTATTCGGCCCTCGGCCGGCCCGGAATTCGGTCCCCGGCCGGCTCGTTAGTCAGGCCGAGCCGGCCCGGAATTCCTCTCTCAGCCGGTCCGGCCGCCCACTATCCGCCTCAATTCGGCCCGCTACTCGGCCCTCAGCCGGCTCGTCGCCCCCGGGTTCGCAGCGTCCGCTTGTGCTGCAGGAAATCGACCAGCACGTAATCACCGAGCTCGCCGGGCGAGGTGGCGAACGCCCGCCCCTTGTTGATCCGGGTCAGCTGTTCGACGAAGCCCTGGAGGGCCCGATCGGGATCGAGGAGGAAGGTGTTGATGGTGATCCCCGCCCGGGTACACCGCATCACCTCGGCCAGCGTGACCTCGAGCGTCTCGGGGACGGGGGGATAGTTGAAGTAGACGTCGTAGCCGACCCCGTCGGCGTACTGCACCAGGTGGGCGGTGGGCTCGCCGTCGGTCACCAGGATGATCTGCTTGGTCCCGGGCTGGTGGGCCAGCATCTTGCGGGCCAGGAGGAGGCCGTGCTGCAGGTTGGTGCCGTAGACGTAGTCCCAGCTGACCGTGGGCAGGTCCTCGGGCTCGATGACCCGGGCCACCTCGGAGAACCCGACGATGCCCAGGTAGTCCCGCGGGAACTGGCTGGAGATCAAGGTGTGCAGGGCCAGGGCCATCTTCTTGGCCGGGACGAAGTTGTCCCGCATGGGCATGGACAGGGACAGGTCGAGGAGGAGGACGGTGGCCGACCGGGTCAACGCCTCGGTCTGGATGACCTCGAAGTCCTCCGGCGTGAGGCGGACCGGCACGCCACTGCCCGAGCGGCGAACGGCGTTGTGCACGGTACGGGACAGGTCCAGGTTGAACGGGTCCCCGAACTCGTACGCCTTGGTCGTCTCTTCCCGGTCGTGGCCGACCCCGGACCAGGTCGTGCGGTGGTTTCCCACCCGGTCCTTGGTCAGCTGGCCGAAGAGGTCGGACAGGGCCTGTTGCCCGATGCGCCGGATGCCCTGGGGGGTCAGCTCGAAGCGCCCCTCGCGTTGCTCGATGAGGCCGGCGTCGGCCAGCTGCTTGGCCAGCTTGGCCAACCGGTCGAGTGACTTGGCGGCGTCGTCACCGAGGTGGCGGGCCACCTTGTCCAAGTCGACCTCGGACAGCTGGGCCGGCGAGTTGGCCGAACGGAGGAAGGCCTCGAGCTCGTCGAGGTCACGCAGGCGGGCGGCGGCGTCGGTGGCGCCCGGACATGCTCAGGGGCTCGTCGCCGCTGAACCGCATGCGCTGCTCCCACCCGGCGTCGGGGAAGGCCTTCCGCAGGTTCTCGCCCAGCCGGTCGACCTGCCAGCGCAGGTCCATGTCCTCCAGGAGCGATTCGGCCAACCCCTGGAGCTGAGCCCGTTGCTCGGGCGACATCGAGTTCCACATGGCCTGGGCCGCGGCCATCTGAGCGGCCAGCTGCTCGAGGAGCTCGTCCAGGGTGGCCGGGTTCCCCGGGAAGAGGTCGCCGAAGCGCTCCATGAACGACTCGAAGGTGGGATCGAGGGGCTCGCCCGCCTCGCGCTGCTCGAGCATGCGGTTGAGGGCGTCGAACGCCTCGCGCATCCGGGCCAGTTGCTCGGGGTCCGGATTGGCCATGGCCTCGGACATCTGCTCGAAGTAGGTCTTGGTCACCTCTTCTCGGAGCTTCTCCATCAGCTCCTCGAAGTGCTGGCGGGCATCGGAGGAGACGAACTCGTAGTTCTGGAGCCCCCTGACCGTGCCGGCCAGATCCGAGGGGAGCAGGTCGAGCTGCATGCGCCGCTCGGTGGCCACCTCGTCGGTGACCTGCTGACGTCGCTCGTCGCCCGAGCTCCGGGCATCCTGTTCCAGTTGGTCGATGCCCTCGCGCTCCTCGTCGAGCACGTCTTGGAGCTCGTCGGCGATCTCGCTGTAGGCCCCGCCGAGATCGCCCCGGTCCAGCTGTTCCTCACGCTCGAGCCGCAAGCGGTCGAGGAGCTCGCGGAGGCCCTGGACCTGTTCGCCGTCGGGAGTCTGCCACCCCCGGTTGAGCATGCGCTGCAGGGCTTCGTGCAGGTCCCCGTTGGCCAGCAGGTCGTCGGTCAGCTCGGACAGCACCGCATCGGTGTCGTCGATCAGCCCTTCTTGGGTGCCGTCCCAACGCCGGTAGTCGAAGCGCCAGACCACCGGCTCAGCCCCTACCCCGGTAGGTCGCCCGGGTGCCCGCCGCTTCCTTGTTCAGCCGCTTGGTCAGGTGCAGCCCCTCGAGGACGAACTCCAACGCAGAGGCCACGACGGCCGGGTCCTCCGAGCCGGCCAGGGCCAGAACCGGCCCGGACAACACCGGCATCCGGGTCAAGGTCTCGGCGTAGGCCGACGACGGCAGGTCGTCTCCGGCATGGACCACGGTGTCCTCGCTGAAGGCGGCCACGACGCCCTGGGGGTCGTCGAGCACCACGCGTCGGCGGAACACGAGAAGGACGGCGGCGGAGAGCAGCTGGGACATCAGCACCTCTTCCCGACCTTCCTCCAGGGTTTCGATCTCCACTTTCCCCTGGGTGGAGGCGACCAACGACTGCAGGTCCGAAACCCGGGGCACCACCTCGGTCTCACCGGCTCGAAGGGCCCGGCGGGTGGCGTTGGCCGTCAGGGTCTCGTAGTTGGCGATGGTGAGCCGAACCGACACGCCCGACCGCTGGTTGAGATGGGGGCTCTGCCGGGCCAGCTGGCTCAGCTCGGCCACGACCTCGGCCATGAAGTCCGGTATCTCGACCCGGGTGATGGCCCCGCCGGGGGCGGCGATGTCGTCCGGGACCCGTGACTCGGACCGGGCGATGGCCAGCTCGATTGTCGGCGTCGGGCGGGTAGTGGGTACGGATCTGTGCGCCGAAACGATCCTTCAAGGGGGTGATGATCCGGCCTCGGTTGGTGTAGTCCTCGGGGTTGGCCGTGGCCACCAGCATGATGTCCAGCGGGAGGCGGACCCGGTGGCCGCGGATCTGCACGTCGCGCTCCTCGAGCACGTTGAGCAATCCCACCTGGATCCGCTCGGCCAGGTCGGGGAGCTCGTTCACGGCGAAGATCCCGCGGTTGAGCCGGGGAACCAGCCCGTAGTGGATGGTCAGCTCGTCGGAGAGGTACCGGCCCTCGGCCACCGGATGGGGTCGACCTCGCCGATGAGGTCGGCGATCGAGGTGTCCGGAGTGGCCAGCTTCTCGCCGTAGCGGTCGCGGCGCGGCACCCAGGAGATGGGCGTGTCGTCGCCCTGTTCGGCCACCAGGTCCTTGGCGTAGCGAGAAACCGGCGCGAACGGATCGTCGTTGATCTCCGAATGGGCGACGATGGGCAGCCACTCGTCGAGCAGGGCGACCAGGGAGCGGATGAGTCGGGTCTTGGCCTGCCCTCGCTCCCCCAAGAGGATGATGTCGTGGCCGGCGAGCACGGCGTTCTCCAGCTGGGGAAGCACGGTGTCCTCGAACCCGAGGACACCTCGGACCAGGGGCTCGCCCGCGGCGATCCGGGCGGCGGCATTACGCCTGATCTCGGCGGCAACCGTCGTGGGCTGCCAACCCGACGCTCTGAGCTGGCCCAACGTAGTCACATCAGGTGGTGGGCCGGCCGGCGTCCCGGTGAGATCAGCGGCTTCGGTGAACTCGGGGGGGGTCATGACGAGAGCCTACGCGTGCCTGGAGGCATCTCGTTCCGCGCCCCGGGGCGGCGCACTTCGACACCGCCGGCCGCTCCAGCGAGGGCGCAGTTTCACGTACCCCCCGGCGGAGTGGAAAGATGATGCACCGTCAGCGCTCCGGGCCGTGTGGCTCACGCGGAATTTTAGGCCTTCGCGGGCCGGTAGAGGGAGGCTCGGCTTGACCACGTTGGAGGACCCGACACCAAGCCCGTTGGAGGACGCAACCGTTACCCCGGTGGTCCTGGGGGGCGTACGTGGCGGCCCGCCGGTCCCCACCCTGCGCAAGGACACCTGGTGGGTCCTGCCCGTGGTGACGGCCACCGTTCTCACTGCGTTCGTGGGCTACGCCGACCTGGGCCGCATTCTCGAACAAGGACTATTACGCCGGCGCGGCCCTGCACCGGAACCTGATCTCGCCGTTCTACTCCCCCTGCCTCACGGCCAGCTGTGTCCCCGGTAGCCATCCGGGAACCATCATCACCTGGTGGGCGATCTCCCCGGCACTACTCATCCTCATCTTCCCGCTCGGCTTCCGGCTCACCTGCTACTACTACCGCAAGGCCTACTACCGCTCGTTCTGGTTGTCGCCCCCGTCCTGCTCGGTGGCCGACGCCCACGAGTCCTACACCGGCGAGTCTCGCTTTCCCCTGATCTTCCAGAACATCCACCGGTACTTCTTCTACGCCGGCCTGGTGTTCAACGTGATCCTGACCATCGACGTCGTCGTCGCCTTCCAGCAGCCGGGAGAGGGCATCGGCATCAGCGTGGGAACGGTGGTCCTGGCCATCAACGCCACGCTGCTGTGGCTCTACTCGCTCAGCTGCCACGCCTGTCGCCATCTCTGCGGCGGCGGAGTGAAGCAGTTCTCCAAGGCTCCCATCAGGCACAAGGTCTGGAAGGCGCTGACCCCCCTCAATGCCCGGCACATGCAATTCGCGTGGATGAGCCTGGTGTTCGTTGCCCTGACTGATCTGTACGTGCGCCTGGTGGCCAGCGGGGTCATCCATGACGCCGGCTTCCACTTCTAGAGGGACGAGGACATGGCAGAGTACGAAACCCACGAATTCGACGTCATCGTCATTGGCGCCGGTGGCGCCGGTCTCCGGGCCGCCATCGAGGCCAAGGCCAAGGGGCTGCGCACCGCGCTGGTGTGCAAGTCGCTCCTGGGCAAGGCCCACACGGTGATGGCCGAGGGCGGCGTGGCCGCCGCCCTCGGGAACGTCTATCCCGAGGACAACTGGCAGGTGCACTTCCGGGACACCATGCGCGGCGGCAAGATGCTGAACAACTGGCGAATGGCTCAGCTCCACGCCCAAGAGGCCCCGGACCGGGTCCTCGAGCTCGAGGAGTGGGGAGCCCTCTTCGACCGGACCAAGGACGGCCTGATCCTGCAGCGGGACTTCGGAGGCCACCGGTTCGCCCGGCTGGCCCACGTGGGCGACCGGACGGGTCTGGAGCTCATCCGCACCCTGCAGCAAAAGGCGGTGTCCGACGGCATCGACGTGTTCATGGAGGTCAAGGTCCTCCGCCTGCTCCGCGACGCCGACGGCACCGTGTCGGGCGTGGTCGGCTACTGGCGGCCCAGCGGTGAGTTCGTGGTGTTCAAGGCCAAGGCCGTGGTGCTGGCCACCGGGAGCATCGGCAAGAGCTGGATGTACACCTCGAACTCGTGGGAGTCGACCGGCGACGGTCACGCCATGGCCCTGTGGGCGGGGGCCGATGTCATCGACATGGAATCGGTGCAGTTCCACCCCACCGGCATGGTGTGGCCCCTGTCGGTCCGGGGCATCCTGGTCACCGAGGGGGTCCGCGGCGACGGGGGCGTGCTCCGGAACTCGGAGGGCACCCGGTTCATGTTCAACTACATCCCCGAGATGTTCGCGGCAGAGACGGCGGACACCGAGGAGGAGGCCGACCGGTGGTACGAAGACCACTCCCTCGGCCGGCGTACGCCCGAGCTGCTCCCCCGCGACGAGGTGGCCCGGTCGATCAACAGCGAGGTGAAGGCCGGTCGAGGCAGCCCGCACGGCGGCGTCTACCTCGACATCGCCAGCCGCCGGAGCCCCGAGTACATCCGTCGCCGGCTCCCCTCGATGTACCACCAGTTCATGGAGCTGGCCGGGGTGGACATCACCACTGAGGCCATGGAGGTCGGCCCGACCTGCCACTACGTCATGGGTGGCGTCCGGGTCGAGGCCGACTCGGCCGCCGCCACCGCGCCGGGTCTGTTCGCCGCCGGTGAGGTGGCCGGCGGGATGCACGGCGCCAACCGGCTGGGCGGGAACTCGCTGTCCGACCTGTTGGTCTTCGGGCGGCGCGCCGGTCTCGGTGCCGCGGAGTACGCCTCGGGGCGGACCGGCACCCCGTCGGTGAACGAGGCCGAGGTCGACGAGGCCGTGGCCGCCGCCCAGGCCCCGTTCGAGCGGGAGGACGGGGAGAACCCCTACGACGTCCATCACGAGCTGCAGCGGACCATGCAGAGCCTGGTCGGGATCATCAGGACCGACTCGGAGCTGAAGGAGGCCATGGGCAAGATCGAGGAGCTCGAGGAGCGCACGAAGAACATCTCCATCGGCGGGGGTCGCCCCTACAACCCGGGTTGGAACCTGACCACCGACCTGCCGGCGATGCTCACCGTGTCCCGGTCCGTGGCCCAAGGAGCGCTCAACCGCAAGGAGAGCCGGGGCGGGCACACCCGCGACGACTACCCGCTCCCCGACCCCGAGCTGGGTACGGTCAACTTCGTCCAACGCATCCCGGCCGACGCCGAACAGCACGGAGGAGCCGGTGCGTCCCGCCGGTGCAGAGCATCACCATCACCCCCGAGCCGTTGCCGGTCATGCCCGACGAGCTCAAAGCCCTGTTCGAGGAGGCGCACTGATGGCCGAGACCCTTCCCGACGAGCCCGTCGAGCCGGAAACTCCCTGGCCGCGACCGGCAGCGAGGTGGACGAGGACGTGGCCGAGGACGAGGAGGTCGCCCCGTCGGCGGTGGCCTCGCCGTCGGCGTTCGTGGTGCCGGTGCAGGACAGTGGCGAGGTGATCATGCACCTGTGGCGCGGCGATGCCCGTGGCGGGGACTTCGAGACCTACGAGCTCCCGGCCCAAGAGGGTGAGGTGGTCCTGGACGTGATCCACCGGGTCCAGGCCGTCCACGCCCCCGACTTGGCCTGTCGCTGGAACTGCAAGGCGGGCAAGTGCGGATCGTGCTCGGCCGAGATCAACGGCAAGCCCGCCCTCATGTGCATGACCCGCATGGACACCCTGCCCGAGGGCGAAGCCGTCACCGTTGCTCCGCTGAAGACGTTCCCCATCCTCCGCGATCTGGTCACCGACGTCTCCTACAACTACGAGGTGGCCAAGCGGGTCCCGCCGTTCGCGCCCCGGGCCAAGACCGAGGACGAGATCCAAGCCGGTGGTTACCGGATGCAGCAGATCGACGTAGAGCGGAGCCAGGAGTTCCGCAAGTGCATCGAGTGCTTCTTGTGCCAGGACGTGTGTCACGTCATCCGCGACCACGAGGAGAACAAGGCCGCGTACGCCGGTCCTCGGTTCTTCATCCGGTCAGCGGAGCTCGAGATGCATCCCCTCGACACCAACGATCGTCGCCAGCTGCTCCAACAAGAACAGGGCCTGGGCAAGTGCAACATCACCAAGTGCTGCACCGAGGTCTGCCCCGAGCACATCAAGATCACCGACAACGCCATCATCCCCCTTGAAGGAGCGGGTGGTCGACGCCAGCTACGACCCGGTGGCCTGGCTGGGACGAAAGATTCGCCGCCGGACCAAGCGGACGGCCGCCGAGGCGGCGGCATCGTCGCCGGCCCAGGGACCGGCCGCCATCGAGCCCGATGCGGTCCAGCCGGTTGAGCCGGTTGAGCCCGTCGAGCCGGTCGAGAACGCATTGGCCGACTGAGACCCGGTGGGACGCGTGTGCCCCGGTTCCTGAGCCCCGAGTGGGTCGAAGCCTTCGATGCCGCCCTGGAGGGCGTCGCTCTGCCCGAGCCCGGTGAGGACGCGGGCATCGCCGCTTCCTCCGGTCGGTTCACCGTGGCCCAGAACGTGCACGGGGCCCCCGACGGGGACGTGACCATGATGATGACCGCAGACGCCGGCTCGCTCCGGATGGCCCTGGTCGACGAGGCCGACCCGGACGTGCGGCCCGACGTCACCATCGTCCTCTCCTACCAGGATGCCGCCGCCCTCTCCACGGGAGAGCTGCAGGCCGCCGACGCCATCTCGGCCGGCCGCATCCGGGTCCGCGGCGACCTCTCGGTGCTGGCCGCCGGACAGGCCATGTTGGTCGCCGCCCAAGCTCATATCCAAGAACTGGCGGCGACCACGACCTGATTGACCGTCGCCGTCGGCGGGGGCGTGCCGCTCTGCGGCTGTGGGCCGCGACACGCACGTTGAGAGGAGGGGCCATCGAGGTACTCAACAGCCGGACGATCATCCACCCCACCGACCTCGATCGATCGCTCGAGTTCTATGGCTCCCAGCTCGGCCTGGCCGTGGCCAGGGAGTTCGGAGCCGGGCCGTTCCGGGGCGTCGTGTACTTCCTCGGTGGTGGCTTCCTCGAGCTTTCCGGCCACAGCGCCGCCTCGGCCCCGGCGGGCTCCGAGGTCCCCCCGATCGCCCTGTGGTTCCAGGTCCGGAACGTCGAGCGTGCCGTGGCCGAGCTGTCCGAGCGGGGTGTGGCCATCGTCCGCGCCCCGAAACCGGAGCCCTGGGGGCTCATCGAGGCATGGATCGAGGACCCCGACGGCCTGCGCATCCACCTCGTCGAGATCCCCGAGGACCATCCCATCCGACGCGATATCCGGGACCTGCCGACCGACTGAGGGGTGACGGACACGGGCTGGGCCCGGGAAACTGCGACGGGATCAGCCCGTAATTCCTGGTGGGCGGAGGCCATGGCAGAGGGAAGGACAGGGGGGTAATGTCGCTCTGCACAGTCTACGAAGGGGGAACCCCGTGGCATTGTCCGGACTCATGGACGACCAGGTGCTCCAGCGCTATCGAGCGCTCCTCGATGCCGAGGACGGTGCGTTCGACGCACTGGAGCACACGTGCGAGGACGGCGACCGCCGCCATTGGGAGGCCGACATGGCCGCCTGGCACCAAGCCTTGAACAAGAAGATCGTCTTCTTGCAGCGGCTCGGCCTCGAGATGCCCGAGATGGCCTCCACCTGAGTCCCAGCCACCGGAGTCCCCGTCCCAGCGCCTCGCGACCAGCTGGGCTTTCGGACTCTGATCGGCGACCCGTTCGACCCTACTCGTCGCGCGATCATTCCCGCGGTGACGACGCTGACGATCCGGTTACGTCGCTACCCCAGCGGAGCCGAGCTTTCTCTGCACTGGCGTGATCCGGCGAAGGTCGCTACCGCCGCGGGGGTGTACGACGTGATCCCCGCCGGTGAGTTTCAACCGGCCAGCGTGGCTTTGTGGGATCGGCGCAACGACTTCGATCTATGGCGCAACATCGTGCGTGAGTACTCCGAGGAACTGCTCGGCATACCCGAACACGACGGCACCCGCAGCAAACCCATTGACTACCACGGCTGGCCGCTGTATCGCGATCTCGAAGACGCCCAGAAATCCGGCGCCCTAGTCCCGTTCGTCCTCGGTCTCGGGCTCGACGCGCTCACCCTCGCGGCAACGATCCTGACCGTTGTCGTGATCGACGACGACGTGTTTACCCGCGCCTTCGGTGCGGCAACGCGCTACAATGACGAAGGTGAAATCGTCGCGATCGGCGACGGCCGCGCCACCGAGGGAATCCCGTTCACCCAGGAATCGGTACGCCGACTGCTCAGTTCCGAGCCGATGGCCTCACCGGGCGCCGCTTGCCTGGCGCTGGCCTGGCGCTACCGCGACCGCATCCTTGGCCTGTAGCCCCGGCCCGACCCACGAGCGAGAAGACTCTGACCAGGAAGCTGACCGGCAGCGAACAGCAGTGGCTACGTGTACGGAACCACCTGCGCGACCACCGGTACGAACTGGCTGTTTGCGCGGCCCGCGAGTACCCGGAATCCGCCACGGTCGAAGGAACGCCACTGCTGAGCACACCACTGTGGCTGCCCGACGACACCGATCCCGCTCGACGATATCGAATTGCAGTACACGCACGATGAGGAATTCGGCGGCATCACGGGCACCGAGCCCGTCATTCAGCGACTACTGCCCGCCCGGCCCGACGGCACCAGGTATCGCACCTACTCCGACGCCGTCGCCGCGCTCGCCGCGCCCGCCATCTTCGAAAACCGCTCCACATACCGCCTGCTCCGCGCAGACCTGCAATCAAACCCGCACATGAGTGTTCAGCAGCGGCAGCCTACTTTGATGGCATCGATGTGGGCGACGCCGTCGCGCACGAATTCACAGCAGCCACACTCAGCCGAGATTGAGACGCAAGATCTACGCGCCGCAATCGGTGACCCCTGTAACCCGGCACGTCGCCTTGTGAACGTCGCTATCAGCACGCTCACTCTTCGATATGAGCGGACGACAGGCACGGCGACATTCCCGCTCCACCGCCGCGACCGCGCCACAGTCGGCCATGCCGGGGGCATGTATCAGGTTCTGCCCGTGGGAGTCTTCCAGCCAGCGGGCGAAGAACCGTGGAACACGAGTAACGACTTCTCCCTGTGGCGATGCATCATCCGCGAACTCGCCGAGGAACTGCGCGGGGAACGCCGAAAACTACGACACCCACCGCGGACCGATCGACTACGACGCCTGGCCCTTCGCCCACCAACTCACCCGGGCCCTCGACACCGCACAGGTTCACGCCTTCTGCCTCGGTATCGGAGTCGATCCGCTCACCTTCGCCACCGACATCCTGACGGTAGTCACGCATCGACGCACCGCTGTATGACGAGCTGTTCGGCGAGATCGCCGATATCAAACCGGAGGGATCGATCACTCCCGCTGTGCCCTTCACTGCGCAGACCGTGGAGCGGTACGCGAGTAACGAGCCCATGCAAGCCGCGGGCGCGGGCCTGCTGCGCCTGGCGTGGCGGCACCGTCCGGTGCTGCTCGGCTGATGACCACAAGTACGGCTTGTACAGCCACCGCTTGTTAGCCCGCAGGCACCCTTAGCCGCGACGCTCCTCCCATGCCCGGCAGGACCCAGCCGACCAGGCCTGCAATCGCAGGGAGGTGCTCAGTCGTGACCACCGCGTCCGAGCGCCCCCGGCTGCGCGAGCTGCGCACCGAACTCGGCTGGACGCAGCAGGAGATGGCCGACCGGATCGCGCACCTGGCGTGGATGCAGCACCGTGAGCACGCCGCGGTCAACGCGGACATGGTGGCGAAGTGGGAACGCGGCGTGAAGGGTGTCAGCCCCCGGTACCGCGAGCTGCTGTGCCGCCTGTTCGGCGTGACGCCCGATCAGCTCGGCCTGAAGAACACACCAACGGCCGCCACCGGAGGGACCCGGCCACTGGCCGATGATCAGTCGCTGCTGGCGATGTTGGACAACGCTGCCGGCCTGCTCGACCAGCTCGGCGCAGCCGGGACCGCGCTGGCCCCGCACATGCTCCACGCCTGGAAAGATGCGGTCACCACCCGCCGCACCATGCTTGGGTTGCTCGACCCGAGCGCCACCGACCCCGTCGGCCATGCCCGCGCCGCGACGGCCACCGTGGCCGACCTGGAGCAGCTCGCCGAGCGCTACCACGCCCTGTACGAGACCGCCGACCCCACAGCCCTGTTGACCACGGTCGCCGCGCACGTTCGAATGGCCCAAGATGCCCTGCGCCAGGACCCGGCGGCCGGATGAGCGGCGTCGATTGTTGCGCAACCTGGCCGAGGTCGCGATCCTCGCCGGCCGGCTTGCCGCCGATGATCTAGGCAACACGATGTCAGGCCGCGCCTACTACAGCGTGGCCCTCGATGCCGCCCGTGAGTTAGCAGACGATCAGCTCACCGCCATCGCCCACGGACACGCCGCCCAACTCGCCGCAGCCGAAGGGTTCACCGCCGCCGCGCTCGACCACCTGACCGCGGCGCGTGAGCACGCCCGGTCCACCCCGGCTATCGCTTCGTGGCTCGCCACCACCGAGGCCACCATCCATGCCGACCGGGGGACCACGCAGCGGCGCGCGATGCGCTAGACCGTGCGCACACCGCCCTTGACCAGCCTGGCGGTCGATCCGCGCCCCGCATCGTTTCACCACTACGACACCGTGCAGCTGACCGCCGCAACCGGCAGCGTCCTCCTACGGGTCGGCGACCTACAGCGACGCACGCGAGGCGCTCACCACAGCAGTAGGCCATCTTGGCTCGATCGGGCGCCGACAACGTGTGCTGGTTCTGGTCGATCTTGCCACGGCCGAACTGCACATCGGCAACCTTCCCACCGCGTGCTCCCACGCCACCCAGGCTGCCGAACTCCTGCACCAGGCTGCCTACGCGGTTGGTACCGCTCGTCTCCGCGCATTCCGCACCGCCGCACAGCGGTCTTTGAATGGCGGAGCCCTCCGTGCTCTGGACGAACACCTCACCCGGATCGCAGCCTAACCAGCGGAGTCCCTGTCCTGCCGATACACCGTCAGCGCCGTCCGGGTGAACAGCCTGGTGGCCGATCGACTGCCAGGAGCCAAAGCGGAAGGCTCGACTGGCAGTCGGCCGGGGATCAGGGTCGCCACCATGGTGTGAGAGCGGTGACTTGTTGTGTCCCGGGATGGCGCAGCGGTTGCCATGCTTGGTGCACGAGAGCCGCGCACTGTATCGCCTCGTCCATCACGACCTCGGCGTCTCTCGCCGGGTTTCGGTGTCTGAAACGACTGCGCTCAGCCCAAGTGATCAGCACAGGACATGCGTTCATCCAAAACCTGCGCCGCTGACACTCACGAACTGGCCGTTGACCTCGCCTCCACCACCGACTCCCAGCATGCTTCACCGAACTCGCGCTGGCCATCTGAACAGCACACAAGCCGCCGTCGACCGTGCCCACCTTCCGCTAACGCAACAGCGCCCCCGTTGCCCTACACTCCGCTGCACGGGTGCCGCCAGAGTGTTCACCCGGTAGAGTGGCCGCTAGTGTCACTACGGAGGCGTCAACGTTGTCATGTTATGAACGTAGGAGCGAGCTCAAGGCAGTGGAGCGGCGGTGTGAGCGCATCAGGACAGATACCGCAGGCGTTTCTTTCTTCGTGTGCCGAACGTCTTACTTGTCCATGGACGTGCACCGTGGTGCAAGTGCAACTAAGCATCAAAAATCTCTCGGGCAATCACCGACCTGATGAATGTCACGTATTCTGCACGGCTGAATGTGCGAACTGGGTGGAAGCGGACGGAAATTACTGGACAGTCTGTCCGGATGGCGAGCACACCGTTTGGCACTCGCGGAGAGCGGATGGCGTTCTTCTGGTCACCCAATCAACGTCGCAGATCCCTGGCACGGTTTCCCAGTGGGTGGACGACTTGGCATGAAATTCAAGAAGCATCCGCCAGACGAACTTGTCGAGCAATGGCACAAAGAGGGCCTGATTTCATACACCACCTACTCTCGTATTACGACTAGGCGAGTATATGACAAAGCTCCTGAGTGTGGAAATTCGGATTCCGGGTGAATACCGTGATCTTTGGCTGTACAGCGCCGGCTTTACCTGTGGATCGGTGTGCGATGATGTTCGTGGATCTCGACACTGCTGCGAAGCAACTATTAAAGAGTCACGGCGCATCGATCGCCAACGTTGTTCAAACCCTGATTTTTCGAAACGATTGGAAGGTTGGGGAGCAGTTCCGTGCGATATGCGTGTGCCAGAGATGGAGGCGACCTTCCTGCGTCCTTTCGGAGAAGCGCAGCGACTCATAGTGGAGCTTCCCGCAGCACTTTTCTCGCCAATCCATCAGAACCGTATGGTGGATTAGTGTTAGATACCAGCATCTAGTGCTGATCGAGTTTATTTTGCCACGAGTGAGGGACTTCTTGAAGGTTACATTGACGAGAAGTGGCCTCAGCGCGGGTACCGAGTCAATCAACGAGACTGACTTCCGAGTAGCGAAAGTCGCGGTACGCTTCGTCACCCCGCCATCAACGCATCAGCTGGAAGAGAAGGGCCTGTTCTTTGCGAAAGTTCGGTTTGTGCAACCCGACGACGCAGCAATCGGCTTCCGGAAGGCCAATTGGATGCAGGTGGCGGATTACTCGTTAACTGCTTCGCACGCTCGCCACAATCTTTTGAATTATACCGATGCATCTGTTCCTAGCTTGCTGCGCGCGAAGGTCGAAGAGGGCCGAACTCACGAGAATGCTCGGTACGACGAAAACCAAGTAGTTGGCTATGAGAGGGACGCGCTGGATCTTAGTTCGGTGACATACTCGGCTGCAACAACAGCGGCTAAGGTCGCTGTTACTCATGCGACACAGGTTGCCGGAGAGACCGAAAGCTTCGAGGTTCTCGGGAACTCCAACTACCACCTTCTTACGTCGTGGAACGGCAGGGCGCGGGTGATTGATATACGCGCAGACGAAGGGCGAGAAGTCGAGGCGAAGCCGAGTCGGAAGTATTTCAAAAGTACTCTTGATGCGATCGAGCCCGCAGACGTTTTGCAGACCTATCCGATAAGCGGTGGTTTTGCGGTCGAGCTCTACGACTCGCTAAATTTGATCACTGGAGAAGGGAGCTTCAGTCTTATAGACGGCAGAATGGCAAGAGTTGTACCTTTGAGAGCTCTGTCCGCCACAAAGAGGTTATCGCCACCGTCCAAGAAGATGCAGCATCGCTGGTGGGCTTCTACACCGCAGGCGATAAGTTGTTCTAGTCATGTGGTTCAGATCGCTCGGGTTGTAGGTACAGTCCCGTCAGGACATTTGCTGGCTACTTTATCTACATGACGTAACGCAGTTCGTAGCAGGCTTGCGCACCCTCCACCGCGATATCACCTTAACCGCGGCCGCGTGGACAGCTACCGGCGCTCGCTCTTGTTCTTCGCGGTCAGCTTGATCGGCGTCTCCTCTTTCGGCTCGGCTGCAATGACTCGCCCTTGCAGTGGGCCTGGTTTGCCATTTGACTTGCGACAAAGAGTGGACGGTCTATCTCGGCATCCATCGCTTACACTTGATCGGATCGATACTACTGGCTGGCGCTCCCTGACAGCGTAGGCCAAAGTGGCTTCGAGGGATATGCTGTCCGTGCGGTCTTGCTGGTTCCGGTCCGGGATGATGTTGGACCCGAGCCGGCCGCATCCCAATCCGCGCAAGGCCGCTGAAGGGTATCGGCTACGGGTGCTGGCGATCGACGAACCATCAGCCGAGGTAGTGCAGCGGATCTTCACCGAGTACCTGGAGGGCAAAGGAGACCGGGCCATCGCGAACGACGTCAATCGGACGAAATCCCGTGTCCTTCGGCGTGGCGACCGGACCAGAACCGGCGTCGATCGGCGGATGGCTGGCGGGTCAGCACCGTTCGGTCGATTTTAGAGAATCTCCGGTAAACCGGGTATACATTCTTCGGCCGGTGGACCAAACACGAAACACTACTCGACGTGACGACGGAGCCTCCGGGCACGTGATCCGGTTCCGGCGGTCCAAGCCGGATCGGATTGTGCGCTCCCGGCAGCCCGCACACCCAGGCATCGTCACCGTGGAGGAGTTCGTCGGGAAGGGGTTGTAGACAATCACCCATTAGCAAAAGGGCCATCCAGGTCCGCTGCCTGGGCCGCGAGCTGCGTGCCTTCCGGCTCCTCCGGTTCACCGCCTCGTGCATGCGGCTCGACCCAGGTGTAGCCAGGGGGTAACTCCTCAGGAAGGAGGCCATACATGCCATAGTTGAGGCGCGCCTCCGAGTACGTATGCTGCTTCTCCGATGAGGCGCCACGCATCCAAGTGGCAAGCAGCCGCAGGTGCATCGGCACCCAGTGACGGTGTACAATCTGCGCCAACCGCCCCGTCGGTCGCCCTTCGTCGTATGCGGTCAGGAGTGAACGGTCAGCAGCGCGCGTGCGGCCGGATACGCTTGGCCACCATAGGTATTCGATGCCGTCTTGTTCCAGCCGCATTTGTGCAAGCGCCGCAGCCAGTGCCGACGACTCGCCCGGCTGCCAGTGTGGACCCAGCACCGCGGTCGCCAGCTCCGCGAGCCTCAAGGTTCGACCACCGTCCTCGCGTCGGCGGCCGAAGCGGCGGAACGCCCGGTTGACGAGTTCAGTCAGGCTTGGCGCGCCCTGCTTCTCTTGCACGGTCAACCTGTTCGCGACCGACCGCTCATGTACGGCGAGGTTCGTTTCGAACCACAGCTCCGTGCCGTCGCGCGCGACTAACGGCTCCGCCAGCTCAGTGGTGCGCGCGCGAATAACAGCGCCGCCGTATTCGATGTTGCAGCGCAACACGATGCCGGGGTGGCACGACCACGGCCAGCTGATCCCGTAGACGGCATGGGCATCCCGCTGCACCTTCGGCACCCGGTCGCGGCTGTTGTCGTGGACGAGTTGGAAGTCGACGTCGCCACGGGCCAGGGCCTCGACCGCTGCCGCCGGTAGCCTCAACCGACCTAACTGTCGGTCGCGCATTGTCATACGACGGTGAACCCGGTCTGGCTGGACGCGATTGGCTGCTCCTCGACAGTTAGCGATTCCTCGACGCGCAGCGCGCGCCGGGTCTCCGCGTAACCGAGGCTGAGGGGGATCAGCGGCGGCACTGTTGCGAGCGAGTAGCGGTCGGGGTCGTCGACGATCTCGGCCCGCCAGATTCCGCCCGCCTGCCAGTCGTCGTCGAGCCGCAGGTGGACGCCGTCCGCGAGCACGCCGCTCCGCTGCTCCCGTTGCAGGGACTCGGCCACGTACGCATTCGTGTGACACACAGCGGTCGCGTAGGCGCAGCCGCGCACCATTAGCTGCTCACCCTCGTCGAAACCGCCCGAGGCCAGCATGTCGAGGATCCGCGGCCCGACTGCCGCGTAGGCGCGGCGTTGGCCA
Source organism: uncultured Acidimicrobiaceae bacterium (assembly GCA_963717035.1). GTDB lineage: Bacteria > Actinomycetota > Acidimicrobiia > Acidimicrobiales > RAAP-2 > DASXMT01. The sequence goes on along the minus strand of CAVQVK010000052.1, from coordinate 3,557 downwards.
GCAGTGACGCACGTAAGGCCGCGGTAGATCGTGCGCAGGTCACCGCTGCCCAGGATGTCGCTACCTGCGACGTGTACCTAGCCGGCAATGTCGAAGAAGTACTTATCCCGCCAGGAGCCAAGCTCATCGGCGCGGAGGGCAATCGCACGCACTGACTCGAACGACCGCAGGAGTGCCTCACGCAGCTCTTCCCCGGTCGGCGCTTCGGAGAAGCAGAAGGCGAGCAGACCGTCGCGATGCTCGCGCAACAGGTACTCGATGTAGAAGTCGATGTCGTCGAGTTCCGCCTCTTGTGGCGCGTACTCGGCGTCCATCACGAGGTGTCCGTGTGAATCGAGCCACCGCGACTTACGGCAGAGCCGCGCGTACTGTTTCTCGGTGATCGTGTTGCCATTTGCACCGAACGCCGCCAGGTTGAGCACGAACCGTTCGCGGACGACGGCAACGCCGTTTGTGTCGTCGGCGGGCGCGCCTGAAAGTGCCGGGTCAGTGAACCCACGTCGACTGATGGGTGGGCACCTTCCTTGTAGACGACCTCGCCGAGCAGGTCACCGCAGGCCATCTCAGTGTGCACGCGCACGAAGCCTCCGACCGGTACCGAGGGCGCCCGCCTTGCGGCGTCTCGGGTTGGGATCCGCTCAGGGTTCAGCAACTCAGGCCGGAACCCGCGGGCGTCAAGGTCGTAATGGAAATAGAGAGAGTTCCACAGGTTTGCGAGATGCAAGGGGTATCCGCGCTGGCGGACAACGTCGACGAGGAACTGCTGCAGCTCCAACCGGCGGTTGTACGAAAGGGAGCCTGCGCCGAGGACGAGCTCGGGATAGAAGATCCCTCGTGTCAGCGAACCTGTCCGAGCGGCCGAGCTACCCGGGTTGTCGGAAAGGGAGACATTGGGAATGGTGTTAGTTCCGGCGTTGCGAAGCCGTGCGTTCTTCTGCCGTTGAGCTCGCCGCCGTTCATCCTTTGTCCGCATGGGGTGCCCTAGGTTGCGCCCACGACAGATCCCGCTACGAGGGCTGGACCGCTGGCTGTACCTGACCCGGGGATTCGGGCAACGTCCTGGTGGATGTATCGGGTTAGCCGGTACCGCGTCGCGCCGACCTGAGTCACCTCGCCCTTCGCGACTAAGCGGCCGATTGACGCGCGTAGTTCGTCCTTACGCAACGCAGGCTTGCGGCCGTGGATGCGGGAGAGCAGTAGTTTCGGCCAGAGTGGACGTCGCCGCCCGTGCGTGCGCGAAAAGTAGTGATCCTCGCCGCGCAGGACAGCCCAGACGATGTTCTCGACAAGGCCGGCGTAGTTGTGCCAGAGCAGCTGCCCGACGAGCCGGTCAAGCTGTTCCTCACTGTAGCGACGGCCGCGGGTGGTCGCCGACGTCGGACGCAGCTTCGGCGAAGAGAATGCCTCGTACAGTTTGGGCTCGACAGCATCCGATGACAGTCCCGCCTGGTTCCAGTGCCAGATGCAGCGGTTGTCGTCGTGCTCGCAGGTGCCCGGCGGCAGGGCGTCGGCGGCAAAGTACTCACGGAGGCCTTCGTTGCAGCAGACGCCAGGCGGCGTAAACCACTCCCGCAGCCGCGCGACCTCTGCCTGTACCTGCGCGTGCCGCCGCGAGAGGCCTTTCACGAGCGGCTCGGGTAGTTGGCGGCTGTTGAAGTGGACGGCCGTCAGTTGCTCTCGGTTCGGCCGCTGTGAGACGTCGAGGTACCCGAGTGTGTGCAATTCGAGCAGGGTCGCCCAGAGTGCGCCTGGATCGCCGCAGTCCTCCGGGAACCGCTCCCACAGCCTGGCGTACAGGGTGAGCGTCTCAACCTTCTGGTCCGCTGGCAGCAGGGCGACTACCGCCTCGACGAGCTCGGTGTAGCCGTCGGTGTCCGGCTGGTAGTCACCCGGCCTGACTTCGATGGTGCGGGGGAAGTCGCCGAGGTCGTCAGCGAGCTGTTGTCGCGACAGTTCTGCGAAGACGCGCTGCACCCCCGTCTTGTACGTGTCTAATGTCTCCTCTTTTACCGCCTGGTCTGGCGAAACTTTCCCCACACGCAAGTCCTCGTCGATCAGATCTTGGGCGAGCTGGCGAGCGGAGAACACATCTAACTGCTTCAGCAGCAGCCCAGCGATGCGGGCGTAAAGGTCGTCGTCGAGGCGGCGCTGCGTCATGAAGCTGATCGTGCGTTGCGCGCGCGGATAGGACAGCGCGAGCGCGGCCGTGTACGGTCCGGGTCGCCCGTAATGGGCGGCTCGGTCGCGGCCGGCACGTCCAAGTTGCTGGTAGAGCGCCGCCAGATCGGTGGGAGGCGAGACGCAGAAGACGCACCGAATGTCAGGCCGGTCGATCCCGAGCCCGAACGCGGAGGTAGCGACGACGATCATCCGCCGGTAGCCATCCTCCCCTTTGCGAGGCGCCGACTTGAAGTGAGAGGCCACACCAGTCTTCTCGGCGTCGGTCAGCCGGCCGTGATAACGCAAGACGAAGACCTCGACCCTTCCCTGCAGGAAGTCGGAAAGGTGCGCGTACAGCGTTTCGACCTGCCGGACGGTCAGGCAGTAGAAGATCGCGTGCCCGTCGATCGCCTCGACGACCCGCTCGACCAAGCCGGCGACCGAGACGGCGCCGCCGTGTCGCTGCGCAAGCGTACGCCGGTAGATCGCAAGCTCCGGCCTCAGCGGATTGGCGGTTATAAACGCGAACCCGTCCCTGGTCTCGCCCGGCCTCAGGCCGAAGATCGATAGCCGAAGTGCCTCGCGCACTGTCTCGTTCGCGGTCGCGGTCAGCGCGATCAACTGCAGCTGCGGGTGCTCCGCCTTCAGCCGGCGCAGGAAGTCTTCGGCGCGACGAAGCGAAGGTCGGAAGTCGTCGGCCCCACTGCACAAAGGTATGCGCCTCGTCGAGCGCGATCCGCCCTATAATCCCTTGCTCGACGCCGGCGCGAATCCACTCCTGGAACTGACGCTGGCTGGACGAATTTCCGGCGGTGACGACCCCATCGGCGCGAAACGACGGTTTCAAACTCGCCAGCACTTCGAGCGACGCATCGCGCACGGCCCTTCGTCGAAGGCGACGACCGTCGCGCCTTTCTTGCCCGCGATCCTCATCGGCACGATTTCGGCACAAACGCGCCGGTCTTTTGCGCGGCGACGGCCCGGCATGACTTTGAGGGCGCGAATAGGGTTGCGGCAGCACCGGATGGTTTGCGAAAATATCGCGCTGTTTCTTTTACCTCGTTGTACGGTCTGTACAGCGTCGAGGGCTCGTCGGGCTGAGCAGCGAGAACGCCGCGCACTGTGCCGTGATCGGTCGCCTGCGCCCAGCTCGTTTCATACCGGTTCCGGAATAGTGGAACCAGGTTGGAATGCGCGATGCGCCAGCGTCCACCCTCCCTTACATAGTCCACATAAAACGGCCCCCATATCCACGCTGCGGAACTGTCGGTTCCAGCGGCTCCCGGCGAAAGCCAGTGGCTACGCGCGGACAGCCCATCTTTTGCGATTTCGATGACGGGATTGACGGTCATGTGCAGGATGAAGAATCCTGGAATCGTTTTTGTTACTTCGAAAGC
>CAVQVK010000051.1:0-211103 GCA_963717035.1 uncultured Acidimicrobiaceae bacterium | reverse complement strand
AGTTAAAGGAGTAAGTCAACTACCAGAGCGCAGAGGGAACAAAGGGAGATCGTGCGTTGCTTCGGACAGGTGGGAAGGCTGCGAAATTCTAGAAATCGGCGTCTCTGCTACTTTGCCGGGATGATTTACCGCAGAGACGCAGAGACGCAGAGTTTTTAGAGTTAAAGGAGTAAGTCAACTTCCGAGAGCGCAGAGGGGGCAGAGGGAATCGTGCGTTGCTTCGGACAGGTGGGAAGGCTGCGAAATTTCTAGAAATCGGCGTCTCTGCTACTTTGCCGGGATGATTTACCGCAGAGACGCAGAGACGCAGAGTTTTTAGAGTTAAAGGAGTAAGTCAACTTCCGAGAGCGCAGAGGGGGCAGAGGGAATCGTGCGTTGCTTCGGACAGGTGGGAAGGCTGCGAAATTCTAGAAATCGGCGTCTCTGCTACTTTGCCGGGATGATTTACCGCAGAGACGCAGAGACGCAGAGTTTTTAGAGTTAAAGGAGTAAGTCAACTTCCGAGAGCGCAGAGGGGGCAGAGGGGATAGAGTGAGTTGCTTCGGACAGGTGGGAAGGCTGCGAAATTCTAGAAATCCGGCGTCTGTGCTGCTTTGCCGGGATGATTTACCGCAGAGACGCAGAGACGCAGAGTTTTTAGAGTTAAAGGAGTAAGTCAACTTCCGAGAGCGCAGAGGGGGCAGAGGGAATCGTGCGTTGCTTCGGACAGGTGGGAAGGCTGCCGAAATTCTATAACTCGGCGTCTCTGCTGCTTTGCCGGGGATGATTTACCGCAGACGCGCAGAGACGCAGAGCTTGGAGAGTTAAAGGAGTAAGTCAACTTCCGAGAGCGCAGAGGGGGCAGGTCCGAGGACCCCGATTACGGCGACCTCGGCCCGGCGTTCCCCGCCTGGACCGGACCCGGCCAGGACGCGATCCTGCAACCCCCCAAGCCCGAGATCCGCGACCCTGACCCTCCAGCGCGCCGGCGACCGCGCCGCCGACTACGAGGCCGCCAATGACAGCACCCCGGTGCATCCTGGACGCGAGGAGGTGACCGCGATGACAGCCACCAGCATCCCCGGCGCCGGACTGAGCGGCGTGCTCCGGATGACCTGGGTCCGCGACCAGCTGGCGCATGTCCTGGACCACAGCGGCACCGACGAGCCGTCCGGGACCTGGACCGGCCTGGCCTGCCCCGATCACGGCCTGGCCCTGGGCGCCGACGTCAACACCACCACGCTGCACCGGCTGTCCGCCCGCGGCGGCGAGGTCGCCGACCTGATCTGGGAAGCCCCCGCCGACCTGGCCGCCGGACACGGCCAGCTGTTCCAGGCCGCCATCCACGCCTATAACGCCGGCAACTCCGGGCGGCCCAGCAGCTCTGGGACAAGGCCCAAGGCTCGATCCGCACACGCCGTTCCCGGTCGTCGATGATCCCCTCGGTTCAGCTCCCGCGGCCGTCGCCCATCAGGAACCAGGGGACGGCCGAGGGGACCGGCGTGGGTCCGCCCGTGGTGGATCTCATAACCCGATATGGACACGGACGGGGTCTGGCGGGGTGATCCCTCGAGCTCCCAGTCCGGTTGAACGAGGTGCCGGCTCCAGTTGCCCCGGGTACCCGCCCGGGCTCGAGGGGTAGGGCCGGTTGAGCAACGACTGGCGCCAGGTCGTCCGCCCCGTCGCTGACGGGTTCGTTTGTCCACCAGGTAGACGGTGTGTAGGTCCAAGAGGCTGAGACCGGTGACCACGCCGGCACGGCTTTCGATGGCCCCGGGATCCTCGATCAGGTCACCGAGCATCTGGTAGCCACCACAGATGCCCATGATCATCGGGGAATCGGCGCGGATGCCTCCGGCCCCGTCATCGCGCAGCTCGGCCAGTGCTTTTTCGAAACCTCCGCGACCGCATCCAGGCCAGATCCTCGACCGTCAACCTCGTCCCGGGCAGGACCACCAGGTCCGGCTGCCCGAGCGAGTCCGGTGAGTCCACGAACCGCACGGATGCTCTCGGCTCTACGGCCAAGGCATCGACGTCGGTGAAGTTGGAGATGTGGGGAAAGCGGACGACCACGATGTCGAGCGGATCCTTCTCGGAGCCCTCGGGCGATGCCGGGATCCCGGTGCCCTGCCGGGCCCCTGGTCCGGGCCAGCGCCAACGAGTCCTCGGCATCGAGGGTCAATCCCTCGGCGAAGGGAAGCACGCCCAGTGTTGGGCCGGCCCGTACGCCGCTCAGGTCCGACAGGGCATCGCCGAGCAGAGCGGGGTCGCCCCGGAACTTGTTGATCACGAACCCCCGGACCCATCGTCGAAGTTCATCGGGCAACGACGCGACGGTCCCGTAGAGCGGGCAAAGACGCCTCCCCGGTCGATGTCGCCGACCACAATGGCCGGGATGCCCACCTTCGAAGCCAACCCCAGGTTCACCAGGTCCCCGTCGAGCAGGTTGATCTCGGCGGGGCTCCCGGCGCCCTCGCACAAAATGACGTCGTACCGGGAGCGCAGGTCGGCCAGCGCATCGACCACCACCTCCATGAGCTCGGGCTTGGCCGCGTGGTAGGCCCACGGCGTCGAGGTTCTTCCACGGCCGGCCCAACACGATGACCTGGCTGGATCGGTCACTGGTGGGCTTGAGCAGGATCGGGTTCATGGCCACATCGGGCTCGACGCCGGCGGCCATGGCCTGCATGGCCTGGGCCCGGCCGATCTCGTGGCCTGCGGGGGTGACGAACGAGTTCAAGGCCATGTTCTGCGCCTTGAACGGCGCCACCCGGACCCCCTGACGAGCAAGGAGCCGGCACAGTCCGGCCACGATCTGGCTCTTGCCCACGTCGCTGGCCGTCCCGCACACCATGAGCCGCGCCCCTCATCCGAGCGCCTCCTCGAAGGCGACGGATAGTCGTCGGAGCCCGGCCGGCGCCGGAACGGCGATCCGCACCGCGTCGGGAAGCCCGAAGCTGGTGCAGTCCCGGACCAGCACGCCCCGGGCGGCCAGCCGTTCACGCAAGCCCCCGGCCCCGTCGACCAGGACGAAGTTCGCCGCGCTCGGTCGCGGTCGAAGCCCATATCCGCGGACCAGCTCAGTCAGTTCCGCTCGGGCGGTGGCGATCGACGTGGCCCAACCGGGAAGGTCGGCCCGGTCGAGCAGCTCGGGCATCACGGCCAGGGCCAGCGAGTTGACCGACCAGCGAGGTTGGCGAGCCTCCAGCCGCCGCACGACGTCGGCGTCCCCGGCCGGGGCCAGGACGTAGCCCAGACGGAGCCCGGGACAGGCGAACAGCTTGGTCAGAGAACCCACAACCAGGGATCGACCTTGAGCGGCGTCGCCCCGGGTCCAGCGTCCGGTGGCGAGCGGGTAGAAGGCTTCGTCCCACACGCCGGCATGATCGTCCGATCCCGCCAGCCGTCCGGTTGGATTGTGCGGATCGGAACGGAACTGCGCCGCGGCCGGGTCCAGGTGGGTCAGGTGACGCCGGTACAACGAGAAGTCGGGGTAGTCGACCCAGCCGCTGCCGAGCTCGGCCGCCACCAGAGCGATGGCCTCGGATCCCCCGTTGGTCAACAGCAGGCGGCTCGGCTCGACGCCCATGGCCTGTCCCAACGACTCGGTGGCCGCTCGGAGCTCTCCGTCGCCCGGGTAACGCACCAGGTCCTCCAAGTGCGACGCGGCCGACGCAGCCACGCTCGGGGCGAACGGGTTCATGCTGGCCGCCAGGTCCAGGATCGACGACACGTCCACCCCCAGGGCGGAAGCCACCTGGCGTACGTCGTCCCCATGGGGGCCCGGGGCGGGAACGGGTGAGCCTCCAGGCCGCGGCGTTCCCGGCGCTCCGGGCGCCATCAGCCTCCGTGTTCTCGGTCTTTACCAGGGCAACGGTCATGGATTCCTTTTGGTGCCTCGTGTGCGCCGCTCGATCCACCAGGCTCCCACGGACGGCGCCACCAGCATCACGGTCAAGGCAACGGTTACGTCCCGGCTCAACCGAACGACCCGGGCGATGTCCTTCAGCTCGGGCGGCCGGCCATCTCCCAGATTCGGCCGCACCTCTACCTGGTCGCCGTACCGGTTCGTGCCGCCCAGACGGAGCCCCAGAGCGGCGGCGAAGGCGGCCTCGGAGACACCGGCATTGGGGGAAGGATGGTCGGGTGCGTCCCGGCGAACGGTGCGCCAGACGTCGAGCGCCCGCGCTGGACGGACCAGCGCGACCAGCAGAGCCGTGACTCGGGCCGCGGGCCAGGCCAGCACGTCGTCAGCTCGGGCTGCGGCCCACCCGAAGCGACCGTACCGCTCGTTTCGGTACCCGACCATGGCATCGAGGGTATTGGCGGCCCGGTGTACGAGCACACCGGGGGCCCCGGCGGCGGCGGCCCACAGCGCGGGAGCCACGACGGCATCGGCGCTGTTCTCGGCCACGGACTCGACGACAGCCCGAACGACCTCCTTCTCCTCGAGCCCGCGGGGGTCCCGCGCCACCAATGCGGTCAACGCCTCGCGGGCGCCGGCGAGGTCGTCTCGCTCGATTGCCGCCCCGACGGTCGTCGCCGCGTCACCCAAGGCTCGCCCGGCGACCGACGTGGCCGTCGCCGCAGCCACGGCGGCCAGTGGTGGAAGTGAACGATCGAGAACCACGCCGACGCTGCCGGCCGCAGTCAACCCGGCGGCCGCGTAGGCCAGGCCCCGACTTCGGTCGTCTCGCCACCACCGCTTGTCGAGCCAGGCCATTCCCTGTCCGAATCGGGCCACCGGATGCACCATCGCCGGCGGCTCGCCCGCCAACCGGTCGATCAGCAATCCCGCGGCGGTCCCGAGCATCCGCTGCTGGAGGCCGCTCACCATCGTGCCGACGCCACGACCAGGGCCAGGGTCTCGGCCACGATGCCGGCCGCGCCCAGGACGTCGCCGGTGAAGCCGCCGATCCGGCGTCGTGCGAACCACACGACCAGCGCGGCGGCGACCACCTCGACCACAACGGTCACCGCCCCGCCGACGGGACGCCATGCCGTACAGAACCCGACGGCGACGACGGTGCCCAGGAGGCCGACGGCCAGGCGGTTTATCCGAGCCCGGTTCGAGCGCTGGTTGCGGGGGCCGCTCCCCGGTGCGGGATCGATGAACGCGGAGACCAGACCGCCCTCCGGTCGGGCGTAGGGAACCGAAGTGGCCACGACGGCCATGATCGTTCTCGACCCGGCCCAGATGCCCACCAGCAGGACGACGGACGGCCTGATGGCTGCCAGCCCCACCCATCGCAAGAGGAGCACGCCGACGGCCGAAGCGATACCGAATGCCCCTGACGTCGACTCCTTCATGATGGCCAACCGCCGGGCCTGAGCCAGGTGCGGCGGGATGAGGCCATCGGCGGAATCGACCAGACCATCGACGTGGAGCATTCCCGTGAGTCCCAGATCGGCGGTGACGACCAGGGCCGCGACCACGCCCGGAGGCCACGCCTTGGCCAGACCCCACCACAGCAGGCCCAGCAACGCGCCGATGGCGCCGCCGACGAGCGGGAACCACACCAGCGACGAGGGCTGGGGCACCCGAGCCTTGCCAATGGGCGTGAGGAAGGCCACAGCCCCGCGCACGGCTCAGAACCCTCCGTCCAGGGCCAGGACCCGCCCGGCCACCACGAGGAGGACCTCATCGGACACTGCGGCCAGGCGCTGATTGACCACTCCGAGTGCGTCGGCGAAGGCCATGCCCACCGTCGTCGGCGGGTGCACGCCCAACCCGACCTCCTCGCTGACCACCACGGTGAGGTCGCCAGCCCCGTCAACTCGTCCTCGCAGGTCCGCGCACAACCGTTCGTGATCGACCCGGAAGCCGTCCATGCCGGCGACCCATGATCCCAACGAATCGATCAGCACGGTGCCGGCGAGCTTCCCGGTGGCCGCTCCGAGGTCGCTTCCCGGCCCCAGCTCCATCGTCGCCCAACTCGCAGGACGCCGGTTTCGGTGCGCCTGCACCCGTGCATCCCACAGGGGATCCCCGGCGCCGGTGGGGAAGGCGCCGGTGGCCACGTAGGTGACGACGCCGTCCGAGCCGGCATGGTCGTCCGCCAGCCGCTCGGCCACCTCGGATTTGCCCGATCGGGTACCGCCGAGCACCAGTGTCAGCGTTCCCTGTGCTCTCGTCCTCGTTGCCACGTCCACGCGTCCTTCCTGCCCCCGAGAGGGCACGCACCCCGCAGCGGGGCGGGAAACAGGTCTCCTGGCTCTCGGATCATCACTTCCCTCGGCCTTCCCGCCCGTTTCCGGACCGTGGCCATTGGATGAGGGTCGCTCCCCGATCACAGTTGCGGGACAGCCCCGGACTCGCACCGGGTTCCCTGTGTTCCGAGCGCCGAGCCTATACGGTGCCGGCCTCCGGGTCCCTGGCTGGCCACCGCTGGTCGGGGCGCACCGGCCGGCCGCTCGTGTTGACAGTCGCGGCGCGCTAGCCGCCTCCTCGTGCGCCAGGCGGCCGTGTGGGACTTCGGGCAGTACCGTGACAGCCATGGCCCGTGCCGAATCCATCGTCCTCATCAACACCGGTTACGGCAAGGGCAAGTCCTCTGCTGCCTTCGGCGTCATGGGCCGCGGCTGGGCCCGGGGCTGGCGGGTGGGAGTGGTGCAGTTCATCAAGAGCGGCAAGTGGAAGACGGGCGAGCGGAAGCTGGCCGACCATCTGGACATCGAATGGCACACCTTGGGCGACGGGTTCACGTGGGAGTCCGACGACCTCGACGAGACGGCGGCCAAGGGCCGCCACGCGTGGGAGGTAACCAGGGAGAAACTGGCGTCCGGTGACTATGACCTCTTGATCCTGGACGAGCTGACCTATGCCGTGAAATACGGCTGGGTGGCCGTCGACGAGGTCGTGGACGGCGTGGTGGGGCGATCACCCAAGACGAACGTGGTGATCACCGGACGAGATGCCCCCGAGGAGCTCATTGCCGTGGCCGACACGGTGACCGAGATGCGCAAGGTGAAGCACGCCTTCGACGAGGGCATCAAAGCCAAGAAGGGGATCGAGTTCTGACCCGCGTGCTCGCCCTCCCGGGTCCGTTCCGGTGAGCGGTCGCATCCCTCCCCGGTTGGTGGTGGCCGGTACCCACTCCGGCGTGGGCAAGACGACCATCGCCACCGGCCTGATGGCCGCCCTGCGGAAGCGGGGCCATCGGGTCGCATCGGCCAAGGTCGGGCCGGACTTCATCGACCCCGGTTACCACTCGGTGGCCACCGGTCGCCCAGGTCAGAACCTCGACAGTTGGATCTGCGGCGCCGACGCCATGGCTCCTCTGGCCGCCAAGGCGGCGGAGGGCGCCGACATCTTGGTCGTCGAGGGAGTCATGGGGCTCTTCGACGGAGCGTCGTGGCCGACCGCTTCGGCGGGTTCGGCCGGTGCCGGTCCTACCCGCGGGGCCGGTGCCGGTCCTACCCGCGGGGCCGGTGCCGGTCCCACTCGCGGGGGCACAGCCAGCACGGCAGAGATGACGGCCCTCCTGCGGGCCCCCACGGTTCTGGTTGTGGATGCGTCGGCCATGAGCACATCGGTCGCCGCGCTGGTCCACGGGTTCCATACCTACGACCCCGATGTCCGGCTGTCCGGTGTGATCCTCAACCGGGTGGGGAGCCCTCACCACGAGACGTTGCTACGCGAAGCCCTCGGTCCGCTCTCCGACCACGGGGTCCCGGTGCTCGGGGTACTCCAACGCGACGATGCCTTCACGTGGCGGGACCGGCACCTGGGGTTGGTGCCGGTCGTCGAGCGCCCGGCTGCGGTCGCCGAGGCCGTGGCGCGTCTGGCCGATGCGATCGCCGCATCGGTCGACCTCGATGCCATCGTCTCGGTGGCCCGATCCGCTCCGGACGCGCCCATCGACACCATGGGCCAACTGGCCGAGACGCGCCGGGTCGTGCCGGCCGGTCGATCGGTCCGCATCGCCGTGCCCGGGGGCCGGGCGTTCAGCTTCGCCTATCCCGACAACGTGACCCGGTTGGTCGAAGCGGGGGCCGAGATCGTCCCCTTTGACCCGCTGGTCGACCCGTCCCTCCCCGAGCACACCGTCGGGCTCTACGCCGGTGGCGGGTTCCCCGAGGTGTATGCCGAGGCCTTGTCGTCCAATCGACCGCTCTTGGAGGACGTCCGTCGCCGGATCGGCGAGGGCTTGGTGACCTGGGCTGAGTGCGGCGGTCTGCTGTGGTTGTGTCGATCCCTCGACGGCCACGGACTCTGTGGCGCCATCGATGCCGTTGGAGCAATGACCGGCCGGCTCTCCCTTGGCTACCGCACCGCCGTGAGCCGATCCGACAACCCCGTTGCTCCCGTCGGCGGCGTCCTGCGGGGTCACGAGTTCCACTATTCGACCGTCGACCCGGCCGGAACGGCTCTGGACCTGGAGGGACGCACGGGAACCGCCGTCGCCGGGTTCGCCACCCCGACCCTCTTGGCCTCGTACCTCCACCTCCACCTCGGGGCCGACCCCGGTCCGGCCGAACGCTTCGTATCCACCGCCGCGGCCCAGCTCACAGGGCAGCTCGACTCGACCGATAGCATGATCCGGCCATGACCACGGACCCCGCCCTTGCCCACCAGGGCCATCTCGTAGGGGTCGGGGTCGGCCCCGGTGATCCCGGTCTGGTGACCCGGTTGGCCGTCTCGACCCTGGAGCGGGCCGACCGGGTGACCGCACCTACGACGTCTCCCGACTCGGTCGGCCGGGCGGAGGCGATCGTCCGCCAGATCCTTCCCGACCTGCGCATCGACCGGCTCCCCTTCGACATGACGGCCGACCACGCACCTGGGGGCCATGAGGCCCGGGCGGCGTCCCACCGGGCCGCAGCCACCGCGCTGGCACCGTGGTTGGGCGATGGCCAGACGGTGGCGTTCGTGACTCTGGGCGACCCCAACGTCTACAGCACCTTTCCCTCATTGGTCGACGAGGTCCGCCGCCTGACCCCCGAGGTCCGGGTCTCGACGGTGCCCGGCATCACCGCCTTCCAGGCCCTGGCCGGGCGCTCGGGAACCGTGCTCCTGGATGGGACCGAGTCCCTGTCCTTGGTGACCGCGCTCGATGGTGTCGACCATGTGGCCGATGCCCTCGCCGACCCGGATCGTGCCGTGGTCATCTACAAGGGAGGTCGGTTCCTCCCCGCCATCGCCGCCCTCCTGGCCGACCACGGACGGCTCGAGGGCGCGGTGTACGGCGAGCTCCTGGGCCTGCCGGGTGAGCAGATCGGTCCGGTGGCTGCCGCATCCGACCGACCGGCCAGCTACCTGGCCACCGTCATCGTTCCGCCGGCCGGAGCCGCCCAAGGGAGCCGTCGCTCATGAGCGGGCTGATCAGCTTCATCGGCGCCGGGCCCGGCGCTGCCGATCTCATCACCCTCCGGGGCGCCGATCGGCTCAGGACCGCCGACGTGGTCATCTGGGCCTCATCCCTCGTGCCCGAGGAAGTCCTCACCCATGCCGGTCCACGGGCAGTGATCCATGATTCGGCCACCATGACGCTGGAGGATGTGCTCGCCGTCTACGAGGATCACGCCGAAGCGGCCATCGTGCGCCTCCACTCCGGAGATCCCGCCATCTATGGCGCCATCCAAGAGCAGTTGGACTGGTGCGTGGCCCACGAGCGCTCCTTCGAGATCGTTCCCGGCGTGAGCTCGCTGGCCGCCGCGGCTGCGGTCGTCGGGCGCGAGCTCACCATTCCCCAGGTGGCACAAAGCGTGGTGATCACCCGGTTGGCCAGCCGCACCTCCACATCAATGCCCGAGGGGGAGACCCTGGAGGCCTTCGCCGCCACCGGATGCACGCTGGCCGTGTTCTTGTCGGCGGCACGACCAACCGCCCTTCAAGAGGAGCTCCTCGGACCGACCAGCGCCTACGGGCCCGAGACGCCGGCCGCCATCATCGTCCGGGCCAGCTGGACCGACGAGCAGGTGGTGCAAACCACCATCGGGAACCTGGCCGACGACCTGGTCGCCACCGGAGCCACCACCACAGTCCTGGTCCTGGTCGGGCCGGCTCTGGCCGGCGCCGCACCTCGCAGCCACCTCTACTCACCCACCTTCGCCCACAAGTTCCGGAAGCGCTCGCGCACCGGAACAACCACCGGGCGACCGGCGGGAAAACGCCGCACACCAGACGCGCGGAGCGAATCGCCCCGTTCGTCGACCTCCGGACCGGGGTAGCCGCGGTGACGGGCGAGACGAACGAGCCAGAGCTCAGCCCCGAAGTAGCCGAGCGAAAGACAGGCCTGCGGACCGGTTGGACGACAGGCACCTCCGCGTCAGCGGCGGCCAAGGCTGCCGCCCGTGGTCTGGCCACCGGTGTCGTTCCCGAAGAGGTCGAGGTCGGACTGCCCAAGGGCACGCGCGTGTCCTTTCCCGTCGTCGGTGCGGGAAGCGTCGGTGCCGATCCCGACACCGTGCGGGCGGCCGTGGTCAAAGATGCCGGAGACGATCCCGACTGCACCGATGGAGCCCAGCTGACTGCCGATGTCCGCTGGGCTCCCGATGGCACCACGGAGACCCTGTTGACTGCCGGTCAGGGCGTCGGCACGATCACCAAGCCGGGACTGGGCCTCCCCGTCGGGGCCCCGGCCATCAACCCGGTGCCCCGTCGCATGATCCTGTCCGCGCTGGCCGAGATCACCGATCGCCCCGTCGTGGTCACCTTCAGCGTCCCGGGGGGTGAGGAGATGACCAAGCGCACCAGCAACGAGCGGCTGGGCATCCTCGGCGGCATCTCCATCTTGGGCACGACCGGGATAGTCAGGCCGTTCTCGACGGCTGCGTATCGCGCTTCGGTGGTCCAGCAGGTGGACGTGGCTTCGGCCCAGGGAGAACGGACCATGGTGCTGTGCACGGGAAGCCGGTCCGAGAACGCCGCCCAGCGCCTCTACGCCGATCTCGATCCGGTGTCATTCGTGGAGGTCGGCGACTTCAGCGGGATCGCCCTCCGACGGTGTGCCGCCGACGGGATGACCCAGGTCAACGTGGTGGCCATGGCCGGGAAGATCACCAAGCTGGCCGCGGGTGTGATGATGACCCACTTCCACCGGTCCAAGGTCGACACCGACTTGCTGGCCGCTGTGGCCGCCGAGACCGGCTCGCCGGCCGCGGTTGTCGCCGCCGCGACCGAGACGGCGACGGCCAGGCACTTCTATGACGCCTGTGTGGCATCCGGAGTTCGAGCACCTCTGGTCCGCCTGTGCCAGATGGCTCGTGACAACTGCATCGCCCATGGCGGAGGTGCCTTCGGGTGCGAGGTGGTCATGGTTGATTTCGAGGGCGACGAGGTGATCGCTCGTGCCTGATCGACCGGGAACCGTCACCGTTATCGGAATCGCCGGCTACGGGCTGGACGACATCAGCCCCGATGCGCGCCGAGCCCTCGACCGCGCCGAGTTGGTCGTCGGCGGTCGTAGGCACCTCGAAGCCTTCGAGGCATGGCCGCAACAGCGCCAAGGGACACACGTGCGGTCCGTGACCATCGGCGCCGACGCCGACGACGCGTGCCGCCGAGCGGCCGCAGCGTCCGGCGACGGGATCCCGGTGTGTGTCCTGGCCTCAGGCGACCCGGGGTTCTTCGGCATCGTGCGGGCGCTGTTGCGCGTGATCGACCGCAGGAACCTGGTCATCCTTCCCGCTCCTTCCTCCGTGTCCCTGGCCTTCGCCCGGATCGGTCTGCCCTGGGACGACGCCACGGTGATCTCGGCTCACGGTCGGCCGCTGGACGATGCCATCGGCGCCATCCGGGTGTCCCGGAAGGTGGCCGTGCTCACTTCCCCGGGGTCTCCACCCGAAGCGGTCGGGAAGGCCTTGGTGGCGGCGCGGGCGGCCGTCGACGTGGTCGCGGTTTGCAGCCGGCTCGGGCACGTCGACGAATCCGTGACCATGGTCGGGCTCGACGATCTGGCCACCGGCGCATGGGATCCCCTGTCCGTCGTGATCCTCCTGGGTCCCGCCGGCCGCCGGATCGCCGGGTGGGGTGGAGCAGCCGAGGACGCCAAACCCCTGGCCTGGGGCCTCCCAGACGACGCCTACGGTCACCGTGACGGAATGATCACCAAGGCCGAGGTCCGCGCCGTCGCACTGGGCAAGCTGGCGCTGCCGCCGACCGGTGTCCTCTGGGACGTCGGAGCCGGGAGCGGGAGCGTGGCCGTCGAGTGTGCCTCCCTCTCCCCCGGCTTGGTCATCTTCGCCATCGAGGAGCGCGACGACGACATTGCTCGCATCTCGGAGAACGCCTCCCGGTTCGGCGTGGGGATCACGACCGTGCACGGCCACGTGCCCGAGGCCTGTGAAGGTCTTCCTGACCCGGACCGCGTCTTCGTCGGCGGGGGCGGTCTGCCCGCCCTCGACCTCGCCTTGGCCCGGCTCCGTCCCGGCGGCGGCATTGTCGCCACGTTTGCCGCCCTCGACCGAGCCGCCGAGGCGGCCGAGCGCCTCGGCAACCTGGTGCAGGTGAACGTAAGCAGGGCCAAGACCCTCCCCGACGGTGGCGTCCGCCTGGCAGCGGAAAACCCCGTCTTCGTCGCCTGGGGTCCAGAGGGCAGGAGCACCGAACCTTGAGCGTCGTCAGCGTGAGCATCACCGAGGCTGGCCGGCACCTGGCTGACCGGCTGCCCTTCGAGCATGTGCACGGTTCCATGGGCGCCGTCGTTCGGGAACGGTGGGCGCGCCCCGACGTGGACGGCTTCGTTCTTTTCGCCGCCACCGGCGCCGCCGTCCGCATCGTGGCCCCACTGCTGACCGACAAGGACGCAGATCCGGCTGTCGTCTGCGTCGACGAGGCCGGTCGCTTTGCCATTGCCCTCAGCGGCGGGCACCACGGTGGCGGCAATGAACTGGCCCGACAGGTAGGAGCGCTACTCGGTGCCACCCCGGTCGTGACCACGGCCACCGACGCCGCCGGGGTGGTGGCGCTAGACATGCTTCCCGGACTGGTCGCCTCAGGCGACGTTGCCGGTGTGACCGCTGCTCTCCTCGATGGCCGGGTGCCGATCGTCGACAATCCGAGGGAATGGCCACTTCCTGATGCCTTTCCTCCGAGCGGGGCCGGACCCGAGCGCATCCTTGTGACCGACATGGTCGCCGACGCCGTTGGGGAACCGCTTGCTGATCGTGTTGCCGAAGTCGCCCGAGGATCGATCGGGGCGGGAACCGTGATCCTCCGACCCGCCTCACTCGTGGTCGGGGTGGGCTCGTCCACCGGTGCCGAGAGCGACGAGGTAGTGGAGTTGGTGGCGAGGACCCTGGCCGAAGCGGGACTGTCGTCCGACTCACTTCGCGTCGTGGCCACCATCGAGCGACGACGGCATCATCCGGCCATCACCGGTCTTGGCCTGCCGGTCACCGCGTTCAGCGCCGAGATGCTCTCGACGGTACCGGTCCCCAACCCGAGCGATGCGGTACGCCAGGCCGTGGGCACCTCGAGCGTGTGCGAGGCGGCCGCACTTCTGGCCGCGGGTACGGGCGCCGAGCTGGTCGTGGAGAAACGAACGTCGAAGAACGCCACCGTGGCCATTGCCCGACGCCGCCATCCGGCCGGTCGGGTCGTCCTGGTGGGATTGGGCCCCGGCGACATTATCCACCGGACACCCGGAGCCGAGCTGGCCGTTCGTCGAGCCGATGTGGTCATCGGCTACTCCGCCTATATCGACCAGTGTCACGATCTTCTTGCTTCGCATCATGGGGTCATCCGTTCCCGTCTCGGTTCCGAGATCGACCGCGCCCGTGAGGCGCTGACCTTGGCCACTGAAGGAAAGAACGTGGCCATGGTGTGCTCCGGCGATGCTGGCATCTATGCCATGGCCTCGCCGGTGCTGGAGCTCACCGGCGAGCCGGCGTTCGCCGATGTCATCGTGGACATGGTCCCGGGCGTGACGGCAGGCCTGGCTGCGTCGGCATCGCTCGGTGCGCCCCTTGGGCACGACCATGCGCTCATCAGCCTGTCTGATCTGCTCACGCCGTGGGCCCATATCGAAAGTCGGCTGCAGGCGGCCGCCGAATCCGATCTCGTCGTGGTGCTCTACAACCCCCGATCTGAGCGGCGCACCTGGCAACTGGGCAAAGCGCTCGCCATCCTGGGTGAAGGGCGACCGCCCACGACACCGGTGGGCATCGTCACCGACGCCGGTCGGCCCGGCGAACAGATCATCGTCTCCACGCTCGACGAGCTGGATCCGGCCATGGTCACCATGACCACCTGCGTCATTGTCGGATCCTCGACCACGGTGGTACTCAACGGCCGCATGGTGACCCCCCGGGGTTACTCACGATGATCGGGGGCACGGTGTCCGAAGCCTCTCGGCTCAATATGTTTTTTGAAATTTCCCGTGTCTCGGCGAATGGCGAGACTCAACAAGCATCGATTCGCCCAAACGCGGGAGAATCCGCATTCAAGACTCCGCACGCAGACAACGGGGACCCCCAGAGGTCACGGGCTGCGAGCGCTCGAGCGGAGACACCCCTATCCATGCCATGGTCGGTGGCCATCGACGCTCGATGCACAGCATGCGGCGCCTGTCTCTCCACCTGTCCCGAGCACGCCCTGCTTCCCGCCGCTCGGCGCCCGAAGGTGTTGGACTCTCGTTGCACAGGGTGCGGTGAGTGCGTGGAGATCTGTCCGTGTGGCGCCATCAGCGATGTGTGGCGACAAGACATGTGGCAGCAATGAGTCAACCCCGAGTGCACCCCATCGAGTCGGAGAGTTACCGGATTCTCCATGACCGGATCGATCTCAGCGGGCTGTCGCCCAAGGTGGCGGCAGTCACGGCCCGGGTCATACACGCCTCTGCGGATCTCGAATACGCCCAACTCATGGTGCTGGACGACGCCTCGGTGTCGGCCGGCATCGAAGCAGTGTTGGCCGGTGCTCCGGTCATCTGTGACGTCCAGATGGTCCGATCAGGCATCACGACGGTATCGACCACCTGTCTGCTCGACGAAGCAACGGCGGGACCGAACGGAATCCCGACCCGGAGCGCTGATGCCATCACCCGGGCCGCGGCCCGATGGCCCGACGGGGCCGTATTCGTCATCGGCTGCGCACCGACAGCCCTGTTCGAGGTGGTCAGGCTGGTGGAGTCTGGCGCCCTGCGACCGGCACTGGTCATCGGCATGCCGGTGGGCTTCGTCGGCGCGGCCGAAGCCAAGGGCGCACTGCGCCGAATCGCCTCCGAGCGACCGCATGCCCGACCCGTCCGCGCCATTTCCAACCGAGGCGAAAAGGGCGGTTCGGCTGTCGCCTCAGCCGCGTTCAACGCGGTTGTCCGCTTGGCCCGCAGCGCTACGGGCCAGGAAAGGGGACCTGGGGCGGACATCGTCTCCGATCCCGATGATCCCTGACCGCAGAGCCGCCTGACTCTCCTTACCCGCCCGTGACCATCGGCGCCCTCAGAGCTGCAGGGACTTCACCTCGAGGAACTCCTCGAACCCGAAATGGCCGTACTCGCGACCATTGCCGGACTGCTTGTAACCCCCGAAGGGAGCCAACGGGTTGAAGCCTCCCCCGTTGACCTCGACCTGACCGGTACGGAGCTTCCGCGCAACTCGGTTGGCATGCTCGGCATTTTCGGCCCACACTCCCCCGGCCAGGCCGTAATCGGTGTCGTTGGCGATGTCGATAGCCTCGTCCTCGGTGTCGTACGGGATGATGGAGAGCACAGGGCCAAAGATCTCCTCCCGGGCGATGGTCATGTCCCGGGTCACATCAGAGAACACCGTCGGCCGGACGAAGTAACCATTGTCCAGACCATCGGGGGCCTCGGCCCCACCGGTCAGCAGGCGGGCGCCCTCTTCCTCACCGCGCTGGATATAGCCCCGCACCCGGTCCCGTTGGATGGCCGAGACCAACGGCCCGAGGCGCGTCGCCTTGTCGAAGGGATCACCGGCGGTGAAGGTCTCGGCCGCCGCGGTAGCCAACGCTTCCACTTCGGCGAGCTTGTCCCGTGGTACCAGCATCCGGGTCAGGGCACTGCAGGTCTGACCCGAGTTCAAGTAGCACTTGCTCACGCCGTCGGGCACTGCCTTGTCCAGATCGGCCCCGCTGAGGATAACGTTGGCCGATTTCCCGCCGAGCTCGAGGGCGACGCGCTTGACCGTCTCGGCTGCCACCTCCGCGACCCGCTTCCCGGCGCGAGTGGAACCGGTGAACGACACCATGTCGACGTCGCGATGTGCCGCGATGGCCTCGCCCACCACCGGCCCGAGCCCGGTCACCAGGTTGAAAACTCCGGCAGGCAGTCCGACCTCGTCGAACACCTCGGCCAGGACGAACGCATTGAGCGGCGCCACCTCGCTCGGCTTCAGGACCACCGTGCACCCGGCGGCCAGCGCCGGTGCCACCTTGGCCGCGATCTGATGGAGCGGGTAGTTCCACGGGGTGATAGCGCCAACCACGCCGATCGGCTCGCGGACGATGAGCGAATTCCCCACCGTCTCCTCCCAGGTGAACTCGTTCGCCACTTCGGCCATCGAGCCGAATGTCATCATCGGCAGGCCCACCTGGATCATCCCCGACAGCGTCAACGGCATGCCCACCTCGTGGGTGATCAGGTCGGCCAGCTCGTCCATGCGGTTCCCGAGCGCCTCTTGTACCCGGGTCAACATCTTCGCCCGTTCCTCCACTGAGGTCTCCGCCCACGCGGGAAAGGCTCGCCGTGCTGCGGCTACGGCACGATCGATGTCCTCCACGGTCCCTTCGGGGACTGTGGCCAGCTCCTCTTCGGTGCTCGAGTCGATCACGCTGAGCGTGCCCGTCCCGGTGGAGGCCACCCACGCCCCGTCGATGTAGAGCTTGTCCCGGTTGTCCATAGCGAGGCCTCCTCGGCAGTCCATTCCCTTGTCTTCAACCCTAAACCGGAAGGGCCCTGCCACGTACCCGCACTTCGCAATCGCCGCCCGGCCGCGCCCCCGGCCGTCGGCGCCGTTGCAACCTCGGTCAAAGATATATAGAGTTCCCTATGTAAGTCGGCCGTCGAGTGGGCGTCCGGTTGGGGGCATCGAGTGGCACTGACTCAAGAGGAGCGCAAAGCCGAGACGCGGACCCGGCTCTTGGCGGCCGCAGCCGACCTGTTCGCCGAGCAGGGTATCGACGCCGTTTCCGTGGACGCGGTTGCCGAGGCGGCCGGTCGCACCTCGGGTGCCGTCTACGCCCATTTTGGCTCCAAGCAGGGTTTGTTGCTCGCACTCCTGGATTCGTGGCAGCAGTCGTTCCTCGCCGTGCTCTTCGCCGAGGTAGCAGTGACCGATGAGCCCATCGACCAGCTGGGAGCAGTATGGGGCAACATCGGAAAGGGCACGGACGAGCGGGTCCGTCGCTGGATGCTGCTCGAGCACGAACTGTGGTTGCGGGCGGCCCGTGATCCCGACGTGGCCGCGATACTCCAGGCCCGAAACCGCGAGTCCCAACATCGCAGTGAGCGAGAGCTTGCCTGGTGGGCGGCCGAGGTCGGATCGCAACCGGTGGCGCCCCCTGATCAGCTGGCCGTCTTGGTCAAGGCACTCTTGAACGGTCTGGCCATGCAGCAGCGGGTCGACCCCGGGTCGGTCAGCGACGACACCGCTATCGCCGGATTGGCCGCACTCCTCGGGCTGGACATCGAAACCGACGGTGCCCCCTCGGCCCGAATGGATCCGGCCCGCACGGGCAAGAGCCGTACAGAGCAGGCCACCACAGACACGGCCGGGACAGAACCAGACAACGCCCGGACACGAACGACGCCAACGACAACCACAACGAGACAGGAGCACCCCTCATGAACACCGAGATCCGCCAACGGCTTGGCATCGAGTTTCCGATCTTTGCCTTCACCCATTGCCGCGACGTCGTGGCCGCGGTGTCCAACGCTGGGGGTATCGGGGTGCTCGGCGCCATTGCCTTCAACCCCGAACAGCTCGAGATCGAGCTGACCTGGATCGACGAGCACGTGGGCGACCACCCCTATGGCGTCGACATCGTCATTCCGGCCAAGTACGAGGGCATGGACGAGATGGACCCCGAAAAGCTCGAAGCTCAGCTCCAGGGGATGGTGCCCCACACCCACCGTGAGTTCGCTCGCAAACTCCTCGCCGACCACGGCGTGCCGGAGATCCCCGAGAGTGAGGAGAAGAGCACGGGCATGATGGGTTGGACCGCCGCCCATGCCCACGGGCTGATCGACGTCGCCCTCCGACACCCCAAGGTCAGGCTCATCGCCAACGCCTTGGGCACCCCGCCGCCCGACGTCGTCAAGCGGGTCCAGGATGCCGGATTGATCATCGGGGCCCTGGCCGGTTCGGTCAAGCACGCCATGCACCACAAGGACGCCGGTCTGGACTTCGTGATCTGCCAGGGTTCAGAGGGCGGCGGCCATACCGGGGACGTCGGGAGCATCGTGTTGTGGCCCGAGGTCATCGACGCCGTCGCCCCCCTGCCCGTATTGGCGGCCGGCGGTATCGGCAGCGGTCGTCAGATGGCGGCGGCGCTGGCCATGGGCGCACAGGGCGTGTGGACGGGGACGCTGTGGCTCACGGTCGAAGAATCGTCGTCGCCGCCAGCACAGATGGAGACCTACCTGGCCGCCACCAGCCGGGACACCATCCGGTCGCGGTCGTTCACCGGCAAGCCCGCCCGCATGCTCAGGAACGACTGGACCGACGCCTGGGAGGCCGACGACACCCCGGATCCGCTACCGATGCCCTTGCAGATGCTGGTGGCCATCGAGGCGGTCAGCCGTGGGTCGCGTTACCCCGTTCAGGCCAAGGACGTGAGCTTCAATCCGTGCGGCCAGGTCATCGGCCGGGCCACCCGGGTACGCAAGGCCAAGGACGTCGTGTACGAGATGGTCGAGGAGTACATCGAGGCGACCGAACGACTGCAAGCTGGCGTCACCGTCTGAGCCTCGTCGCCGTCTGAGTCTCAACCAAGTCTGACCCTCATACAAACTCTGAACCTCGTATAAAGTCTAACCCTCAGCTAACCCTGACCCTTAGGTGAACCCTTAGGGTTCGAAGTCGTAGCGGTGCAAGGAGACGGCGTATGCATCTCCGTCGGTGAATGGCGACCGGTCCCAGGTGCTCCAGCGCCCGCCCAGGGTCAAGCCGGCGGAGGTCGCCAGCCGGTCGTACTCGGAGAGGCTGAGCCCGCCCGGTCGAAGTGAGAACCCGGCCACGACGATGCCGGGGCGACGAAGGTGACGAACCGCGGTTTCCAGCACGGCGCCTTCGGTTCCCGGGGTCACGAAGACCATCACATTGCCCGCCATGACCGCGGCATCGAACTGACGGCCCAGATCGAGCCCGGGGTCGGCGAGATCGGCGCAGTGCCACGACAGCTCCGGCGCCTTGTGGCGTGCCGTGTCGAGCATGGCGACGTCGACGTCGACTCCCGCCACTTCCAGCCCTCGGCGCGCCAACTCGATGGCTACCCGGCCCGTGCCACATCCGGCATCGAGCACGGAACCCACCCCGAGCGACGAGACGAACCCGGCTTCGCCGTGAACGTCCCGGCCGGAGGAGGCGAGCGCATCGAACCGCTGGTCGTAGCTGTCGCCACGAACACCGTCGCCACTGAGCCACGGGTTGTCCCCACCGGGGTCGTTCACCATCCAGCCTCCCTCATGGATGAGAGCGTACGTGGTGCGCCAGTGAGCGGCGGGACTCCCGCTCAACCTTCTGAACTGGACGAATCCAAGCCAAACCCTTGGAGAACCCAGGCTGAACGAGTAGCGTTGCGCGGCAATGTCTGGACCCGGAGCAATCATATCGCCGCGAATTGCCCGGCTTGCCGGTCTGGCCATCGCCGCGACCATGCTGCTCTCCGTGCTGGTCAGCGGGCTCGACGCGGGCCCCGCCCGCGCCTACGGCTCTATCGCTCCCACCAGCTTCTGGTTGGCCCAGCCCGATGGCGGGGTCCTGGCCGCTGGCCACGCGCCGAACCTGGGGTCGGCGCCGGGACCCCTCAATCAGCCCATCGTCGGGACGACCACAACCCCCGACGACGGTGGCTACTGGCTGGTCGCCTCCGACGGCGGCATGTTCACATTCGGTGATGCCGGGTTCTATGGATCGATGGGGGGCAAGCCGCTGAACCAGCCCATTTTGGGTATGGCCTCGACGCCGGACGGTAGGGGGTACTGGCAGGTCGCCTCCGACGGCGGGATCTTCACCTTCGGTGATGCCGGGTTCTATGGGTCAGAGGGAGGCCAGCCCTTGAACCAACCCGTCGTGGGCATGGCCTCGACGCCGGACGGTAGGGGGTACTGGCTGATCGCCTCCGACGGTGGGGTCTTCAGCTTCGGCGATGCCACCTTCTTCGGATCGATGGGGGGCCAACCGCTGAACCAACCGATGGTCGGGCTCACTGCAACCCCAGACGGCGGCGGCTACTGGATGTTCGCCGGTGACGGCGGAGTCTTCACGTTTGGGGATGCCGGCTTCTACGGGTCAACCGGCAACATCTCCACGGAACCGGCGCAACTGGTGGTCCCAACCCAGTCCGGTCACGGGTACTGGGTGGTCGACCAGAACGGGACGTCCTACGGGTACGGCGACGCCGGGAGTGGTCCTCCGCCTACCCAGGCCCTGCTCCTCAAACCCATCACTCCGGGCGACAGCGCCGTCCTCTTCGCCCTCCAGCAGTTGGGCAAGCCGTATCTCTATGGTGGGATCGGCCCGAAGGCCTACGACTGCTCGGGTCTTACCTATACCTCGTGGGGGACGGCCGGTGTGGGCATCGCCCGGGTGGCTGCCGACCAATACCAAACAGCAGGGGTGCCGGTCTCCCTCAATGATCTCCAAGCCGGCGACTTGGTCTTCTGGGGGAACGACCCAAACGTCCCGAACAGCGTCTACCACGTGGCCATCTACATCGGCGCCGACCAGACCATCGACGCGCCCAACGTGGGCTTAAACGTGCAGGTGCTGACCGTGGACCGGCTGTACTGGGGCCCCCTCATGCCCAACGGACGACGGCCGTAATGGACGACGTAAAAAAGGCATCATCGGGGATGGTGGGCCCTTCTTGTTCGTCCGTTCACAAGCATCGGTGCTGTTCACATGACCAGAACGAACCAGCTTGCGCGAAGCTAGGGTACGTTCAAGAGCAACACCCACACTCCGATTGGGGGCCCAACGGTGCAGATCTCGACCCTACTTGCAGGCAAGGGAACGGCAGTCGACACCATCCGCGGGGATGCAACCGTCGACCAGGCAGTGGCCGAGCTCGCTCGACACGGGATCGGGGCGCTCGTCGTCTCCTCCGACGCCCAACGCATCGAAGGCATCGTCTCCGAGCGGGACGTGGTCCGGAAGCTCCATGAGTTCGGTGACGAACTGTTGCACCGGTCGGTGGCGTCGATCATGTCATCGAAGGTGTACTCCTGTTCGCCCGACGACGACACCGACCTTCTGATGAGCATCATGACGGACCGCCGTATCCGCCACGTCCCCGTAGTGAAGGACGGCATCCTTGCCGGCATCGTGAGCATCGGCGATGTGGTCAAGAGCCGGATCGGCGATCTCGAGAAGGACCGGGCCGAGCTCTTCGACTACATCAACGCCCGCTGACGGGATCGCCGGTCACCACTCCCGGCTCCTCGGACCCGGAGCCGAGTCCGCTCCGCTACCGCTCGGCCGCCGGTCGTTGGGTCATCGCCGCGTCGGTGCTGGGGTCGGGCATCGCCGCGCTGGACGCCACCGTGGTCGGCATTGCCCTGCCCACCATCGGCAGGGACTTCCACACCGGCCTCGGGCCGCTGCAATGGGTCGTCACCGCCTACACGCTGACCTTGGCGGCCTTTTTGCTCCTCGGTGGAACCCTTGGCGATCGCTATGGCCGCCGACGCGTCTTTTCGATCGGCGTCGCCTGGTTCGCCGTCACCTCGATGGCCTGTGGGCTGGCCCCCAATGCCGGGTTCCTGATCGCCATGCGCGCCCTGCAGGGAATCGGGGCCGCCCTGTTGACGCCAGGGAGCCTGGCCATCTTGCAGGCGTCGTTCGACCCCGAGGACCGGGCCCAAGCCATCGGCGCCTGGTCGGGGCTCGGCGGCCTCACCACCGCGGCCGGGCCTCTGATCGGCGGGTACCTCATCTCGGTGGCGTCATGGCGATGGGTCTTCTTCATCAACGTTCCCATCGTCGTGGTGGTGCTCTTCCTCACCGCTCGCCATGTTCCCGAGTCCCGAGACCCGACGACCACCGGTGCGCTCGATTCCTCCGGGGCCGCCCTCGGCATTGTCTGGCTTGCCGCCCTGACCTACGCGCTGATCGAGGGACCCAGCTTCGGCTGGTCCTCGCCGGTGATTACGACCATGTTGGGTGTCGCCGTCGTCGGGCTGGTGGCATTCCTCGTCGTGGAGATGCGCAGGCGGTCCCCGATGCTCCCGTTGTCCCTCTTTCGCGCCCGCCAATTCACTGCCACCAACGCGGTCACCTTCATCGTCTACGCCGCATTGGCCGGAGCCCTCTTCCTCCTGCCCATCGAGCTCCAAGTTGTCTCGGGCTACTCGCCCCTCGAGTCGGGACTGGCCCTGTTGCCGGTCACCATCATCATGCTGGTGTTCTCCGCCCGCTCCGGGCGATTGGCCACCCGATTGGGGCCCCGGCTCCAGATGGGCCTCGGTCCCATCGTCGTAGGAGTGGGCCTTGCTCTGCTCGTACGCTGCACCGACGGCACGAGCTATGTCGTGTATGTGCTCCCCGCCGTTCTCGTCTTCGGGGTCGGGTTGGCCATCACCGTCGCTCCCCTCACCTCCACTGCCATGTCATCGGTCCCCGTCGAGCATGCCGGTCTGGCTTCGGCGGTGAACAACGATGTAGCTCGAACGGGGGGCCTGATCGCCGTGGCCGTCCTGCCTGCCTTGGCCGGCATCACCGGGAACTCCTATCTGCACCCCCATGAGTTCGCCGGTGGGTTCCGGACGGCGGTCGAGATCGCCGCCGTCGCCTGTGTAGCTGGCGGCGTCCTCGCCGCGCTGGCTATTCGCAATCCGCCCCATAGGGACGTAGCCCCGCCGGCAGTGGAGTGCATGCACTGCGCTCTCGAGGCCCCACCCGTCCGCGCCTAGTGGCCGTTCGCGCCGAGTGCCCGCTCCGGATCTGCCACCCAGAGAGGAGAACCCCGACGACTAGGGTCGAATAGAGGCTGGTCACCAAGCCCTCACCCGAGAGAAGGGCGTTTACTATCGCCCGCTGGGGGAAAGTGTCTACTGACGCCACGCTGGGGGGTGAGGGAACCATGGAGTCAGAACAACGACCGCAGTCCCAGGGAGGCAGCGCACCGGACGATGGTGCGGCCGCGGACCAGCCCACTCGCGGCGTCAGTGAAAGCGCGGGTGCTCAGGTTCCCTCCTCGCCCCCTCCGCCGACGGGTATTCCGCCCAGTCGCGCCGGACGCCTGTGGGTGGGGATGATTTCGGCCCTGGTCTTGCTGATCCTGATGTTGGTCTTCATCTTCCAGAACCTTCACAACGTCAGGATCAGCTTCTTTACCGCCACGGGATCCTTCCCGCTCGCCCTCGCCCTTCTCTTGGCCGCCGTGGTCGGTGCCCTCATCGTCGTCTGCCTGGGATCCATCCGGATCATCCAACTGCGCCGCACCGTGAGG
Source organism: uncultured Acidimicrobiaceae bacterium (assembly GCA_963717035.1). Classification (GTDB taxonomy): domain Bacteria; phylum Actinomycetota; class Acidimicrobiia; order Acidimicrobiales; family RAAP-2; genus DASXMT01. The sequence continues at coordinate 187,549 of CAVQVK010000051.1, read as the reverse complement.
CGTCGGTCACGGCGGACGCGGGCCTCAGGCAACGGACAAACGGTGAGTAACCCGTAGCCCGGCGGCGGGCCGGCGGCGGCGAAGGTTGCCCTCGTAAGCTGCAGACATGGACTCGTTCGCCCAACAAGAGCGGGCATCGCTCGCCGATCTGCTTGTCGAGGTCGGCCCCGACGCTCCGACCCTGTGTGAGGGTTGGCATACGCGCCAACTCGCCGCCCACCTCATCATTCGTGAACACCGACTAGACGCAGTTCCCGGGATACTCCTACGGCCCTTCGCGGCATACACCGATCGGGTGCTCGCCCGCTACGCCGATCGGCCATACGGTGATCTCGTCACCACCGTCCGGTCCGGTCCGCCCGCCTGGTCGCCCACCCGGATCCCGGCCGTTGATTCGGCGGCCAACACCGTCGAATTCTTCGTCCACCACGAGGACGTCCGACGGGCCGCACCTGACTGGGAGCCTCGATCCGATCCTGGTCTCGAGCAAGCACTGGCCGGGCGACTCCGTCAGATGGCCAAGCTCTCACTCAGGCGTTCGCCGGTGGGAGTCCGCCTTGAACCCGTCGGGTATCCGCCGATCGACGCGAAGTCCGGCGAAGACACAGTGACCATCGTTGGCCCTCCGGGCGAGATCGTCATGTTCATGAACGGACGACGGGCTCATGCCCGCGTCGAGCTGCGGGGGTCTGCCGATGGGGTCCGACAACTCGAGGAGCTTTCGCTCGGAATCTGACCCGGAGCACACCTCACGCTTATCCAGGTTGGCCGGACGGCTGGGCGCGACCTGCCAGCTGGGATGCGAGGGCGTTCAGGGCCTCGGCAATCTGCTCCCGTAAGGCATCATCGGCGATAAGCCCATCGGGTCCGACGGCGGAGCGGGCCACCGGGATGTGCGCGCAGGCAGCTTCGACGATGTCACTACCGGTGTATCCGAGCACCGTACGCAGCGATCGATGAGCGTTGTGGGCGCCGGTAGGCGACCCCGAAGCGTTGATCCACGCCACCGGCTTTCCGTATGTTTCCCCGCCCCCGACCGTCCAATCCAAAAGGTTCTTGAACGGGCCCGGTAGATCCCCGGCGTACTCGGGCGTCGAGAACAACAGGGCGTCGGCACCGGCAATGCGCAACCGCAGATCGGCCACCGCCGGGTGAAGGGGCACGATGTCGTCATCCGGGTTGAAGAGCGGCAGCTGAGCGGCGCCCAGGTAGAGCTCGGCGACGACGCCTTGGGTGGCCAAGGCACTGGCGGTACGCAACAGGGCCGTATTGGTCGACCCGGCACGAAGGCTTCCCGAGATCAACAGGATCCGAGTGGGGGCGGCCGACATCCACCCCAGACTATGGAGCCCACCACGAACACGATCCCTAGCCGTGGCCCGTCTGCACCCAATGTTGCAAGCCCCACTAGGTACCATCGAGGTGACACGGCCTTTATGGGCCATCGAGGTGACATGGCCCTTTATGGCGTCCAGGAATGCGCGAACCAAGGAGACTGCCGTGGCAACATCAGATGAGCAACGCCGGGTCGCAGTGATTGGCCTCGGCATCATGGGTTCGGCCATGGCCGGCAACCTGATCAAGGCCGGCTTTCCGACCACCGTATGGAACCGGAGCGCTTCGGCTGTTCGCCCCTGGTGGATGCCGGCGCTATGAGCACTGACCGGCCCGAAGATGCCGTGCGCCACGCCGACGTCGTGATCACCATGCTTCCGGACGCCGATGTCGTGACATCGGTGATGATCGACGGGCCCGTGCTCGAGGCCATGGTCCCGGGAGCAGTCTGGGCCCAGATGGGCACGATCGGCGTGCAGGCAACGACTGATCTGGCGGCCACGGTGAAGGCCGCACGGCCGGACGTGCTGTTCGTCGATGCCCCGGTATCAGGTAGCAAGGTCCCGGCCGAGCAGGCTCAATTGTTGATCTTGGCCTCCGGGCCCGATGATGCTTCAGCCGCGGTCGACCCCGTCTTTTCCGCCATCGGACGCAAGACGCAATGGGTGGGAGCAGCCGGCGACGGTAGCCGCATCAAGCTACTGGTCAATGCGTGGTTGGCCTTTCAGGTCGAGGGAGCGGCGGAAACCTTGGCCCTATCGGACCGCATGGGTATCGGCCACGACCAGTTGGCTGGCGCTCTGGAGGGGGGACCGCTCGCATCTGGCCTGGCCATGGCCAAGCTGTCCAAGATGGAATCCGGCAACTTCGACACCGAGTTCCCCTTGGAGTGGGCCCTGAAGGACGTTGACTTGTCCATCGCCGAGGCCGATGCCCCTCCTCTGCCCGTTTTGTCCTCGATCTCCAAGCAGTGGCACGTGGCCGTGGACCAAGGGCTAGGGCGACAAGACGTGAGTGCAGCTCGCAGCGCCCTCCAACCGAACTGAGCCTCGGTCCAAACTGAGCCTCGGTCCGAACTGAGCTCGGTCCAAGCCGTAGAGCTCGATCAAACCGACGATTCACCGCGATATCCCGGATCACCCCGGGTCGAGCGGCTCCTCGGGAGTTACCGGGGGTTCCTCGTTGGATGACTTCTCCGATGCGGCCGAAGGGCCGTCATCTCGGGGATGGGCCGGACGGGAAGGGCATCGATACCTGGCGTTTCGCCGTCCATCACGTGGTCAGTCCACGCCGTGCCGGACCAGTAACGCTGTTCGTGTTTCCCAGAGGGATCCGTCATCCACCCGGCTGGGATCCCCGTGTACGTGGAGCCTGTCCTCGGTTGGGCCACCGGTGAGGGCGGTGCACCGGACGGACCTTGGAACAGTGACATCCCTGGCGGCGGCCCCGGACGCGTCCGCGGTCGGCCTCCCATGGACCCCCGGCGCCGAGATGAAAGCATCCTCAGGCCAATTCCGGCCGCGACGATCACCAAGAAGATCCAGGAACTGTGACCGTACGAATGACCGTAGAACATGTACCTAGAGTACGGCTCGGCGGCGGGTTCCGAGCATCACCTGGCCACGGGGCTGGGTTCTGGCGCGAATGGCCCCGGATGAAACCCTGGCCGGACGGAGGGGCGGGGCACAGAAATCAGCCCGTAAGACGTCCGGACCTGCGGCGTTGCCTTGATGGTGACCCGAAACAGACGTCTACTCCCCTGCCTCGTGGCCACGGCGGGAGCCGTTTTCCTGTCTGCATCGGTCGACGCCGCATCGGTCGCCGCCCGACGGTGAGTGAGGCGCCCGTCAGGACTCGAGCCGAGGAGGCAGTCCGAAGGCCGCGAACAACTCGGGATAGAGGAAATTGTGGAGGCCGGAGATCTGGCCTTCAGTCACCTCGACCACCACGATGGCAAACGGTTCGTGCACACCGGTGCCGGCCACATGATACGAGCCGAACGCGGCACAACCGTTGGCCGAGGTGGCCACCAACCGGGAGTCCCGGCACCCCGCCCCCTGGCCCAGCAGCCAACGGCCGACATCGAGGGGTCCTTGGAGCCACAGAGAGTAGGGCGGCATGGACTGGATGACGTCCTCATGGAGAAGTGAGACGAGGGAGTCAACGTCGTAACGCTCGAATGCGTCGACGTAGCGGGCCAGTAGCTTCTCGTCGTCCGAGTCGACGCGAGTGGGCCGCGGAGCGTCGAGATCGCTCGCGGCCAACGTGCTCCGGGCTCGCTGTAGTGAACTATTGACCGAGGCGACACTGGTATCGAGCAATTCGGCCACCTCGGTGGCATGCCAGCGAAGGACCTCGCGCAGAATCAACACCGCTCGTTGCCGGGGTGGCAAGAGCTGCAGGGCAGCCACGAAGGCCAGGCGGATCGTCTCTCGAGAAGCGGCCAGCTCGGCCGGATCGCCCGTCTCGGGCACCACCCACGCATCGGGCACGGGCTGAACCCACATGTGCTCGGCCAATCCGGGGGCAAGGAACGAATCCGCCGTCGAGGAGGGTCCCATGTCCATGGGTCGGGCTCTCCGCTGCGGCCCCCGTAACATGTCCAGGCACACATTGGTGGCGATTCGATACAGCCATGAGCGAATGGCCGAGCGGCCCTCGAACCGGTCGATGCCCCGCCAGGCTCGGACCATGGTCTCCTGCACCGCGTCCTCGGCCTCGAAGCCCGAGCCCAACATTCGATAGCAGTACCCGGTGAGCTCACGCCGGTGGGTCTCGAGCTGGCGCTCGACCGCCTCGGGCGGGGCCTCGTCGTACGTGACATCGGGACTTCCGCTCACCGAAAGCATCCTATGGGAGTCGTCTCGGCCATCCAACCTCACGGGAACTGTCCTGGACCTAATCTCGACGCATGACGAGCAATTGTCGGTTCTGCCATCATCCTGGCGCCCACGCCCGACCGGTCCCTTCAGACTCCGGCCCCTCGTTCTGCGAGGACTGCGATCGGTGTTGGTCCGATCGAATGGACCGGGATAAGCCCCCGCACCACTCCTGACCTCAAGCTGTGCCTGCAGTCGCGCCCAATGTGACCGAATTGTCGGCCGAATTGCCGTCCGAAGTGCTGGCCGATGACCGGCGGTGATCGCGGTACGCGCGGCGGGTGCCAGCGGAGCGATGCTCAGGCCGCGGGTGAGAGCTCGCTGGCGCAGTACTTGCACTTGGTGGCGTTGACCGGGAGGTCGCTCGAGAGGCATCGCGGGCACTCTTTCGTCGGAGGTGGATCGCCGAACACTGAGGTACCACGCTTTTTCATGTACGCCCGGTATGGCACCACGAGGACGAAGTAGATCACGGCCATGAAGATGAAGAAATAGACGATGGCCGAGATGAACGAGCCCATATCGATCCGCTGACCGTTGATGGTCCATCCGAGCCCCTTGGCCGTCGGTCCTCCCCCCGCAGCGGCATTGACCGCGGGCGTGATGATGCTGGTGGTGAATGTCCTGATCAAGGTGCTGAAGGCCAGCGCCACGACCAGACCAACGGCAATCACGATCAGATCACCCTGCATCAGGAAGTTCTTGAAGCCTTTGATCATCGTCGCCCTCCTTGTGTGCGCCTGCGATCGCCTGTTCGCACCCGTCGATCGGGCGCCAGGGCAGTGTTGGCCAACCTACTCGTGAGCGCCGGCAACGGACTCAGCGACGGAGGAGTAGTCGCCCCTCCACGAGAAGCTACGAACTCAGGGTGCGTCGTTGCGGATGGATGGTCTCGCCCCGGGAGAGCATGGCGACGAACTGGGCGATACGCCGATCCCGCGTATCGGCGTGTTTGGCGTTCTGAATCCGGTAGAGCACGGCATAACGGTTCTGGCTAGTGAGGATCTCGAACATGGCCTGCGCCCGCGGCTCGGCGGCCAGGGCCGCCCGGAGATCGGCGGGAACTTCCATGGTGGCCTGTCCCGCATACGCCGCTTTCCACCGCCCGTCGGCCTTGGCCCGTTCGACGGCGGCAGTTCCCGCCGCCTCCATCTTTCCTTCAGCAACCAGCCGTTTCACCATCTCCACGTTCCGCTTCGACCACGGGCTCTTCGCTCGGCGAGGGGTGAAGCGCTGCCGATAGGTGGACTCATCAAGACGTCGGGTCTGGCCGTCGATCCAGCCGTGGCACAGCGCTTCGTCGAGCGCTTGGTCGTAGCTGAGGCTGGTCGGATCGACGGTGCCCTTCTTGGCCAACACCAACCACACGCCGACTGAGTCTTCGTGATGCTCGCCCAACCATGCGCGCCACGCCGTTGCATCGGCAACGGTGAGCTCGATCAGCTCTGCGGCCACTCCGATTCAGCTCTCATTGGAGATGATCCGGCCCACGACGCCCGTCTTCACGTCGTACCGCCATCCCTCGACGGATACGCCGTCAGGGAGAACAGTGCAGGTCCGGACAGCACTGACATCGGCAGCCAACGCCTCATCGGGATCGTTCATGGTCAGGAAGTCCCAGCCTTCCGAGTTTGCCCGCTGCGACTCGCTCAGTCCCGATCGCACCTCGGCTTCCCCGCCCCGAGCGAGCGCGCAATCGGTGTGGTGCATGACGGCGACGTGGGTCACGCCGAGGAATGTGGTGGCCAGTACCAACGAACGGAGGACGTCGGGAGTGACCCGGCCGCCCGCGTTGCGGAGGATCTTGGCGTCGCCCGGGTGCAGGCCGAGCATGGTCAGCGGCTCGATCCGGCTGTCGATACAGGTCACCAGACCAAAGCCCTTGGCTGCTCGGCCGGGGATGCCCTGCAGAGCGAACGTACGCGAGTACTCGTGGTTGGCGGCAAGCAAGTCGTCGAACATTGCCCGACAGCTTCTCAGATGTCGGCGGTCGATCTCGTCAAAGGCTGTCGGCGCGATCAGGCCGAACCGTTGCCCGCTCGAAGTTGGTGTCTTGACCAGGTTTGACGCCGTGAACGGACGGGAGGTGGTATTACAGTTCGGACACGTCGATGGATGCCAGTAGGGGGTCGGTATGGAATTCGGGTACTTCGCGCAGGTCTTCGTCCCGGACAAGGTGGCCGAGACCACCCCGGGGTACGAGCAGCGCCGCCTCCTCGACAACCTCGAGCTGTCGATCAAGGCCGAGGAGTTCGGGTTCAAGTACGTGTGGGCGTCCGAACACCACTTCCTTCGCGAGTACTCGCACATGTCCGCTCCCGAGGTGTTCCTCTCGTGCGTCGCCTCCCGCACGGAGCGGATCCACCTCGGATCGGCGATCTTCAACATCACGGCACCGGTCAACCACCCGGTTCGCACTGCCGAGCGGGCGGCCATGATCGACAACCTGTCGAACGGTCGCTTCGAGCTGGGCACCGGACGTGGGTCATCGACCACCGAGATGTTCGGGTTCGGGATCCCCGAGATCGACGACTCGAAGGTGCTGTGGGACGAGGCGATCCGTGAAATCCCCAAGATGTGGCGTGACGGGTTCTACTCCTATGAGGGACAGTCGTTCTCCGTACCGCCGCGGGAGATCTTCCCGAAGCCGGTGGCCCGCCCCCACCCGCCGCTGTGGGTGGCCTGCGGCAATCCTCCGACGTTCGAGAAAGCGGGCCGCATGGGGCTGGGTGTGCTGTGCTTCACCGTGGGGGCCCCGTCGGAACTGGCCCGGCTGATCGAGGTGTACAAGAAAGCCGTGGCCAAGGCCGAGCCGGTCGGTGACTTCGTGAACGACAACGTGATGTGCGTCACCCATCTCTCGTGCATGCCCGACCGTGATGAGGCATTTGAGCTCAATACTCACATCGACATGCGCTTGTACCAGAGCCTCGTCTACCGGTGGCTCAACACGTTCCCCAAACCGGCTGGCGTGCCGGACTGGCCGGAAGTCATGCCCGAGCCCACGCTCGACGAGGTCAAACAGCAAGTCGAGGCCGGGATCATTGCCGTGGGTAATCCCGAAGACTGCGCCCGGGTGTGCCAGCAGTACGAGAACGCCGGAGCCGATCAGCTGGTGGTAAGCCCCATGACCACAACCATGCCCTTCGAGACGGCAGTGGAGAGCATGAAGCTCTTCGGCCAGGAGGTCATCCCCCGCTTCGACACCGATCCAACCTTTCGATCCGACCGAATGCGGGAGGCGGCGTTGAGCACACCGGGTGGTCCCTCCATCTGAGTCGGGCAGAGAAGGACCGCGGCAACATCGAACGGCGATCGGGGGACGGCTGATGGACGACTATCCGGTGAAGATCGGCAACATGCTATTCACCATGGTGGATGCGCACCGTGGTCATGAGGTGGCGTACAACCGCTGGTACGAGCGAGACCACTTCTATGCCGGGTGCCTCATCTTTCCCGGGCTGTTTGCCGGTCGACGGTGGGTGGCGCCCCGCTCACTCAAGGACCTCCGGTTCCCCGAGGCCAGCCCGTTCGCCGAGCCCCTCGATGCCGGTTCGTTCCTCTCCATCTACTGGCGACACCAGGGAATGGAAGATGCCGGCCAGGACTGGGACGGCCCCAGTGTCTTTTGGCTCTACGAGAACGGCCGTGGGTTCGACCAGCGAACCCACGCTCACACCGCCAACTATGACTTCCAGAGCGTGGCCTACAAGGGCGACGATGGCGTACCCATCGAACTGGCGCTCGATCACGACTACGCCGGCCTGGCCGTGATCGTGACCGAACCGGCCGACGGCGTGAGCTCCGAGCAGTTGCTGACCTGGCTGGAGGCGTCCGCCGCACCATCGCTGCTGGCTCACCCGGGGGCCGATTCGATCGCCTCTTGGACCCTGAACGAGCGTTTCCGATCGGCCGACCGCCGGGAGTCCCCCATGTCCCTCGGGACCACGGGCGGTGACGAGAACCGCGTCCTCCAGCTCTGTTTCCTGTCCACGGAGCCCACGCAGTGCTGGGATGCGTTCCGCCAGTACGGCGCCGAAATCGATGGCGGCGGAGTCGGGCGGGTCAGCTTTGCTGCCCCCTTCCTCCCTACGGTCATTGGCACCGATACCTACCTCGACCAGCTCTGGTAGCCGGGCCGATCGGCGTCCCGGTCGCTGTCCGGATTCGCAGCCCCGTTTGCTGTCCGGCCAAGCGAATCGGCGGTCCGGACTCGCCATAACCACCTCTCTCTTGTCTCAACTGGTTCGGCCGACGAACTACCTAACTATCCTGTATCCGTGAACCCGCGGACCAAGGCAAAGCCCGTACCCGACTCAGCAGACCCGAAGACCCCGGACGACGCTGCTCTCGCCCTTCAGGCCGTTCGGGCGCTGGCGCGCGGCATCGCGCCTGCTCGAACGGGCCTCGGGCGAGCTCAACCTCGCCCACTACCGGGTGTTGTCAGCCATCGCCTCGGGGGACGAGCGAGCCTCTCGCATCGCCGCCCGGCTGGCCATCGGCAAGCCGACGGTCAGCGCCACCGTCGAGTCGTTGTGCCTACGCGGCCTCCTCGTCCGTTCCCGGATCGACGGGGACCAGCGGGTCGCCGCCCTGCATCTGACCCCCGAGGGCGAGCGGCTGCTGGCACGGGTCGAGGCGGCAATGGTCGAGCGGATCACTGATCTCGGCGACCGGACCCCTGATCGGGATCAGTTGCTCCAGTCCCTGGTGTGGATGGGCGCGGCCATCGACGATGCCGTGGCCCAACGCCATCGAGACGGCGGGTGATGACCCCGGACCAGGCAACGCAACAGGTGCAGTCGGAAACGCAGGCACAACCGGGAAGTCAGGCTGAACCGACGCCGCCGGTTCAGCCCAGATGGGTCCGGCGGCTCTGGGGCTACATGCTCCGGCACCGGCGCGACGTCCTGTCGTCGCTCGGGGCGGCGGTGCTCGGAAGCGCCTTCCTGACCCTGGTCCCACTGGTCGAACGCCAGATCGTGGATGGGGTGATCCTCAGCCACCACTCTGCCCTGTGGCCCTGGCTCGTGCTCCTCATCGTCCTGGCCCTGGCCGCGTTCGGATGTGCCTACGTTCGACGCTATCGAGGGGGCCGGATGGCGCTCGCCGTTCAGTACGACATGCGCAACGACATGCACGACCACCTGCAGTCGATGGACTTCGACAACTTGAACCGGATGCCGACCGGCCAGCTCGTCGCCCGGGCCAACTCCGACTCGACGCTGGTGCAGGGCCTCCTCAGCTTCTTTCCCATCATGAGCGGCAACGTGCTCCTGATGCTGCTCTCCCTGGGCGTGATGATCTACCTGTCACCGCTGCTGTCCCTGGTGAGCGTCATCGTGGCCCCGGCCCTCCTGCTCATCTCGTACCGCATGCGCTGGCGCATCTTTCCGGCCACCTGGGACGGGCAGCAACGCGAGGGCGACGTGGCCCAGATCGTCGACGAGGACGTCAACGGGGTACGGGTGGTCAAGGCCTTCGGCCAGGAACACCGCGAGCTCGAGCGGGTCGTCGACGTGTCGGCCAAGCTCTATGGCTCACAGATGCGTGCAGTCCGGCTCCAGTCGCGCTACCAGCCCCTGCTCGAAGCCGTTCCCACCATCGGCCAGGTCGCCATCCTGGCCTTCGGCGGCTGGTTGGCCCTCAACCACCAGATAACCCTCGGCACCTTCCTGGCCTTCTCGACCTACATCGCCCAGCTGATGGCGCCGGCTCGCCAGCTGGCCGGCGTTCTGACCGTCGGCCAGCAGGCCCGGGCCGGGGTGGAGCGCATCTTCCAGCTGCTCGACCTCAAGCCCGCCATCGCCGACGCCCCGGCCGCCATCGACCTGTCCACGTTGCGGGGGCAGGTCGACTTCACTGACGTCCACTTTGCCTACGGCAACGGACATCCGGTGCTTCAAGGCTTCGATCTACACGTCGCTCCTGGCGAACGCGTGGCCATCGTGGGTCCGAGCGGCAGCGGGAAATCAACGGCGGCCATGCTCGTTTCGCGGTTCTACGACCCCGACCAGGGTTCGGTCATGGTGGACGGGCTCGATGTGCGCGACGTGTCGTTGCGCTCATTGCGTCGCCAGGTCGGCGTCGTGTTCGAGGAGAGCTTTCTCTTCTCCGACTCGGTGCGGGCCAACATCGCCTATGGACGGCCCGGGGCCACCGACGCGGAGATCGAGGCGGCCGCTCGGGCGACACAGGCACACCAGTTCATCGAGCGTCTCCCCCGCGGCTACGACACCGTCGTGGGAGAGCGGGGACTGACCCTTTCGGGAGGACAACGACAGCGCATCTGTTTGGCCCGGGCCATCCTCTACGACCCGCGCATCTTGATCCTCGACGATGCCACCAGTGCCGTTGACGCCAGGGTGGAAGAGTCCATCCACGACGCCCTCCGTCACATCATGGTCGACCGGACAACCCTCCTCATCGCCCATCGCCGCTCGACCCTCCACTTGGCCGACCGCATCGTCATCATGGAGCACGGACGGGTGACCGAGCACGGGACCCATGACGAGCTGTTCGCTCGTAGTGCCACCTACCGGACGCTGCTGTCCGGGCTCGAGGAAGAAGACGCCGAGGAGGTCGGCGACAACATCGAGGCGCTCGCCGCCATCTCGTTGGTGACGGAACCGGAGGGCACGACCGAGTCGGCCTGGAGGGCACGACCGAGTCAGCATGGACGGGAACCGCACCGGTCGGCGCCGGCAACGGACAAGCCGGCCATTCCATCGGGGCCCCGAGCATCGGCGCCGGGCTCGGTGGCGGCGGAGGTGGCGGAGGTGGCGGAGTGGCGGATGGCGCCGCAACCTCGCCCCGACCCCGGAACTCCTGGCCCGGGTGGCCTCGTTGCGACCGGTACGGACTTCCCCACGTCGACCTGGACAAGGAGTCCCGGCACGACCGGAGATTCAACCTGCGGCGACTGTTGACGAGTTCCGCAAGCCGTTGCTCATCGGACTGGTATTGGTCGTCCTCGATGCGTTGGCCTCGCTGGCCGGACCCTTCCTGGTCAAGACGGGAATCGACAGCGGCGTCTCGGCTGGTTCGGTCGGCGTGCTGTTCGCCGCGTCGGGCATCTTTCTGGTCATCACCTTGGCCGACCTGCTCGACCAGATCGGCGAGACGTTCGTCACCGGCCGCGCCGCTCAGCGGATCATGCTGTCGCTGCGGATCCGCATCTGGGCCCAGCTGCAGCGGCTGTCGCTCGACTACTACGAGGGCGAGATGGCCGGTCGGATCATGACCCGGATGACCACCGACGTCGACCAGTTCGAATCACTGATCGAGAACGGCCTGCTCTCCGCCCTGGTGTCGATTGTGACCTTCGTGGGTGTCGGTGCCGCGCTGGTGCTGATCAACAGCGAGCTCGGGCTGTGCACGCTGGCGGTGGTGCTTCCACTGGCCATCGCCACCATGATCTTCCGCCGGAGGGCAGCCCGTCTCTACGATCTGTCCCGGGAACGAATCGCCATCGTCAACGCCGACTTCCAGGAGAGCCTGTCCGGGGTCCGCGAGGCGCAGGCCTTTGTCCACGAGGCCGAGACACGGCGACGCTTCCACCGCCTGGGCACGTGACTACCTGGAGTCCCGGGTGGCGGCACAGCGACTGGTGGCCACCTACTTCCCCTTTGTCCAGTTCCTCTCCGGCGGGGCCGACGCCATCGTGCTCGGGGTGGGCGCCGGACTGATCGCCACCGGCCATCTGGCTCCGGGCGCGCTGATCGCCTTCATCCTCTACATCGACCTGTTCTTCTCCCCCATCCAGCAGCTCTCCCAGGTCTTCGACTCCTGGCAACAGACGCGGGTCTCCGTGGGCCGGATCTCCGAGCTCGATGCAGCTCGAGACGCTCACCCCGCAGGCCGATGCTCCGGTGAAGCCAGGCCGGCTCGTGGTGCGATCACGCTCGACGACGTCCGGTTCTCCTATCCGGCGGTCATCAGTCGACCCGGCGTCACGGGCGCAGGATCAGCCGAGCGACGAGGCCCGGCCGATGCCCGCATCCCGATGCCCCGAAGCGATACCGACCAAGCCACCCGAGGCGCTCCGGGGCATCGATCTGCACATCGACCCCGGGGAGACGGTGGCCCTGGTGGGCGAAACGGGAGCAGGCAAGTCGACGGTGATGAAGCTGCTGGCCCGCTTCTACGATCCCGACGAGGGCAGCGTGCGCGATCGACGGCAACGACATTCGGAGCCTCGATCTCCACTCCTTCCGCCACCAACTTGGGTACGTCCCCCAGGAGGCGTTCCTGTTCTCGGGGACCATCCGGGACAACATCGCTTACGGGCGGCCCGAGGCGACCGACGCCGAGGTCGAGGCGGCGGCCCGGGCGGTGGGAGCCCACGACTTCATCGCCGAACTGCCCGGCGGCTACCTGCACGAGCTGTCCGAGCGGGGCCGGTCGCTCTCGGCCGGTCAACGCCAGCTGATCGCCTTCGCCCGGGCCGAACTGGTCGACCCGGTCGTGCTCCTGCTCGACGAAGCTACCTCCAACCTCGACCTGGTCACCGAGGCCAAGGTGGCTGCGGCCATGCAGCAGGTGTCCCACGGCCGCACGACCGTGGTTATCGCCCACCGCCTTCAGACGGCCGCGCCGGCCGACCGGATCGTGGTCCTCGACGGGGGCACGGATTGCCGAGGTCGGGACCCACGATGAGCTGCTGATGATGGACGGGGAGTACGCGTCGATGTGGCAGGCGTTCGAGCTGGTGGGTCAAGGTGCGCACGGCGAAAGAACGGTGGCATAGGACCCGTCACGTCCTGAGCGAGCTTGATGTCCCGACGGGGGGCCGGGCGGGAACACAGAAACCGGGCAATATCGGTACAGGGCAATACCGGAGCTGGGCAATACCGGTACAGACGAATACAGGAACCGGGCAATACAGGAATACCGGACCAGAGGAACAGTCGAAAGGAGTACGAATGGCCCTCGAACCCATCGGACTGCTGCATCCGGGCGAGATGGGTGCCGGAGTCGGCACCGTGCTGGTCAAGGCGGGGCACACGGTGACCTGGGCCTCGTCCGGTCGCGGTCCGGCATCTTTTCGCCGAGCGGCGTCCGCCGGCCTGGTCGACGTGGTCTCGGTGGGAGCGATGATCGATGAGTGCGCGCTCGATCCTCTCGATCTGTCCGCCCACCCATGCGCTCGAGGTGGCCCAACTGGTGGCCGGCTTCGATGGCCTGTACGTCGACGCCAATGCCATCGCTCCGGCGACGGCGCGTCGCGTGGCCGAGGTGATCGAAGCCGGCGGGGGCCGCTACGTCGATGGTGGCATCATCGGAGGACCGCCGACGCCGACCGACGGGACTCACCTCTACCTCTCGGGCCCATCGGCGAGCGAGGTGAGCGAGGTATTCGCCCAGACGACGGTGGACGCCCGAGTGGTCTCCGAGGACCAGACGGCGGCGTCGGCGCTCAAGATGTGTTTTGCCGCCTGGACGAAAGGCACCACTGCCCTGCTGTTGGATATCCGCGCTCTGGCCATCGCCGAAGGGGTCGAAGGTCCGCTTCTGGATGAATGGCACGACTCGATACCGGAGCTCGCCTCGCGCAGCCTGACCGCCGCCCGGCAGGCGGCGACCAAGGGGTGGCGTTGGGTGGGCGAGATGGAGGAGGATCGCGGCCACGTTTCGATCGGCCGGACTACCCGACGGGTTCCATCTCGCCGCGGCCGAGATCTATCGTCGGCCCGACCGTGACGAGCACGCTGCGGCCGACCCGGCCACGCTCGGGTCCATCCTCGAGGCGCTCAATACAGTAGAGCCCTGAGGCCAGACCAGAGAGCCCCGAGGCCAGACCGGAGAGCCCTGAGGCCAGAACACCCGGCGCAAACGACCGCGACTCGCCCCCGCCCATCGATGAACGGCTCGATATGGTGGCGACGTTCCACCCGCTCCTATCGTGTGGCGGGCACCACCGGCACGAGGAGGAACGGCGCCATGGATGACAGAGCGGGAACAGCATCGACGTTGCTGAAGCTGGGGGCGGCGACACTGGGCGAGTCGGGGGCCTTGCTCATGCACCAGCGCGTGGCCGCGGCCTGGCCCGGTGCCGCGGTGGCCGCACCCGCATACCCGGTGCTGTCCGCGCCGGCCGACAACCTGGCCATACACGCCGCCGTTGCCCGGGCACCCGAGGGCAGCGTGCTGGTCGTCGACGCCAGCCGCGATCCGGAGCGGGGGTTCTGGGGCGAGGTGCTGACCACCGGGGCCGAGGCGCGAGGACTGGCCGGGCTGGTGATCGACGGCGGCGTGCGGGACGTGGCCGCGCTCGAGGCGCATCGTTTCCCGGTCTTTGCCACCATGGTGGTCCTGCGCGGTGCGACCAAGGAGCTGCCGGGCACAATCGGTTCGCCGGCGCAGGTTGGGGGCGTGCCTGTGGCCTTGGGTGACTGGGTGGTGGCCGACGCCGACGGCGTGGTGGTCGTTCCTTCGAGCCGGCTGGACGAAGTGCTCGCCGCCGGCCAGACCCGAGCCGACAAGGAGGAAGGGCTCTTTGCCGCCTTGCGAGAAGGACGGACCACGGTGGAGCTGCTCCAGCTGGACACCTCACCCATCATCGAAGGTTGACGGGGCCTGACCGGACCGGTCGGCTGCGGCGGTTCAGCCTGCTGCGGCGGTTCAGCCTGCTGCGGCGGTTCAGCCGGTGATCGCGTTGGGCGGGGTGCGGCCGGCCAACACGTCACCGATCCCCTGAGCGGCCAGCTGGGCTATCCGCGTACGGGTCTCGGTGGTCGAGCTCCCGATATGCGGCAGGAGCACCGTCCGGGGCGCGGCCAGGAGGCGTGGGTTGACCTTTGGCTCGCCGTCGTAGACGTCGAGGCCGGCGGCGAAGATGGTTCCCGACTCGAGCGCATCCACCAATGCCTCCTCATCCACCACCGGCCCTCTGGCCGTATTGACCAGAACGGCGGTGGGCTTCATCAGAGCCAGCTCCCGCTCGCCGATGAGGCGGTTGGTCGATTCGGTGAGCGGCACGTGCAGGCTGACAATGTCGGACGAGGCCAGGAGCTCGTCTAGCTCGGCCACGTAACCCGGTAGACCGGTGCTGTTCCGGCTGTGGTGGAGCACCTCCATCTCGAACCCCTCGGCCCGGCGGCTCACTTCGCGGGCGATGCGGCCATATCCGACCAGACCGAGCACGGCACCGTGGACGTCGCGGCCGAGGTAGTCCAGGAACCCCCAGCCCTCCCACTGGCCGGCCCGCAGATCTCGCTCCGCCTCCGAAGCCAACCGGCTGGCCGCCAAGTATCAGGAGGAAGGCCAGGTCGGCAGTGGTCTTGTCGAGCACGCCCGGCGTGTTGCACACGGTGATCCCCAGGGTGCGGGCGAGAGCCACGTCCACGTTGTCGTAGCCCACAGCGGCGTTCCCGACCACCCTCAGCTTTCCCGACGCCCCAGCCCGAAGCACCGTCTCGTCGATGTGGTCGGTCAGAAGGCAGAGGATGCCGTCGAAGTCGGGGGCCAGCGCGGCGAGCTCCTCGGTGGTGTACGGGTCGTCCCCGGCCCGCTGTACCAGCGTGTGGCCCGCACGGACCAGGGGGTCGAGGCCGCCCTCAGGGAGCTGGCGGGTGACGAGCACTCGGCCCATGTCAGTGGTTGGTGTAGTCGACGGGTCCGGAGCCCTTCACCCCGATGGCGAAGCAGAAGCAGTGGATCGGAGCATGGTCGCTCACCGGTCGGAGGGTGTGCACGGCATCGGGCGGGATGTACACCAGGTCACCCTGGACGATCTCCCTGTCCTCGCCGCTTATGGTCATGGTCCCTCGCCCGTTGAGGACGTAATAGAACTCGTGAGTCGGATGGGAGTGAGGTTCCACCGCTCCCCCGCCGGGCACCTCGAATTCGTTGACCAACTCGAGGAAGCCCCCATCGGTGGCCTCTTTCATCTCTCGGGACGCCACCATCCACCACACCGGTACCGTGCCGTTGTGCTCAACGATCGGCGCCGCGTCCTCGATGCTCCGCACATCCATGGCTTGTCCCCTCTGTCGTCCACCCGGGCGATTCCGTAGGCTGCTACCCGAGCCAGGTTAGATCGACACCGTAGACAGGAAGGTGCGCCGGTGGGAGAACCGCAACATGAGGCAACACCGGCGAGGACCTGAATCTCTCACCGACGAGGCCTGGGCCCCCTTCGGCTGGCTACCGGTGGAGGACACCGATCCCCGGGACGGGGCCAACCGGCTCACGTACGAGTGGGCCGATCCCCACGTCAACATCATCGGGCACGCCCACGCCGAAGTGCCGGAGGTACCCGGCGGCCTGCTGTGCGAAATGCTGTACCGGCACGCCACCCACACCCAGGCGATCATGCCGCTCGATCATCCCTGCGTCATCGCCGTGGCCCCTGCGAGCCTTGGGTTCGACCAGCCAGACGATGTGGACCAGGTGCGGATCTTCGCCGTCGAGCCGTTGCAGGCCCTGGTGCTCGATCGAGGCACCTGGCACTGGGGGCCGTTCCCCACCCGCACCGAAAGGGTACGCCTGTTCAACGTGCAGGGGATCCGTTACGCCGAGGACAACGAGATGATCGATCTTGCCGGCCGGGGCATGTCCGTCGAGGTGTCCCTGTCCTGAAAGCTGGGATTCGGTCGGTCTGTCTGGGATTCGGTCGGTCTGTCTGGGATTCGGTCGGTCTGTCTGGGATTCGGTCGGTCGGACTGGGATCCTGTCGGTCGGGATCCTGTCGGTTGGGATTCGGTCGGTTGGGATCCGATACATCCGACGTACGACACGGCCCCGTGCCAAGCTCTCCGACAATGGGTCTTCTCGAGGGGCAAAAAGTGGTCGTGACCGGGGGCGGTTCAGGGATTGGCCGGGCTACTTGTCGGCGGATGGCCGAGGAGGGGGCACGCGTCGCTGTGCTCGACATCGACGGTGAGTCCGCCGAGGCGGTGGCGACCGAGATCGGCGGCTCGGCCCATGTGGCTGACGTCACCGACCCGGACGGCTTACGTGCGGCGGTTGACGACGCCGCGTCGGTGATGGACGGCATCACCACCCTCTTCAACAACGCCGGTATCGGCAGCGCCTCGCCGCTGCACGAATGGGCGCCTGAGGAGTGGGACCGTTTGATCCGGGTCAACCTGACCGGCGTATACCTCGGATTCCGCGCCGCTGTCCCGCACATTCGAGCAGCCGGAGGTGGCGCCGTCGTGAGCACGGCCTCCATCAGCGGCACCCGGCCCGCAGCCGGGGAGGCCCCCTACGCCGCGGCCAAAGCCGGGGTAGCTGCCATCACGGCGTCCGCCGCTTTGGAGTACGGACCATCGATCCGGGTCAATTCCGTCTCGCCCGGAATGATCCGCACCGAAATTGACCGAGCCTCTCCTACAGGTGTTTCCCCATGAGCAAGCCCGGTACGAGCGCACGACGCCGATGGGGCGGATTGGGGAACCGGAGGACGTGGCCGATGTGGTCGTGTTCCTCTGCTCGGATCTGGCCCGTTTCGTGACAGGGCAGAACCTGGTCATCGACGGCGGGATGACCTTGCATGGTTCGGGGGTGGATGGAATCTTCGAGCAACTCTTCGGTGGTCGGTCCGACTGACCGACGGAGTTGGGCAGAAGCCCTACCCGGATGGCGGTGGCCGCTGGGTCCGCAGCCGATTATGAAAACCGCAGAGGAGCCGGCCGTTCTCTTGAGTGGTGGGCCCACCCTCCCCATAGGGGACGATGTGGTCGACGTCACAGCGTCGACACCCGTCGCAGTAGGGATGGGTGCACTCGCGGTCTCGGAGCTCGATGGCCCTGCGGGTGGCCCCGGTGAACAACCGGGCGGTCTCGCTGACCTCCACCCGGTTGTCGGGGGTGAACACGGCCCGCTCGAGATAGGCCTCATCCAGCCAGGGCAACAGCGCTCCCGGTGCGATCGCCGTGCCTTGGGCCAGCTCACAGACCCGTCCGTGCATCGTTTCGTAGCCGACCAGCACGGAGAACAACGGCGCCGGGCGCCGGGCATCGGCCGGGGTGGACCGAGACCGGGTCGCCATCTCCACCAAGGCGTCGGCTCGGCGCTGGCCCGGGGTGCGAGCCAGGTCGGCACCGGTGGGGTCTTTGCCCAGGGTCTCTTTGGCCTCCGCCCAGTCCGACTCGAACAGGTCGTGTTCGAGCCGGGAGAGCTCGTTGGCCACGACGGCCCCCGCGATGGGGTCCAGGGTGATCTTGCCGAGCCACAGGCCCTGAAAGCTCTCGGCCAGATAGACGTCTCGGCTGGCCTGGCGCTTGTCCTCGGCGCTCTCGGCCCCGTCCGGATCGGCGTGTTGGGCCCAGTAGGCGACCGCTCGGGCGAACCGGTCGACCGACAAGGTGGCGGCCTGGTCACACAGGACCTGTTCGTCTCGGGCCAAGGCCTCCTCGGTGGTGTCGTTGCGCACTGCGGAAATGGTGTCCACCTGGGCCGAGGAGATCGCACCTTCCGACCAGGCCCGGGCGAACTCGGGCAGGTGGGCGAGGTCTCGGCCCCGCTTGGCGGTGCGCCGGGCCTGGCTCTTCGGAATCCGGCACTGGCCGGACACCCAGGCGGCGGCGCTCTTGGCCCCGTCGGGGGCCCAGTCCCCCGAGTCGTCGAACGAGGCGGTCGCTACGGTGACAACGGACTCGAGCCGGGAGAGCTGGCGAAAGATGACCTTGATGGACTGAGCATCGGCGGGCACCAGCGGACCGGCATCCACCAGCGTGTCGATGGCCTCGATCAGGGTCTGGATAGCGGGATCCATACCCACATCGAATCATCCGGGTGTGACATGTTCGCCGGGCTACCGGGCCGGTTCGCCGGGTTGCCGGTGACTGGTTCGCTGGACCTTCCGCGTGCCAGTTCGCCGAGCTTCCCGGGGGGCCTTTCGCCGTGTCCCGGGTCTCGATCCGGCGGCTCGGGGCCTACTCGGTGATGGCCTTGATCCGGGCCGCGACCTCGGCAGTCGAGGGATCGTTCACACCGCCTTGGAGAGAGGAGCTTGGCCATGTCTCCTTCCACCTTGATCTTGCCGGCCATGAACGCTTGCATGCCGGCTTGCGGGTTGCCCTCGATGAGAATGGCCTTGGCGATGTCGTACTCCAGGGTGACGGTGAGGTCGATCGGGTCGATGTGCCCCACATCCAACTGCAGCTCTCCCGACGAGGTGTCCAGGTGGGCGTCCAGGGTCCCGGATTCGAAGGGCACGTCGGTGATGACCAGGTTCATCCGCACGGATTGCCCGATCGGGACGCCCTTCCCGTCGTACTCAGCGCGAATGGCCCGCGCCTCGACGAGCCAGGGATCGCTCAGAAAGGGGTGTGTGGCCATGTTGCGCTCTCTCCTTGCATGCTCGACGGTTCGCTTTCGACCGTGGGTTCTAGACGCTAAGCGCTAGACGGCCTTTCGTAACGGGGGTTCTCGACGGCTGTTCCCGACGGTCAACTGCAGGGTTGTTCCCGACGGTCAACTGCGGGGCCACCCTAGCGCCGGCCGCTCCTAGCGGCGGTCCACCACCTTGTTCTGCGGGCTGTCTGTGGCCGGCCGGTAGCATGCCCAGTCGTGACTGCTCCGATCATTCCTGGTGCCGAGCCGTGGTCCTGCTGATGGCGATCCGTACGGCGTACTCGTACTCCATGGTTTCACCGGCAATCCCCAGTCGATGCGCCCGCTGGCCGAGGCCCTGGCTTCGGCCGGCTTTACCGTTGACCTGCCCCTGCTGCCCGGCCACGGTACGGCGATCGAGGACATGGTGCCCACCCGGTGGGCGGACTGGTCCAAGGCGGCCGACCAGGCCTACGAGGCGCTGGCCACGCGGTGCGAGCGTGTAGTGGTGTCCGGGCTCTCGATGGGTGGGAGCCTGAGCTGCTGGCTGGCCACCCAACATCCCGAGATCGCCGGGCTGGCCCTGATCAATCCCATGATCGAGCCGCCGGCCGAGGACTTCCAGGCGATGATCCGCACCCTGCTCGACGACGGGACCGAGGTTGCTCCGGGGATCGGCTCGGACATCGCCAAGGAAGGGCCCACAGAGGCGGCCTACGAGGGATCGCCCCTCCGGGCCGCACTGTCGCTGTTCGAGGGGGTGGAAGAGCTCTCCCACCACCTGGCCGAGATCACCTGCCCGGTACTGCTGATGAGCAGCCGGGAGGACCACGTGGTGGCGGTCGGGTCCGGCGACCTGCTCGAGGCGTCGGCGGGCGGTCCCCTCGAGCGGGTCTGGCTCGAGCGGAGCTTCCACGTGGCCACCTTGGACTGGGATGCCCCGGTCATCGAGGAGCGGGTGGTGGCCTTCGCGGCCAAGGAACTCCGCGGCACGGCGGCAACGGCGGCGACGGCGCAACGGCGCCGGCCAACATCGATGAGCGCCGATCACCGCCTCACCCGCGAAGACGTCGCCCACGTCGCCGGACTGGCCCGACTCCACCTCAGCGATGAGGAGCTCGACCTGTTCACCGGCCAGCTGGCCAGTGTGCTCGACCATGCCGCCGACGTGGCTTCGCTGGACCTGGCCGGCGTGGAGCCCACCGCCCATCCGCTCCCCGTCGCCAACGTGCTCCGTCCCGACGAGCCCCGGCCCTCCCTCGACCGTAAGGAGCTCTTGTGCCCAAGCCCCGTTGGTGGAGGACAACGGTTCAGGGTACCTCGAATCCTGGGAGAGGCACCGTGACCGCGCCGTCGCCGGCGGCCGATCTGGCTGCGTCGATCCGGTCCGGAGAGAGCCGGGCCCGGGATGTCCTGGAGCAGTACCTGGCGGTGGTGGACGACCGGGAGCCGGAGGTCCATGCCTTCAACCTGGTCCTGGCCGATGAGGCCCGCCAGCAGGCCGCGGCCATCGACGACCGGGTGGACTCGGGCGCTGCCGTCGGGCCCCTTGGCCGGGGTTCCCATTGCGCTGAAGGACAACTTGTGCACCCGGGGCATTCCCGACGACCTGCTCGTCGCGCATCCTCGAGGGCTGGCGCCCGCCCTACGACGCGTCGGTGGTGGAGCGCCTGCGCGCCGCCGGGGCCATCGTGGTGGGCAAGACCAACATGGACGAGTTCGCCATGGGCTCGTCCACCGAGACTCGGCGTTCGGCCCGACCCGCAACCCCCACGACACCACCCGGGTGCCCGGCGGTTCCTCGGGAGGGTCGGCCGCCGCGGTGGCAGCCGGGTTCGCCCCGCTGGCCCTGGGCTCGGACACCGGCGGCTCGATCCGGCAGCCGGCCGCCCTGTGCGGTGTGGTCGGCCTCAAGCCCACCTACGGCGCCGTCTCCCGGTACGGACTGATCGCCTTCGCCAGCTCCCTCGATCAGATCGGCCCGTTCGCCACCACGGTGGCTGACGCCGCGTGGCCTTCGACGTGATCGGGGGACACGATCCGGCCGACTCCACCTCGCTCAACCGGCCGACGCCCCGCACCCTCTCCGTGCTCGAGGACGGCGTCGAAGGGCTCACCGTCGGGGTGCTGACCGAATTGCTCGACGGCGCGGAGCCCGACGTGGTGGCCCGGGTCCGCCAGGCGGCTGACACCTTCGCCGCCGCCGGTGCCCGAGTGGAGGAGATATCGGTGCCCGAGGTCCGACTCGGCCTGTCCGCGTACTACCTCATCGCCCCGGCCGAGGCGTCCTCGAACCTGGCCCGCTACGACGGCGTGCGCTTCGGGTTGCGGGTGGACGCCGAGGACACGCAGGCCATGAACACGGCTACCCGGTCGGCCGGCTTCGGGGACGAGGTAAAACGTCGGATCATGCTCGGGACCTACGCCCTCTCGGCCGGATACTACGACGCCTACTACGGGCAGGCCCTTCGGGTGCGGACGCTGATCATCAACGGCTTCGCCTCCGCCTACCAGCGCTGCGACATCCTGCTCGGTCCCACGACGCCGACGACGGCCTTCCCTCTCGGGTCCAAAGTCGACGATCCCCTCCAGATGTACCTGTCCGACGTGTGCACCATCCCCTCCAACCTGGCCGGCCATCCTGCCATAAGCGTTCCCTTCGGGTCCGGTTCCGACGGGCTGCCCATCGGAGTCCAGCTGCTGGCTCCCACGCTCCAAGAGGGCACCCTGTTGCGGGCGGCGGCCGTGCTCGAGGCGGGGGCACCGGGGCCCGAGTCGGTTCCTCCAGTTGGCCCCACGGCGGCGGCCAGCGCCGATAGGAGCGGATCATGAGCGCCGACTGGGAGATGGTCATGAGCGCCGAAGGAGCGGGTCATGAGCGCCGACTGGGAGATGGTCATCGGCCTCGAGGTGCACTCCGAGCTGAAGACGGCGACCAAGCTGTTCTGCGGCTGCCGGAACGCCTTCGGCGACCAGCCCAACACCAACGTGTGCCCGGTCTGCACCGGGTTGCCGGGCTCGCTCCCGGTGCTGAACCAGCGGGCCGTCGAGCTGGCCATGGCCGTCGGCACGGCGCTGCACTGCGAGATCCGGCCCTCGACCTTCCACCGGAAAAATTACTTCTATCCCGACCAGGCCAAGGACTACCAGATCAGCCAGTACGACGAGCCGATCAACGTCAACGGGTGGCTGCAGCTGCCCGATGGGTTCCGGGTCGGCATCGAGCGGGCCCACATGGAAGAGGACACGGGCAAGACCACCCACGCCGGCGCCTCCGGTCGAATCCACGGCGCCGACTACTCGTTGGTCGACTACAACCGCTCGGGCGTGCCCCTGGTGGAGATCGTCAGCGCCCCCGACATCCGTACCTCGGAGCAGGCCCGCGCCTATGCCGCCGAGCTTCGTTCCATCCTGGTGGCCTCGGGGGCATCGGACGGCAAGATGGAAGAGGGGTCCATGCGCGTCGATGCCAACGTGTCGGTGCGCCGCTCATCTTCTGACCCGTTCGGGACGCGATGCGAGATCAAGAACTTGAACTCCATCCGGTCAGTGGGTCGGGCCATCGAGTACGAGGCCGAGCGCCAGATCGCCCTGATCGAATCGGGCGAGAAGGTCGTCCAGCAGACCCGCCATTGGGACGAGGACGCCGGCCGTACCCAGGCCCTCCGCTCCAAGGAGGAGGCCTACGACTACCGGTACTTCTTGGAGCCCGACCTGGTGCCCTTGGTGCCCGACGCGCAGTGGCAGGCCGCCGTGGCCGCAACATTGGGCCCCATGCCGGCGCAACGGCGGGATGGCTTGACGGCTCTCCTGTCCGACGGCGAGAAGGGTCCGACCGACGCCCATCGGGACCAGATCGTGACCGTGGTCGACCTGGGTCTCGATGACCTGGTGACGGCGGCGGTGGCCGCGGGAGTGGGGGCATCGTTGGCCCTGGCTCGCACGGCCAACGAGGCCGCCGCCCAGCCCGATGCGGCCCGACGCCTCGACCGGGTTGCTTATGTGGCTCTCTTGACCATGGAGGCGAACGGGTCGCTCAGCGCCACCCAGGCCAAGGCGGTGCTGGGGGAGCTGCTGACCGCTGGGGGAGGGGACCCGGCGGCGATCGCTGCCCGGCTCGGCTTCGAGGCCATGTCGGAGGACTCCCTGGCCAGCACGGTCGGCGAGGTGGTCGCCGCCCACCCCGAGGAGTGGGACAGCTATCGCCAGGGCGAGAACAAGTTGGCGCAGTTCTTCGTCGGACAGGTGATGAAGGCGACCAAGGGGCAGGCCAACGGGAAGGCCGTGGTCGCCGAGCTCCAACGTCTCAAAGGCTGAGCCCGGCTCCAGCGTCCACAAGCTCACAACGCTGAGCCCGGCTCCCACTGCTAGCAAAGCTGAGCCTGGCTACAGCGTCCACGACCCTGAGCCCGGCTCCAACGTCTTAAAGGTTGAGCCCGGTTCCAACACTGCTCGGAACGGTCCCGAGATAGGGGCCGGACGGCCCGAACCCGAGACTGACAATGGCCACCGGGCGGGGCGGCGTGAGCTGAGTGGGGGCAAGGCTCCGCCACGGGTTGTATAGCATCCAGATCCCGTTCCGGCCGACGAACACCGACTCCTCGCCCGGGCCGATCCCTTGGAGGTTGGAGGAGACGAGCGGCTGGGTGCTCAGATCCTGGCAGGGTCCTTGGGGTCCGGCGCAGCTGGCCGCGCCGATCCCGTAAGCCGGTTGGTCGAACCAGTTGGCCGAATAGAAGAGCCAGTACTTCCCGCCCACGAGCACCAGGTCGGGAGCTTCCACGATTGTGCCCTGCCACGGCTGATCGGGGGTGAAGATCTGGGTGGGAGACCCGATCAGGGTGAGTCCGTCGGAACTGAGGCGCTGGGTCCAGATGACGGTGGGCACCGTACTTCCCCCGGTGTTCTGGTCCGACTTCCACACCATCCACTCCGACCCGTCGGCGTCGGTGAACACCCGGGGATCGATGGACCCACCGTCTCCGGTCTGGCAGATGAACGGATTGGGCTGGGCGACGAACGGCCCCGCCGGAGTGCTACCGGTGGCATCGCCGATGCACTCCATGGCCGGGTTTGCTCCGTTGACCGCCGCAGTGAAGTACAAGACGTAGGAAGAGCCGAAGCGATGGACGTCGGGCGCCCACGTGAAGCCGACCCCGGCCCACGCCGGGAGTTGGGGGAGAGCATCGGTCACCGGCCCCCAGTTGCCGACGGCCGCGCCTGATTGCACCGGAACGTTGGCGGCGGACAGAGACCCCTGGCTGGCGTAGAGGTAGTACTGGCTCCCGGTGTCGAGGATGAACGGGTCTCCTTGGTCCTGACCCTGCGGCAGGACGAGGGCCGGTGCGGAAGGGTTGGTGGTGGCCGGTGGTGGGGGCACATAGACGGGAACGGGCGTTGTCGTGGACGTCGTCGTGGTCGACGTCGTGGGATCGGGATGAACGGCGCGATGTCCTGCCGGTATCGGGCCGGCTCCCCCGACCGTGTTGTTGGTGAACACGGCAAGCGCAGCGACCACGACCAGTCCGACGACGACCACGGCCCCAACGGCGAGCACGGTGGGCCGCTTGATGGCTCGGTCGGTCCTCGTCGCCCGATCGGACGTCATGGGTTGCTTGTCTCTCCTGGGTGGTTGGGTCCCGGGCGGGTACGCGCCGACACGACCTCGGTCCGGGCCTCGACTCTAACCTCTCAGGCTCCTTTATGACTCCCTCCGTGGCCGCCACCGTGACTCCCTCGGTGACCACCACCGCGACTCCCTCAGTGACAACAACCGCGACTCACTCGGACTCACTCAGTGACGCCACGGTGACAGCGTGCGTGACCGAATTCACCACGTGGGCTGCCCTTCATCCTGGGCCTTCCTTGCTAGCCTCGCTCGATGAGAATTCCCGGTAAGCGGCTGGTTATCATCGCGGTCGCTCTACTGGTTGTGGTCGGCGGGGTCATTGGCGGTCTCGTGGCCACGTCGGGAAGCTCGACGCAGTTCCCCGCCGCAGACGCCTACGCGCATGGCGAACTGCTGGCCGACTCGGGCCCTTTTCTCACCGACAGCTTGGGACGGGTCGTCTTACTGCGTGGGGTCAATGCCGTCTACAAACGGGCCCCCTATGAGCTCTACGCCGATCCCGGCAAGCCGTGGAACTTCACCGCGGCCGATGCCCAGCGCATGGCCAAGCTGGGGTTCAACATCGTCCGGCTGGGCGTGATCTGGGAAGGGCTCGAGCCGGGGACGCTCGGTCCCAACAACCCGGCCATCTGCACGCCGGGCACGCCGGGCAATGCTCACCAGTTCAATGCCGCCGTGGCCGACGCGTATCTGGCCAAGGTGGCGAAGACCGTCAACCTGTTGGGCAAGTACCACATCTACACGTTGCTCGACATGCACGAGGACGTCTACAGCTCCGAGTTCGGAGGCGAGGGCGCACCGCCGTGGGCGGTGTGCACCGACGGGAATCCCATTGGCACGCTCCCGGGTCGGTGGTCGAATACCTACAACGACCCGGCGTTGCGCGCGTCGGTGCAGAACTTTTGGAACAACGATGTCGTGGGCGACCTGCAAGGGGAGTACGACCACGTCTGGCAGGTGGTGGCCCACTATTTCTCCGACAACCAGTGGATCGCTGGCTATGACCCGATCAACGAGCCGTTCACCAGAGACTTGGACCACACGTCTGCTCCTCCAGGATCGCCGTTGGTTGCCGGCCACCTGGAATGCTTCTACACCGGGAGCGCCCATCCCGGCCTCAGCTTCCACGACGGGAACGTTCTCTCCTGCCCGCCCGATGATCCGTCGAAGGGCCTGATCCGAACCATCCAGGCCGCGGATCCGCATCACCTGGTGTTCTTCGAGCCGGACATCTTCTCGAGCCGCGGCAAACGCAACGACATCGGGCCCTTGGGCCTCAAGGGCCTGGTCTTCAACTTCCACGTCTACTGCGGATTGCGCAGCGGGGTCACCGGGGACCCGACCAGCGTCGATGCCTGCGCCGAACAAGAGCTCAAGACCATGAATCGCCGGAGCGAGGAGCGCCCGGACATCGCCAGCGCGAAACAGCCCGCCGGTCCGGCGTGGTTCATGAGCGAGTTCGGGGCCACGACCAGTGAGGCCCTGATGGAGCTGCTGACCGCCAACGCCGATCAGCTCCAGCTGGGATGGACCTACTGGGCTTGGAAGTACTACAACGACCCGACCGGCAGCTCGGACGAGGCCCTGGTGACGCCGACGGGCACGCTGTCACCCACCGCCGCCTCGCTGTCCCGGGCCTATCCCCAAGCCGTCGCGGGCACGCCGGTGTCGTTGTCGTTCGACCCTGAGAGCGCCGACTTCCACATGGTCTACGTCCCCAAGTCCCAGGTGAAGGCTCCGACGGTCATTTTCGTCCCCATGGCCGTGCACTATCCGAAGGGCTACTGCGCCCGGGTCACCGGAGGCACCATCGTCTCCAAGCCCAATGCCACCCATCTGTTGATCGCCAACGGGCCCTCGGCCTCGCTCGTGACGGTCACGATCAAGCCGATCAGCTGTCAGGGGTCGAGCGTCTAGCACCTAGCGGGGCCGGGGGTTGACTGTTACCGGGAGTAACGTTACTGTGGGTAACATGCCTCGATCACGGCGGACCAACCGGGTAGCGACCTCTGATGTGGAGACCGAGCGCCTGACCCGCCGGTCCACCCAGCGTGCCCACCTGATCGAGTCGGCCATCACCGTGATCAAGCGTGACGGCCCCGGCGCTTCGATGGACCAGATGGCGGCCCAGGCCGGCGTGACCAAGCCGATCCTCTACCGGCACTTCTCTGACCGCGCCGGTCTGGTGGCCGCCATCGCCGAGTTCGCCTTCAGCCAGATCAGTGACGGTCTCGACGCGGCGCTGCACGCCGAAGCCACACCGAGAGAGCTGGTGGCGTCGACCATCGACACCTACTTGGTGTTCATCGAGTCCGACCCCGCCGTCTACCGGTTCCTCGTCCAGCGGGGCGTTTCGGAGGCGGGGGTGTCGATCAACGACTACATCTGGCGAACGAGCCGACAGGTCGCCGTGGTCCTCGGAGAGGCATTGCGGGCCGCCGGTGTCGACTCGGGTCCGGCCGAGGCATGGGCCTTCGGCATCGTGGGCATGGTCCATGCCTCCGGTGACTGGTGGCTGGAGCGCGGGGCGATGCCCCGGGCCCGCCTGACCGAGTACCTCACCAGCCTGGTGTGCGACGGCCTTCCCGATCTCAGTTCCCTGGGGAGCGCGGGGGCATGGCTACCCGCCCCCGGTGCCAGCCCCTCCGAACCGGCCACCACCTCCGAACCAGCCAACAAGTCCGAACCATCAACCCCGTCCGAACCATCAACCAGTACGGCGGCGAACGTTGTACCCATCGCGGCCGCCGACGCAAGGAGGTCATCATGACCGTTACCGTCGAGCAACCCCGTACCCCGACCACCAGGGAACCACGACCAGCGGACCAGCGGATCGATCGGCTCAACACCGCATCGAGTCGGCGGGTGATCGAACCCGACACCGACGTGACCGGAGGGGTGGGGCCGGGTCAGGTGATCCCGAGCGAAATGCTCACCGTCTCCGACCTGGACCTCCATCTCACCGAGGCACAGCAGTCCACACTGTCCCGAGAGGAGCTGGCATCGGTCGCCATCTCCGGCACCCGGTTCGAGGCGTTCCTCATGTCCGGGTTCGCTGCTCAGCTGGCGTGTAGCCCCGATCTGACCGACCCCCGCATCGTCTACATGCTGCACGAGATGGGCGAGGAGACCCGGCACTCCCGGTTGTTCATCCGCCTGGTGGATCAGCTGCAACC
Organism: uncultured Acidimicrobiaceae bacterium; assembly: GCA_963717035.1. Lineage (GTDB taxonomy): Bacteria > Actinomycetota > Acidimicrobiia > Acidimicrobiales > RAAP-2 > DASXMT01. Next base: position 159,248 of record CAVQVK010000051.1, on the reverse strand, counting down.
GCAGGCCACGGACCCATTGCAGACCCGCATCGGCCAGATGTCCTTCCGCCGAGTGCTCCGGACGGTGCTCAACCGGCCGGCGGTCTTTTGCGTGCTGGTGCTGGCCGGCGAGGAGATTCCCGACCTGTTCCAAAAGAAGATCGCCGATCATCCCGGGACCGATCCCTTCGTCCGGGATGTGAACCACTATCACCGGATGGAGGAGGCCCGGCACTTGGCCTTCGCTCGAGCGGTACTGCCCGAGCTGTGGTCGGAGGCGTCGTTCGTCGAGCGGGTGCTGATCCGGTTCGAGGTTCCCAGGGTGATCCGAATGATGTTCAACGGCATGATCCATCCTGGGGTCTACCGGACCATCGGCCTTCCGGGACTGAAAACCTGGCTCGATGCGGCTCGCAGTCCCTCCCGGGTGGCGCTCCGTCATGAGGCCACTCGCCCCGTCCTGGCCGCACTGGTGGACGGGGGTTGCTTCCGTCCGGGCTCGATCCCGGGCCGGTGGCGGCGCCTGTGTGGTGTCGACCGCGCCGGCGAGCTGGTCTGAGCCGAGCCAATGGGCGAGCCGGCCTGAGCCGGCCTGAGCCTGCCTGAGCCGGCCTGAGACGGGCGAGAGTCATGCTGGAAATTGGCAAGAGACCACCGCCCAAAATAGCGACCACTCCAGCGGGCCACCCTCTGGGGATGTTTGGTGGATATCTCCGACGGACTTGGGGATGTCTCCACGAGTTCTGGGGACGTCTCAAAAAGTTCTGGGGACAACGTCGGGATTTCGTATTAGGCCCTTGACCTGGGCTGATGAGAGGCGCAAGGTATCCCTAGTTCGGAAACACACGCCCGCCGGAAACGGTGGAACGGAGATTCCGAATAGGCGATCCGGTGTCGGATCGGGGGGTTCGCAAGGACCTGCCGGACCGGTGATCGCTGCAGGGTCGTCCGACACGACCCGGCGCGATCACCCCGGATCTGTCCGAGGCGGCGGTCCCGAGGAGCAGGGTGGCTTGTCCATCCGGTTACTCGGGATCGTTGCGCGTCCGGGGTCATGCATCCTCCTTCGGCCTTCACTCAGGTTGCCTCCTTCAGCACCTCCTCACGTTGCCTCCTCAGGGTCCCATCACATTGCGTGGCGAGATCGTCACTTTTGAGTCATGCTTTTGTTCACGGGTTTGGATCACTGCATGCACATCTGACGGTGCGGTGCGATCACGGGGAGTCAGATGCTGAAGCTCATTTCCAGGGTGGTCATAAAGCACCCGTGGCGGGTCCTGGTCCTCTGGGTCATCGGTTCCGCCCTCGTCATCGGGCTGGCCCCGAAACTTGGTGACTACACGACGGCCAACCAGCAGAGCTTCCTGTCCACGAGCTACGAGTCGGTCCAGGCCCAGGGTGTGATCAACCAGAAGTTCCCCACCCAGTCGGGTGCGTCGGGGTCCTTGGTGGTGAATCGAGCCGACGGAGCCGTGCTCTCGCAGGCCGATCAGTCAAAAGTCAGCTCACTGGCCACGACCCTGCAGAACGACAAGATCCCCGGAGTGGTATCAGCCCAGGTGACCGCCAACTCCTTGTCCAAGAACGGCAAGGTTGAGATCGTCCAGGTCCAGTTCGCCGGACAGGCCGGGGATGAAGCCGTCAACAATGCCGTGCCCATCGTTCGATCCGATGCCAGCGAAGTATCTGGCCGGCAGCGGGTTGAACGTGGGCCTGACCGGGAGTGCGTCAACGTCGGTGGACACGAACGCGGCGTACGACCATGCCGAGAAGATCATCGGCATTGCCACCGTCATCTTGATCGTCGTCCTGCTCGGGCTCATCTTCCGCAGCCCCATTGCCGCTGTTCTCCCCATCGTGGTCATACTCCTGATCCACAGCGTCACCCAAGGGCTCACCGCGTCCCTGGCCAAGGGCTTCGGGTTCAATGTCGGGAATTCGCTCGGGCCGTTGCTCATCGTCGTCTTGTTCGGCGTGGGTACCGACTACGTCATCTTCATGCTGTTCCGCTACCGGGAGAACCTCCATAGCGGCGAGGACTACCGGGATGCCCTTGGCCATGCCACCGAGGTCATCGACAAGGTCATCGCGTCGTCTGCTCTGACCGTCATGGCCGCCTTCGCTGCGCTCCTCCTGGCTTCCCTGGGCTCGCTCCAGACGTTGGCGCCCGGCCTCATAGTCGCCGTCGCGGTCATGCTGGTCGCCGCGCTGACCCTGGTCCCCGCCCTCCTCGTCCTCCTGGGCAAGCACTTCTTCTGGCCGGCCGGTCCGGGTACGCCGGCGGCCGAACCGAAGTCGGCGCGAATCGGTCATTTCGTGGCCGAGCATCCCGTCTGGCTCGCTGGAGGGATCCTCGTCGTGCTGGTCGGCTTGTCCATGGGGATCATCAACTACACCTCGACGTACAACACCTTGGGCGAGCTGCCGTCCTCGACGGAGTCCCTCGTCGCCTACAACACGCTGCAGTCAGCCTTTCCCCCGGGAGCGTTGGCTCCCACCCAGGTCATGGTCAACGGGAACGGTCCCATCGACCCCAACTCGCTCACCAACCTCACCGAGCGGCTGACCAAGGCCAACGGCGTGTCGTACGTGGCCCCGGCCCAGTTCAGTGCGGACAAGACCGCGGCCCTGATAACCGTGGTCTTGAGCGACAATCCCTTCGACCAGACGGCGCTGGACGACGTCGAGGGACCAATTCGCCAAGCGGCCCATGGTTCCGTGCCCGGTGAAAGTGTCCTGGTCGGCGGGCAGACGTCGACGCTGGTGGATGTCAGGAGCTCGCTGCACCACGACACCAACCTCATCATCCCGGTGGCCGCGGGGATCATCGCCGTCATTCTCGGCCTGTTGCTCCTCGCCATCGTGGCACCGCTGTACCTGATTGTCGGCGTAGCCCTGACCTACGCCGCCACCCTGGGCGCCGGCGCGCTCGTCTTCGTCAACGGATTGGGATACTCGGGCATCGATTTCTCCAACCCGATCGTCTTGTACCTCTTCGTGATCGCCATCGGCACCGACTACAACATCTTGATGTCCGACCGGCTACGCGAAGAGTTCCAACGGGGGCGATCGCCGAGGGAGTCGGTCCGCAACGCCATCACGCATGGCGCGCCGGCGGTCTGGGCCGCTGGGGTGATCCTGGCCGGTACGTTCGCGTCCCTTCTCATCTCCGGGATCGCCAACTTGGTCGAGCTGGGCTTCGGCGTGACCATCGGGATCCTGATTGCCGCCTTCCTCCTGGCCCCGGTCCTCGTCCCCTCCATCTCCCAGCTGCAGGGACGGAGTTTCTGGTGGCCGAGCCGAGCCCGAACGAGGGTGACGGCGGTCGAGGACAGCGAGCACCTCCAGGGACAGTTAGGGGCTGCGGCCGCTCGCTGTCCCGGCCGCCGTGGTCGTCCCCGCTGCGCTGCTCGTCCCGGCCCTGGCCGTCGTTCCGTCCTTGGTCGTCCCAGCCTTGGCCGTCATCCCGGCCCGGTTGTTCGTCCCAGCAGTGGTGGTCGCCTCGGGTGCGTCCATGATGCACGGGTCCTCGTGATCGTCGTCGCATCGCTCACACTCGAGCTCCAGGGTGCTGTGGGCAATGGAGTACGGCCCGGCGATGGCCCGCTTCGCCCGCTCACCGACCACCTGGGCCTCTTCGAGGGTCGGGTGTCCGGTCAGGACCAGATGGGCCGACAACGCCCGCACCTCGCTCGACAAGCTCCACACGTGCAGGTCATGGACCTCGGCCACGCCGTCCACGGCGACCATGCTGGCCGTCAGCGAGGCGAGATCGACGTCCGCCGGTGTCGATTCGAGGAGCACGGACGACGCTGGATCGGAAGACGCCGGCCGCCTCGTAGACGATGATGGCGGCCACCACCAACGCGCTCGACCGGGTCCAACCACGTGGCGCTGGGCACGAACAGCAGCACGACGCCCGAGAGCAGCACCGCGGCCGACCCGAGTGCATCGCCGGCCATGTGGAGCACCGCCGAGCGCATGTTCAAGTCGTTGGTGCCGTCGCGCAACAAGAGAACAGCAAGACCGTTGGCCATCATGGCCACCGCGGCGATGATCACCACCGTGCCGGCGTGGACGGCCTGGGGGTCCTGCAGTCGCCGGATGCTCTCCACCACGATGACGACGGTGACCGCGGCGATGGCGGCGGCGTTGCCCAGCGCGGCGAGGATGGTCGCCCGGTGGTTGCCGAACGAGCGGGCCGCACTGCGGGGGCGGAGGGCAAAGCGCACCGCCACCAGCGACAAGAGCAGGGCGGCTACGTCGGTGAGGTTGTGACCGGCATCGGACAGCAAGCCCAGGGAGTGGGCACTCAACCCGAACACCACCTGGACCGCCACCAAGACGAGGTTCAGGCCCAAGCTGAAGGTGAGTCGTCGGGTCCGGGTCATGGCTCTCCGACTCATCCTACCGGGAGGTCGAGACCTGCCCCCTGGTCCCACCACCTGGGACCCATTCCTGGGTCAGTCCAGGTTCCCCCACAGCTTGCTCGGTCGGATTCCCCAGGCCACCTGGCGAGACAGCTCTCCTTGGACGACGGGAAGATCGTCGGCGTGGGTGACACCCACGCATTTGGTGTCGGTGCGGAGCACCCGCACCGGAAGTCCGGTGCCCGACTCGATGGCCGACCCGATCACCTCGGGCAACAGCACCTCGGCCTTGGGCACCTCGATGCCCCGGGCTATCCGGCCGAGGATGGCTTCCTCGTCGAGACCGGACTCCTCCATGGCGGCATCGAAGATGTCCCAGATCTCGGGCCGGAAGCCCCACAGGTTCACCGACACCGTGGCCTCGCCCGGCAGTTTGTCCGGTTGCAAGCCGTCGAGACTGGAGAAGTCGTTACCGCCGCTCAGCCGCGACACCTGCCGTCGCTCGGTCATGGCCACCAGATGCCCGCTGGGGTCGACCTCGCAGATCCCCCGGGTAACCGGGTCGTCGGTCATCACGCTGTTGGCAGTTCGAACCCGACCAGGGCGTGCTCGTCGTGGTTGGTGGTCAGCTGGCGGCTCAACAGGCCGAAGGCCTCGAGGCCGTACACATCGTCAGCGTTGGCAACCGCGAAGGGGTGCTCAGTGCCGACCAATGATCGGGCGGCCAGGGTGGCATGGGTCGTTCCCAGCGGAACCCGTTGTTCGGCGTAGCTCACCTCGACCGAGGACGGCCAGCACCGCTCGACGTGGTACCGGATGGCCGGTCCCGTCTCGGGGTGGACGACGAGGACGATGGCACCGAAACCGGAGGCCATGGCGTCGCTGGCCACGAGGTCGATGACCGCCTCGCCGGAGGGCCCGACCGGAGCCAGCGGCTTGCAACCTCCGTAGCGCCGTGCCGCCCCAGCGGCCAGCACCACCAGCACAGGAGCCACCGACGGGCTCACCCGCCCCAGCGCAGAACGGCGCTGGCCCAGGTCATCCCGCCGCCGAACCCGCTGAGCAGTACCCGGTCCCCCTTGTTCAGTCGGCCGGCATCGATGGCATCGACCAGCGCCAGCGGGATCGACGCCGACGAGGTGTTCCCGTAGCGATCGATCACCATCACCGCCTTCTCCTCGGGAATGCCGAGTCGCTGGCAGACGGCCGAGATGATGCGCAGGTTGGCCTGATGGGGGACGACCAGATCGATGTCGTCGGTGGTCAGCCCGGCTTCGGCGATGGCCCGCTCCGAAGACTCCACCACGGCCCGCACCGCCTTGCGGAAGATCTCCTTGCCGTCCATGTACAGGTAGCCGCCATGGTCGCACTTGAGCAGGTGCTTGAGGGAACCGTCGGCGTTGAGGTTCCAGGACAGGAGCTGACCGGGGCCATCGGTGGCCTCGAGGACGACGGCCCCGGCCCCGTCGCCCACCAGCACGGCGATCGACCGGTCGTCCCAGTCGGTGATGCGGCTGAGCGTCTCGGACCCGATCGAGCAACAGGCGCTCCGCGCCGACGGCCAGCAAACCGTGAGCCACGGCCAGGCCGTAGACGAACCCCGAGCACGCCGCGTTCACGTCGAAGGCGCCACCGGGGATCCCGATGCCGTCTTGGACCGTGGCCGACGTTCCCGGCACGATGGCGTCAGGCGTGGTGGTGGCCAGGATCACCGAGTCGATCTCGTCAGGACGGCGGCCCGGCCTTCTTCAGGGCCGCCAGCCCGGCCTCGATGGCCAGCCCGGAGGTGGTGCCCCCGATGCGACGCTCACGAATACCGGTACGTTCGACGATCCATGCGTCGTTGGTGTCGAGCGTGGCCGACAGGTCCTCGTTGGTGACGACCTTGTCGGGGACGGCGATTCCCCATCCGGTGATGATGCCGCCTCGGCCGGGGACGGTCACCTAGCCCGCCTCGAGTACGTGGATCCCGATGAATGCAGCATCGGTACCGATAATGCCACCGGTATTGGCTGCCGCCGCAATCCTGGCCCCGGCGACCTGACGGGAGCCGGCGGCCCCCCTGAGGTGGTGGCCAGCTCCACCACCTGGGCCAGACCGGTGGCACCGAGGGGATGGCCCCGGGCGACCAGGCCCCCGGAAGGATTGACGGTGACGCCGCGCCCACCCACCGTCGTGTCCCCGGCCACCGTGGCCGGACCGGCGTCGCCGGGCTTGAAGAAGCCCAGCGACTCGAGGGCGTACAGCTCCTCGGCGCTGGTGGCGTCGTGCAGCTCGACGACGTCCATGTCCTCGGGGCCCACGCCGGCGGTGTCCCACGCCGCCGCTGCCGTCTCGGCCAGGCGCTCGTGGTAGTCGAGGTCCCCGTTACCCGAGCGCACGGTGCTCGAGACGATCTTCGGCCTTCCCGGCGCCGGCTCGGTGGTCAACAGGATGGCGGCGGCGCCATCGGTGAACGAGGAGCACATGAACCGGGTCAACGGGCCGGCGATGGGGGCCGAGGCCAGCACCTCGTCGACGGTGACCTCTTTTTGGAACTGGGCGTTCGGGTTCAGTGCCCCGTGGTGCCTGGCCTTCACCGCGGTGGCGGCGAACTGCTCGGGGGTGGCGTCGCGCTCCTCCATCTGGATGACCGTCCAGGTGGCGTTGAGGCCCATGAGCACCGACCCCGCCGGGTTCTCGAGCCGCTCGTGCATCTTGATCCTGTCGGGCAGCGGCACCCCGTCCTCGATCCCGGCAATGGTCTCGGCCCGGTTCCCGGTCCACATCTTCTCGACGCCGATGGCCAGGACCAGGCCACCGTCGGCCCGGGCGGCCAGGGTGGCCATGTGGAGGGCCGATGCACCGCCGGCGCAGGAGTTGTCGACGTTGATGATGCCGGCATTGCGCAGTCCGGCCCGCTTGAGGAACGACTGGCCCCGGATGCAGCCCTGATCGAGGAGCCGACCTGCGGTGGCATTGCCGAACACCACCAGGTTGATGGAGGCCGGGTCCACGCCGGCATCGGCGACGGCGTCGGCCACGACCTGGTGGGACATGTCCTCGATGGTCCGGTCCCGCCGGTTCATTGGCGTGATGGCCATGCCGGCGATGTGTGCGTAGCGATCCATGGATGTCCTTCTGTCGTGGTGAACTCGGTCGTGCCGCCGTCAGGCGGTGGAACTGGGGAGGGCCGCCATGAGCTGGTCGACCTGCGGTAGTGGTTGGTCGTCGGTGATGTAGAGGGCGACGTGCTCGGCGCCCGCTTCTCGGTAGGTGGTCACCGTGCGGGCCACGCGTCTCGGCGCTGCCCACGACCAGGTGGCGACTGAACGCCTTGGCCGGTATCCCGTAGAGGGATGACATCCAGGCCGTGCCCCGGCGGAGCCCTTCGTCGGGGTCATCGTCGATGGAGGCGAACAGGACGACCGAACGGGTCACGGCATCGTCGGGGCGATCGGCCCGATCGAGCTCCTTGGCCAATCGGGCCAGGGCGGCTCGGTATTCCTCGGGGGCGAGCAGCATGGGGATCCAACCGTCGGCCGACGACGCGGCCCGGCGGAGCGCCACCTCCGAGGATCCGCCCACCCAGATCGGGATGGCAGGAGGTGCGGGCAGCTGGCGGTATCGATCGGCATTGGTGCCGGTGATGCCCCCGGCGGTCACGCCGGCCCCGGACTCCCATGCGCTGCGGAGCTGAGCGATCCCCTCGTCGAGCCGGCGACCCCGGGTGCCGTAGTCGATTCCCGACACGTCGTACTCGCCGGCGTGGCTACCGACGCCCACGCCCAACACGATCCGGCCCTGGGTCAGCGATTGGAGCGAGGCCGCTTGCTTGGCCACCGCCGGTGCCTGTCGCAGCGGCAGCTGGACGACGCACGTGCCCAGCATGGCCCGGCAGGTCGCGGTGGCCGCCACCGCGAGCACGGTCATGCATTCCAGGGCGGGCCCGTGCCAGAAGAGATGGTCGGTCGCCCACAGCGCGTCGACCCCCAGTGCCTCTGCCCCCCGGCACGTCTCGACCAGTTCCTCCATCGGATCACCGGCCTGGATCGGCCCGGACGACGGCGCTGATCCGGTAGTACCATCGGTAGTACCAGAGGGAGAAACCGCAGACCACAGGGGCTGAAGCGTTTGCGGAAAGGTCGGGAGAATGAGTCCGACCGGCCCGAGCGGGGTGGCTGGTCGTACCGTGGGCACACACCATCGTAACCGGCCGCAGACCGCTGGCGCGGCACTCGCTCAGCATGTTCTTACCAATTGGTAACCGGGGCGGTCTGGATCGCCCAGGGAACGGGTCTGCCCCGGCAACCGGAGGGGTCCGGATCGGCACCACAAGCGTCCGGATCGGCAACTACAGGCGGTCTGCATCGGCAACCACAAGCGTCCAGATCGGCAACCGGCGGCGTTTTCGAGCGAATGTGTTCGAAGGTGACGCCCGGCACGACAGAATAGGGGTACGGCACAGCCAACTCCGGCTGGGTGACGTGCACAGGAGGTCCTGCGTGTCGACCGATGAACAGGTGTTGACCGAAGACGAGCGGGCGAAGCGGCTCGGGGAGCTGAACGCCATCATCGAGCTCATGCGGCCGGCTGTGCAGTCCGACGGCGGCGACCTGGCCTTACTGCGTGCCGATGTGGAGACCGGGGTGGTCGAGGTACAGCTCCAGGGGTCGTGCAGCTCCTGTGCCATCAGCTCGTCCACCCTCCAGGGTGGGGTGGAACGCATCCTCCATGACCGGTTGCCCTGGGTGACCGAGGTTCTCGGCGGTGTCGACGAAATGGCTGACCCCTTCGAGAGCCAGGCCATGGGTCGGGGCGGGTACGTTCCCAGCCTCTGAGGCACTGTTCCCGGCTCTGAGGCACTGTTCCCGGCTTCAGGGCCACCAACTCCGGCCCTCTCGCCGGCCACCGACCGACAGGTCGTGTGACAAGTTGGCGCACTAGCATCGGCGCGGATGACGTTGGCCAACAATGAAGACGGCGGCGCAGGCGGTCCCGAGCCCAACGCCGGCGGTCTGGAGCAGGCCACAGCCGGAGTCGAACAGGCCACAGCCGGAGTCGAGCCGGTCGCCGGCGATCTGGAGCCCACCGCAAGCGGTCTGGCGCCCAGCGCAAGCGGTCTGGCGCCCAGCGCAGGCGGTCTGGAGCACGTCACCGGCGGAGTCGAGCCGGTCGACTTGGATCTGCTGGCCGCCGCCCTGCGGGCCGATACGGCCGACATCGACCTGTTCTTCGAGGTCCTGGGGGGAAAGCTCCTCGAGATCCTCGGCGACCGGGTGGAGATCGAGCGGATCGGGTCGAGGTTCAAGAAGGACCGGCCCATCGGACGGATCGCCGTCGACTTCGACCCGGTCGGTCCCCGCCTGGAGGTCACTCGGGAAAAGCGCGGGCTGTCGTGCCACGTCCGCAAGATGGTGCGGGGCATCGTCATCAGCGACACCGAGGTCGACGTGGCCACCTGGACCGCCACCCTGGTCGCCAGCCTGGGCGACGAGGCCACTCACAGTGCCTCGACCCGCCTCGCTCTCCAGTCCCTGCTGACGTGACGAGCCCCTACTGACGTGACGAGTCCCTGCTGACGTGACGAGCCCCTACTGACGTGACGAGGATCCCTTGACTACCACCGATTCGACCCAAGGCCTGCCCCCCGATGCCATGCGTCGGCTGCAGGAGTCCGAGGACAGCGCCGGTCGGCGAGGGCTGTTCACCAGTGACCTGTCGGTCAACGAGTTCCTCTTGGTCAAAGAAGCGGGGTTCCATCCGCGGGGCCTGGTCTTCGGCAGCTCGATCTACCACATCGGCTTCCAGCGCCGGGGACTGCGGAAGAACCAGGAGCTCGCCGCCCTGACCCAAGCCATGTACACCGCTCGAGAGCTGGCCATGGCCCGCATGGAGACCGAAGCCGACGTGCTCGGAGCCGACGGCGTGGTGGGTGTCCGCCTCTCGGTCAATTTCTACGACTGGGGCAAGCACTCGGCCGAGTTCATCGCCATCGGCACCGCTGTGTCGGCCGACGAGACCGACACGGAGTGGAAGACATCGGCCGGAAAGCCGTTCACCAGCGACTTGAGCGGCCAGGATTTCTGGACGTTGGTGCAGGCCGGCTATGCCCCGCTGGGCCTGGTCATGGGGACGTGCGTCTACCACGTGGGCTACCGGGGCGTCGGGGCGGTGATGTCCACCAGCATGCGCAACGCCGAGCTGCCGCACTTCACCCAGGCTCTCTACGAGGCCCGGGAGTTGGCTATGTCGCGCATGCAAGAAGAGGCCCGCACCCTCGGCGCCGAGGGCATCGTCGGCGTGCAGCTGGTGGAGAAGTCCCATTTCTGGGGGAGCCACGTCATCGAGTTCCTGGCCATCGGTACTGCGGTCCGGCCGCTACGCCCCGATCACGTGATCGCCCAACCGCAGATGATCGTCACGCTGGACACGTGAGCTGGCCGCCACCCGCGTCGCCGGGCTCCGAAGGCTCCGAGGCGTCGGGGGGAGCGGGACCTGCGGGTGACCTGCCCGAGGCGGCCCGATCCCGGTTGGCCGAAGGGGCCGAACCTGGGGGCACCTGGACCAGTGATCTGTCGGTGTCCGAGCTCTCGGCCGTAGAGCGTTGCGGGTTCACGCCCGCCGGCATGGTCGTAGGGATGACCGTCTACCAGTTCGGGCTGCAGGGGTATGGGTCCCAGTACCAGGCCTCGGGCGGAGTCGGTTCGGGCGTGGGCGGCCAGCTCTTCATGACCCCCGGGTGGGCCGGTGGTTACCAACAGGCCTACGTCTGCCAGCACGCCACGTACGGCCACATGCCCGGGTACAACTTCGAGGACCTCTGGTACGAGCGGGGCCTGACCGAGGCCTACACCATCGCCATCGATCGCCTCCGAGAAGAAGCGGACCTCCTCGGCGCCCACGGTGTGGTCGGCGTCCGCTACGAGTCCCGCCGCCTGCCCTTGGCCACGTCGGCTCCGGTGCTCGAGATCCGCATGGTGGGGACCGCCATCCGGCGTGAGGGAGCGCCATTGTTGTCCGAGCCGTTCACCTCGCACCTGTCCGGCCAGCAGTTCGCCAAGCTCATCGATACGGGATGGGTACCTGGCGCGCTGGTGGTCGGCGTCGGCGCCATTCGTTCGTACGGGGGCTGCGTCGTGGGCGATGGGAGTGGGTCCGGTTCGGCCGCCTTCAATCAGTACTCGTCGGGGGAGTTCCGTCAGCGGTCCGACGCCATCCAACACTGCCGGCGGTTCGCCGTCGACCGGCTCGAGACGCACGCCACCGGTTATGGGGAGCGGGTGGTCGGTGTCGACGTGGCTGCCCAGTTCCACAGCTCGATGGAGGACACGATGCTGGTGGAGAACGTCATGCTGGGCACGGCGGTGCGGCGGTTCCGGCATATCGAGGACCCGCAACCGGCCCGGGTGACGGTCGGGTTGGCGGACCCTTCCCGATGAGCGCCGCGCCCGAGCCGCCCGAGCCCCCCAATCCGCCCGAGCGCCCCAATCCGCCCGAGTCGCCGGAACGACACGTCGCCGAGCTGGCCCTCGACGCACTGCGCCGGCCCCCGGGACCTGGTGGTCGGAACAAGGCGTCGGGCTCGGGCCACCATCGCGCCGTGTCGACCGACTTCAGCGTGGACGAGGCCATCCTCGTCGAAGGGACCGGCTATGAGCCGCTGGGCCTGGTCACGGGGGCCGCCATCTACCGCCCGCCGTTCTGGGGGCGGTACGGGGTGGCCATGCGGGAGAACCGCGAGCTGGCCGATCTGTCGAACAGCCTGCACACCGCCCGCACCATCGCCATGGGTCGGCTCCGGTCCGAGGCGGCGGCCCTGCACGCCGATGGCGTGGTCGGCGTGCGGCTCGAGTTCGAGGGCGCAGAGGGCAAGGGCCGGGACTATCGGTTCAACGCCATCGGCACCGCGATACGGGCCACCCACCTGGCCACGGTGCGGTCCAACGATCGACCGGCGGACGGCATGCCCCCACAGCAGGGCGAGGTGTTCACCAGCGATCTCAGCGGTCGGGACTTCGCCCTTCTGGCCCGAGCCGGGTACGTGCCCGCCGGCATGGTGATGGGGGTCTGCGTGTACCACGTCGCCCGCCGCCAGTTCGGGGAGTGGCTCAAGACCCAGAATGTCAACATCGAGCTCGAGCTCATCACCACGGCGCTCTATGACTCCCGGGAGCTGGCCATGGAGCGCATGCAGACAGGAGTCCCACTCGTTGGGGGCCGACGGCATCGTGGGCGTGCGCATCCAAGAGGAGACGAACGTGTGGGGGAGCCACGTCATCGAGTTCCTGGCCATCGGCACGGCCGTTCGCCTCGTCGCTGACGAGCATCAGGCTCTGGCTCCCGAGATGGTTGTCCCGCTCGACGACCTCACCATCGACACCGACCCTCGCAAGCTTCACGGCAAATAGTCGGTACGGCCTGCCGGCCGAATAGGTCCGGCAGAGTCTGTACTGGCGGCCATCGGCTCCTCCGGTACGTCGGTTGTCGCCCACCGCGCTCCGACGGCCAGCGGCGAGCCGCGAGCCACCCGGCCCGTTGGCTCCCCGATCAGCTCGCCAGGTCCTCCACTCCAATCGGTCCGTAGCGCACCAGCGGCTCGAAGTGGTCGAGGACGGTGCGGTCACTATCGCCGATCCCCCGGAGCGGGGCCGTGCCCAGGCGCCGGCTGCAGAACCGGCGGGCCACGGCCGCCTTGCGGGCATCACCGTCGCGGTCGAGGGACCACGCCGCCTCTTCGACCAGGAGTGCGCCCTCGGCCGTGTCGGCCAGGAGCTCGGCGAAGCGACGGGAGTGGAGCAGGGCCAGATCGTCGTCCAGGCCGGCGAGGACTTTCACCGCCTCGTTGGCATCGGACAGGGCGGCGGCAACGCCGTCGACCGCCGGGGCCAGCACCGAGTGGTGGGCGCCGTGGTCGATGGCCCGCTCGACGCGGGAGAACAGCGCCTCGTGGGCGTGCTCGCCCCGAACGGCCCGGCGGACATCGATGCACAGGATGTTCTCGGTCCCCTCCCAGATGGTGTGGCACTGGGCGTCGCGGAGCTGGCGGGCCATGGGCCAGTCCTCCATGTAGCCGTTGCCGCCGAATACCTCGAGGGCATTGCTGGCCGCCCACAGGGCTACGCGGGTGCAGCGCATCTTGGCCAGCGGGATGAGGATGCGGCGCAGCAGCCGTCCCTCCTCCGGGTCGACGGCGGTCCGACCCGATCCCGCGCACTCGTAGCTGATGGCCATGCCCGCCTCCAGGTCGACGAGCATGTCGACCAGGGTCTCCCGCACCAGCGGGTAGCTGTCGATCCGGTTGCCCCACTGCTTCCGCTGCGAGGCGTAGATCGCCGCTTCCAGGAACGACCGGCGGTGGATGCCCAGACCCATGAGCGACACCCCGAAGCGGCTGCCGTTGACCATCTCCATCATCCGGTTGATGCCCCTGCCGTCCCGGGCCGCATCGGTGGACACCCCATTGGAGCCCCCGCCAGACGAGCCGCCGCCGGGCTCGTTGCCGGCCAGCCAGGCCCGCGCCCCGGCCAGGGTGACCTCACCGGTGGGGACTCCGACCGTGCCCAACTTGGGCTTCAGCCGCTTGATGACGAACCCGTTGGGTGATCCGTCGGGCAGCCGGCTGGGAACGATGAAGGTGGCCAGCCCTCGGCTGCCCTCGGGGGCGCCCTCGGGCCGGGCCAGGACGATGAACACGTCGGCGTCCACGTTGGAGCAGAAGTGCTTGTCGCCGATGAGGACCCACTCGTCGCCGTCCTGGACGGCCATGGTGGTGTTGGCGCCGACGTCGGAGCCGCCCTGGCGTTCCGTCAGGAACATTCCGCCCTCCCAGGCCACCTCGGGGTCGAGGGAGGTGAGCTTGGCCAAGACGTCCTCGCGGACCCCGGCCGGGGCGTAGCGCTCCACGATGTCGGCGGCTCCGCCGGTCATGCCCAGCCCGCAGTAGACGGCGGTCTCGGCTTGGCTGACCAGGTAGGAGAGCGAGGCGGTGACCACGGCGGGCACCGGGCGCCCGGCGTGGGCCGGGAGCCCGACGAACCCGTTGCGGATGAGGTCGGCCTTGTTGGCCAGCCAGGACGGATGGTGGACGACCTCGCCCACGTCGAAGCCCCAGCGGTCGTAACGGTTGAGGACCGGCCCATGGGCGTCAGTGACCTCGGCGCGGGCGGCCAGGGTGCGTCCCACCAGGTCGCCGTAGCGGGAGACGTGCTCCTCGGCGAACGATCGGTCGGCGGGGTCGGGGAGGTACCGATCGAGCAGGAGGGACAAGTTGGGATCGAGGCGATACCAGTCGTTGCCGATCGCCTGATCGAGCTCGGCATAGTCGGGAAGCATGTGACCGATCGTATGTCGGCCCGGTTCCTCCGGTACTGCGGAAGTGAGCCGTTGCGTTAGTTAGCCGAACTAACTAGTATGTACATGTGAGCAACGTTCAGCCAGCAGTGTCCAGCACCACGCCCGCGGCTTCCGACCAGGCGGAGGCCGAGCTGGTTGCTCGGCTCCGGATGGCCGTCATGCGCCTCCACCGGCGGCTACGCCAACACACTGTGGGCGGGCTCACGGCGTCCCAGGCATCTGCCCTGGCCTCGATCGACCGGTTGGGAACACCCACCTTGGGCGAGCTGGCCGTGTGCGAGTCCATTCAGCCGCCCTCGATGACCAGGATCGTCGCCAACCTGGAGGATGCCGGCTACGTGAAGCGGGTGGTCGACCCGGCCGATCGGCGGGTGGCGCGGCTAACCCTGCAAGCATCCGGGAAGAAGGTCCTGCAGCAGAACCGGTCGTTGAAGAACGCCTTTCTCGCTCAGCAGCTGCATCGCCTCGACGAGGGAGAGCGGCTGGCCCTGGGCGATCTCACCGTGTTGCTCGAGCGGCTCTTGGAGGTCGAGGAGCGGTGAGCACGCGGGACGAACGATGAGCGCGGTGGGCGTCGCCACCCGACGGACATTCCAGTCGCTCCGGGTCCGGAACTACCGGCTGTACTTCACGGCCCAGCTCATCTCCAATTCGGGCACGTGGATGGACCGGGTGGCCCAGGCCTGGCTGGTCCTGCACCTGACCGGTAGTGGGGTCGACCTCGGCGTCGTCACCGGATTGCAGTTCTTGCCCATGCTTCTCTTCGGGCCGTGGGGCGGCCTGGTGGCCGATCGGGTGAACAAGCGAAGGCTCCTGTATTTCACCCAGGCGGCGGGCGGGCTCATCGCCCTGGCCCTCGGGATCCTGGTGGAGACCCACGCCATTCGTTTGTGGCAGGTCTTCCTGCTCGCCTTCCTGCTCGGGGTGACCAATCTCTTCGACAACCCGGCGCGCCAGACGTTTGTGTTCGAGATGGTGGGCAAGGAGGACCTCCCCAACGCAGTCAGCCTGAACTCGGTGGTGATGAACGCGTCCCGAGTGGTGGGCCCGGCCGTGGGTGGCGTGGTCATCACGGTGGTCGGACTGGGGGTGTGCTTCCTGGCCAACGCGGCATCGTTCGTGGCTGTCCTGATCGCCTTGGCCCTGATGCGGACCAGCGAGCTCCACACGATCGACCCCGTCGTGCGGGCGAAGGGCCAGCTCCGAGACGGGTTCCGCTACGTCTGGCGAACGCCGTCGCTGCGCAACACGCTGATCGCCATGGCGGTGATCGGGATCTTCGCCTACAACTTCCAGGTCACCTTGGCCCTCCTGGCCACCGTGACCTTCCACGGCGGTGCGGGTTCGTACGCCGTCCTGACCTCCTGTATGGGCGTCGGGGCCATCGTGGGCGGTCTGGCCGTGGCCCACCGGGGTCGTCCCACCCCCCGGCTCCTCCAGGGTGTGGCCCTGACCTTCGGTGCCCTGTTGGCCGTGGTGGCCGTGGCCCCGACCCTGGCCTTCGCCGCCGTGGTCATCGTGTTCATGGGGGCGGCGTCGATCGCCTTCATCGCCACCGCCAATGCCGAGCTGCAGCTCCAGGCCGACCCGCCCATGCGCGGCCGGGTCATGGCTCTGTACTCGATGGCGTTCCTCGGGAGCACCCCCATCGGTGGCCCACTCATCGGGGCCATCTCCGAATGGACCGACCCGCGGGTGTCCATCGGCGTCGGAGCTATCGCCACCCTGTTGGCCGCGGGCATCCTGCGGTGGCGACATCGAGCCGGCCTGGCGCAAGCGACGGCATCGGCGGAGAACGAAGCCTCGTTGGCCCTGGTTGAGCCCGTCGGGGGCATCGCCCCCGAAGTCGCCTGAGAGGGGCCTGAGACTGCGACGCTGGGCGAACGGCGGCAACACCGGCTCATCAGGCCAGCCGGCTCATCAGGCCAGCCGGCTGATCAGGCGGCCGAGGCGGCCTTGGGCTCTTTGGGGAGGCCCAGCACCCGCTCGCCGACGATGTTCCTCTGGATCTCCGCCGTTCCACCCCAGATGGTCTCCGACCTCGAGAAGAAGAAGGCGGCCTGCAGGTCGCTCACCGGGTAATCGGTGCGACCCCGCTTCAGCGGCGAGCCACTGTCGGCATCGGGGTCGCCGGTGAGGATCTGGCCACCGAGGCCCAAGATGTCCATGGCCAGGTTCATGGTGTCCTGGTGGTACTCGGACCAGAACATCTTGTTGCAGGCGCTCAACGCGGCCATCGTCATGGGTGCCGTTCAGAGCGTCGGTGAGCGACCGGAACCCGTTGATCTCCATGATCTTGACCTTCGACCACGCCGTGGCCAGGCGCTGACGGACGAGGGGATCGGTGTCCCGCCCGTGGGCTCGGGCCTCATCGATGATCGAGTTGAGCTCCCGGGCGAACCGCCGGTGCCCGGTGGTGGCCGAGGAGCCCCGCTCGAACCCGAGCGTGGTCATCGCCACCTTCCAGCCGTTGTTCTCGCCGCCCACCACGTTGGCCCGAGGGCACCGGGCGTTGTCGAAGAACACCTCGTTGAAGTCCCCGGATCCGTCGACCTGCTCGATGGGCCGGACCTCGATGCCGTCCTGTTTCATCGGAACGAGGAGGTAGGAGATCCCGGCGTGTTTGGGCGCGTCCTGGTCGGTCCGGGCCAACAGGAAGATGTAGTCGGCGAACTGGGCCTGGGTGGTCCACACCTTCTGACCGTTGATGACCCATTCGTCCCCGTCGAGGTCGGCCCGGGTCTTCAGCGAAGCCAGGTCGCTCCCGGCGTCGGGTTCGGAGAAGCCCTGGCACCAGGCGATGGTGCCGTTCATGATCCGGGGGATGAACTCCATTTTCTGTTCCTCGGTTCCCCACTGCAAGATGGTCGGGCCGACCAGCGTGTCGCCGAAGAAATCGGCGCGAAGTGGGGCCTCGACCCGGGCGAACTCCTCGTTGAGCACGACCGACTCCATGAGGGACAGGCCCTTGCCGCCGTACTCGGAGGGCCACGAGGCACAGATCCACCCTCCGGCGAACAGCTTCTTCGTCCACTCCTGGTTGAACGCCTTCTTCTCGTCCCTGGTCATCGAGAAGTCGGGCTTACCCCACCCGTCGGGCAGGTTCTCCTCGAGCCAGGAGCGGATCTCGGATCGGAAGGTCTCGGCCTCGGGCGGATAGTTCAAGTCCATGGCATCGACAGTACCTGGCGGCAACGGCGACAAACTCAGGCCGTCGTGCAGGGCTCGGGGCTACACTTGAAAAAACCGGACGATAGGTCCCGCTGGACCGTGATGAAGGAGGTGTGGCCGATGGAACAGGGAGGATCCCTCAGTACGAAGGCAATGACACCCCAACTTCCCGTCCGCACGCGCTGTCACTGACCTCGGCCATCGGCTGACCGGTCTTGCGTGATGGGGCGGCCCCCGATGCTGGCTGCACCGAGGGCGTCCCCGCCCGGGCCTCATCGCTTTCTACTGGCCGACCCTGACGCCCGGGTCAGCCCCCGCCGAGTTGGACAGCCTTGACGATGAGGAGCACGGCGCTGACGACCAGATAGGCGCGCAGCGAGAGGATGCCGACCCGGAGTCCGGGCGACCATTTGACCGGCTTGAGTAGGGCCAGGGGCGGCATGCGCCAGGACAGCTTCTCCGTCTCGCTCATCTGCGGGCCGGGGGGAATGCTGGGCAGTCCGCTTCGCCGGCTCAGGATTTTGAGCACGATGGCGACGACGACGCCGGCGGCGGCCAGGGCGATGGTGATGCCGATGAAGACGTCGATGACATTGACGTTGGGGAAGAGCGTCGTGGCCATGAGGACGCCCGAGAGAACGAGCAGCACACCGATGATCAGGGAGGCGAGCACGTTGAGCCACTTCGCGTTGACCCACGGGCCGAGCACTTCTCGGTCGTTACACAACAGCAGAAGGAAGACCGCGGCGGAGGGGAGGAGGAGACCGGCGAGGGCTTGGACGATGGTGGTGATCAGGCCGAGCGGAGCGTGGGGGATCAACACGATGGCGGCGGCGGCGACGACCATGGCCATGTAGCTGAGGTAGAACTGCTTGGCTTCCTTGAACCCTCGGTGAAGCGAGTGGCGGATGCCGAAGACATCGCCGAAGGCGTAGCTGGTCGACAGCGTGACTGCGGCCGCGCCGAGAATGCTGGCGTCGAAGAGCAGGATGGCGTACATGGCCCCCAATGCGTGACTGTGGTTGGCCAGCAGGTGGGCGACGCCGGCGGCGTTGGTGAAGTTGCCGAACGCGTTGGTGCCCCGGGCGGCGTAGTCGGCGACCACCATGATGCAGACGGCACCGATCACCACCACGAATGAGCCCACGACGGTATCGGCTCGCTCATAGCTGATGAACCTGGGGGTGATGCGCTTGTCGACGATGTTGGACTGCTGGAAGAACAGCTGCCAGGGAGCAACAGTGGTGCCGACGATGGCGATGATGAGCAACACGGCAGCCGACGTGGCGCCGCCGTGGACGCCCGGCACGACGAAGTTGTGCCCGATGGTTCCCCATTGAGGATGAGACAGGAAGAACATCGGAATCTGGACCAGGCTGATGGCGATGAAGACGAACATGGCTCGTTCCCATCGTTGAAAACTGCCTGAGGCCATGATGGCCACCAGGGCCACCGCCGCCGTCGGGACGGCTATGTACTCCGAAATGCCGGCGTAGGAGGCGGCGAGCGAGATACCGATGAACTCGGTGACGATGGTGAGGAAATTGAGGATGAACAGGTCGCCGACGCTGAACCAGCCCCAGCCTCTCCCGAATCGTTCGTTGATGAGGCGGGCGTGACCGACTCCAGTGACCGCGCCGAGGCGAACGACCATCTCCTGGTTCACGATCAGGACGGGGATCAGCAAGATCAGGACCCACAGCAGGCTGGTGTGGTAGTTCTGGCCGGCCTGGCTGTAGGTGGAGACGCCGCCGGCGTCGTTGTCGCCGACCATGACGATGAGGCCGGGCCCGGCGATGGCGGCGAAGGTGAGGAGTCGTTTGCGCAAGCTGTGGCGTTCGCCGATGTCACCGACGGCGACTCGCCCGAGGGCACCCTCGATATCGCCCAGGTGGGCCTCGTCCAGAACGGCGGTGGCCGGAGCTTGGAGCTGACGGCCCGCGCTTGTCGGAACCAGCCGACTCGGGCACCCCGGTGCCACCCGTGGCCGGAGCCGCGGGCTCGGCGACGGTAGCCGGAGCGTGGGGCCGGCGGCAGTCGCCGGCCGGAGCGTGGGGCTCGGCATCGCCGGCCGGAGCCTGGGGCTCAGGAGCCTTGTCGGAACCAGCCGACTGGGGCGCCCCAGTGGCCCCCGTGGCCGGAGCCTGGGGCTCCGCCATTGGGGCCGGAGCAACGGGTTCGGCACCCGGGGGTGCTTGGGGTTGGGGCGTCTTGTCGGAGCTTGACGGATCGGCCGCCCCGGTGGCACCCGTGGCGGCTGGTCGGTCCGTCATGGCTACCCCCGGGGCTCCGAGTGATTGGTGGCGGTACTGTTCGATCCCGAATCAGTGTGGGCGGATTCGGGATGGGGCGGGGGTTCTCGTCGTCGCCAGTCCTCGGGGATCGTCGCCTCGAGTATGTCGTCGACGGTGATCACCCCGAGAAGCTGGTTGTCGTCGTCGACGACGGGAACGGTCATCAGGTTGTAGTCGGCCATGAGCAGGGTCACGTCGACGACATCGGCGGTCGCCGTGACCCGTACCGGATCGTCGTCGACCACGTCGAGCAGGCGCGATTCGGGATCGGACTGGAGGAGCCCGATGACGCTGACCGTCCCGAACAACCGGTTGGCCGAGTCCACGGCGTGCATGGTGATGAGCGCCTCGGGCTGCACGTTCTCGGCCAGTCGGATACGTCGCAGGGCTTCCTCGACGAGGGCATCCTTGGGTGCGGTCAGGAAGTCGATGCCCATGATCCCCCCGGCGCTGGCGGCATTGAAGCCGAGGAGGGTGAGCACCTTCGTGCGTGTGCCCGGTGGGAGCAGGTCGAGGACCTTCTGGCGACGCCCCTGGGGGAGCTCGGCGATGGCGTCGGCCGCGTCGTCGGCTCGCATGTGGGCGATGACGTCGGCCACCTCGGGGTCGGTCTTGTCCCCGAACAGCCGGTTGGCGATGTCGGGGTCGAGCTCCTCGAACACGTCGGCCTCGAGCTCGGGGTCGGCGTGGACGACGTCGAGGATCTCCTCGCCCTCGGTATGTGATGCATCCTCGAGCAGGTCGGCGATCTGTGCCGGCTTCAGCTTCACCACCCGGCCGAAGGTGGCCCGGGCCCGGACGCTGGGTGTGTGGCCGATGAGCGGCTCGAAGGCCTTCCAGTCCTGGCACGGACGTCCGGCCGTCGTCCGGACGAGGCCGAACAGCCGAGCTGGACGCCGGGTGTCCAGGCAGGACACGACCCATCCCTCGTCGCTGGCTCGAAGCTCGACGTCCCAGGCCCGAACCAGCTCGGCGTCAGCGACATCGATGAGCCGATGGCGCAGGATGTCTTCGCGCAAGAGGACCTCGCCGTCACGGCGCTCGAATCCGCGAAGGTCGACCTTGGACTTGGCCAGGGCGATGCGCTCCTCGCTGAATTCCGCGACCCGTTCGATCGGCACGAAGACCCGACGGCCGCCAACTTTGGCCACTAGCCCTATCACCACGGGGTAGTCCTCTCCTTGCAAGCTGACGATGACATCGTCGACCTTGCCAACGCTCTCGTCCGTTGGCGAGAACAGTGGACGACCCAACAACCCGGACAGGTGCACCTGGGCACTGTAACTAATTGCGTCGAGATGCATCTTGGTTGGTCCGAATGTCGTTGCCGGGCCGGCAGGGAAGCGATTCGACCCGGCCGCCGACACCATGAAGGTGTGTGAGACGCTACCCGCCTGATGGTCCGGCAGACACTGCGCTGAGGTGAACATTTCGTTGCTCGGTGAACGTTTCGTGACCGAATCGGCGGTTCCCATGCGTTTCAGCCGCCCCCGTTCCCCGGTGATCCTCATCGGGGGTTCCCGAGGGGTTCGTGCGTCGCTGAACCGAAGTGCTGTATGCGTGGCAGTCCAGTCCTTCGGCCGGGTCCTTCGGCCGGCCCGTCGGCTGGACGACCGGCGTTGCTGGGGGAGGGTTCGCCCTGTTCCGGGAGGGCGAGACTGTGCTCGGACGGCTCGATCTCAGGGGGTGAAAAATAGAACGCGTTTGCGCCGAAGCCCCTGGCCGGGGGAGGCTTTCCCTTCTATGACCGCTGTCGACGGGCTCGCCCGTGCCTAATTTCGGTTTTCGACGGCGTTCGTCGGTTACCCAACGGTCAGTTCCGGACCGCATCGTTCCCGCTCCTCCGGCTCCGGGGGGGTTGCGGATCGCCTTTCTCGTCTATCGGGGCAATCCCCGTTGTGGGGGTCAGGGCGTCTACACGCGGCACCTGTCGCGGGAGCTGGTCAAGCTGGGCCACTCGGTCGAGGTCTTCTCCGGCCAACCCTGGCCAGAAGTGGACGAGGGCGTCGGGTTCACGCCCGTGCCCAGTCTCGATCTGTACCGGGAGCCCGACCCTTTCCGGATCCCGTGGCCGAAGGAGTTCACCAGCTCCATCGACGCCTTGGAGTTCGGCGTCATGTGCACCGCCGGGTTCCCCGAGCCCTGGACGTTCAGCCTGCGGACCAGGCGGCTGTTGGCCGCCCGGCGGGACGAGTTCGACCTGATCCACGACAACCAGTGCCTGGGCAACGGCATGCTCGGCATGTTGGACGACGGCTGGCCCCTGGTGACGACGCTCCACCACCCCATCACCGTTGACCGCCAGCTGGCCCTCAGCCACGCCACCAATCCATGGCAGCGGGTCACCACCCGTCGGTGGTTCGGCTTCCTACGGATGCAGGTCCGCGTCTCCCGGGAGCTCCCTCGATCATCACCGTGTCCGAGTCGTCCAAGACCGACATCGCCGCCCAGATGGGAGTGGAGTCGTCACGCATGACGGTCGTGCCTGTGGGCGTCGACCACACCGTCTTTCGGCCACAGGACGACGTGAGTCCGATCCCCGGGCGCCTGATGGTCACCTCGTCCTCGGACGTGCCCATGAAGGGCCTGGTGCCCCTCCTCGAGGCGGTGGCCAAGCTGCGCACCGAACGCGACATAGAGCTGGTGGTCATCGGCAGCCCGCGCCCGGATGGCCGCGTGGCCCGCGCCATCGATCGGCTGGGGCTCGCCCCCATCGTCCGCTGTGTGACCGGCATCAGCGACGAGGAGCTGGCCCGGAACTACGGGCAAGCCCAGGTCGCCGTGGTGCCATCGTTGTACGAGGGGTTCTCGCTGCCGGCGATCGAGGCCATGGCCTGTGGTGTCCCCGTCGTCGCCACCACCGGTGGCGCGCTGCCCGAGGTGGTCGGTACCGACGGCGAGACGGGACTGCTGGTGCCGCCGAACGACCCCGGCGCCCTGGCCGGGGCCATCGGACGCTTGCTCGACGACCCCGACCTGCGCACCAAGTTGGGTGACGCCGGCCGCCAGCGGGTGCTCGGCCGCTTTACCTGGGAGGTCACCGCCCGCGGAACGGTCGAGCAGTACGAGGCGTTGGTGGCCGAGAACGGCATCATCATTCCCCCCGCGCCGGCCGCACCTCTCGGTTCCCCCTCGACCGACCCGACTGAGACCGACCCAACGGCGACCGACCCGACGGAGACAGTCGCATGCTGACCGTGGATTACCGGAAGCTCGGTGTCCGGGCCGGGGATCGCGTGCTCGATCTGGGTTGCGGCTTCGGACGCCACGCCTATCAAGCGGCCCGCCTCCGCGCCGAGGTGGTGGCCTTCGACGCCGGCGCCGATGAAGTGCGCAACGTGCAGGACACCTTCGGCGCCATGTACGAAGCCGGTGAGCTCGATGCCGAGACGGCCCGGGTGGGCTCGGTCCGGGGGGACGCGTTGCGGCTCCCTTTTGCCGACGGTGCCTTCGACCGGGTCATCGCCTCCGAGGTGCTGGAGCACATCCCGGACGATCACCTGGCCATGGGCGAGTTGTCCCGGGTGCTCCGTCCCGGCGGCTCGATGGCGGTCACCGTCCCGCGCTGTGGCCCCGAGTTCGTGAACTGGGCGCTGTCGGACGAGTATCACAACGTGCCCGGCGGCCACGTGCGCATCTACCGCTACGGCGAGCTCGTGGCCCGGCTGGAGCGCACCGGTCTCACCGTCATGGGCAGCCATCACGCCCACGGGCTCCACGCCCCCTACTGGTGGCTGCGCTGCCTGGTCGGCCCGACGAAGGACGATCACCCGGCCGTAGCCGCCTATCACCGCCTTTTGGTCTGGGACATCGTCAAGGCCCCCAAGCTGACCCGCTACACCGAAAAAGTGCTCAACCCACTGGTCGGCAAGAGCCTGGTTGTCTACCTGGTGAAGCCGAGGGCGGCCGTGCCGGCCGCCCCGGTCACCGTGCGATCGGCTGAGACAGTTGAGCGCACCCTTGCCGGGGCCGGAGCGCGGGCATGAGGGTCATACCCGAGGTCCCCGGGGTCCTCACCTCGAACCAGGTCCTGGCCACGGCCCGGTCGATCGCCGGCCTGCAGCGACCCGACGGGATGATCCCGTGGTTCCCGGGCGGCCACTGTGATCCCTGGAACCACGTCGAGGCAGCCATGGCGTTGACCACCGTCGGCCTCGACGCCGAGGCGGACCGCGCCTACCAGTGGTTGGTCGACACCCAGCTTCCCGACGGGAGCTGGTTCAACTACTACCTGGCCACCGGCATCGAGGATCCCCGTCTCGACACCAACGTCTGTGCCTACCTGGCCACCGGCGCCTGGCATCGCTTCATTTCGACCGGAGATGTCGGTGGCCTCGAATCGCTCTGGCCGGCGATGGAAGCCGGTATCGACTTCGTGCTCCGATGGCAGCGACGGGACGGATCGATCTGTTGGTCCCTGGATCCGTCCGGCTATCTCGAGAACTACGCCCTCCTGACCGGCTCGTCGTCGATCTACCACAGTCTCCGTTGCGCCATCGCCTGCGCCGAGGAGCTGGGCCACGAGCGGCCCGACTGGGAGTGGGCCGCGGGCCGTCTGGCTCACGCCGTGGCCTACGAGCCCTCGTCGGCCTTTGCGCCGAAACAAGAGTTCGCCATGGACTGGTACTACCCGGTGTTGTCCGGGGCGATGACTGGACAGGCGGCCAGAGATCGGATCGAGGCCGGGTGGTCGACGTTCGTGATGGAGGGTTTCGGCGTCCGGTGTGTCTCGACCGGTGAATGGGTAACCGCGGCAGAGACGGCCGAGTGCGTTCTGGCCCTGGACGCCATCGGCATGGACGACGTCGCCCTCACCCTGCTCGAGTGGGCCCAGGGGCTACGCACCGAGGACGGCTCCTACTGGACGGGCATGGTCTATCCGGAGGAAGCCACGTTCCCTCCCTTGGAGCGTTCTACCTACACCGCCGGCGCCATCGTGCTGGCCGCTGATGCGCTGAGTCGCACTACCGCGGCATCAGGGCTGTTCCGCGGCGAGGGACTGCCCACCCATCTGGACCTCACCGAACCGGCCCCGGAGGCCCCAACCGAGGCGGCCTTTCCTCGTGGCGCCTCGGGCACTGTCTAAGGGGCCTCCACCCTCGTCAGCACTCGCAACGAGCCGCACCCGCTCTCTTCTTCGAACGCGCCGAGTCGAGCGTGTAGCGCCACAAGTCGTAGGGAGGCCGACCGCCGTCGGCCGGGTCGGGGAACACGTCGTGGATGGCCAGGAGGCCGCCGACCCGCACGTGTGGGGACCAACCGCGATAGTCGGCCCAGGCGGGCTCGTCGCCGTGGCCGCCGTCGATGAAGCAGAACTCCAGTGGCGTCGCCCAGCGACCGGCCACGACCGGGGAGTCGCCCACCAGGCCGACGACGGTCGGCTCCAGGTCTGCGCCGCCGACCGTCCGCCGCCAGTGGGGCAGGGTGTCGATGCGCCCGGTAGCGGGATCGATCAGGCCCGGATCGTGATGCTCCCACCCGGGCTGGTTCTCCTCGGAGCCGTGGTGGTGGTCCAGGCTGAACAGGACGGCCCCGGAGGCCTCGGCCGCTGCCCCCAGATAGACCGTCGACTTGCCACACCACGCACCCACCTCGACGAACGTGGCCGAGTGGGCATCGCGCCCGGCCCGCAGGGCCGCCTCATAGAGCGCCTCGCCCTCGTTGTCGGGCATGAAGCCCTCGGCTGCCCGAGCCAGGGCGAAGAGCTCGTCGCGCCGCTCGGTGGCCGCGGTGGGCTGTTCGCCCTGGCCGGTGTGAGACTGCTCGGTGTCCATCGTCTCAGCCTGGCACGAGGTTGACCGGTTCGGAGACGGCCAACGCAGTCAACCGAGGGCCACGCCGGCCAGGATCTCGGCCAGCCCGGTGCCGACTCGTTGACCGAAGGCCACGTTCACGTCCAGGCGTTCGAGGATCTGCTCAACCGTCTTCCCGCCGGCGGGCAGGGGGTGGGACGTGACGAAGGCGGCGACGGCCGCGGCCTGCTCGGGAGTCCGGCACAGCGTGCGGACGCCATCGAGCATGCGGGGGAGGATGTTGGCCGGGAACCGATCGACCAACGAATCCCAGTCCGTGGTGATCCGCTCCCAGGTCGCCGGACCGGTCAACCGGTTGGCCACCAGGAGCTGCAGCACGAACGGCGCGTTCTGGGTACGGACCTCGGACGTGGCCAGGTCGTAGGTCCGCTGGGCCAGATCGGGCTGGTCGAACGCGGAGAGGGCATAGAGGTACCGGTTCTCCTCTTGGGGGTTGGTCGGCTTGCGGTACCGCTCCAGATAGACCTCGAACTCGGAGGTGCCGCCGGTGGTGGCCACGATCTCGAGCACGGCCGACTCGGTGTCGGGATGGAGGGCGGTCCCGTCGGCGCCACCAGGCTTTGCCGCGGCGAAGCGACGAGCGGCCTCGTCCCGGATTTCCTGGTCGGCACCGATCGTGCCCAGGGTCCGGAGGACCGACGCAGCGCAGCGACGGCGTCCGTTCCCCGTCGTCGTCCCTCGGGTCCCAGCCCACCTGATCGGCGATCGGGCCCACGAGGGAGCGCACGGCCTCTTGGAGCACGGGACGGTCGGCATCGGCAACGACCCGGTCGAGCAAGCCGAGGGCACCGATCACCACGGACCAGACGCTTGGGTCGCGCTCGCCGGAACGGCTGAGCGCGCCAGCCAGGCGGAACACGTTGCTCACCGGCGCCTGGCCGGCCAGGGCCGCGGCCCACGAGTCGGAAACCAGGTTGTAGCGCTCGAGGGCTTCGAGCTCGGGCAGGATGGCGCTCAGCCGCTCCACCACGGTGGTGGGGTAGGCGACTCGGTAGAAACCCGAGCCGCCGGCGTTGACCAGTGGGTCGGTGGCCCGGAGGGCGGCGGCCGGCGCACCGTCAGCGGGCACCAGGACCGGAACAGGATCGCCGTCTCCTCCCGACGTCGACCGGACCAATGCCGGGGATCTGCCACGAGGACCCGATGGCCCCTCCGGGCTCACCTCGATACGAGAACGGCTCCTGGGACACCGATCGTCCTCAGCCAACCGAACCAGCGGATAGCCGCCCTGGTAGATCCACGTGTCCATGATCTCCCGCACGGGCTGGCCGCTCGACCGTCTCCAGGGCGTCCCACAGGTCGGCGGTCTCGGTGTTGGAGTAGCTGTGGGTGGTCAGGTAGTCGCGGATGCCCGTCCCGGAAGGTCTCGGCCCCGAGGTAGCGCTCCAGCATCCTCAGCACGCTGCCGCCCTTCTGATAGGTCAGGACGTCGAACATGCCCTGGGCCTCCTCGGGCCGGCCCACGGGGAACTCGACCGGCCGGGTGGCATGGAGGCCGTCGACGGCCATGGC
This sequence comes from uncultured Acidimicrobiaceae bacterium, assembly GCA_963717035.1. Lineage (GTDB taxonomy): Bacteria > Actinomycetota > Acidimicrobiia > Acidimicrobiales > RAAP-2 > DASXMT01. The sequence continues at coordinate 131,774 of CAVQVK010000051.1, read as the reverse complement.
CGCTTCGCGTCCGACGCCGAAGCTGACCCACCGCTGCCATTCGGGGCGGAAGGCGTCGACGCGCGAGGACCTCCATGAACGTGGCGAACGCCTCGTTCAGCCAGATGCCGTTCCACCATTTCATGGTGACCAGGTCGCCGAACCACATGTGGGCGATCTCGTGGCACACCACGTCGGCGACCCGCTCGAGCTCGACCCGGGCCGCCTGGCCGGATCGACCAGGAGGACCGATCTCGCGGAACGTGACGCAGCCCAGGTTCTCCATGGCCCCGAAGGCGAAGTCGGGGATGGCGACCAGGTCGAGCTTGTCGGCCGGGTAGGGGATGCCGAAGTAGTCGGCGAAAAAGCGCAGGGCGTGGGCCCCGACCTCCAGGGCGTAGGGAGCCAGATGGGCCTTGCCCGGCGGGTGGACGATCCGCAGGGGGACGCCGTCGACGTCGACCGGCTCGGTGGCCACGAGGGGCCCGACGATGAAGGCGACCAGGTAGGTGGACATCGGCATGGTCGGGGCGAAGCGGATCGACCCGCCGGAGGCCGTCCGCCCGAGGCTCCGGGGCTCCTCGACGATCGGCGCCGTTGGAGATAGGCGGCCAGCCCCTCGTCGACGACCAGGGTCACCTCGAACGACGGCCTTGCGGTCCGGCTCGTCCCAGCAGGGGAAGGCCCGACGGGCGTCGGTTGCCTCGATCTGGGTGGTGGCGATCAGCTGCTCGTTGCCGTCGTCGTCGGTGAAGGTGCTCCGGTAGAACCCGTGCAGCTTGTCGTTGAGGATGCCGGTGAACGACAGATGGAGGGTGGCCGGACCGGTAGGAACAGGATCGGGAAAGGTGAGCGTGACCCGTTCCTCGTCGGCATCGAGGGTGATCGAGGAGGGCTCGAGCGCGGTGGCGCCATCGCTGCCGGCCGGGGTGAGCCGTGGCCGAGTCGATGGTCAGCTCGGCGGCGTTCAACACGATGGCGGTGACCGGTTCCGCGACGCTGACGTCGATGCTCACATCACCGGTGAAGGTGGCGCCGACCAGATCGGGAACGAGGGTGAGGTGGTACCGGCTGGGCACCACGGAGTACGGGAGGCGGTACGCGGTCGGATCGTCGTCGGTGGGAGCGCTCATCTCCGGCAGGCTACCGTCGCACCGTGCAGAACGACCACGAAGCGATACCAGTCGACATCCAGCCACGCCCCCGCCCAGACACCGAGCTCGATGTCGTTGCCATCGGCAACGCCCTGGTCGACGTGCTGGCATCGGCCGCCGATGAGGACTTGATTCGGTTGGGCCTGGTCAAAGGGACGATGGCCATCGTCGACCTCGAGCGTTCCGAGGCCATTTACGCCTCTATGGGGCCAACCATCGAGGCATCGGGCGGATCAGCGGCCAACACCGTCGCCGGGCTGGCCGCGTTGGGCGGCCGTGCCGCGTTCTGGGCCGGGTGGCCGACGACGAGCTCGGCCGGACGTTCACCCACGACATCCGCTCCATCGGGGTGGCCTTCGAGCCCAGGCCCACGCCGGCCAAGCGGGAAAGAGCGTGACCGGGCACTGCTTGGTGTTGGTGACCGAAGACGCCGAACGGACGATGGCCACTCACCTCGGGGTGGCCTCGGACTTCGCGTCCGTCGACCTCCATGCCGGTCGGCTGTCTTCCACGCAGGTGGCCTACTTCGAGGGCTATCTGTGGGACCAGGACGCGGCCAAGGTGGCCATGCGGGAGGCGATGGACATCGCCCACGCCAACAACGCGGCGGTGGCGCTGACGCTGTCGGACCCCTTTTGCGTGCGGAGCCACCAAGCCGAGTTCCTGGAGCTCCTGAACGGTGATCTCGACGTCCTGTTTGCCAACGAAGAAGAGATCATGCTCCTGTTCGGGGTCACCGACTTCGACGCAGCCGTGTCCGCCATCGAGGAGACCGGTGTCCTGGCCGCCCTGACCAGGGGGGCCGCCGGCAGTGTGGTTGTGACCGCCAGCGGTCCCGTGGCCGTGCCTGCCCCACCGGTGGAGAAGGTGGTGGACACCACGGGAGCCGGCGACCTGTTCGCCGCGGGCTTCCTCTACGGGATCACCAACGGTCTCGAGCCCGAGGAGAGCGCCAAGCTCGGTTGCGTGTGTGCGGCCGAGGTGATCGCCCACGTCGGGGCCCGTCCCCAGGCCGACCTGCGGGCCCTGGCTGTTGCCGCCGGGCTGTTCTCGTAGGGCGCTGCGGCCGAGCCGAAGTCCAAGACCGCTCAGCTCGGGTCTGCGGGCTCCGGCGGGCGGAATGCAAAGGGCAGGTCTCCCAGCCGTACCAATACCGATGCCACCGATCGGCCCAGCGGTGCCAAAGCCTCGGCCAGGTCGGAGGGATGCTCGAGGATCGTCTCGTCCAGGGGACATGCCCCCTCGTAGCTGACCTCGACCGCGCATTCGGGGCCCCGGGGATCGCCGTTGAACACCTGCTCCACGGTGGGGGCACTCCGTGTCAGCGGATCGCCGCCGAGGACCGAGAGGTCGGCAGGCAGGGCGCCGAGCAACGGGCCGAGCTCGGGAATGGCGTCGAGGTTCTGGGCCCGGAATGCGATCTCCACCAAGACCTCGGGGGGCTCCTCGGGTTCTTCGCCGATGGACCAGCTGCGGTAGGCAGTCTGGCTCCACGTGGGCCAGTCCAAGCTGGTGTCCATCCGGATCCGCGCTGGGCGTTGCTCGCCGGGGAGACTGTAGGAGGTCTCGAAGCTGACGTCGCCCAGGAACACGTCGACCTGGAACCGCTCTTCGACCGCCTGCCGCTGGAGCAGGGCGGACTCGAAGGACTCCTTGAGCGAGGTCACCAACTGAATGAATACATGGTCAAGCATTGCCCGGCAGAGGCTACCGTTCTTCTGTGAACGTGCTCGTGAGCCCGCTTCAGGCGAAGGCTTTGCCCCACTCCACGGCGGTGGTCGTGCGTTGACAACGAGCTCGATCTCCTGGCTCGGTCGCCGGATCATCGCCTACGCGCACCAAGGTGGTGCGTGGGAGGCGCCGTCGTCCACGCTGTACGCCATCCGCAATGCGTTGGCCGCCGGGGCCACTGCCATCGAGCTGGATGTCCATGCCACCGCCGACGGCCATCTGGTGGTCAGCCACGACACATCGGTGGATCGGACCACCAACGGATCCGGTGAGATCGCCACCATGCCGCTGGCTGAGGTCCAAAAGCTCGACAACGCCTACTGGTGGGTGCCGGGTTCGGACGTCGATCACGATCAACCACCGGCCAGCTACCCCTTCCGAGGCCGAGCGCCCGACGACCCCGACTTCCGGATCGCCACCTTGGACGAGGTGCTCGAACAGTTCCCCGAGGTGATCCTCAACCTCGACATCAAACGGACCGCGCCGACGGTGGCGCCCTACGAGGAGGCGCTGGCTGCCACGCTCAGGCGTTTCGGGCGACGAGACGATGTCATCGTGGCCTCGTTCCTCGACGCCGCCACCAATGCGTTCTCGACCTATGCGCCCGAGATCCCCACCTCGGCCGGCACGCAGTCGGTTGCTGCCTTCCACCAGTCGGTGGTGGCCGGCGAGACCCCGGCCCATCTGCGGCACGTGGCCCTGCAGGTTCCCCGCCGGGTGGGGGAGCTCGAGATCGTCAACGAGGCGTTCATCGAGGCGGCCCACCGTGCCGGGGTCGCCGTCCACGTCTGGACCATTGACGACGGGAGTGAGATGCGGGAGCTCGTCGATCTCGGGGTCGACGGGATCATCACGGACCTACCGACGGAGCTCGACGCCGTCCTCCGCCAGAACAAGGCCAAGTGGATCCCATCCGAAGGCAGCGCCTGACCGAGCACGGCCGAGCACAGAGACAGAAGTACCTGATGGGACATCCGGTCTAACTGGGACAGGAGTACCTGATCGTTCGAACCCAAAGGCTCAAAGATGCAGCGTTGGGCTCAGCCCCGGCCGCAATTCGGCTTCTTGCCGTGGTTGGCCTTCTTCTTAGCGCGGATCTTGCGCTTGTTGGTTCGTTTCGACATAGCTCGGCAATGCTACTCGACTAGGTTTCCACCCGTGAACCTCCACGCCCCGTCTTGATGAACTGGTTGCTACGAGAGGGAGATGTGCTGGCCGCAGCCGAGGTCGTCCGGCCGCGCTCCCGCTCAGCCAAGGGCTGAAGGGCAAAGACTCCTATAGCGGTGCCCTGGTACTCGAGCGGGTCCGAGCCGTGCACACCTTCGGCATGCGGTTCCCCGTCGACGTCGCCTACTGCGACCGGGACCTCGTCGTGGTCCGCGTCCGTCGGATGCGACCGGGGCGGCTCGGCCTGCCGTGCCCACGGGCCCGTCTGGTGATCGAGGGGGAAGCAGGGTCCTTCGAGCGATGGGGCCTGGCGGTCGGCGACACCCTGGAGTTGCGTTGAACAAGGGCGATGGCACCGGCGACGCCGGTCTCGGCCGAGGAAGCGGCAATGATGCGGGTGGCGGGCAGGAGGCGGGCGGGCAGGAGGCGGGCAGCATCGTCCTGGTGGCGACCCCGATCGGGAACCTGGGCGACCTCTCGCCCCGGGCGGTGGCCACGTTGGCGGCAGCCCAGGTCATCTACTGCGAGGACACCCGGCACTCCCGCAAGCTGTTGACCCACGCCGGGATCTCCGGGCCGACGCTGCGGTCCCTGCACGAGCACAACGAGGACCACCGCGTCGCCGAGATCCTCGAGGAAGTGGGGGCCGGAAGGAAGGTGGCCGTCATCAGCGATGCCGGCATGCCCGGGATCTCGGATCCCGGGAGTCGTCTGGTCGCGGCCGCGGCCGCGGCGGGCGCGACCGTGTCGGTGGTCCCAGGGCCGTCGTCAGTCATCGCTGCGCTCGTGGTCAGCGGCCTGGCCACCGATCGATTCTGCTTCGAGGGATTCCTGCCTCGCTCGGGCCGCGATCGCCGCAGGCGGCTGGAGGAGGTGGCCGGAGAGGAGCGGACGACCGTGCTCTTCGAGGCCCCCGGCCGGGTCGCGGCCACCTTGGGGGACCTGGCCGTCTGGTGTGGTGGGGCTCGTCGGGTGGCGGTAGCCCGGGAGCTGACCAAGCTCCACGAGGAGGTCTGGCGGGGCACCCTCGACGAGGCTCGGGCCTGGGCCGGCGCGGCCACCGTCCGGGGAGAGGTGGTCCTGGTGGTCGAGGGGGCGCCGCCGACGGCCATGCCGGTCGTGGAGGACGCTGACATCCTGGCGGCAGTGGCCACGCATGTGGAGGCGGGCGAGCGGACCCGGGGGGCGGTCGACGCCGTGGCCGCTCAGTTCGGGATACCCCGTCGTCGGGTATACGACCTGGCCCTGGCCTCGAAAACCAGCGCCGCCGACCCCGACGACCGGAATGCGCAGCCCGGTGAGAAGGTTGACTAAGAAAGAGGTAGGGCCGTGGGTCCTGCAATGCAGCGAGAGTGAGGCGTGATGTTCGGACGGTCGCAGTTGGACACGACGCAGGCACCGGCAATCGAGCCCGAGGACGTCCCCGAGGGTCTGGCCCTTGCCGCGTTCGCCGCCGGGTGCTTCTGGGGCGTGGAGGAGTTCTTCCGGGAGGTACCGGGCGTGGTCGATGCCATTTCCGGGTACGAGGGAGGGTTCGTGGCCAATCCCAGCTACGAGCAGGTGTGTTCGGGGAGCACCGGACACGCCGAGGCCGTCCTGGTCACCTTCGATCCCACGGTGGTGTCCTATCCCGAGCTCCTCGAGGCTTTCTGGCGACATCACGACCCGACCACCCCCAACCGGCAGGGACCTGACGTGGGCACGCAGTACCGCTCCGCGGTGTTCACCTACAGCGACGAGCAGGAGCTCCAGGCCAAGGAGTCCATCCAGCAGTTCCAGGACCGGTTCCGGCGTCCCATCGTGACCGAGGTCGTCCCGGCCTCGACGTTCTGGCCGGCCGAGGCCTACCACCAGCGCTACACCGAGCGCACCGGGATGGGCGGTTGCCACGTCGCCAATTGGTGAGCCAACCCCCCGGCGGTCGGATGAGCCCGATCCGGTCGGTACGCTACCGGCGGTGCCCCGCTTCTACGTCACAACCCCGATCTACTACGTCAACGACGCCCCGCACGTCGGCCACGCCTACACGACGGTCAATGCCGATGCGCTGGCCCGTTGGCACCGGCTGGCGGGCGACGACGTCTTTTTCCTGACGGGCACGGACGAGCACGGCCAGAAAGTAGCTCGGGCGGCCGAGGAGCATGGCGTCACCCCGCAGGAGTGGACCGATAGCCTCTCGACCCGCTTCGCGGCGGCGTGGGACGAGCTGGACATCAGCTACGACGACTTCATCCGGACCACCGAGCCCCGGCATCACCGGACCGTCCAGCAGTTCCTCCAGCAGATCTACGACAACGGCTGGATCGTCAAGGACACCTACAGCGGGCTGTACTGCGTCTCGTGCGAGCAGTACTACACCGAGGCCGAGCTGCTCGACGGCATGTTGTGCCCGGTCCATCGAACGCCGGTGGAGGTCCTCGAGGAGGACAACTACTTCTTCCGGCTGAGCGCCTTCGAGGACCGCCTCATCGAGTGGTACGAGAAGCAACCCGATGCCGTCGTGCCCGAGGCCAAGCGCAACGAGGCCCTGAGCTTCATCAAGGGTGGGCTCAATGACATCTCCATCACCCGCACCTCGATCAGCTGGGGCGTTCCCGTTCCCTGGGACAGCGACCATGTGTTCTACGTCTGGTACGACGCTCTGGTGAACTACCTGACGGCCATCGGCTACGGCGAGGACGAGGAGCGCTTCGCCGCATGGTGGCCCGCGGTCCATCATCTGATCGGCAAGGAGATCATCCGCTTCCACTGTGTGTGGTGGCCGGCAATGTGCATGGCCGCGGGGATCGACCCGCCGGCCCAGGTGCAGGTCCACGGTTGGCTGTTGGTGGGAGGCGAGAAGATGTCCAAGTCGAGCCTCAACCAGATCGCTCCGGGCGACCTGGTGGCCGACTACGGCGTGGACCCGGTGCGCTACCACCTGTTGCGGGACACGCCTCTGGGCTCCGACGGCGATTTCTCGGCCGAGGGGATCACCGCCCGGTACAACGCCGACCTGGCCAACAACCTCGGCAACCTGGTGGCTCGCGTGGCCACTGTCGTCGGCAGCAAGTGCAACGGCATCGGCCCGGCGCCCGACGCCAACAGCCGGCTGGCCTCGGTCACGGTAGCGGGAGCAGCCGACGCCATCGCCGCCTGGAACGACTCCCTTCCCCATCTGGCCCTCGAGGCGACGTGGCGCCTGATCCGGGAGACCAACGCCGAGCTCGAGACGGCCGAGCCGTGGAAGGCCGAACCAGGACCGGCGGTCGATGCCGTCCTCGGGAGTGCCCTCGAGGTGCTCCGGATCGTGGCCCTCCTCATCTCACCGGCCATGCCCACCGCCGCCTCCGAGATCTGGCGTCGGATCGGTCTGAGCGGAAGCCCCGCAGAGGGCCGGCTCCCCGAGGACGCGTCTTGGGGCCGCTATCCGGGAGGCCTCCCGGTGGAGAAAGGCCAGCCGCTGTTCCCGCGGCGGAAGGCGTGACGGGCGCGCGGTGACCATGCTCATGGCGGAGAGGGCGGGATGTACGTCGTGAACAGGGCGGCAGGCGCGCGATGAGCGATGCCGTCCTGGAGTGGTTCGATTCCCACTGCCACTTGCAAGACGAGTTCTTGGACGCGGCAACGAGAGCCGACGGTCCTGAGGCGCACTCCGGGCCCACCGGGGCCGGTCATGCCACCGCGCTGAACGCGGCCTTGGCCCGTGCCTCCGAGGCGGGCGTGACCCGGCTGGTCTGCGTGGGCACCGGGGCCGGGTCCTCGGCCGAGGCCGTGGCCATGGTCCGTCGCCTTCGCGCCTCGGGCTCGGCGGCTCGGGCCGAGGGCATCGAGGCTTGGGCCACGGTGGGTTTGCACCCTCACGACGCCTCCGACGGGATCGAAGCGGCGGCGGCCCTGCTCGACGACGAGCTGCGAGCGGACCAACAGGGACCGGCGGTGGTGGTGGCCGTCGGGGAGTGCGGGCTCGACTACCACTACGACCACTCGCCGAGGGACGTGCAGCGGGACGCGTTTGCCGCCCAGATCGAGCTGGCCCGAACCCACGACTTGGCGTTGGTCATCCACACCCGGGAGGCCTGGGACGACACGTTCGACGTGCTGGCCTCTGCCGGGGTCCCCGAGCGCACGGTCTTTCACTGCTTCACCGGAGGCCCGACGGAGGCCCGGCGGTGCCTGGACATCGGTGCATCCCTCTCGTTCAGCGGGATCGTGACGTTCAAGAGCGCCGGGGACGTCCGGGAGGCGGCTGAGCTGTGCCCCCTGGACCGGTTATTGGTGGAGACCGATTCGCCGTTCCTCGCCCCCGTCCCCCATCGAGGCTCGGTCAACGAGCCGGCCCGGGTCCCACTGGTAGGCGCGGCGGTGGCCGTAGCCAAGGGGCTGACGGCTGAAGCGGTGGCGGAATCGTCGACCCGTACCGCCCGGACCATGTTCAACATCTGATGGCCTCGGTAAGGGCGCCCGGGTGACCCACGGTCCGGCAGACATCAGCCAGCTCCTGGCCGACAACGACCTCCACCCCAGCCGGGCCCTGGGCCAGAACTTCGTCGCCGACGCCAACACCGTGCGCCGCATCGTCCGGCTGGCCGAGGTGCACAGTGGGCAACCGGTCGTCGAGATCGGGGCCGGGTTGGGTTCGCTCACCCTGGCCCTGGCCGACGCCGGCGCGCGGGTCACCGCTGTCGAGATCGACCGGCACGTGCTGCCTGTGCTCCGCCAACAGGTAGAGCCCCGAGGGGTTCGGGTGGTCGAGGCCGATGCGCTCCGGCTGAGCTGGCCCGAGCTGCTCGGGGACGAGGAGCCCGAGCCGTGGGCGCTGGTGGCCAACCTCCCCTACAACGTGGCCACGCCCCTGGTCATCCGGGTGCTGGAGGAGGCGCCGCAGGTCGGCTCCCTCCTGGTGATGGTGCAGCGTGAGGTGGGGGAGCGCTTGGCCGCGGGGGCCGGCGACGAGGCCTATGGAGCGGTGTCGGTGAAGGTCGCCTACTGGGCCACGGCCAAGGTGGTCGGGCGCGTGCCCGCCTCGGTGTTCGTGCCCCGGCCCCGGGTCGAGTCCGTCCTCGTGCGCCTGGTCCGTCGGTCCGGTGCCGGTGCGGGACCGGGAAGCGACTCGTACGATCGCCTGTTCGCCGTGGTGCGGGGGGGCTTCGCCCACCGTCGCAAGATGCTCCGGCGTTCGCTCTCAGACCTCGTGGATCCCGATGCGTTCGACGAGGCGGGTATCGCCCCCACCGCCCGGGCCGAGGAGCTGACACTCGACGAGTGGAGGATGCTGGCTGGCGTGAGTAGCCCGTGACCGGCTCGGAGGCAGTCGAGCTGTCGGCGCCGGCCAAGCTCACGTTGTCGTTGCGGGTCACCGGCGTGCGCCCTGACGGCTACCACGACATCGACGCCGAGATGGTGGCGCTCGATCTTCACGACACCCTGGTGTTCGAGCCGGGCACCGGACTGACGGTTCACACCGAGCTGCCCGGCGGCGCCGAACCGGGAGCCGTTCCGATCGGCCCGGACAACCTGGTGACCAAGGCACTGACGGCCGTCGGCCGCCAGTCCCACGTCCGGCTGATCAAGCGGATCCCGCCGGGGGCCGGCCTGGGGGGAGGCTCCTCCGACGCCGCCGCGGTGCTGCGCTGGGCCGGGTGCACCGATCTCGACGTCGCCGCCCGGTTAGGTGCCGATGTGCCGTTCTGCGTGGTGGGAGGCCGGGCCTCGGTGCGAGGGATCGGCGAATCGGTGGTGCCCCTGCCATTCGAGGAGCGATGCTTCGTCCTGCTTCTGCCCCCGTTCGGCGTCAACACGGCAGCCGTCTATCGCGCCTGGGACCGGCTTGGGCAGACCGGATCGAAAGAGCACGGTCGAGCGGGGACCAACGAGCTCGAGGCGGCCGCACTCGATGTCGAACCTCGCCTGGCTGGCTGGCGTGACCGGTTCGCCGAGGTCACCGGCGCTCGGCCCCTGTTGGCCGGGAGTGGCTCGACGTGGTTCCTCGAGGGGACCCCGGCGGAATTGGGCACGGAAGGCCAGCGCTACTTGAGACTCGGCGATACCGAGGGAGCTCTGGTGGCGGTCAGGACAATTCGGAAGGACTCCGGTCCACGCTGACCACACCAAAGGGCTGAGTACACCGAAGGGCTGGCTACATCGAAGATTGGCCAGGGAACGAGCATCCCCGACCGGGCGCTACTTGCCGGCGGCCCGCCGCTGCCAGCGTGTTGCCTTCAACATCTTCTTGTGCTTCTTCTTGCGCATGCGCTTGCGGCGCTTTTTGATCAACGATCCCATGTCGAGCGGCAGACTAGCCGCCAATGGGCCACCGCGCCATGCGAGGGTGCTCAGTCGGTGTCCACCGGGAGGTCGGTGACCTGCAGCTCGGGCAGGGCGAACCGGAAGATCGCTCCACCCCCGGGGGCGTGACCGGCAATGACCGATCCCCCCTCTTCCCGAGCCACCTGGGCCACGATGGCCAGGCCCAGCCCCGATCCCGGTCGGCCCCGGGCCGCGGGGGCGCGGTAGAACCGGTCGAAGATGTGGACGAGGTCGTCGTCGCTGATCCCTGGTCCGTGATCGCGCACGACGACCGTCCCGGCGATACAGGACACCTCGACCACGCCACCGTCCGGGCTCCACTTGAGCGCGTTGTCGAGCAGGTTGCCGATGGCCCGTTCGAGGCGGTTCCTCGACCCGGACACCAGGCTCGGTTGGATGGTGGCGGCGAAGGTCACATTGCGGCTGCGCCCGTGGGTGATGGCCGCCGAGACCGCGTCGGCCACCACGCTGTCCAAGCTGACGATCCCCGAGGCCAGAGCGGGCACCTCGCCTCGGGCCAGTTCGGACAGGTCGCCGACCAGGCTGGTGAGCTCGTCCAGTTGGGTGAGCACGTCCCCGATCAGGACGTCGCGTTCTTCGGGAGCCAGCTCGTTGAGCCGGCGGGCCACTTCCATGTTCGTCTTGAGGCTGGTGAGCGGCGTGCGGAGCTCATGGGAGGCGTCGAGGACCAGCTGACGTTGCGCATCCCGGGAGGAGTCCAATGCGGCCAGGAGGCGGTTGAAGGCCCGCCGGAGCCGACCCAGCTCGTCGGGGCCGCCTGCATCCAGACGCTGGGAGACGTCCGTCGTCTCGGCCAGCTCCTCGACCGCCTCGGTCAGGCTGTTCAGCGGCACCAACGCGGTGCGGCCCACGAGCAACCCCAACAAGACAGCCAGGGTGACGCCGACGGCGGCGATGACCCACAGGTCGAGAGCGAGGCTCCGCAGCTCCTTGTTCACCCCGGTCAGTGGCGCCGTCAGTTGGAGAGCGCCCCGGTCGATGAGGCCTGGCCCACCGTCGGACAGCGTGTAGCGGATGAAGTTGGGTACCGGGTACACGATTTCGCGGGCATCGACACCGTGGATGGTCACATTGCTGAAGTACCCCGGTCTTTGCCCGGAAGCCACGGCCAGTACCGAGGGGGTCACCGGTACGACGACCGCGCCGGTTCCAGTGTCGCCGTTGGGCGGCACCACTTGGATGCACTGCCCCGAGGTGGTGGTGCATCCGTTCGTGATCTGGGTGTTCGGGCTGGCGAGGGCTTGGGCCTGCTGGGTCAAGGTGTCGTCGATGGAGCCGATCAACGAGTTGTTGGACACCACGTAGGCGGCCACCGCGGCCAGCACGACGGCGATGACCACGGCGGTGGTGGCCGCCATGACCAAGCGGGCCCGAAAGGTCACTGCTCGCGAAGGACGTAACCGACGCCCCGGGCCGTATGGATCAGCCGGGGCTCGCCACCCTCTTCTGTCTTTCGGCGCAGGTAGCCGACGTAGACGGCCAACGAGTTGGTGCCCGAGTCGAAGGAGTAGCCCCACACCCGGTCGAGGATGACCTCCCGGGTGAGGACCTGACGGGGATGGCGCAACAAGAGCTCGAGGAGATCGAATTCGATGCGGGTGAGGGTGAACTCACGGTCGCCCCGCCGAGCCTCCCTGCTCCCCGGGTCAAGCGAGAGATCGCCGAACCGGAGGATCTCGCCGGCGTCGTCGTGCCGGCGCCGAAGCAAGGCGCGGAGCCGGGCCAGCAGCTCGGCCAGGGCGAAGGGCTTCACCAGGTAGTCGTCGGCGCCGGCATCGAGCCCCTGGACCCGGTCGTTGATGGCATCCCGGGCCGTGAGCATCAGGACCGGCGTGTCGTCGCCGGCGGCCCGCATCCGGCGGCAGACCTCGAGCCCGTCGAGCGTGGGCAGCTGGATGTCCAATACGACGGCGTCGGGTGGCCTGACGGCGATCTCCTCCAGGGCGGCGGGACCGTCGCCGGCCACCGCCACCTCGTAGCCTTCGAGCCGCAGGGCGCGGTTGAGCGCGGCGCTGACCGATGGGTCGTCGTCGACCACGAGGATCTTCATCGGAGGAGCACCGCGATGTGCTTGGTGACCTGCGAGGGAGTACGTTGCATCGCTGGCGGAGCCTACCGGGGCGGAGGCGCAGTGCCGTGGCAGCCGGCGCCAGCGGCCGGATCAGGACGGCAGGGCGGTCGCCTAGCCTATGGTCCTGACGCGGGCGCCAGCAGTGCCGCCGGCGGGTCATTCCGGGGTAGTTCAATCGGCAGAACGTCGGCCTTTGGAGCCGGATGTTGGAGGTTCGAGCCCTCCCCCCGGAGCTCGTGCGGACTGGATCATTAAGCGGCATGACGAGCGTTGGTGGTTCTACCGAGCGGTAGCCGTCGGTGTCACGGTGGCGGGCGCTGCGACGGGTCGACCAGATAGAAGATCATCAGGACGACGAGAGAGGCAGCCACGATGCCGACCGATTCGAAGAATGCGTCGTAGTCGAGAAAGGTCCCGACGGGTGGTGCCCCCGGCGCCGCCGTTCGGAGCGCGACCAACGCGAAGACCATGGCGCTCAACCATGCCAGGAGCCGGGTCTCCATCGGTCGTCGACGCCGTACCACCATGTAGGTGATGGACCCGGCCAGGATGGCCAGCGCCCAATAGATGGCCATCATGGCCAAGGTCCACCCGCGGCTCACCAGCGAGCGACTGACGGTCAAGGTGATGCTGAGAACGCCGTCGGAACCCGTGTGGGTGCTGGCCGTCACGATGGTGCCGGCCGCCACGCTCGACCCTTCGATCTTCAGGGGCAAGACCTTGCGGTTGACCGTGGTCAGGCTGGTGTCGATTCCGTTCAGGGCGATCAGATCGACAGAAACGCGGTAGGAATCGAACGGGTAGTCCGAGACTGCGCCCCGCTCGAAGGAGAGGAACACGGTGCGCTCCTGGTCGATCTGGTTCGGGCGCACGACGAGCGACGGTGTCGAGCCGATGGAACTGAACACCGTCGCCCCCTCCGGAGGTAGGGCATCTCCGGGGCCGGCCTGCAATCGGGCCTGGACACCGCCGGTCGCCGCCGCCAATGAGTCCACGGTCAACCGGAGCTCAACGGCGGGATCTTTTGCGCTGGATGGTGACGACGCCACCACGAAGGTGGACCGTTGCGTGGTCGAACCGCCTCGTGGGATGGTCACGGCAACAACGATGGCAACGCCGAGAAAGAGGATGAGTGCGACGGCCCCGACGGCCCACGGGCGCTTGGCCCCGGCGGTCGGTTCCTTCGGCTCGTTGTCTGCCACTGACGACTCCCCTTGGCCGCGAGCCGCTCGGCCAGCTCTCCGGTGCCCAGGGCAGGCAAACTACCAGGTGGATGGGTGCTATCCGTAGGATGCGGCCGGAGACAAACCCATTTGGGTTGAGTATCAGCCGGCGATCGGCCAACCGTGTGAGGTGCCGGCCGGCCCGTCTCCGGAGCGCTGGACGAGCAGTCCGACCAGCTCGATGGCGCGCACGCGGAAGCGGTCGATGTTGCGCCGCTTCACGTCCTCGTAGCCCCGGACCTCCTCCGCCAATGCGGCGATGGCGGTCACGACACCGGCTGACGCCGGGGTCAACTGCTCGAGTGACGTGGTCACCAGCGAGCGGTACTCGTCGACCAACGCCCGCTCGGTCCGGCGCATCTCCGCCCATCCGAAGGGGTCAAAGGGGGTGCCCCGCACGTGTCGACCGGCCCGCAGCACCCGGAAGGCCGGACCGGCCGCGGGGCCCAGGTGGATCTTGCCCTTGAGCCCCAGGGCCTTGAGCACGGGCGGCTGGAGCAGCACCTTGGAAGCCGCTCCCTCGCCGAACTCGGCGGTGAGCGCCGCCTGCTGGACGGAGTCGAGATGCAGACGCGCCACCTCGTACTCGTCCTTGTAAGCCATGAGCTTGTGGAGACCTCGGGCGAAGGCGGTGGTCACCGGGAAGGTCTGGTCGCCCGTCCGCTCGCTCTCGATCCGGGCGGTCTCGAGCACCTCCTCGAGGTAGCGGCGGGCATACGCGGTGCTCTGGTAGCCGGCCAGATCGGCCGTGCGCAGCTCCAGGATTTCGAACAACACGGCAGGGGCGCTGTCCAGCAGTCGACGCAGCGATTGCGGCGGAGCCGCCGCCGGCGCCGCGGCCGGAGCCAATGCGGCCGTGACGGCGCCAGGATCGATCACGGCCGCCCGTCCCCAGCGAAACGCGGCCTGGTTCTTCGGAGCGTCAGTCCCGTTGAGACGGATTGCCTCTTCGATGGCGCCCGCCGTGATCGGTAGGCACCCCTGTTGGTAGGCCGCTCCGAGCATCACCATGTTGGTGGGCAGGTGGTCACCGAAGAGCCGTTCTGAGATCCACTGGGCGTCGAGGTAGACGTTCTCGGACGCTCGGGTGGACCGGTCGATGCGGGCGGTGTCCTTGGGGAAGGGGATCGACGGGTCCCGTACCATCGCCGCCGTGGCCACCCCGGCCGTGTTGACCACCGCTACGGTGCGTCCCGGATCGGCGACGGCCAGGCTCTCGTCGCTGGCCGCACCGAGCAGGTCGAGCCCGAGCAGCAGGTCGGCCGAGCGAGCACCGGCCTTGACCGCGGCTTCGATCGGTCGGGTGCCGATGCGCACGTCGGAGATGACCGGGCCGCCCTTTTGGGCCAGGCCGGTCTGGTCGAGGCCCGCGGCATAGAGACCGTCGATGTGGGCCGCCATCTGCACGATGCGCGACACGGTGACCACCCCTGTGCCCCCGATGCCCGGCATACGCACGAGCAGGTCGTCGGGTGTGCGGCGCTGCCGCGGGCGCACCCAGGTCGACCGGTGGGTCCACGACTGCCGACTCGATCACCGGCGCCGAAGCACCGGCACGGCGCTTCTTTCCCCGGTCGGGGGTCACCATCACGAAGGACGGGCACTCCCCGCGCAGGCACGACAAGTCGTCGTTGCACGATCCCTGGTGGATCATCGTCTTGCGCCCGAGCTCGGTCTCGACCGGGACGACGGACAGGCAACTCGACTTCTCCCCGCAGTCCCCGCAGCCCTCGCACACCCTCGGGTTGATCCAGACCCGGCTGGTGGGCTCCGGCAGTCGGCCGCGCCGACGGAGCCGGCGTTCCTCCGCCGCACAGCGGTCGTCGTGGACAAGCACAGTCACCCCGCCGACCTGTTCCAGCTCTCGTCAGCGCGTCTTGCAGCTCGTCCCGATGGCGGACCTGGGCGATGGGATCGAGAGAGACCCCGCGATAGCTCTTCGGATCGGGCGTGGTGATGATCACCCGGCGGACCCCTTCGTCGGCCAGCAACCGGGTCAGCTCGGGAACCGCCACCCGACCCTCGGGCTGTTGGCCACCGGTCATGGCGACGGCGTCGTTGTAGAGAAGCTTGTAGGTGATGTCGACGCCGGCGGCGACGGCCGCCCGCACGGCCAGCGAGCCGGAATGGAAAAAGGTCCCGTCCCCGATGTTCTGCACGTAGTGCTGGCCACCGGCGAACGGTGCCATTCCCGTCCACTGGGCGCCCTCACCGCCCATCTGGGTCATCCCCACCTGGTGCCCCCGACCGTGGGTGTCGAAGCTGGCCATGATGTGGCACCCGATGCCCAACCCCACCAGCTGGTCGTCCGCCGACCGGGTCGAGATGTTGTGGGGACAGCCCGAGCAGAACGCCGCTGTGCGGGCCGGCGGCCGATCCTGGTGCAGCACCAGTCGCTGCCGGCTGGTGAGAGCGGCGATGCCGCGCTCTGGCCGCGGCCGGGAGCTGGTCGGCGGGGAGGCGTGCGGCCAGGACCCGGGTGACGGTGTCGCTGTCGACCGATCCGCTGGCCGGGACGAGGGCGCGTCCTTCGGGATCGACTTTGCCCACGACCACGGGTCGGTTGCTCAGCTCGTAGAGGGCCTCTTTGACCTGGGACTCGATGAACGAGGCCTTGTCCTCGATCACCAGCACCTCGTCGAGCCCCGCGGTCAAGCGTCGGAGCTCGGCGGCGTCGAGCGGCCACGGCAGGGAGATCCTGATGAGCCGCAGCCCCAGGTGGGCGCGGTCCGCGGCGTCCAGTCCCATGTCCTCGAGCGCCCGCAAGACGGTGCTGTAGGTGTACCCGGAGGCCACGATGCCGAGGCGGGCCCGGGGCGAGTCCATGGTGATGGCGTTGAGCGATGCCAGCCGGGCGTACTCGAGCGCCCGGGGAATCCGGACATCGAACAGGTCGGCTTCGGCCTCGAGGGCGCGGGGGCCCACCAGCAGCGGGGTGCGGGCGACCCGCGTCAGGTCGGGTACCGGGATGTCGGCGATCGCCGCACCCAGGTCGACCACTGCGGCGCCGTCGGCCACGTCGGCGACGATCTGCAGACCGGCCCACAGGCCCGAGTAGCGCGACAAGGCGACGGCATGGAGACCCAGATGCACCACCTCGGCCACCGAGCCGGGTGACAGCAGCGGGAGGCTCAGGCTCCTGGCCATCGACACCGAGGAACTGGGGAGGGTGGACGATTTGCAGGTCGGATCGTCGCCGATCAGGGCCACCGCCCCCCCGAGCGGAGCCGTACCCGAATAGTTGCCGTGACGGATGGCGTCGGCGGCCCGGTCGAGGCCGGGGTTCTTGCCGTACCAGAAGCCCACCACCCCGTCGTGGTCGTGGCCGGGCACGTCGGCCAGCAACTGGGTGCCGGCCACCGCGGTGGCGGCCAGTTCCTCGTTGAGCCCGGGGGTGAACACCACGCCCTCCTCGTCGAGGCGGCGGCGCGCCCGCCCGAGCTCGAGATCGAGGCCGGCCAACGGCGACCCCTCGTAGCCGCTGACAAAGGCCGCCGTGTCGAGTCCCCGGCCGCGATCGAGTCGGCGCTGGTCGAGCACGAGCCGCACGATCGCCTGGATGCCCGACATGAGGGCACGGCCGTCGCCGGTGCCGTAGACATCGTCGAGGCTCACCGGGGAGCCGACCCGTGTCTCGTTCGTCGCCGGCAAGGGGCCCGTCGGATGAGGACCGGTCGACTGCGAGCCCGCCGGCTAAAGGCCCGTCGGCTGCGACCCTCTGGTGCCGCCGGGCGTGCCTCATCGACCTAGGTGGGCAGGGCGATCGGGCGCCCCAGCCGTTGCGACGCCATCTCCTCGGCCACCGCCACCGGGGTCCGCCCGCTCCGGTCGGCTTCGCTGACGATCCTGGCCACCCGGTCCCCGATGGCGAGCAACGATTCCTCGAGCTTGTCGGGTCCCCACCCCGAGCGCTCGGCGTGGATCTGGATGACACCGCCGGCATTGATCACGAAGTCGGGAACGTAGACGGTGCCTCGTTGAGCCAACATCGCAGCCAGGTCGCGGGTGGCCAGCACATCGTTGGCCCCACCGGCCACGACGCGGCACTGCAGGTTCTCGACGGTGGAGCGGTCGATGACCTTGGCGATGGCGCACGGGGCCAGCACGTCACACGGTGTGGTCAACGCGTCCTTCGGATCGACGACCCGGCCGCCGATCTCGCAGGCCACGGCGTGGGCTCGGACCGGATCTACGTCGGTCACCGTCACCCGGCAACCCGCCTCGGCCAACCGCCGGGCGAGGTCGGCACCGACGTGCCCGGTTCCTTGAACGACTACGTGGGCGCCGGGCAGATTGTCGCCGATGGCCGACAGGGTGGAGCGGATGCCGGCGAACACCCCGAGGGCGGTCCAGGGCGACGGGTCCTCGTGATCGCACGACACCTGGTGGGCGATGATACCGATCTCGGCCAGGTCCTTCACCGAGGTGCCCATGTCGACGCCGGGGATGTAGGCACCCCCGAGGCGGTCCACGAACCGCCCGAAGGCCCGCAGCTGCGCGTGGCGGCGGGCGTCACCGTCGAGATCGTCGTCTCCGCGGGGCAGGTCGTCTCGCAAGAGGACTGATTTCGCTCCACCGTAGGGGAGGTCGGCGCAGGCGTTCTTGAGCGTCATCACCCGGGCCAGCCGACAGGCCTCGGTCTCCGCCGCGTGCTCATCGGGATAGGGGAGCCAGCGCACCCCTCCGAGTCCCGGTCCCAGAGTCGAATCGTCGATGGCGATCACCGCCCGCAATCCGCTGGCCCGGTCGTGGCAGACGGTCAGTTGCTCTGTGCCCTCCAGAGCTTTCTCCAGGGCTTTCTTCTCCGGACCGATCTCCTCCCGAGCTCTCTCCTCCGGGACGGTTTCGTCTGGATCCGTCTCCCTCTGATCCGTCTCCTGAAGCTGCAACCGACACCCGTTCACGTTCTCAATTCAAATGGTTTCCGGGTGAGAAGTGAACACAAATCATCGCTATTGCCTCAATGACGCAATAGAATTACGAAATAGGTACGTAAGACGCAAAAAATAGTGATCAAGAAAGTAGTGATCAAAGTGGTGATCAGAACAGGTGGTGATCAGGTGGAGGACGAAGTGGAGCTGGACCGGACGGACCATGAGATCCTGGCGCTGCTCGAGGAGCATGCCCGGCGGACGATGGGCGACATCGCCGAGCGGGTGGCCCTGTCCACCTCGGCCGTCAAGCGGCGGATCGACCGGATGGAGCAGGCCGGGGTGATCACCGGCTACACCGTGGTCGTCGACCACGCCAAAGTCGGCCGCCCCATCCAGGCCTTCACCGAGGTGCGTTTCGCCGGCACCGCGGACATGGGGGAGATCCGCAGCGCCGCCATCCGCCTGCCCGAGGTCCAGGCCGTGTTCACCACGGCCGGTGACCCCGACGCCTTGGTCTGGATCCGGGTGCCCGACGTCGAGCGGCTCGGTCAGGTCATCGAGCAGCTGCGCCGTAGTGGCCGGGTAACGGGGACCAAGACCCTCATCGTGCTGGGCACGTGGACTCGCCAACGCACTCTGTCCACTGTTGGGTCCACTGTTGGGTCCACTGTTGGATCGGAAGGCCGCTGAGGGATCCCTTGTCCGTCGGGATCACACGCCGGGAACCCACGCCGTGCGCACAACGGAGGGCGTCCGCTCAGGCGTCGCTGCCGTCGCCCCGCGGGCTCGGCCGAGCACAGCCAGGATCTCGTCGCCCCACCGCTCCAGTTTCATCGGGCCGATCCCCTTGCAGGTGGCCAGCGCGGCCAAGGTGGTCGGGGCGGCCTCGACGATGCCTTCCAGGTGGCGATCGCTGAGAATCACGTATGGCGGCATCTCCGCCTCCCGGGCCTTCTCCGTTCGCCAGGCCCGAAGGTCGCCGCTGGCCGCGGTGGCCTCGACAGGCTGATACCGGTCACCGGCTTTGGGCTTCTTGGCCGCTGCTCCCGCCGGGCCGTCGGCGCGCTTCGGTGGGGCGAGCCGCTCGGGGCGGTCGTGCGACCTGCTCCCATCGAGCTCGTCCACGAAGAACGATGGCGATGTTGCGTCAGCCAGCACCACCGTTTGCACCTTGCTTCGGGTGAGGGCGACGTGGAATACCCGCCGTTCGCCCTCGATGTCCTCGGCCAGCCGGTGGGGGAACATGTCGGATGAGGCCCCGAAGACGATCACCCGGTCCCACTCGCGACCTTTGATGCGGTGCACGGTGGACAGCAAGATGGCGGGACCTTCCGCGTGCGGCCGTTCGAGTACGCCGCGCAGCCACGTGGCGAAGGTGGCGACGTCCGGGTGGAAGGCGGCGACCGACTCGAGGGCTTGGAGATCGTCGTTGTGGGTGGACCGGTCGGGCTCGTCCCGGGAAGCGTCGAGGACGTCCATGGTCTCACCCAGACCGAGCTCGACCCGGATGGTGCGCAGGGCCAGCGCCGTGGGTTTGGCGCAGGCGGCGGCGACGCGCTCGATGTCGTCGGCGTAGGCCGACAACTTGGGGACGTCCCGGCCGGAAAGGCTTCCCGCCAGTCGCCTGATCTCCTCGACCGACGTGTGGGATCGCTTGGTCAACATGGAGACCACGTTGGGGGCGATGCCCCGGGAGGGTCGGCGCACGGTGTCCTCGATGTCCCGACGAGCGATCCGCTCCGGGTTCACCCCCATGCGCAGGTAGGCGAAGGCGGTGCGCACCCCGGTGCGCCCGAGCACCCGGGCGGTCAGGGTGGATGCGTAGGGAACGCCCGCCTCGCTCAGTGCCACCTGGATGGGCAGCAGTGCCGAGTTGACCCTAGTCAGCACGGCCATGTCGGTCAGCTCCGCGCCGCCCTCCCGCCAGCCCGAGATGATGTCCGTGGCTACCGAGGCCAGTTGCTCGCCGGTGGCCGTTCGGACGATGAGCCCTTCCGGTTCGGAGGTACGCCCCGGTGCCGCCCGGATCGTCTTGACCACTCGCTCCCGGTTGTAGGTGAGGAGATGGTCCGCGGCGCCGACCACGACCGGGGGGCACCGGTAGTTCACTTCCAGCGCATGGTGGGCGGCACCGGGGAAGTAGCGGTCGTAGTGGATCAGGTACTCCGGGGTTGCGCCCGAGTATCCGTAGAGGACCTGGTCGTCGTCCCCCACCCCGAAGCAGTCGAAGCCGGGGGCGTTCAGGAGCCGGATGAGCAGGAGATGGGCGGGGTTCAAGTCCTGGAACTCGTCAACCAAGAGGTACCGGCACCGCTCTTGGGCCCGGTCCCGGGCATCGGGGTCGGTCAACAGGATCTCGATGGCCCGGAAGATCTGCTCGTCGAAGTCGACGGAGTGGGCCGCCACCAGCGCCTCACGGTAGCGGTCGAACCCCTCGGCCACGCCGGTGGCATCGGGGTAGTCCTCCTCGGCTCGTTCCGGGTCGACCAGCCCGAGCCGGATGGCCGACAGTGCTTCGAGGTAGGGCACGACGGTGTCGGTGTTGGCCCGGTGCCTGATCTCGAACACCAACCCCACCAGCTCGCCGCGCCCCTACCTCGTCCAAGACCCGGAGCCGGTCGCGACCTCCGGCTTGGTTGCAGATGGACAGCCCGATGCTGTTGAGCGTGCGGATGGCCGGGCCCCCGGCGGTGACGATGTCGGTGCACCGGTCCCGGAGCTCGTCGGCGGCCTTGGCGTTGTAGGCCAGGACGGTCACGGCGGCGGGGTCGACGCCCCGATCGGCCACCAGGTGGCGGAGCCGCTCGGTCAGGACCCGGGTCTTGCCCGACCCCGCCGGCGCGATGATCCTGGCCGGTCCCGAGCCGTGGACCACCGCGGCGAGCTGGTCGGGGGCCAACGCCGCGCCGGATCCTGGGTCCGGTGAGGCCCCGTCGGCTCCCTCCCCGTCGGCTCGTGCCGCGGCGAGACCGGGAGCTCCGTGTCGGGCGAAGCGGAGCACACCGGCCTCGGCGTTCCATCGATGGACGACCTCGAGCCCCGATCCCAGTTGCGGGGGATGGGAGGGTCCGCCGTCGATGAAGACTGCGGTGCCGTCGGCCAGTGTGATGTCGGCGTCGCCGCCCAGGCCCACACCCTCTTCGGCGAAGCGGCGAGCGGCCTTGCGCCCGTGCCACCAGATGAGCTCGCCGTTGCGGGCATCGTAGGCATTGGCCCAGACCAGGAACTGAAGGCGCTCGAGCTCCAGCTCGAAGGCGGGCGTCAGGGCGTATGGCGGCTCGTCGCATCGCTGTCGGGCCCGGAGCTGGTCGGTGTCGACGCCGAGCTCCACGACCATCGTGCGGCGGTCGGCCCAGGCCGCGTGGAGCGTGTCGACCGCTTGGCGAGGGCTCACCAGCGTCGCCGCGTCGACCACGAGATGGGGTGCGCCCTCCCAGGGTGTCGGAACGGGGCCCCCGGGCAGCACCACGACGCTGCGGCCGAGCTCAGGCGGGCCGGACAGGATCGAGGGCACCAGAAGAATCTACCCAGAGGGTGCTACAGGCCCGCTGGCCCCCCGGGCGGGGGGCTTCAACATGGCAGGTACTCGTCAGAACCCCATGACTACGCCCGATCCGCTGGCGCGATGCTTCGATGCTTCCTTCGGCCATAATCAACACGCATCTGACGCTCGGCAGCGGCGCTCGGGCCGCCTCGGGCCATGGAGCGCAAACATCGTCAACGACTCGTCAAACGCTTATGAGGGAGGACGACAGCATGGGTGAGGGCACTGCACCTCGACAAGTGTTCTACGCAGCAAGTGTCCACGACGAAGCAGAGATCAATGCGGTAGTGGAGGTTTTGCGGGACCCCAGAGGATTGTGGGTTGGCAAGAGGGTCAATGCGATGGAGCGGGCGATCGCCGCTCTCTTTGGCAAGGATGCCGGAGTCATGGTGAACTCCGGAAGTTCGGCGTTGTACCTGGCAGTTGAACTTCTAGGCGCGCAGCCGGGAGACGAAGTGATCGGTTCAGCTGTTACCTTCTCAACCGATATCGCCCCGATCGTCAGAGCCGGTCTCGTTCCTGTCTTCGTCGATGTCGAACCGGACACGTACGTAGTCGATGTGGGCCAGATCGAAGCGATGATCACCGACCGGACCCGCGCTCTCCTCATCCCAAATCTAATTGGGAACGTTCCCGATTGGGATGCCATCCGCACAATCGCCGATCATCATGGGATCGCCGTCATCGAGGACTCGTGTGACGCTCTGGGGGCCATCCTGAGAGGGACCCCCAGTGGATCGCGATCCGACTTCAGCGTGACCAGCTTCGCTTCATCGCACATCATCACCTGTGGGGGCGGAGGCGGCATGCTCCTCGTCAACGAACAAGCAGACCGCGACCGGGCGCTGCTCTTGCGAAGGTGGGGGCGGCGGTCGGAGTTGCACTTCTTTGGATCGAAGAGACGGGATCGGAACTTCTGGGAAGACCTGGACGGAATCAACTATGACAACCAATTCATCTTCGATGAGCTGGCATGGAATTTCGAGCCGTCCGAGATGGGGGCGGCGTTCGGACTCGAGCAGCTCAAGAAGCTTCCAGACAATCAGCTCAGGCGACAAAGGAACTTCCGTCTTTACAACGAGTTCTTCGGTCAGCACCAGGACCGCTTCGTGGTGCCGAGACAGTTGCCCGAGGTTGACACGGCATGGCTCTGCTATCCGTTGACAATTCGACCGGACGCGGGTTTCGATCGCCCGGCCATGCAGGAGTTCCTCGACGGTCACGGCGTGGAAACGAGGACGGTCTGGACGGGCAATGCGACGAGACAGCCCATGCTGAAGGGAGTTGGCTATCGATCTCCTGCTCGAGGGCTTCCAGTGTCAGACCGGATCATGGAGGCTGGGCTCGTCCTGCCGTCCAATCACGGTATGTCCGATGACGACATCTCGTTCGTAACGGACCAGGTTGCGCATTTCCTCGCCTCTCGCTGAAGAGCCTGACTCCGACTGTGGGCGGTCATCAAGTACGATTAGCCAGCTGGTCGGCCCACGTCGGTCGCGTCCCGGGCCCCGGTTTCCACGTAGGAGATATTCAATGAAGCCACCGCGACGGCTGTGGCGAACACTGCCACTCGCCGTAGCCCTGGGGCTCGCTCTCTTGCTGGGCGGAGCATGGATGCCCGGGAGAGCCGACGCGGCCACCACCGGTTCCCAGTACTACCTGGATGTCGGCGGGTCGGCGTCGGTGGGTTTTCAGCCCACTGCGGCGCGACCCCATGGCCAGCCGACCGAAGCCGGTTATGCCGACGACCTGGTCAACGAGATGCAATCCACCTGGCCCAACCTCCAGCTGGCCCAGATCGGATGCCCCGGAGCGACCACGGCCACCATGCTCGAGGGCGGCGGCCACTGCACCTATCCCGGGGGGACCCAGCTGGCCACTGCGGTCGCTTTCCTCCACTCCCACAGCACTGTGCTGGTCACGGTGGACCTCGGGTTCAACAACCTGCGGACCTGCATCGGACACGGACAGGTCAACCAGGCGTGCGTGGACCAGTCCATTCAGCTGGTCGACCAACAGCTGCCCCAGATCCTCGCCGCGCTGCAGGCGGCCGGTGGTCCGGGGCTGCGGATCGTCGGCATCGGTCACTATGACCCGTACCTCGGGGCCTACCTCCGCGGTCCGGGCGGGCGGGTGCTGGCCTCGGCCAGCCTCAGCGCCCTCTCCCAACTCGACCAGTCCTTGCACTCGATCTACGCCAGCTACGGGATCCCTATGGCTGACGTGGCCGGGTCGTTCAATACGACGAGCACCGAGCCGACCGTCGTGAACGGGGTGGGGATCGTCCCGCGCAACGTGGCCCGCATCTGTGCGCTCACCTGGATGTGCGCGGCACGGCCCTACGGGCCGAACCAGCACCCCAACGCCGATGGCTACCGAGTCATCAGCCAGGCCATCGAGACGGCCCTGGGCGGCGGCTAGTCGGATTCACGCCGGTTCCAGCGGGCTGTCGCCCTTCGACACTGATGTCCGGGCGCCGGAGGCAGGGGTGGCACCGACTGAAGCCGCTGGAGCGTCTCGGCGCGGGTGCAACGACCGCCACGAGGCCCGGGATCGCCCGGTCAGCGCCTTGGACCACGGGGTCCGGGCCAAGACGGCGGTGAGGGCGATGCAGGCGACGAACACGACGGCCACGGTGACGACGGCGACGAGCGGCCACGGCAACACGCTGTCGAGGTTCCGCCATCCCAGCCAGCCGAGCAGGGTGATGAAGATCATCTGGGCCAGGTAGATGCCGTAGGCGTTGTCAGATCCCGACTGGACGATGGCGCGGAAGCGATGAGAACGATGCCGGTCGACCAGGGCCACCCCGATCAGGTAGATGCAGGCGATGGCCCCGATGTTGAAGGGGATGACGATCGGCTGAAACGGGTCCGAGCTCGATCCGAGCCACCTGATCACGTTGTCGGCGGCCAGGTAGTACCAGGCCTCTGCGATCGCCGCGCTGGCCAAGGTTGCGACCACGACCAGGCGGACGTGGCTCGTCAACCAGGCGTGCACGGCATCGAGATGGAGGGCGACCACCATGCCGGCGATCAGGTAGAACTGGTACGAGGTGATCTCGCGGCTGGCCCAGAACCCGCGCATGTCCGGCGGCAGCAGGTTCCAGTGCATCAGGCTCACGGTGAGCAGCTGCGTCACACCGCTGACAGCCAACAGGGCGCGATGGTGACCCTTGGTGCGCCGGACGAGCAGCAACAGCAGCGGGAACACCACGTAGAACTGGGCCACCACGATCAGGTAGTAGAGCTGGTAGTAGCCGGTGGCCATCAGGTAGCCGAGGTGCCCCAGGGCAGTGGGCAGGCTCTGGTAGGTGGTGGGGAGCAAGAAGAGGAAGTAGATGAGCGTCCAGCACAGGTAGGGCACGCCCACTGACCAGAACCGGCGCCGGAAGAACGGGCCCGGGTCCATGCGCTTGGTCTGGCCGTAGCTGAAGGTGAGCATGCAGGCCGACACGAACAAGAAGGCCTCGCGGGTCACGTGCAACAACATCAGCGACGCGCCGGCGGCGACGGTGGCGGCCACCGGGGCAAAGGCCAGCAGGGTGTGAGTCCCGATCACGCCGGCCTGCTTCACCGGCCTCATGGCGTCGATGTGATCGAGGCGCTTGCGGGTGCCTGTTGCGGCCGCGGGTTCGGGGGTGACCGGAGCATCGTGGTCGGGCGGCGTCGAGCGCGGTGGGCGGTCGGGTGCGGGTGCCGCGCTGGCATCGTCGACATCGATGAGGGCGTCGACGCTTGCGGTCATCGGCAATAGAGCGGTCATCGGCAGTCGAGGCTGAACAGGGTCGGGGGCCGCTGCTGGCGGAGGGACCGCCGCTGCACCTTCCCGTTGGCTCCGGTCGGCAATCGCTCGACCACGTGCACGGCTACCGGCTGCTGGCTGCGTACCAACGTGGCATCGAGGTGCTTGCGTATCCGGTTCACGATGTACGCGACGGTATCGGCGTGAGCGACATCGACACCGTTCTTCAGCGCCAGGAAGGCCACCGGCACCTGGCCGAGCACTGCGTCGTCGCCGCCAACCACCGCGGCGGCGGCGACGTCGGCGTCGACCAGGATGGCGTCTTCGATGTCTCTCGGGTAGACCTTCTCGCCACCCCGGTTGATCACGTCGTCGGTGCGCCCGACCAGATAGAGATAGCCGTCGTCGTCGAAGAAGCCCAGATCTCCGGTTCTCAGCCAGCCATCGTCGGTGAACTTGTCGCGGTGGCCGTTGCCGCCGTAGGCGGTGATGACCGACGGCCCTCGGATCTCGACGTGGCCCGGGCGTGCGGAGTCGATCGGGGCTCGCTCGATCGCACCCCCCGCCGGTGTGTCTGGACCCTCGTCAGAGGAGATCCGCAGCTCGACGCCAACCGGCCGTCCCACCGAACCGGGCTTTCGTGTTCCGGTCAGCGGGTTGGCTGCAATCTGGCTGGCCGCCTCGGTCATGCCGTAGGTCTCGAGCACGGGGATGCCCGTGTTGGCCTCGAACCGGCACAGGGTGGCCGCCGGCAGGGGGGCTGATGCTGAGCGGACGAACCGGATCCCGGGTGGAACGGCCTCGTCGGAATCGGGATCAGCCAGATAGGAGATGATGGCGGGGACGGCGTTGATCCACGTCACGTCGTGGCGGGCCATCAACGCCCAGAACCCGGTCCGATGGAACCGGTCGTCGAGCACCAGGTTGGACCCGGCCACCAGGCCGGCCAGCAACCCGACCACCTCGGCATTGATGTGGAACAGGGGGAGGGGGTTGAACCCCGTGTCCCCGGGCGAGAGACGGTGATGGGTGGCGACGGCACGGGCGGCGTGGAGCAGACGGCCCTGATAGACGGGGACCACCTTGGGCACTCCCGTGGTTCCCGACGAGGCCAGGAGGGCGCCTCCCATTCCGGCGGGGCTCAGGGCCCCTTCCTCGAGCGCACGCTCGATGGGCACCGGCGCACACGAGCGAGGGTCTCCCCCGGCGTCGGTCCAGTCGAGGTCGGGGGTGACCCGGGGCCCGCCGTCGGACACCATGAGGGCGATCTCGAGGCGGGATACGGCAGTGGCGATGGCTTCGGGCGAACTGCTCGGGTCGAGGGGGGCCACCCAGCGACCAGAGGCCATGACGGCCAGGAAGAGCACCGCGAACTCAAGAGGGTCGGCGACGGCGATGCCCACCGTTGCGTCCGCGGCCACAGCTCGATCGTCGAGCCCGGCGATCCGGGAGGCCACCCGATGCTCGAGGTCGCGGAACGAGACCTGCCTGAACCCTCTGGCCTCGGTCAGATAGACGGCATCGCCGTAGAGCAGCGACCGGGACCGGACCAACTCGGCGATGGCGTTCCCGGGTGCGGTCGTGGTCGGCCGCCGGCGCAGTTGGCTGTCGACGGACATATCAGTACATCATCCGGGGATCGGCGTAGTGCTTGAACTCGATGAGGTTGTCCGATGGGTCTCGAACCACGAAGGTTCGGTGCACCTCGGCCTTCCCTTCGAACCGGGTTGAGACCTGTCGGAACACGGGGACCTCCCGCTGGACGCACAATCGATGGACGGCGTCGAAGTCCCGGCCCCGCCGGAAGGTCACCCCGAAATGCCGCGGGTACAGGTCCAGCTCGCCTCCGGTGTCCGCCGGCCGGTCGGTCAGGTGGCACACCACCTGATCACCGAAGAAGTCGAGGGTGATGCGGTCCTGGTAGCGCCGGGCCAGCTTGCAACCGAGCAGATCGACATAGAAATGCTCCGACTCGGCCAGGTCATAGGCCGGGATGGCCAGGTGGAAGGCGTCACCGCCGTCTCTCACGCCGCCCCGCTGTCGAAACAGGTCAGCGTGTCGGCCCGGAGCCCGAGCCGGATGGTCTCGAGCCCCAAGATGGCGGTGGCAGCCACGTTGCCCAGGTTGACGTCCGTCCCCACTCGTTTCACGAAGTAGTTCTGCAGCTCCACCGAGGGTGCCTCGAACAGGAGGTCCTGGTGGCGAAGTCCGCTGGCCAGCAGCTCTTCGATCAGACCGAACCGAAGTTGACCGTCAGGTCGACAGATGCCCGATTTGCCGCTCTCCCGAGCTTCCAGGGTGACCAGACAGGCCCCGGCGTCGAGGTCCTCGTGGGTGCACTCGATCCACAGACTAGGTGCCAGGTTCTCGGACCGATTGGGGTCCTTGAACCCGACCTCGGAGATCACTCGGAAGTCGTCGGAGAGCTTCCTGATGTACCCGGCCTTTTCCGAGTTGCTGAGATCGATCGTCCCGTTGGACACCTCCACGAACTGGCACGAGTACTCATGACAAAGGTCGCGAAAGGCATCGAGCCGATCCTGGAAGACGTACTTCTCGAAGAGGGTTCCCCCGAAGTAGTAGTCGACGCCGGCATTGCGCAAGATGTCGATCTTCTCGCGCAGGTCTTTGGTGACGATGGCCGTTCCCCAACCGAACTTGACGAAGTCGAGGTACTCGGCGCCACTGGCGATGACGTCGGCGAAGTACCGGGTAGGCAGACCCCCGTCGACCATCATGGTGATGCCGGCCGACCTCGGCTTGGCTTCACGTCGGGGTAGCTGGAGTGCTGTCGGGTTCATCTGATCCTCCGTCTCACATTGCTCGAACTGCTGCCGGACCGTGAGCTGCGTCACGACGCGGCACCTGGACACGCCACAGGCTGCCGTTGGGCACCGTGTCCCAGGTCATGCCTTCAACCGGACGTTCGGCGCAGTAGGCGCGGATCATCCGAACAGTCCCGCCATGGGTAACGACCACTGCGTCGGCGTCAGCCGGCTGATCGCACAGCCAGTCGATGAACTCGCCGGCCCGTCGGTACAGGGCGGCGAGCGACTCCCCATCGCTCGGCCGGGCATCGATGTCCACGACCTGATCGCCCTCGATACCGGTGACCTTGGGGTCGAGCGAGCTCACCGGGGAGCCTTCGAGCACGCCCATACTCCGCTCCCGCAGTGAGGTGTGCAGGCGGCCCTCGAGACCCAGGGACTCAGCGAGGATCGCCGCCGTTTCTCGGGCGCGACGGAGATCGCTGGTGTGAATGGATTCGATGACGCGACCACCGAGCCGGTGAGTCAGGAGCTGTGCTTGGCGACGACCTTGCCGGGTGAGGGTGGCTTCGTCTGCGTGGCCTTGCACCAGGCCGAGTACGTTCCACGTGCTTTCACCGTGACGGACGAGCCAGATCGTCCGGAGTGTGGATCTGTTGGTCACGATGGAAACTATGACCGGCCCCTCTGTGCGTTAGCTGGGAGCTCACCGAGAGAGACCTGAGTGGTTGTGAAGATTCTCGTAAGCGCTACCGGCGGTCGCCGGGCGCGCCAGGTTCAGCGCGGGTTGCGGCTCCGGCTTCGCAGCCGTCCCCGGGTGTGCCCGTCCAGGACAACCTTTCGGAGCCGGACGTTCGCCGGGGTGACCTCCACGCACTCGTCGTCGGCGATGAACTCCAAAGCCTGCTCCAGTGAGAGCAGGAGGGGGGGAGTGAGCCGGATGGCCTCGTCGGCCGAGGCCGAGCGCACATTGGTCTGCTTCTTCTCTTTGGTCGGGTTGACGTCCATCTCCTCGTCCCGGGCGTTCTCACCGATGACCATGCCCTCATAGACCTCGGTGGACGGTCCGACGAACAGGATGCCCCGCTCTTGCAGGCTCATCAGCGTGTAGCCGGTGGTAATGCCACGCCGGTCGGCCACCATCGAGCCGTTGCGCTTGGTCTTGAGCTCGCCGTGCCAGGGTTCCCACCCGTCGAACACGTGGTGCAACATGCCGGTACCCCGGGTCTCGGTCATGAACTCGGTGCGGAACCCAACCAGACCCTCGGGCCGGGACCCGGTAGTCCATCCGGACCCAACCGGTGCCGTGGTTGACCATCTCGATCGAGCATTCCCTTGCGGAGCGCCATCAGCTGGGTGACCACGCCCAGGTAATCGTCGGGGACGTCGACGGCCACCAGCTCCATGGGCTCGTGGACCTTGCCGTCGATCTCCCGGGTTACGACCTGGGGCTTGCCCACCGTCAGCTCAAAACCCTCGCGGCGCATGGTCTCGACCAACACGGCCAGCTGGAGCTCGCCCCGCCCCTGGACCTCCCAGGTGTCGGGGCGCTCGGTGGGGAGCACGCGCGAGTGACACGTTTCCGACCAGCTCGGACTCTAGCCGGCTGAATATCTGGCGGGCGGTGAGCTTCGATCCGTCCGACCCGGCCAGGGGCGCGGTGTTGATCCCGATGGTCATGGACAGGCTGGGCTCGTCCACGGTGATGACGGGCAGGGGCCGGGGGTCGTCGGGGTCGGCCAGCGTCTCTCCGATGGTGACCTCGGCCATGCCGGCCACTGCGGCGATCTCGCCCGGGCCGGCTTCGGCCGCGTCCACCCGGTCCAGGGCGTCGGTGACGAACAGCTCGGTGATCTTGGTCCGCTCGATGGTGCCGTCGAGCTTGCACCAGCCCACCAGCGCGCCCTTGCGCAAGGTGCCGTTGTGGACCCGGCAGACGGCCAGCCGGCCCAGGTAGGGAGAGGCGTCCAGGTTCGACACGATCGCCTGGAGCGGGGCATCGGGATCGAACTGGGGTGCGGGGATGCGGTCGAGGATGGCT
This sequence comes from uncultured Acidimicrobiaceae bacterium, assembly GCA_963717035.1. GTDB lineage: Bacteria > Actinomycetota > Acidimicrobiia > Acidimicrobiales > RAAP-2 > DASXMT01. The sequence continues at coordinate 101,169 of CAVQVK010000051.1, read as the reverse complement.
TGGAACAGCGGCTCGAGGTCGGTGCCCTCCACCCCTTGCTCGGTGGCGGCCCACCCGGCCCGGGCGTTGGAGAACAGGATGGGGAAGTCGATCTGGTGCTCGTCGGCATCGAGGTCCAAGAAGAGCTCTTCGACCTCGTTGACCACCTCGTCGATGCGAGCGTCGGGCCGGTCCACCTTGTTGACCACCAGGACGACCGGCAGTCGGGCTTGGAGGGCCTTGCGGAGCACGAACCGGGTCTGGGGCAACGGGCCCTCGGACGCGTCGACCAGCAGGAGCACGCCGTCGACCATGGTCAGTCCCCGCTCCACCTCACCGCCGAAGTCGGCGTGGCCGGGAGTGTCGATGATGTTGATCTTGACGCCGTTGTGCACCACTGCCGTGTTCTTGGCCAGGATGGTGATGCCCTTTTCCCGCTCGAGATCGCCAGAGTCCATCACCCGCTCGTTGACCGACTCGTTGGCCCGGAAGGCGCCGGATTGCCAGAGCATGGCGTCGACCAGCGTGGTCTTCCCATGGTCGACGTGAGCCACGATGGCTACGTTGCGAATGTCGTCACGGGACTGCATGGGGGCGTTGCCGGGCCTTTCGGTGATGCGGAGCGGGTTGCGGTGCCCGGAGAGTGTCACCAGGTCCTTCTGTTTCCTTCTGTTCGGACGGGCGATCCGCAGTGACCAGCGTACCGCCTACCCCGCCGGTCCGCCGGTCAGTACGACTTGGGGAGGCCCAACGAGTGCTGGGCCACGAAGTTCAGGATCATCTCCCGGCTGACCGGCGCGATCCGCAGCAGGCGCACCATGCCCCACAGGTCGGCCAGCCCGTACTCGGAGGACATGCCGTTCCCACCATGGGTCTGGATGGCCTGGTCGAGCGCCGCCGCCGTGGCCTCGGCCGCCGCGTACTTGGCCATATTGGCCGCCTCGCCTGCTTCGGGGGTGTCACCGGCGTTGTCGCACAGCCAGCTGGCCTTGTCGGTCATCAGCCGGGCCAGCTCCACCTCGATCTTGGCCTTGGCCAGGGGGTGGGCTATGCCCTGGTGGCGCCCGATCGGCGTGCCCCATACCTCGCGCTCCCCGGCGTAGTTCGCCGCCTTGTCGAGAACATAGCGGCTGATCCCGTTGGCCATGCGAGGCGGAGAGGATCCGTTCCGGGTTGAGGCCGAAGAACACCTGGCGGAGACCTTCGCCCTCGGCTCCGATCAACCGGTCGGCATCGACCTGGACGTTGTCGAAGAACAGCGTGTACTGCTTCTCGGGGGCGGTGATCTCCACGGGCAGGACCGTCTTTTCCAGTCCCGGGCGATCGGTGTCCACCACGAAGAGGGACAGGCGTCCCCGACCGGTCTCCTTGTCGATGCCCGAACGGGTCACCACCAACATGGCGTCGGCCTCGTCCACGCCGGAGATGTAGTACTTCGACCCGTTGAGGCGGTAGATGTCGCCGTCCTTGGTGGCGGTGAGCGACAAATTGTGGGAGTTGGAGCCGGCGTCCGGCTCGGTGATGGCAAAGGACATCTTGATCTCCCCGGTGGCAAACCCGGGAAGCCACCGTTGCTTCTGCTCCTCGGTACCGAACTTGGCGATGATGGTGGCGCAGATGGCCGGGGACACCACCATGATCAACAGCGGGCAGCCGGCCGCGGCCAGCTCCTCGCTCACGATGGCCAGTTCGGTGATGCCCATGCCGCCCGCCGCCGTACTCCTCGGGGACGTTGACCCCGAGGAACCCGGCCTCGCCCATGGCGTTCCAGAGCTCCTCGGTCCGCTCGTTGGCTCGGGCCTTGGCCACGTAGTACTCGTGGCCGAACTTGGAGGCGATGGCGCTGACCGCCTCGCGCAGCATCACGTGCTCGTCGGATTGGGTGAAGTCCATGGCGCGGCTCCTTGCGATTGTCGCTGCGGCAGCCCGTTCAGCGGCCGTCGGGCAGGAAGTGGACGGGGATGTCGACCAGCCTGCTCCGAACGTACTCGCCCAGGCTCTTGGCCTGTGGATCGGGCCGGGTGGAGGAGGCCACCCCCTCGCCCAGCAGTCCGACGACGACGAAGTTCAGGCCAGCACCCTCGGGAGCTCGTACCGGTGGATCTCGAGCCCGTCGGCCTCGGGCAGGAGCTCGGCGAACCGTTCGACGGTGAGGAAGTCGCGCAGCCAGACGTAGTGGGTATCCCGTCCGGCCCAGAGCCCCACGTTGGCGTTGCCTCCCTTGTCGCCCGATCGAGCGCCGATGATCGTGCCGAGGGGCACCCGGGCCACCGGCTCGGCCGGGTACTCGGCGACCAGGCGTAACGGCGGGGAGGGCCGGGCGGTACCTGGAGCGAAACGCCCGGTGGGGAACGGCCACCCGGGTGCCATCGGCGTGGACCACGACCGGCTCCACCAGCCCGGCCGGGACCAGCGCCGGCCAGAACACGCCGTAAGCGGTGGCGTCGGTCGGAGGCGAGGTCAGGTGGAAACCGGGGTAGCCGGCCAGGGCCAGCTCGGTGGCCGCGTCGGCGAACCGGCGACCCACCTTCGACTGGTCGGCGTCCTTGACGGTGACCCGGAGCTGGGCCGAGGCCTCGGCGTTGGTCGGTGCGTCGGGCTTGTCCGAGCGGATCAGCAGCGTCTCGTAGTCGGCGAACTGGTCGGTGCCGCCCAGCTTCTCCGCCATTGTCTTGAGGGTGAGCGCGGCCTTGGCGTCGATGTCCAGCCCGGTGAGGACGAAGGTCATCGTGTTGCGCCATCCTCCCAACAGGTTGATCGACACCTTCACGTCCTTCGGCGCGGGCAGGCCTCTGGTCCCCGACACCCGTACCCGGTCCGGGCCGTCCTGTTCGAGCTCGATCGTGTCGAAGCGGGCCACGACGTCGGTGTTGGCGTAGTCGGGCCGGCGATCTCGTAGAGCAGCTGGGCGGTGACCGTGCCCACCGACACTTCGCCGCCGGTACCGGGGTGCTTGGTGATGATCGACGACCCGTCGTCGGCGACCTCGGCGATGGGGAAGCCCGGGTGCTCGAGTCCGGGGACCTCGGTGAAGAATGCGTAGTTCCCCCCGGTGACCTGGGGCCCGCACTCGATGAGGTGTCCCGCGGCCACGGCGCCGGCCAGTCGGTCCCAGTCGGTCTGGTCCCAGCCGTGGCGCCAGGCGGCCGGCCCCACCACCAGCGACGCATCGGTGACCCGGGGGCAGATGACCACGTCCGCCCCGCCTTGCAACGACTCGACGATGGGCCATGCCCCCAGGTAGGCGTTGGCCGTGACCACCTCGCCGGTGGCCTCGGCCAGCGGCCGGCCCGGTGTCGAGGTGGGCCAGGTCGTGGCCCTGTCGCTTGCAGGTCGCCGATGCGAGCGACCAGGTCGTCGCCCTCGACGTGGGCGACGGTGATGCCCAGCCCCAGCTTCTCGGCCAGGGCCCGGACCTGGTCGGCCAGTCCGGCGGGGTTGAGGCCACCGGCGTTGGTGACCACCTTGATGCCCCGGTCGGCACAGGTGCCGAGGACGTCTTCCATCTGGGTGAGGAAGGTTCGCGCCCACCACGCGAGCGGGTCTCGCTGACGCCCCTTCCACAGGATGAGCATGGTCAGCTCGGCCAGCCAGTCCCCGGTCAGGACGTCGATGGGTCCGCCCTCGACCATCTCGCGGGCGCGCCGAGAGCGGTCCCCGAAGAACCCCGAACAGTTGGCGATGCGGATCGGGTCGGCTCACCGATCCGATCCGCTTGCTCGTCGGGGCCGGCGATCTCCTCCAGCACCGACCAGGACCTGACCAGACTCGACCTGAGTAGCCGGGCGTCGACCATGACCTCGGCCACGGTGCCCCTCGATGGCCCGCGTGCACGGTGTGCTCCATCTTCATGGCCTCGAGCACCACCAGGATCCTGGCCGGCCTCGACGCGGTCACCCACGGCCACGTTGACCCGGGCCACGCCGCCGGGCATGGGGGCCACGGCGGAGCCCGCCGGGATCTGGCTGGCGGGGACGGGGAACTGCTCCTGCTCGACGAGGGGCGTCGAGCCCCCCGGTACCGTCGACGTACACGTCGGGCCCCGGCCCGGCCCACCCGGTAGCGACGGGTCACCCCCTCGAGTGGTGAGGAGCACCGCGTCCGGGCCCGGATGGCCAGGGCGACCACGGCTTCGGCCACACCGTCGACCTCGACCAGATCGACGTGGGCTGCCGGTTCGGTCGAACCGATAGCCGACGGTGGGGGATCGGGTCGCCGGGCGTCGAAGGTGGCCTGGTCCAGCTGGGAGGGATTGTTCCGCCAGCCCGAGGGTAGGTCGGGTTGCACTCGCCTGTGCTCGTCGTTGTGTGCGACCGGCCAGAGCCGCGGCGATGGCGTGTCGCCGTAGTGCGTGCTCATCGGCGAGCGGAGCGCTCAGTACGTCGAGGCCATGGCGGTCGAGGAATCCGGTGTCGATGTCGCCGGCGATGAAGGCGGGGTGGCGAAGGGTCCGGACCAAGAGGTCCCGGTTGGTGGTGACTCCATGGATGGCGCTGGTGGCCAGAACCCGAGCCAGCGAGGCGACCGCCTCGGCCCGGGTGGGAGCGTGGGCGATGACCTTGGCCAGCATGGGGTCGTAGTGAGGGCTGACAGTGCTGCCCGACTCCACTCCGCTGTCGACTCGAAGGGTGGCGGTGCCCGAGGAGCCAGCGACGGTGTCGGCGCGGGTCTGCGCCTCGTTGGTGTTTTCGGAAATCTCCCGCGTTTGGGCGAATCGGCTGGGGGTCCCGGGCAATTCGCCGAGAGGCGGGAGAATGGGAAATTGTCCACCGGGAGAGGACACCGCCGGGATCGGGGACACACCCGGTGAGGGCACACCCGGTGAGGACGCCGCCGGGATCTCGAACCGGTGCAAGGTCCCCGTCGAGGGAAGCCAGTCGGCCGCCGGATCCTCGGCGTAGATCCGAGCCTCCACCGCATGCCCCACGGGACCGCGGGCGACGGCGGCGTGCACCTCGGCCGGCAACGGGTGGCCCTCGGCCACCAGGAGCTGCAGCCGGACCAGGTCGCAGCCGGTGACCAGTTCGGTGACCGGGTGCTCGACCTGGAGCCGGGTGTTCATCTCCAAGAAGTAGAAGCTGCCTCCCGGATCGGTGCCCGCCGGGTCGAGGACGAACTCAACCGTGCCGGCATTGGTGTAGCCGACGGCACGAGCGGCAGTTGTCGCCGCATCACAGAGACGTTCGCGCTGCTCGGGGCTGACCACCGGCGACGGCGATTCCTCGATGATCTTCTGGTGCCGCCGTTGTATGGAGCATTCCCGCTCGAAGAGGGCGACCACGTCCCCCTGAGCGTCGGCCAGAACCTGCACCTCGATGTGGCGGGGATCAGTCACGTAGCGCTCGAGGAACAGCGTGCCGTCACCGAACGCGGACTGAGCCTCGCGCTGGGCACCTACCACCGCCTCGGCCAAATCACCGATTTCCTCCACGATGCGCATGCCCCGTCCACCGCCACCCGCCGATGCCTTCACCAGCAGCGGCCACCCGAGCGCGTCGGCCTCGTCGAAGTCGACACCCCCGAGGTCGGGGACGATGATCGAAGGCAAGGTGGGAACACCGGCGGAACGCATCAGCTCCTTGCTCCCGATCTTGGACCCCATGGCGGCAATGGCTGCGGCCGGCGGCCCGACCCAGGTGAGGTCGGCATCGACAACGGCGGCGGCGAAGGCGGCGTTCTCGGACAGGAAGCCATAGCCGGGATGGATGGCATCGGCGCCGGAGCGGGCGGCGGCATCGAGCAGGAGGTCGCTGCGCAGATAGGTGTCAGTGGGGGAGAGGCCCGGGAGCCGGACGGCCAAGTCGGCCTCGGCGGCATGAGGACTGTCGGCGTCGGCGTCCGAGTAGACGGCAACGCAGGTGATGCCCATGGACCGAGCAGTGCGGAAGATCCGCCGGGCGATCTCGCCCCGGTTGGCGACCAGCAACGATGTGATGGGGGGCATGGCCGCTACATCCGGAACACGCCGTAGCCGCGTGTGCCTTCGATCGCTTGGTTGTCGATGACCGACAGGCTCAGACCGAGGATGGTCCGGGTGTCGCGGGGGTCGATGATGCCGTCGTCGTAGAGTCGGGAGGTCAGATAGAGGGGCAGGGACTCCGCCTCGATCTGTGACTCGACCTGCTCGCGCATGGCCGCGTCGGCGTCCTCATCGAAGGGGAGACCCCGGGCCTCAGCCGACTGGCGGGCCACGATGGATAAGACGCCGGCCAGCTGAGCCGGGCCCATCACCGCCGAGCGGGCGTTGGGCCAGGCGAAGAGGAAGCGCGGGTTGTAGGCGCGGCCGCACATCCCATAGTTGCCGGCGCCGTAGGAGGCGCCGATGTTGATGGTCAGGTGGGGGACCGACGAGTTGGTCACCGCGTTGATCATCTTGGCGCCGTCCTTGATGATCCCCCGTTGCTCGTACTCCTTGCCCACCATGTAGCCCGTCGTGTTCTGGAGAAAGACAAGGGGCACGTCGACCTGGTTGGCCAGCTGGATGAACTGGGTGGCCTTGTTGGCCTCCTCGGAGAACAGGACGCCGCGGTGGTTGGCCAGCACCCCGATGGGGTAGCCGTGGATGGACGCCCACCCGGTGACCAGGCTGGTCCCGTAGTGGGGCTTGAACTCGTCGAAGCGGGACCCGTCGACCACGCCGTGCCAGGACCTCTCTCGGGTCGAAGGGCACCTTGGGGTCGGCCGAGGCAATGCCGAGGAGCTGGTCGGGGTCGAAGAGGGGAGGGTCGGCGGGCTGGGTGGGACCGGGACCGTGCTTGCGCCAGTTGAGGCGGGACACGATCTGGCGCCCCAGACGAATGGCGTCGACCTCGTCGACGGCCAACTCGTCGGCCAGGCCGGAGACTCGGGCATGCATGTCGGCGCCGCCGAGCTCCTCGTCTTCGGACTCCTCCCCGGTAGCCATCTTGACCAGGGGCGGCCCGCCCAGGAAGACCTTGGAGCGGCCCTCGATCATCACGACGTAGTCGCTCATGCCCGGGACGTAGGCGCCTCCGGCGGTGGAGTTCCCGAAGACCAGCGCCACGGTGGGCAGGGCCCGGGCCGAACGGCGGGTGAGGTCGCGAAAGGATCGCCCCCCGGGGATAAAGAGCTCGGCCTGGGTGGGCAGGTCGGCGCCCCCCGACTCGACCAGGCTGATGGTGGGGAGCCGGTTCTCCAGGGCGACATCGGACGCCCGGGCCGCCTTGTTGAACGTGATGGGGTTCATGGCGCCACCGCGCACGGTGGGGTCGTTGGCCGAGATCAGGCACTCCACGCCCTCGACCACACCGATGCCGGTGACCAACGACGCACCCACGGTGAAGTTGGTGCCCCATGCGGCCAGGGGCGAGAGCTCCAAGAACGCCGAATCCCGGTCCACCAGCAGCTCGATGCGCTCTCGGGCCAGGAGCTTTCCCCGGGAGCGATGGCGTTCCACGTACTGGGCGCCGCCCCCCGCCGCGGGCCAGGGCTAACTGCTCGTCGACGGCTTCGACCGCCTCCAACAGGGCCGCCCGATTGGCCTGGTACTCCTGGGATTCGGCGTCGATGGCGGTGGTGAGCACGGGCATGGTGGGCATCGCGTCGGGCGGATGAACAACATGTCCGGCCCGGACGTGGGAAGAATAGGCCCCATGAACCTGTGCTCGCCTTTCGTGGACCGATGACATCCCGCCCACTGTCCGCCGTCGTGCTGGCCGCCGGGGAGGGAACCCGGATGCGGTCCTCCCGACCCAAGCCCCTACACCGCCTGTGCGGGCGCCCCATGGTGCTCCACGTGCTCGACGCCTTGGCCGAGCTCCAAGTGGACCGGGTCGTGGTGGTGGTGGGTCATCGAGCGGAGTGGGTGACCAAGACATTGGTGGAGCACGCTCCCCAGGGAATGGAGATCGAATTCGTCGAGCAGGCCGAACAGCACGGGACCGGGGACGCCATGTCGGTGGCGCTGACCGGGCTCCCCGACGAGTTCGACGACGACGGGGACGTAGTCGTGCTCCCCGGCGATACCCCGTTGCTGCGCCCGGCGACGCTGGCCGCACTGGTCCGCCACCATCGGGCGTCGGACGCCGCGGCCACGTTGCTCACCGCGGTCCTCGGCGATCCGTCGGGGTACGGGCGGGTCGTCCGCGGCCGTGACGACGCCGTGGCCCGCGTCGTGGAACACGCCGACGCCACCGAGGAGGAGCTGGCCGTGGACGAGATCAACACGTCCATCTACTGCTTCCGCAGGAGCGTGCTGGCCCCGTCGCTCCGGCGGCTCAGTCCGGCCAACGCCCAGGGGGAGTACTACCTGACCGATGTGGTCGGCGTCCTCTACGAGGCCGGCCACCGGGTGGTGTCGGTGGTGGTCGACGACACGATGGAGGTGGCCGGGGTCAACGACCGCGCCCAGCTGGCCGTGGCCGAAGCCGAGCTGCGGGACCGGATCAACGAGCGTTGGATGCGCCGGGGGGTGACCATGTGGGACCCGGAACGTACCTACATCGACTCCGACGTGCAGTTGTCTCCCGATGTCGTGCTCCTGCCCGGGGTGATCCTCCAGGGCGACTGCCGGGTGGCCGGGAACGCAGAGATCGGTCCCAACTGCCATTTGGTCGACACGGTGGTGGGTGAAGGGGCCGTCGTGGCCAACACGGTGAGCCGTCGGGCCGACATCGGCAGCGAGGCCCGGGTGGGCCCCTTTGCCGTCCTGGGCGAAGGCGAGGTCGTGCCCCGCGGGGCAACAGTGGGGCCCGGGCCCGAGGCGCGGTAGCGTCGGGGCCATGGAGTTCACGCCCCAGCGACGCCTGGAGTTGGTCTCGGGCCGCTCACATCCTGAGTTGGCCAGAGATATCGCCGGCCAGCTGGGGGTGGAGCTGGGTGAGGCCAACCTCCGCGAATTCGCCAACGGCGAGATCCACTGTCGCTACGGGGCTTCGATCCGGGGCAGCGACGTGTTCATCGTGCAGACCCACTGCGGTCCGGTCAACGACTCGTTGATGGAGCACCTGATCATGATCGACGCGGCCAAGCGGGCCTCGGCCAAGCGGATCACCGCGGTGTGCCCCTACTACGGCTACTCCCGCCAGGACCGCAAGGCCACCGGACGTGAGCCGATCACGGCCAAGCTGGTGGCCGACATGTTGTCGGTGGCCGGGGCCGACCGGGTGGTCAGCGTGGACCTGCACTCCGGTCAGATCCAGGGGTTCTTCGACGTGCCCTTCGACCACCTGACGGCTGCGCCCGTCCTGGTCGAGTACCTGCGGGCCCAAGCGACCGAGGACCTGGTCGTGGTGGCCCCCGATGCCGGTCGGGTGCGGGTGGCCGACCGGTTCGGCCAGCACCTGGGGGCCGACCTGGCCGTGGTGCACAAGCGCCGGTCCCACGTGAAGGCCAACACGGTCGAGGCCCTCCACGTGGTGGGCGACGTCGAGGGCCGGACCTGTGTGCTCATCGACGACATGATCGACACCGCTGGGACCATCGTCGCCGCCGCCGACCTCTTGGCCGAGCGAGGGGCCACCGAGGTGTGGGCCATGGCCACCCACGCGGTGCTGTCCGACCCGGCCGTCGATCGGCTGAAGAATTCGGCGCTGACCAAGGTTGTGGTGACCAACACGCTGCCCATCACGCCCGATCGGCGCTTCGACAAGCTCGAGGTGCTCTCGGTGGCCAAATTGATCTCCGACGCCATCGACGCCGTGTTCGAGGACACCTCGGTCTCGGAGATCTTCGGCGGGGACAACCTGGTCTAGCATTGGCTCCGGGCGGGGCCCAGGCGGGTCTGTGGACCCGGCTCAGCTCGAGGACCGGCGGGTGGTTTGGCCCGGGTCAGCTCGAGGACCAGGGCAGTGCGGGGGCCCGGGTCGCTCGAGGACCCTCGCACTGTCTATGCTGTAAGCCCGTCAGCAGCGGCTGTCCCCGACCTGCCGGTCGGCGACCGGTGGCGCTGCGCCCCTGTCAGCATTACCTGAGGAGTTTCCGCATGCCCGAGACCACGCTTGTCGCCGAGCCCGGCCGAACCATCGGCACCAGCTCGACGCGCCGCTTGCGGAACGAGGGAAAGCTCCCCGGAGTGGTGTACGGCCACGGCACCGACCCGGTGCCCGTGTCCGTGGTGGCCCGGGAGTTCCGGACGGCCATGTCCGGTGAGGCCAGCCTGAACACGTTGCTCACCTTGGACGTCGCCGGGACCAGCTACCTGACCCTGGCCCGTGACATCCAGCGGCACCCGGTCAAGGGCACGGTGACCCACGTCGACTTCCTGATCGTCCGGCGTGACGAGGTCATCGCCGCCGAGGTCACCATCAACCTGATCGGCGAGGCCATCGAGGTCCACCACGGCGACGGGGTCGTCGACCAGCAGCTCTTCACCCTGCCCATCCGGGCCGTCCCGCGTCGATCCCCTCGTCGCTCGAGATCGACATCTCGGAGCTGATCATCGGCGCCTCGTTGAAGGTGTCCGACATCACGCTGCCCGAAGGGGTCACCGCCGACATCGACGACGACGTCTCGGTCGTCACCGGCCAGCCGCCACGGGTGGCCACCACCGGCGAAGAGGGCTTCGAGGGCGAAGGCGTCGAGGGCGAAGAGGGCGTCGAGGGCGAAGTGGCGTGCCGAGGCCGGCGAGGCCAGCAGCGAGGGCGAAGGCTGAGCCTCTTCCGCTCCCGGACCGGTTCGCCGGCCGACCTGCTCGTGGTGGGGCTGGGCAATCCCGGGGCCGGAGTTCGCCGGAACCCGGCACAACGTGGGTGCGGACGCCGTGGCTTGTTGGCCGAGCGCCACGGAGGCCGCCTGAAGAACGAGAAGGGCCTCCACGCCGTGGCCACCACCGTCCAGATCGCCGGCCGCCGGGTGATGCTGGCCGTCCCGACGGTGTACATGAACGAGTCGGGCGTGGCCGTGGCCCCTCTGGTCCGCCGGGCCGGACTGAGCGACAACCAGGGCCTGGCCGGGCTGGTGGTGGTGCACGACGAGCTCGATCTCCCCTCGGGTCGGGTGAAGCTGAAGGTCGGTGGGGGCAATGCCGGTCACAACGGCCTCAAGTCCATCGACAACCACCTGCACGGCAACGGCTATCTGCGCGTCGCATGGGGATCGGGAAGCCGCCCGGACGCCAACCCGGGGCCGACTACGTCTTGAAGCGCCCCGGGAGTGCCGAGCGAACGGTGCTCGAGGTGGCCGAGGCGGTGGCCGCCGACTCGGTGGAAGCCATCGTGAGCGAGGGCATCGAGGTGGCCATGAACCGATTCAACAGCCTCGCGTGACCCGTCGGCCTCGTCGCACCATCCCGGTACCCTGACCAGGTGAGCCTGCGCTCGCTCCCGGCCCTCCTTCGCAACGAACCCGCCATGGCGCGGGTGATCGGCGCGTCCAGCGCCACCCTGGCCGTGTCCACCCCGGCCCAGGCCTTCACCCTGGCCGGCGTGATCCGGCTCAGCACCCGTCGGCCCGTGCTGGTCATCACCCCGACGGGCACCGCGGCGGAACAGCTGGCCCACGACCTCGATGTGTTCAGCCCCGAAACAGTGCGGTTGTTCCCGGCCTGGGAGACGTTGCCCTTCGAACGGGTGAGCCCCGAGGTCTCGACGATGGGACGACGCCTCCAGCTGCTGTGGCAACTGGCGGGCCAGCCCGACGACCGCTCGCCCGGCGTGGTAGTGGCCCCGATCAAGGCCGTCCTCCAGCAACTCGGGCCGTGGCGCCACGCCGCCCGTCCCGTAACCATCGCCCAAGGTGACTCGTTGGTGGTCGACGAGTTGGTCGCCCGGCTGGTGGGCATGGGTTACCGGCGCGAGTCCCTGGTGGAACACCGCGGCGAGCTGGCCGTGCGGGGCGGCATCGTCGATGTCTTCCCCTCGACCGATAACGAGCCCGTCCGGATCGACCTGTGGGGCGACGAGGTCGACCGCCTGACTCGTTTCGACGTCGCCGACCAGCGGTCGACGGCCAGCGTCGACGCCGTCTCCCTCTTCGGCTGTCGCGAGCTGGTGCCCGACGACGACGTGCGCCGCGTCGCGGCCACGCTGGTGGGCACGGCACCGTGGGGTCGCCACCAGTGGGAGCAGCTGTCCGACGGTGCCCTGTTCGACGGCATGGAGTCGTGGCTCCCGTGGCTGTCCCCGAACGAGGAGATCATCACCGACCTGCTCCCCCAGGATGCGGTGGTCATCGTGGTCGAGCCCCGGCGGGTCCGCCAACGGGCCGAGGAGCTGGCCGACGAGGAGTCCGCTCTGGCCGATGCGCTGGCCGGGACCTGGGGGCTCGAGGCGGGGGCGGGCGCACCTCGGCTCCATGTGCCCTTCGACCGGCTTCTTTCCGAGAGCGACGCGGCCATGCTCTCGCTGGTCCCGACGGCAGAAGGACCCGAGGTCCCGGCAGTCGAGAGCCGGGGCTGGGAGCCCATCCTGGGCGACGGGGCCAAACTGGCCGATCAGGTCCGAAACCTGGTCGACGGGGGTTTCACCGTCGTGCTGTGCGCCGGGAGCCGTACCGGGGCCGAGCGGCTGGCCACCATCCTGGCCGAGGAAGGCGTCACCGTACCCATCGTCGGGGACGAGGGGGGCGAGGCGGCTGACGGCGGTGCCGGAGTCAGCGGTCCCAGAGGAGCAGATGGGTCGGCCGCGGCGGCCAGAAAGCTCCGAGGCCCGGAGCTGACCAATCGCCTCCGAGGCCCGGAGCTGACCAATCGCCTCCGAGGCCCGGAGCGCAGATCGTGGTGGCCTCGGTCGACCGGGGGTTCATCGTCCCCGCCTCCAAGGTGGCCGTCCTGGCCGAATCCGACGTCACCGGGCGCCACCGTCCCCACCGCCAAGCCCGCACCCGGGCCCGGCCGGTCGACGGGTTCTTCGACGACCTGGCCCCGGGGAACTACGTCGTCCACCGCCAGCACGGAGTGGCCAAGTACGGCGGCATGGTCACCAGGACCATGGGCGGCTCCACCCGCGACTACCTCCTGCTCGAGTACCGGGGCGGCGACAAGCTCTATCTGCCCACCGACCAGATCGAGCTGCTCACGCCCTACGCGGGAGGAGACTCGCCGACGGTCAACCGCCTGGGGGGTTCTGAGTGGCAGCGAGCCCGTTCCAAGGCCAGGGCCGCGGTCCACGAGATCGCCCAGGAGCTGGTCGAGCTGTACCGCCGGCGGCTCGAGGTGGAGGGCCGCGCCTTCGGGCCGGACACGCCCTGGCAGACCGAGATGGAGTCCTCGTTCCCGTTCGTGGAGACGTCCGATCAGCTCCGGGCCATCGAGGACGTGAAGGCGGACATGGAGCAGCCACTGCCCATGGACCGGCTGGTGTGCGGCGACGTCGGGTTCGGCAAGACCGAAGTGGCCATCCGCGCCGTGTTCAAGGCGGTGCAAGAGGGGACCCAGGCGGCCGTGCTCGTCCCGACCACGCTGCTGGCCAGCCAGCACTTCCAGACGTTCACCGAGCGGTATGCGCCGTTCCCGGTGCGCGTCGAGCTGCTCAGCCGGTTCCTGACCAATGCCCAGGCCAAAAAGGTGGTCGACGGTTTGGCCGACGGCTCGGTCGACGTGGTCATCGGCACCCATCGCCTGTTGGCCGCCGACATCGCCTTCAAGAAGCTCGGCTTGCTGGTCGTGGACGAGGAGCAGCGCTTCGGGGTCTCCCACAAGGAGACGATCAAGGCCATGTCCGACGGGGTGGACGTGCTCACCCTGACGGCCAGCCCCATCCCCCGCACCCTGGAGATGGCCCTGACCGGCATCCGGGACCTGTCCATGGTGAACACGCCGCCGGCCGAGCGCCGGCCGATCCTCACCCACGTGGGGGAGTTCGAGTCGGCGGCGGCGTCGGAGGCCATCCGGCGCGAGCTGCTCCGCGAGGGTCAGGTCTTCTACGTCCACAACCGCGTCCAGAGCATCGATGCCGTGGCCGAGCAGGTCCGCCGGCTCGCCCCCGAGGCTCGGGTGGCCGTGGCCCACGGGCAGATGGACGAGGGCTCCCTCGAGCAGGTGGTCATGGAGTTCTGGGAGGGGAAGCACGACGTCTTGGTGTGCACCACCATCATCGAGTCGGGCATCGACATGCCCACGGTGAACACGCTGGTGGTCGACCGCGCCGACCTGTTGGGGCTGGGTCAGCTCCACCAGCTGCGGGGCCGGGTCGGGAGGGCGGGCCAGCGGGCGTACGCGTACCTGTTCCATCCAGCCGACCGGGTGCTGACCGAGCAGGCCTACGAGCGTCTCCGGACCATCGGCGACCACACCGAGCTGGGCTCCGGTTTCAAGATCGCCTTGCGCGACCTGCAGATCCGGGGGGCGGGCAACCTGCTCGGCCGGGACCAGTCGGGCCACATCGCCGCCGTCGGCTACGACCTCTACGTCCAGATGGTGTCCGAGGCGGTGGCCGAGCTGAAGGGCGAGGCCCGTCCCGCTCCCGTGGACCTGTCCATCGACCTGCCCGACGCCGCCCATCTGCCTCCGACCTACGTCGAAGCCGAGGACGTCCGCCTCGAGGCCTACCGGCGCCTCACCGGCGTGCGCACGGTGGCCGAGGTCGACGACGTGCGCACCGAGTGGGAGGACCGGTTCGGCCCGCTTCCGCCCCCGGCGGTGGCGTTGCTCGACGTGGCCCTCCTGCGAGTGGAGTGCATCCGGTTGGGCATCACCGACCTGGCCGTGTCGGCGCCGCGCCCGGGATCCGGCCTCGGTGGTGGGCGGGCGACGGTGAAGATGTCGCCGGTGTGGCTTCCAGCTTCGGCGGAGATACGGCTACGGCGTTTGGCGCCCGGAGCCAGCTGGCACGAGGATCTTCGCCGTCTCCTGGTCCCGGTGGTGGCCGACGGCCCCGAGCAGCGCTACGCGCCGGTCCTGGTGGAGCTGCTGCGATCGCTCATCCCCCCGCCGGTCGAAGCGGCGGCGGTCACGATCAGCGGTGCCAACTGACGACACCGCTGACCGCGCCCCTGACGGCACGTCGCGTCGGGCGTTCCCGGCACTGACCACCAACGGCGCGAACCGCTGCTGAACTGCAACCAACGCCGCCGGCGCCAACCGGTGCTGATCTGCACCCGACGCCACCGGCGCCAACCGGTAGCATCGCCGCCGTGAAGCGCCTCGTGTCTGCCATCTCCGTCCTCGTGCTGCTCGTCGTCGCCGGTGGACTGGCCTCGGCGTGCCAGGTGACGCCCCCGGCCGCCACGGTCAACGGCACGACCATCGCGATGGGAACGCTGAACAACCAGCTGAGCGCCTATGAGACCACACAGGCCGGAGCGTGCCTGTTGACGATCGAGGCGGCGGGCAGCGCCGTGCAGGTCCAGGGCCAGGGGGGCTCGGGCACCTATGACGTCAACTTCGTGGACGGCATCTTGCATCAGGGCGTGAGCAATATCCTCTACGACCAATACGCCGCAGCCCGGAACATCCAGGTGACACCCGCTCAGCTGGCCACGGCGCAATCCGAGGTCGAGTCCTTCTTCAACGGATCGATCTCGTCCCAGCTGTCACAGGCCAACGCGGTGGGACAGCAGTCCTTCTGCCAGTTGAACAACGGCCAGGCCGTCACCGGGGCCCAGGTGTTGGCCGGCCTGCCGCCGTCGCTGCGGAGCGCCCAGATCCAGTCGCAGGCCGTCGAGGACAGGCTGCTGGCCACGGGGATCACCATCACCCCCGCCGCCATCGCCAACTACTACGCAAAGAACCCGACCCAGTTCAAAGGGGCCTGCGTCAGTGCCATCGAGTCCGACACCCAGGCTCACGCCAACGCGTTGCTGGCCCAGATCAACGCGGGCGCGTCGTTCGCCTCGGTGGCCAAGGCCAGCTCCCTCGACACCAACTCGGCGCCCAACGGCGGCGCGTTGGGATGCAACTTCACCGTCGCCTCGGTTGAGCAAGAGCTGCAGGTCTCCTCGCTCACCGTGGGCACCCCGGCCGCGCCGGTGCAGAACGCGTCCTCGGGGGCGTGGATCATCTTCGAGGTGACCGGTGAGGTCACCCAGTCCCTGGCCAACGCCACGCCCATCATCCGCCAGGACCTCCTGCGCGCCACCGGCAACCAGACCCGGGTGGCCAACGAGGTGAAGAAGTTCGCCCGGCAGTCCTCGGTCTCGGTCGACCCCCGCTACGGCACCTGGTCCGTGGCTCGCATCGTGCCCCCGCCGGGGCCACGGGCCACGGATCTCTTGGCCGCGGCCTTGAACAGTGGCGGCTGACAGCCCGTCGTGACCGCGCGCCCATGACCGACCCGACGGCGGCGGACCGGTCGGCCGCCGAGTGCTGCTCCGCGCGCCTCCCGCATCGATGTCGTGGGCCTCGGGCCGGCCGGACCCGACCTGATCACCCAGTCGGCGCGGGACCTGATGGCCGGAGCCGACACGCTCTTCGTGCGGACGACCCGGCACCCCTCGGCCGTGCTGACGCCCGAGGCGCGCTCGTTCGACCACCATTACGAGCACGAGGACACCTTCGATGCCGTCTACCGGGCCATCGTCGCCGACCTGGTCGACGCGGCCCGTTCCGGCCCCGTGGTCTACGCCGTGCCCGGGTCCCCGTTGGTGGCCGAGCGCACGGTCACGTTGCTCCGAGCCGACGATGCCGTGGTCGCCGGCCGTGTCGCCGTCGTCGTCCACCCGGCCCTCTCCTTTCTCGACCTGGCCTATGCCCGATTGGGTATCGACCCCCTGGCCGCCGGGGTGCGGCTGGTCGACGGCGAGTCGTTCGCCACCGACGCCGCGGGCATGCGCGGTCCGTTGCTCGTGGCCCAGTGCTGGTCCAAGGCGGTCCTCTCCGGTGTGAAGCTGGCCGCCGACCCGCCGGCCGGGACGACGGTGACCGTGCTCCATCACCTGGGGATGGCCGACGAAGCGGTGTGGGACCTCCCGTGGGAGGAGCTCGACCGGTCCTTCGAGCCCGACCACCTCACCTCGCTGTGGATCCCTGAGCTCGCCGCGCCGGTCGCCGGCGAGCTGGCCCGGCTCGACGAGTTGGTCCACACCCTGCGGGAACGGTGCCCGTGGGATCGGGAACAGACGCACGGTTCCCTCTCCCGCCATCTGCTCGAAGAGTCCTACGAGGCCCTCGAGGCCATCGACGAGCTGGTCGCGGTGGACGCCGACGCCGGAGCGCCGCCCGAGCGGGTGGAGCACGCCGTGGCCCACCTGGAAGAAGAGCTGGGCGACCTGCTCTTCCAGGTGTACTTCCACGCCACCTTGGCCGCCGAGGAGGGGCGTTTCTCGCTGGCCGACGTGGCCCGGGGTGTGCACGACAAGCTGGTCTCCCGTCACCCCCATGTCTTCGGAGACACGGTGGCGGACTCGCCCGACCAGGTGGCGAGCAACTGGGAGGCGCTCAAGAAGGCGGAGAAGGGCCGGGCCAGCGTGACCGAGGGCATTCCCGCAGCCATGCCCGCCTTGGCCTTGGCGGCAAAGCTGCAGCGCAAGGCCCTGACCGTCGGCATCGAGCTGCCGGGCGGGTCCCTCGAGGTGGACGCCATCGTGGCCGGCCTCCACCGGATGGTGCCGGTGACAGGTGCGGGAGCCGAGGAAGCGGGTTCCGATCGGGAAGCGGCGGTCCCGATCGGGAATCAGACCGGGAGGTGCAGCCGGTCCCCGAGCCTGAGATGGGCGACCTGCTGTTCTCACTGGTGAGCGTGGCCCGGCAGTTGGGGATCGACCCGGAGACCGCCCTCCGGGCCCGGTCCGTGGCCTTCCGCCACGAGGTGGCCGACCACGAGCGAGACGGCTAGGCGACCACGATGGCCGTGGGGCCGGATGCCCAGGTCTCGGGCGGTCCAACTGATAACTTTTCTCCCACCAGCCTCAGGAGCAACAGCACACAGTGAGCCGCATCGAACAGGTCATCGGCCGGGAGGTTCTCGACTCCCGCGGAAATCCGACCGTCGAGGTCGAGGTCGTCCTCGACTCCGGGGCGATGGGACGCGCCATCGTGCCCTCGGGGGCGTCCACCGGTTCGTTCGAGGCCGTCGGAATTGCGGGACGGCAGCTCCAGGTACGGCGGCAAGGGCGTCCTCGGGCCGTGAGCAACGTGAACGGCGAGATCTGTGAGATCCTCACCGGCTTCGAGGCCCTTGACCAGCGAGGCATCGACTTCGCCCTGGTCGACGCCGACGGCACCTCGAACAAGGGCCGGCTGGGGGCCAATGCCATCCTGGGCGCTTCGTTGGCCTCGGCCAAGGCGGCGGCCGGCGAGCTCGAGATCCCGCTCTTCCGTTATGTCGGGGGTGTGGACGCCCATGTGCTGCCCGTTCCGATGATGAATGTGGTGAACGGCGGCGTCCACGCCGACAATTCCATCGACCTCCAGGAGTTCATGATCATGCCGGTGGGGGCGGCCTCGTTCACCGAGGCCCTCCGGTGGGGGGTCGGACACGTACCACGCGCTGGCCCAGGTGCTGAAGACGCGGGGGCCTGTCGACGGCCGTGGGCGACGAGGGCGGGTTCGCCCCCGACCTGGCCTCCAACGAGGATGCCGTAAGGTCCTGGTCGAGGCCATCGAGGCGGCCGGCCTGGCCCCGGGGACGAGATCGCCATCGCCATGGACCCGGCCACCAGCGAGCTGTACAAGGACGGGAGCTACGTGCTGGCCGGCGAGGGTCGGACGCTGTCCTCCGACGAGATGGTCGAGTACTGGGTGGACCTGTGCGACCGCTACCCGATCGTCTCCATTGAGGACGGCATGGCCGAAGACGACTGGGACGGCTGGGCGGCGATGACGGCGGCGCTGGGCCAGCGGGTCCAGCTGGTCGGCGACGACCTGTTCGTCACCAACGAGGAACGGCTGCGGCGGGGGATCGAGCTCGGCGTGGCCAACGCCGTGCTGATCAAGGTCAACCAGATCGGCACGCTGACCGAGACCCTGGGAACCATGGCCCTGGCCGACCAGGTCGTCCTACCGGTGCGTCATGTCCCATCGCTCGGGCGAGACCGAGGACTCCACCATCGCCGATCTGGCCGTGGCCACCAATTGCGGACAGATCAAGGCCGGCGCCCCGGCCCGTTCCGATCGGGTGGCCAAGTACAACCAGCTGCTCCGGATCGAAGAGGCCCTGGGCGAGTCGGCGGCGTTCCTGGGTGCCGAGGCCTTGGCGCCTCGGGGCCAGGCGACATGAGCCGGTCGACGAGCGGTCGGCCTCCACCCGTCGTGCCGGGGCCAGGGCCAGGGTCCTGCGGCCAAGGGCCGAGACAAGGGCCCGGCCAAGCCGGCGGCCGGGCCAAGGGTCGGGACAAGGCCGGCGCCAAGGGCAAGGGCGCGGACAAGGCCGGCGCCAAAGGCAACGGCAGAAAAGCCGGGGCGAAGGCGTCCCGGCGCGGGCCGGCCAAGCCCGACTCGGAGGGTAAGGGGCGCTCGCCGGCCAGCCCGAAGCTGCGCCGCCGCCGGTTCATCCTGGTGTTGTCGGCGGCGTTCGCCGCGTTGGTGCTCGGCACCAGCTTTCCTGCTTCCGGCTTGCTTGCCGATCGCCACCAGTTGGCGGCTACCACTTCGGCCTTGCATCGCCTCCAGTCGGAGAACAAGGCGCTGGCCGCAGAGCAGCAGCAGCTCAACTCCAAGGCCGAGATCCACAGCCTGGCCCGGCAGGACTACCAGCTCGTCGATCCCGGTCAAACGGCCTACAACGTGCTGCCCCCCGGTTCGACCGGGAAGGGCAAGTCGACCGGGTCCGGCGACCCCGGGAACCAGCCCTTGGTCGCCCCCGCCAACGCCGCCGGTATGAGCCCGGACCCCGCGTTGCCCACGACCTCGACGACGAGCCCGACCGGCTCGGGCTCCCAACACCCGGTGTTTTCCACTTCGGGCACGAGCTCGACGACCGCTCACGGAACCGGGTCAACGGGCACGAGCGGGGGATTCTGGTCTCGTACTCTCCGCTCGCTCGAATTTTCGGCGATGACCGCCGGCCGCCTCCGCGGCGGTACGGCCAGTCCAGCCGGCAGTAGCTTCGGAAGCGACATGGAAACTGCGGACGAGGGCGATATCGTCGCCGTCACCGAGCTCCTCGGTCGACCGCCGCGAGGTCAGTTCGAGGTCGTGGTACGCGCCGGCGACGACGCTCCGGCGGTGATAGCCAACGCCCCGTTCCTGGACGATGGGACGCCGATGCCCACCCGGTACTGGCTGGTGGACCCGGCCCTTCGCGACGCAGTGAGCCGGCTCGAGTCATCGGGCGGGGTGCGCCAGGCCGAGGCCGAGATCGCGTCGGATCAGGTGGCCGAGGCGCACCTCCGCTATGCCGCCGAGCGGGAGGCGTTGATACCGGCGGACCACGACGGTCCCCGTCCCACCGGGGGGGTGGGTGGCACGCGGCGGGGGGTGAAGTGCCTCCACGCCCATCTGGCCTGGTGGCTCACGGGCGCCGACGATCCTGTCGGGGAGTGGACGGCGGCGCGGATCGGTCTGCATCCGGGGTCGGGATCTTCATGACCTCCGCTCACGTTGAGGGGAGTTGGCCTGCTTTCCTCAACGCGATGTGGAAACTTGTGAACTCGTGCTCAGGTGTCTTCAGGACGATGTGGGGATAGTGCGAGTACTGGATATGGTGAGTCCACAGACCTCCGAGGCGATCGACTTGAACGTCTTGCTCCTTGATACGTGCGAAAAGGTCGGTGGCCGTAGCCATAGTCCGTGACGAGACGTGCGGATCAAATGGTTCGATCAGGCTCCAATCACGAGTCCCCACGAAGATGTCGTCGATGTCGCCTTGGTCGAACATCAGCAGATTGGGGATTCCCGGGCGCTCGCCGCGCAAGCGGAACTCCGTCGATACCGATAGAACCCCGCCCGGACGAAGCACCCTGTACGCCTCATCGATGGAGTGCGACACGTCGGTCCGATCACCGAAATGCTCGACGGAACTTGAGGAGAAGACCCCGTCAACACTCTCGTCAGGGAGGCGCAGATCGAGTGCGTTCATGTTTTCAACGGCGAGACGGTCGGGATTCCAGGGGAAGGGCCAGTGGTATTCGGGTGTGGTCAGCATGCTCGAGTCCGCGCTCTCCTCCCATCCCTCACCGAGGTAGAGATCGGTTGCCAGTACTCGGCGTGCGAACCGCGTCAGATAGAAAAGTGTTGGTTCATTGCCCGCACCGATCCCGAGGAGCTCACGAGTGCCGTCAAGCAGTCCAGACTCTTTGAAGGTCAGGATTGCGATCGCTACTTCCCAGTACTTCCGCCATTCGTGCCCGCGGGGAAACTCAGTGCCGAAGCGGATGAGCTCATGCGAGAAGACGTCACGGATCATCGGCTCGAAACGTGGATTCGTGAAGTCCTCCAGCTCGCAGACTTTGGATAATGAGAAGGGTCGAGGTGGCGCGGTCCGGCGGCTCCTCTTCCGTGTCCGGTTCGACAAGCGCGACGCTCGCGGCGAGATCGGCGATGAGTGCCTCGACGGCACTTGTCACGTTGGCATCGAACGTGAGTCCGCTGAGTCGCTCTCCGAGCTGTAAACGTTGAGCCATCAGGTTGCCTGTGGGATCGGCGATAACGGTTCGGAGTGCGTTGGCAAGTCCCGCCGGGTCGTCGTCGGGGAAGAACCATTTGTCCGCCTTGAGCAGTTCGCGGTGAGCGGGGATGTCCGAAAGCACGACCGGGGTACCCACCTGTACCGATTCGAGGACCGGGAGGGAGAAGCCCTCGTGGATTGACGGCACCACCACTGCCTTGGCCTCGGCGTGGATCCAGGCCAGCTCTTCCGTCGTAACCTGGTTGAGAAACACCAGCTGATCAGGATCTAGGCCAAGGCTGTCTCCCAGTTGCCACAGCGCCTCCTGCTGTTGGGGAGAGATATTGGCCACAATGACGAGTTGGAATCCGGAAGGTCTCGTATCGGCGACGGGAACGAAGCCGACGACCGCGGCGGCCAGATTCTTGTGCGGAAGGGCATTTCCCAGTACGAGGACATATGGACCGGACGGAAGCCAGCTCGGCCGTCCGTCTTGTGACGCGATTCCGATCGAGCTCCGGCAACCGGTGACGATTACCTGCTCGTGTCGGCCAAAGACATCGAGTGCGTCGGTGGCCGCCGACTCGGAGAGCGCAAGGATCCATTCGTGATGGGCCAGTTTCTCCAATCCCAGCTGATACCAGATGAACGTTTCCGCATCGGATAGGTACGCGTACGGGTAGTAACCGGGGATGGCGTCGAGCCAGACGGTGGCTCTCTTGATCCACGGTGCCCGAAGCAAGTCAAGGTCGGAGCGCTCCATGCATTTCACGAAGGGTGCCAACTGGAGGAACGCCCCGACCGATTGGATCTCGTTGTCCTGGTACATGCCGTCGCCGAGCGCGGCAAGCTCAGGGTCGAGTGGCGGATATGCCGGCGAGGTGAGGAACAACGTCCGGCAACGGTCTTCAACGCAGGCGAGGGTCGCCTGGAGGATATTGGCGGCATGGGTCTTGGTGCCACACCATTCAGGTATCTGCAGGGCTCGTACGTCGATCACCAGTGTGGTCGGTGGGGCCGAAGGAGCGACCAGCTCGGACGGACGGCGCAGGGTAAGAATTTGGTGTATCGAATCAGCCAGGTCTCCTTCGTAATTGGTGACGAAGGTTTCGAGGAGCCCAAGTTCATCGCTCTCGACCAGCCGGGGACGGTCCCGCCTCCGGGCGGCCAGGCTCATCCACAGGGTATCGAGCTGGTTGGAAACGGGCGCGGGGGTTCCCCAGAGGTAGGGGGAGTTGCGATTCATTGTCTTCACGGTCTCAAGCGGTGACCCGGCCACCGTCGCCGCCCGGTATGCCGACCGGAGCCTCTCGGGCGAGCGGGAGCGGATCCGCCGAAGGCGATTGGCAGCCTTGACGCTCTCTCCGATGAGAGGACGGGCGATATCTCGCTTCTCCGAGTGCGTGGCGGGCCCTGTGAGGCACTGCCATCACCCGATTGCCGATCTGCCACGACCATGAAGCCAGCAGTTCGTCCACGCGGTGTCGAAAGCTGACGGTTGGATGCTTCGAGCCCACTGTTGGATGCCGCGAGCTCACCGTTGATAGTGGCGAGGCGGTCAATCTCGATGTGGGCGGCACGGAGCAGTGTGCGTTCGGCTTTCAGTTCAGCGTCCATCTGGAGAATGCCCCCCACGTAATGGGAGACGTCCGCTTGGCTGTCGAGAAGTTTCCTCTCGGCCTCGACTTGAGGGTACGGCGTGAACGTGTCGATGGGCGGAACAGGTGCCACGGGCGCCTGAAGCACCTCGACCAGGTTAGGTGCCCGCCTTCGACGTAGAAGCGGTTGATTCCGTCGAAGGTGGCGAAGACATAGTTGGCAGAAAGAAGGACGGGTTCCCACGCGTCATAAGACGGGGTGTGGGTCCCGGGCGTGATTGCCTCGACCACGACTACGAGTGGTCGATACCGGTCCCAGTCGTTCGAACGAAGGACATCAAGCTCCGTCCCTTCGGTGTCGACCTTCAAGAAGGCGATGGGGCGGTCGCCCAGGTGAGTGGACAGAATGGTGTCGAGCCTGGACGTCTCCACCTCGACCGTTTGGATACGTGCGACGTGCTCCGGATCAGCAGACGGCGCTTCCGGGTTGAGCGACGAAAGGTCCGGGTACGGTTCGGCGACATAGAACTTGGCGGAACCATCGTGGGTGTCGACGGCAAGATTGAGGTTTACGTCGCCGGATCGTTCATGAGCTAGAGCGGGAAAATTCGGTCCGGGCTCCACGTTGATGCCCCGCCAGCCCCGGTCGTAGAACAGCCGAGTCACCGAAAGGCTGGTCGGATGCCCCGCTCCTATGTCGACATAGGTCCGAGCTTCGAGGTGAGCCAAGGCTTTCCATAGCCGCACATCCTCGAAATTCTTCGCGTACGTGATACGCGCAGTCGCGGTGTCGCTCAGATCGGACAAAGTCGCTCCTCGGGTCTGTGCACAACTTCATAGAAAGGTACGCGCACGGGCGATTCCGCCGCCGATGCTACCGGCTCTTTTGGGCGTCGGGTATATGGAGGAGGATTGGTAAACGTTGGACAGCTCGAGGCTGAGATCACCTCTCACTCCAGGCCCGCCGGAGCACGTGTCACCATTGCCGGCAACGATTCCTCTACAATGGCCCGGACCTGCCCGGGTGTCTAGCCGTAACGAGCGTGGCAACACCGCGGTTCGCCTGCCCGGTGGGCCTGACAACCAGGCCCATTTCTCGTACAGGAGACTCCGTGAGCGATCGAAGCAATCGGGTCACTCACCGATTCGTGGTGTCGGCGCTCGCATGTGGGATCGCGCTCGTTGCGATTCTGATGGGGGCGCCTGCGATAGCCGCGGCTGGAGGCCCAGCCACCACGTCGATCAGTCCGACTTCTGCTGCAGCAGGGACCCAGGTCACCGTCACCGGGTCTGGCTTCGGCGCCACCCAGGGATCGAGCTATCTGTCGCTGGCCGACTGGGGCAACAACTGGGGTGCTCCGGGTGACAGCGCCTCGCTCGTCATCAACTCGTGGTCGGACACGGGGATCACCTTCATGGTACCGACCCCCTCGGGCCCCGGTAACCAGTGGGCGGTCGTTCCCAATACAGCGGGGATCGTGTCGGTCACCGTCGGTGGCGAGACATCGAACACCCAAGCGTTCTTGGTGACTTCCTCGAATCCAGCCACGACGTCGATCAGTCCGACTTCTGCTGCAGCCGGGGCCCGGGTCACCGTCACTGGCTCTGGCTTCGGCGCCACCCAGGGATCGAGCTATCTGTCGCTGGCCGACTGGGGCAACAACTGGGTGCTCCCGGTGGCAGCGCGCTGACCATCAACTCGTGGTCGAACACGGCGATCACCTTCACCGTGCCCACGCCGTCGGGGCCGGGGGGCAACCAGGCCGTCGTGCCCTAATACCGCTGGAGTCGTGTCGGTCACCGTCGGCGGGATTACCTCGAACATCCAGGCATTCCTGGTGAACCCCGCCGCGCAGGTCATCTCCCCGTCGTCGGCTGCAGCCGGGGCCCAGGTCACCCTCACCGGCTCAGGCTTCGGCACCACCCAGGGATCGAGCTATCTGTCGCTGGCCGACTGGGGCAACAACTGGGGAGCTCCCGGTGCCAGCGCGCTGGACCATCAACTCGTGGTCGAACACGGCGATCACCTTCACCGTGCCCACGCCGTCGGGCAACCAGGCCGTCGTGCCCAATACCGCTGGAGTCGTGTCGGTCACCGTCGGCGGGATTACCTCGAACATCCAGGCATTCCTGGTGAACCCCGCCGCGCAGGTCATCTCCCCGTCGTCGGCTGCAGCCGGGGCCCGGGTCACCCTCACTGGCTCTGGCTTCGGCGCCACCCAGGGATCGAGCTATCTGTCGCTGGCCGACTGGGGCAACAACTGGGGTAATCCGGGTGGCAGCGCGCTGACCATCAACTCGTGGTCGAACACGGCGATCACCTTCACCGTGCCCACGCCGTCGGGGCCGGGGGGCAACCAGGCCGTCGTGCCTAATACCGCTGGAGTCGTGTCGGTCACCGTCGGCGGGATTACCTCGAACATCCAGGCATTCCTGGTGAACCCCGCCGCGCAGGTCATCTCCCCGTCGTCGGCTGCAGCCGGGGCCCAGGTCACCCTCACCGGCTCAGGCTTCGGCACCACCCAGGGATCGAGCTATCTGTCGCTGGCCGACTGGGGCAACAACTGGGGAGCTCCCGGTGCCAGCGCGCTGACCATCAACTCGTGGTCGAACACGGCGATCACCTTCACCGTGCCCACGCCGTCGGGCAACCAGGCCGTCGTGCCCAATACCGCTGGAGTCGTGTCGGTCACCGTCGGCGGGATTACCTCGAACATCCAGGCATTCCTGGTGAACCCCGCCGCGCAGGTCATCTCCCCGTCGTCGGCTGCAGCCGGGGCCCGGGTCACCCTCACTGGCTCTGGCTTCGGCGCCACCCAGGGATCGAGCTATCTGTCGCTGGCCGACTGGGGCAACAACTGGGGTAATCCGGGTGGCAGCGCGCTGACCATCAACTCGTGGTCGAACACGGCGATCACCTTCACCGTGCCCACGCCGTCGGGGCCGGGGGGCAACCAGGCCGTCGTGCCTAATACCGCTGGAGTCGTGTCGGTCACCGTCGGCGGGATTACCTCGAACATCCAGGCATTCCTGGTCGACGGGCTGCCGACACATCCCGCCACTACCTCGATCAGTCCGACTTCGGCTGCCGCCGGGGCCCAGGTCACTGTCACCGGCTCTGGCTTCGGCGCCACCCAGGGATCGAGCTATCTGTCGCTGGCCGACTGGGGTATTAGCTGGGGTGCTCCGAGCGACGCTGCCTCGTTCACCATCAACTCGTGGTCGAACACGGCGATCACCTTCACCGCGCCGATTCCGTCGGGCCCGGGTAATGTGTGGGCCCTCGTTCCCAACTCCGCCGGGATTGTGTCGGTCACCGTCGGCGGGGTGACATCGAACACCCAGGCATTCCTGGTGCGCTCCGTCGGTGTCTACTCCGTCCCCTCGCCCAGCCAGGCGGTCGCCGATGGGTGGCCGATCATCGCTGACACCGGGGCTCTGGGGACCTCATCGTCGCCCTACACCGGTTTGTATCCCGGTGGTGACCTTCCGACTGGTGAGGCTGCCGCCTCGGCCAACCACGGCGTTTCGTGGCTGTCGTTTTGGACGGTCAGCGGGCCAGTCAACATGAACTCCGATGGCACACCCAACTCGTCAGGCCAGCTATGCCCGACCGCGAATTGCTTCGAGACTGCTGCGTATCAGGCTGGCCAATACGTGGCCCAGACGATCGACGGGTATGCCGGTCAGGGTCTCTCCCTCAAGCCGGCATTCGTCATCATTGACCCCGAGGGCTATCCCGATTCCCACTCAGGGCTCGATTCGGGACCGGGTAGTTCAACCAGCAATTGGGATGCATACATCAGCGGATGGGGTGCCGGCCTTGCTTCTATTGACCCTTCGTTGCACGCCGGGTTCTATGCCGACCAGTATGAGTACAACACGTTCGGTCTTGCCTCGGTCGGCCAAGCTGCCTTCATTGCCGTCGCATTTCCCGGTCCGGTGAAGAATGTGAGCGGTTCAAACATCACCGGCTACATCGCATGGGGTGCCAGCTGCCCGGCGAAGTCCGAGGAAAACGTGCTCATCGGTTGGGGAGCATCATTGAACACCCTGCAATTCCCTGAAGGACAATATTGTGCACCCTGAAAATTTGGACTTCTTCTCCCGCTCTAGCAACTGGGGCAGCGTGTGGCCTTCGTGGCCCAGCTGCCGATGACAACACGCTCACCATCGGGCCGTATGTGGTCGGTGACACCGGTTTCATCGGAACACGTGTAGCGATAACGGTGCGACGCTACAGTCCGTGGATGGACGGGTTGCCCACGTTGAGCGCGCCATCGAACATTGACCCGGTTGAAACGGTTGAAACGGTCGTCCAGCCATCGCCCCGTCGAAATCTGCTCGGTCCGTACCTGCGGTTGCCGATCGTCCTTCGAGTAGCCGTCGCGCTCGCAGCGATGGCCCAGCTTGGACTGATGCTCGCGGTTGCGTGGGCGCAGTGGCGCCGGTTCGCCCTCACCACCGACTTTGCCCAATACAGTCAGGCCCAGTGGCTCATCGGTCACGGCCATCTGAACCCATTCGACACGCTTACCAATAGTCCGCTCTGGCGTATGCAGGCCACCTATATCTTGTGGCCGATCGGGCTCTTGTGGCCGATCACCCACTCGTCCTTCAGTCTCCTCGTAATCCAGGACGTCGCCCTTGCCGGCTGTACGTGGGTTGCCGGAACCTGGGTCGTCGAGGCCGTGGAGCAGAGACTCGTTGGGCGACAGCTCGCTCAGGCCGGGGTGGTGGCCGGCCTGGTTGTCGCCCTTGCCGTGAACCCCTTTGCATTCGAGGCGGCATTCTTTGACTTCCACCCCGAACCCATCGGCGCCTTGTTCCTCCTACTGGCTGCACGCGCCATGTGGCGGGGTCGGCGCGTGTCACCGTATGTGTGGGCCGTGCTCGCACTGACGACGGGCGCGGCCGGCACCCTGTTGACCGTCGGCCTTGGACTTGGCGTGGCGGTCTTCGTGCCTCGCCGGAGACGTCAGGGCTTGGCCATCTTCCTGGGCGGATTGGTCTGGCTCGGAGTCATCGTCGCACTCGGTATGTCACAGGGCACCCCGCTGGTGACCTCCTACGGCTATTTGGCCGGTGTCCAAAACAAAACGGGGATCTCAGCCGTGCTGGCCATCGCGTTCGGGATCGTCCAACATCCATCGCTGGCGTTGCAGGTCTTGTGGCACCGCCATCAACCCATCTACCAGATCCTCAGAGCCGGCGGCGTGATCGGACTAGTCACCGGTTGGGGAGTAGGTGTGGTCGTGTTCGACGTGCTGGCGAACGGACTCATTGGTCCGTCGGTCTTCATCGCCTTCATGTCCGGAGGTTTCCAGAACTTCACCGCCGTCGTCTTCCTCGCTGTAGGGTCGGCGCTCGCAGTCGTGTGGTTACTTCGCCGAGGGCGAGCGGGTAAGGCGCTGGGCGTGGTGGTCGGCATCGTGGCGCTGGTGAATTCGCTTACGTTGGCGTTCACGACTGATCCAGGCCTTCCGGCATCCTGGCTCGTCGTCGTCACACCGTCCGCCCAGGTCGCGCTGGTCCACGCCGAGAGCGAGATCCCCACCTCGTGGGCGGTCATCGCCTCGCAAGGGGTGGTGGGTCGCTTCGGCACCCACGCGTCGGTCTTCTCCTACTTAGTGCCCTGCGAGACGTTGCCGCTCGCACAAAAGAACACAGCCGTCATCCTCGCCCCCGGACAGGGCATCGAGTCGGTGCCCATCGCCTCTGCGCTCTCAGCGGTGGATCAGCTCAAACAAGCTCACGATCCATTGCTCGTCCACGAAGGCGGGATCTGGGTCTTCCGGGTCCAGCGGTCACATAATGGGGAGATTCTCCAGCTTGGTGCTGGGTGCTCGGCCGCCAGTAAGTGAGTGCGGCCGACGATCACATGCTTCAGCCGAGAATCTAGAGAGCCGAGAATCGACAGCGCCGAGAATCGACAGAGCCGAGAATCTACAGAACTGAAGAGAAGCGTTTCGTGAAGGTATGGATGTCGCCGGGCCAACGAGCGGAGATGTACGTCCCATCTTCGACCACGTAGGCCGGACGCTCGTCGTCCATTGTGTCCCGGGCCCTCCCGCTCGATTTGAGCGCGGCATCGGGCGTACCGGAGACCACGTCACAGAAGTCGGCCGGGCTCCGAAGAGCTCGTGTGACCTCTTGTTGCACCGAGATGTAACCGGCCGGCTGGCCCGGTTCCTCGGTGTAGGTGCGGTAGTAGTTCGGGTCCCAGAAGCGGGTGAAGCGAGCCACGCGCCACGCTCGCCGCTCGAGGGACCAGGTGAGTGCCGTCGTCTGTCGGCCGTAGAGCACTGAACGACCCGTCGCCGGGTCGATACTGCGAGCGGCCAGCAGGACCCCGTGGCAGATGGCGGCGACAGGCTTTTGGGCGGCAAAGGCCCCGACGACGATGTCTTTGAGGATGCTGCTTTCGAGGTACTGGCGCATACCTCGGGCTCGATGGCCACCAGGCAGCAACAGGCCGTCGAAGTCGTCGACGGCGACGTCGGCCCAGCCGATCGGGTTCAAGAAGGCCGGCGCCCGGAGGAGCTCGGCATAGGCCGCCCGCCCGCGCCCATCGGCGCGGAGGAGACGTCCGATCCCGACGAAGTGGGAGAAACCGGGTACGAACCCCCACGGATCGAGCCCGCGGCCCGTCACCATGAGCTCGTCGGCCCGAGCCGGCGTAGCGGTCGGGGTGGAGAAGCGCACCCGGTGGCCCAAATCGGAGAGGACCTTCCAGCTCACCGCCACCTCGGTGGGGTCGAAATCGAGCTGAGGAAGGGGAATCAGGATGTAGGCCACGATGCCCTCCTCCCGGTGCCGACGGGCAACCGGCGAGCGGCCGGGTCAGCGGGACTATGCCAAGATCCGGCGGTGCGCTTCCACGTTGAGCACCGCTTCAATGGGTCGCCGCAATCCGTATCGGCGATCCTGGCCGATCCCGCCTTCCATCTCGGCCTCGATCTTCCCGACCTGTCCCGGCCCGAAGTGCTCGAAGAAGGCGAGGACGCAGACGCCTCCGTGCTGCGGCTCCGGTACGAGTTCGTGGGGAGCTTGGACCCGATGGCCCGGCGCCTGGTCGGTTCCGGTCGCCTGGCCTGGATCCAGGAGATCAGGGTCGACCGGTCGGTGGGGTCGGGCACGCTCCGCTTCGAGGCGGAGAAAAACCCGCGACAACTCCACGGTGGAGCCGACTTCGTCGTCACCCCCGATGGAGCGGGCAGCACTCGGACCCTCGACGGCGAGCTGGTCGTGTCCATCCCCGGTATCGGTCGCATGGCCGAGCGACGGATCGTGCCCGGCCTCCTCCGCCGGCTGGACATCGAGGCCCGGGCCGTAGACGACCAGCTGACCTGAATTGCCTCAGGGGCATGCACACCAACCGACGGGTGTGGCTCAGATGTCCTCGAACACTTCGATCCGAGGAGCGCCGGTAACGCCGGCGCGATCCATGGCTTCCCTTAGTGCCGGGTCGGCGGCGAACGCCTCGGCCTGGGCGACGGTCGGGAAGTCGTGGGTTCCGGCCACGTCATTGGGATCGCCGGGAACATGCATCACTCGCTGAGCGGTGCAACCGTATTGGGCCCTGAGCGGATCGACCTCGTCGTAGACCTTCCGCCATGAGTCGTAGTCGGCAACGGTGTGTCGAACAATCAATGTGGCGCTCATCGGAACCCCCGTGTCCAGAGATCACCTGTCTCCGTGCTCACCACTGTACCGAGAGTGGCGGGCACGGGGGGAGTTAGCTCGGCCCGCCGTTAGCTTCCCCCATCGCACCCGGCGTGCTAGCAAGACCGCATGAGTTCGAACGGGCCGGTGGCAGCGATCGATTGCGGGACCAATTCCACCAGGCTCCTGGTGGCGGACGCATCGGGTCTCCCGCTCGAGCGCCTCATGCGGATCACCCGGTTGGGTGAGGGGGTGGATGCCACCGGAAAGCTCTCGAGGGAGGCAATCGACCGTTGTAGTGCCGTCCTGCGCGAGTACCGAAGTGTCATGGACCGCTTCGAGGTGGTCTCGGTCCGCCTGGTGGCCACCTCGGCGGTACGGGATGCGGCCGACGGCGCCGAGTTCCTCACCGCCGCCGCGGAAGCTTCCGGGGCGGACCCCGAGCTGTTGACCGGCATCGAGGAGGGACGGCTCTCGTTGGCCGGCGCGGTGGCCGAGCTCGATGACCGGGACGGCCCCTTCCTCATCCTCGACATCGGCGGCGGGTCCACCGAATTGGTGGTGGGGTCCGGTCCCGGTGACCCTGCTGTCGACGTGGTCTCGCTGCAGCTGGGTTGCGTGCGCCTCTTCGAGCGCTTCTTCCACCACGATCCCCCGACCGCCCACGAGCTGGCCGCCGCCCAAGCGGTGGTCCGAGAAGACCTGGACGGTGCCGCCGCCGCCCATCCCCGCTTTGCCCAGGGCAACCGACTGGTGGGCCTGGCCGGCACCGTCTCCACCCTCTCGGCCCTTCAACAAGGATTGACCGAGTACGACCGGGACCGCATCCATCATTCGGTGCTGACCGCGGCCGAAGCCCGGGAGTGGTTTGAGCGGCTGGCCGCCGAGACCACCGAGGCCGGATGGGCCGGCCGGGCATGGAGCCGGGCCGGGCCGACGTGATCGTCGGTGGCGCGTTGGTGCTCGACGCGGTGATGTCCCGCTTCGGGTTCCACGAGTGCCTGGTCTCGGAGTCCGACATCCTCGACGGTCTGGTGGCCTCGCAGCTCTGACGGTTGCTGCCAGGCTCGTTACGCAGGACCTCGTCAGCGACATCGGGGTGCAGGGGCTCGAAATCCGAGGTGGCGTAGACGATCCGCTACATGGTTATGTGCCCTCTGGGCACGGGCCGCCTACGATGCGCGGGTGGCACTGATCGTCTCCATCGTCACCGGTCCGAATGCGAGGGACCCCATCCCCGGGTGGCTCGGGATGCCGGGACGATGAGCGTGGCCGTCGGCTCGACCACCACGACGCCGTTGGAGCTGGCCGGATGGCGGGTTCGGCTCCGAACGCTGTCCGAGCCGGATTACGACGGCTGGTACCGGGTCAGGAATCGCAGCCGGGACTGGTTGATCCCGTGGGAGCCCCGACCGAGCGGCGCCCCACCGGCACCTGAGGACCGGTCGAGCTTCATTACCCGGTGCATGATGCGAGAGCGGGAACGGCAACTGGGCAGCGGGTTCGGGTTCGGCATCTTCAAGGACGACCAGTTCTGTGGGGAGGTAACCCTCTCGTCGGTGCAGCGCGGCCCCTTCCAGAACGCATCGATCGGGTACTGGATCGATCAGGAGTACGCCGGCCAGGGCCTGGTGCCCGAAGCCGTGGTGGTCGTTCTCCGCTTCGCCTTTGAATCACTGGGGCTCCATCGGGTGGAGATCTCGATCATCCCCCGCAACGCGGCCAGCCGCCGAGTGGTCGAAAAGCTGGGTCTCCGCAACGAAGGGGTGGCCGAGCGCTTCTTGGAGATCGACGGCCGGTGGGAGGACCACATCCGCTATGCCATCACCTCCGAGGAGTGGAGTACTCGCCGGGCCCAGCTCCTGACCACCTGGCTTCGGCGGACCTAGCCGGCGCGCCACCCTCGAGCGAGGATCGGGTGGTTCAGCCGTCGGCCCCTCGGATCACGGCGGGGGAGTGACGAAAGAACTGCTCGACGTCTTGCTCATAGCGATAGTCGCTCCCGCTGGAGCCCACCGTCCGGCGCAGGTTGTTGGCCCGAGCAAAGCTCTCGACCGCTCCGGCCGAGGTGTAGCGATAGCGGAAGCCGGTCTCGATCAGGCGGGAGGTGTCGACGCCCCGGCCGTAGCGGATGACCGCTTCCATCTCCGGGGGGAACTGCACGATGCCCAGTCGACGCAACGGCGAGGCAAAGCCGCGGGGGTTGAGCGGTGGAAGGGGCAAGAGGTGGGCACCGCCGATCGTGGCCACCTCGCTCCAGGGCAGCTTTCCCGCCCCGGCCACATTGAACACGCCGGGAATCCGATTCCGCGGTGACATGCTCGAGCGAGCGGACGACGTCGTCCTCCTCGACGAACTGCACCAGCGGGTCGAAGCCGAGGATGCAGGGCAGGATGCGCTTGCGGAGATCGGTGCTGATCGGGGTGACGATGTCCGTGCCCAACACGTTGGCAAAGCGAAGGACGCTGACGATGAGATGGGGGTTGTCATCGGCGAAGTCACGGACCATCGCCTCCACTTCGAGAAGCGAGCGCTCCACGCGGGTGCGGACCGGAGCCTGCCGGCGGGTCTCCTCTCGGAACCACGCCGGGTCCTTCTCCGAGGAGCCGTAGATGTGGGTCGAGGACTTGACCACCACGTGCCGGACCGGTGTGCCCGGCGCTCCTGCCGCGGCCAGCAGGTTCAACGTCCCGATCACGTTTATCTCGTGGAGGGAGCGTCCCGAGAGCCCGATGGAGTTGGTCTCCAAGAAGGTATGGACGACCGTGTCCACCTGGGTGGCCTGCACGATTCGATGGAGGATGGTGTAGGCCTGGTCGGAGCGAACGTATTCGGTTCGTTCCAGTGGGACCCGGGGCTCGCCCGTGCCCATGCCCAGGATCATCTCCACGTCGGGGTCAGCTTCGAGCGTCTGGGCCATGCGGCCGCCCCAGAAGGTGTCCAACCCGGTGATCAGGACCCGCCGCCCCATCTCAGCCGAACCAGACGCTTCGGCGCTCACGGAGCATGTCGTGCAGGGTGTCCTGGAGCAAGGAACGGATCCGCTCGGCCTCGTCCATCACCGTGGACTTGGAATACCGCTCCTGGTCGGGCTCCACGTCGAACGTGATGGGGTCGAGCACCCGGATCTTGAACTTGGACGGGAAGTAGGCGACGGTGCCGAGGATTGGACCGAAGACCAGGTGGTTGACGGTGACCGGGAAGTACGGCAGCCGGAGCGCCTTGGCCAGCGATGGCAGTCGGAAGAGGATGGGCATTGACTCCTCGGCGCCGACCACCGCGATGGGGATCACGGGGACACCGGCCCGCATGGCGATCTCCACGAATCCACCCCGACCGAAGCGGCGCAGCCGGTAACGATCGGTGTAGGTCTTCGAGGGCCCCTTGGTTCCTTCCGGAAAGACCAGAGCCAGTTGACCCTGGTCGTGGAGGAGCCGATAGGCGTTGTCCGGGTGGCCGGGCACGCCGCCCGTGCGGGACCACATGGTCCCCACGCCGGGAACCGTTCGGAAGAAGTAGTCGGCCAGGCCGTATACCGGACGGTGCAGGTCCATTTCGATGCCGTGCATGATGGCCGGGGCGTCGGAGGGAATGGCCCCGGCGTGATTGCCGATGAGCAGGGCGCCGCCTTGGGTGGGGATCTTCTCCATTCCTTGCCACTCCACCCGGAACCAGTGCTTGTAGAGCGGGTCATAGACCCGTCGGACGAGCGATCGCATGTGCTCGGAGCGACCCCACTCGTCCACGTCGCCCCGGCGGGGATCGGCCGCCTCGCCCTCATCGAGGTCGGGGCGGAAGTTCCGGGGTAGGACCACCGGAAGGGTCGTGGGCTCCTCGGATGCCACCTGCAGGCTGGCTCGCCGGGTCCGCACGTCGATGGCGCGGGCTCGGCGTTCCGCGGCCCGGCGGCGCTCCGCCGTTCGGCCCGAATCCGTTCCGTCCGCGCTCATCGGATGAATCGTACCGCCGACACCGCCGCCGGTCTTCGGTGCCGTCGTGAGGGGTGAGCTCTATCCCGTCACCTCGGTCTACCCGGGTGGCGAACCGGGCCGGACCGAGCTGTGGATCTTGCCTCCGAGGGGCCCGAGGGCCAACAGGTCGGGCAGCGAGAGGGAACGTCGGATCACCGTCTGATCGGGGAGGGCGGTGCGCAGGGACCGGGCCGCGTCCGAGACGTCGGCCAGATCGACCAACGGGAACAGGACCAGGGTCTCGGCGCGCCCGGCGACTACGGGCAGGGGAAGGGCTCGCGGTCCCCCGGCCGAGCGCGGTGCGAAGCCGCTCGATGCGTTGATCATCGGTCACCGGCGAGCCATTGCTTCCCGACCGCGAGCCGGGCCGGACGATGGCGATGGCGGGAACAGCCGACGGTCGCCGAAAGCCCAAGCGGGAGCGGTACACATCAGCCAGCATGGTGATCGGGTCGTGCAACGGCTGGACGCTGCTCCCGGGGACTTGTTTCCAGTGCACCGGGACTTCGGCGACGGAGAGACCGAGACGCTGGGCACAGGCCAGCACCTCGACGTCGAAGGCGAAGCGGTTGATCGGGACGAGATGGAAGAGCAGTCGGGCCGCTTCGGTGCGGAAGCCCTTGAACCCACATTGGGTGTCGTGGAAGTCGAGATCGGTACCCGCGGTGACCAGCCGGTTGAACAGTCGGCCCATCAACAACCGGAGCATGTACCGGCTCTCCACCATCGAGTCGGGCAGGGACCGGGACCCGATAGCGGCGTCGGTGGTGACCAGGCGATCGAGGAGCAGGGGGATGGCTCGAGGGTCGATGGACATGTCTGCGTCCATGTACGCCGTGTAGCGGCCGCGGGCCGCTCTGATACCGGCTCGGATGGCCGCGCCCTTGCCCTGGTTGGAGGGCAGGCGGATGATGCGGTGATGAGGGAGATCGGCCAGCAGGGATCGGGCCCGGCCCGAGGTGTCATCATCGCTGCCGTCATCGACCACGATGACCTCGGTGCACTCGATATCGACCGCACCGGCTCGGACAGCAGACCGGAACCGTTCGAATCCTTCCGCCAATCGGTGGGCCTCGTTGAACGCGGGGACGACGACGCTCAACCGGAGTGCGGTCGTCGGTCGCCCGGTTGGGGGAAGGGAACGAGCTGGGTCGATCGGCGTGGACCACAGCTTAGGGCCGGCCCGCACCGATCTCAGAGTCGCGTCCTTCAGGGTCGGGCCGCACCGACCAAGCCCCCGTACCAGAGCGGGTCGTAGGTGACCACCGTCCCGGTATGGGCAGCCTGGATGATGGTGGCACTCCCATAGGGGGTGGGCGCACCGTTCAGCGTGGCGCCCACGTAGATAACGACGTGATCGATCCCGTCGCCATTGAGGTCGTAGAAGATGAGGTCGCCCGGCTCCAACGCGGACATGCTGACGTGCTGGGACTCGGCGTACTGGTCGGCGGCCGAGTGGGAGAGGGACACGCCGGCCTGGCCCCAGGCCAGCAGGGTCAGGCCCGAGCAGTCGACCCCGGCCCGACTGGCTCCTCCCCACGCATAGGGCACGCCGAAGTAGGAGAGGGCGGCATTCACCGCGGCTGTGCCGGCCGACGACGGAGAGGTCCCGGGCGAGGCGGGGGTGGACACGGATCCGCCGGCGGAAGCCGCAGCCTGGTTCGCCGATTGCGTGGCCGCCACCGTGGTCGCGCCGCCCCCGACCGCGCCGGCCACCTGCGCGGCCTGAGAGGCGTGGTTGGCCGCGGCTTGGGCAGCCGCTTGGTTGGAGGCGGCCTGGGCGGCCGCCGCGGCCTGGGCCGCTTCCGCCGCGGCCTGCTGGGCGACCTGTGCGGCCAGGGTGCCCTTCACCTGGGCCAGGGTGGCCTGGGACTGGTCCGCCGTAGCTTGGGCGGCCGCCGCGGCCTGTTGGGCTTGATCTCGTTCCGCGGACTGGTCGCGCTGTTGGGCCACCAAGGTGGCTTGCGTGGCCGCCAGCCGGCGTTGGCCGGCCTGGAC
Source organism: uncultured Acidimicrobiaceae bacterium (assembly GCA_963717035.1). Taxonomy (GTDB): domain Bacteria; phylum Actinomycetota; class Acidimicrobiia; order Acidimicrobiales; family RAAP-2; genus DASXMT01. The sequence goes on along the minus strand of CAVQVK010000051.1, from coordinate 64,578 downwards.
CCGCGCCACATCGCGCTTCACATTGCCCACCACGACCTGGGTGTAGGCCCGACGGACCTCGGCATCAGACGAAGGTGAGGAGAAGATGGAGGCCAGCCCGGTCGAGGAGGAATCGTAGACGTAGGACTTGATGGCGTCCTGGGTGAGCTGGTGGCGATCCGAGGCCAGACGGCTGGCCGTGGCCAGCAGCGAGGTATTGGTGGCCACCAATGCGCTCTGGGTGGCCTGCAGGCGCACGGTGGCCTGGTTGTACTGCTCGTCTTGGGCGCTCAGCTGTTGTTGCTGCTGCTCGATCTGGGCCTCGATGGCTGCGACCTGGCCCTCGGTGGCTGCGATCGACGGTCCACTCGGCCCGGGGGCGCCAGCGGGCCCCCATGTGGCCGACACCGCGCTCGAGCTGCCGACGGCGGCAAGGGCCGTGGCGGCGGCCAGCAACGCGGCCCGGCGCCCACCGCGGCGGCGATGCCGGACCTGCCCTGGAGCACAATCCACATTGGTCACAACAGCCACATATGCCACAGTAGCCCCAAGGACGACGGAATCCAATGGCGTCTTCCCAGGTCACGGGGCAACGTGCCCATGGCTCCGAGCGGTCGAGTATGACGGAGGGATGTCGAGAGCGCGGAGGTAGTCCGTGGACGGAATGGTGGAGGTCCAAGGGGGGCGTCTTCGGGGGGCGGAGCGAAACGGTGTGTGGTCCTTCTCGGGGATCCCTTATGCGGCGCCTCCGGTCGGACCCCTGCGGTGGCGACCGCCGGTCGCGCCCACCCCGTGGACGGGCATCAAGGAGTGCGAGCAATTCGGGCCCATTGCCCCCCAGACCCCGCCCATCCCCGGGATGTCGGTGGGGGGCGCAACCGATGAGCAGTCGGAGGACTGCCTGACCCTCAATGTCTGGACGCAGGGGCTGGGCGGAGAACCGCGTCCGGTCATGGTGTGGATCCACGGCGGCGGCTTCAACTCGGGTACCGGCGCCGGCGACCTGTATCGCGGCGGGACGCTGGCCCGCGAGGGCGACGTGGTCGTGGTCACCATCAATTACCGGTTGGGGGCATTGGGCTTTCTGGCTCATCCTGCGCTGCAGCCGCCATCTACCCCCTGGGCGGGCGGTGAGGAGTGGTTGGGGTACGGGAATTGGGGCCTCGCCGATCAGATCGCCGCGTTGGTCTGGGTGCGTGACAACATCGCCGCCTTCGGAGGAGATCCCGGCACGGTGACCATCTTCGGTGAGTCGGCCGGAGGGATGAGCGTCTCGGCGTTACTGGCCATTGATGAGGCTCGGGGCCTCTATCACCGGGCCATCGTCGAGAGCGGGCCGCCCTTCACCCACACCGCCGACGAAGCCGCAGGGCGAGCCGAGCTCCTGGCCGAGAAGCTGGGGGTGCCGTTGACGTGCCACGCACTGGAGCAGGTCCCGCCGGCCGAGCTGGTGCGGGTGGCCGGGGAGATAGGACAGTCGTTGGCTCTCGGCGACGGCGGGCTCCCCTTGCCCTTTCTGCCCGCGGTGGACGGAGGGCTGCTGAGGCGGGCACCGGAGACCGAGGTGGCCGAGGGCGCCTCGTCGGGCGTCCCGCTGTTGATCGGGACCAATCGCGACGAGGCGGCATTCTTCGCCGTAGCTCTCCCCGCGGTCAACGCGCTCGACGACGCCGGACTGCTGCGCTGGGTGGAGCGGGTGGTTCCCTCGTCAGAGGGCGCCGAAGCACTCATCGACGGGTACCGGACGGCTCGGGAAGCGCGAGGCGAGAGTGCCAGACCGCGCGACCTCCTGGGTGGCCATCGCCACCGACGCAGTCTTCCGGCTCGATCGGTTCTCCTGGCCGACAGCCATGCACTGGCCGGGTCCGGGCGGTTGGACGGTGAATCGTCGGTGACCGGTGGTGCGGGTACCTACCTCTACCTCTTCACATGGGAGACGCCCGCGTTCGGGGGTCTGCTGGGCTCCTGCCATGCGCTGGAGATCCCCTTCGTCTTCGGAACGGTCACCAACCCGGTGATCCAGCAATTCGCGGGCGGGGGCGACGATGCGTTGAGGCTCTCGGAGGGCATGCGCCAGGCCTGGGTATCGTTCGCCCGGACCGGCTCGCCTTCGGGAGACCTTGTCGGGGAGTGGCCGGCGTGGGATCCGATCCGTCGTCCCACCATGGTCTTCGGGCCGTGGCCGGGCACGGAGGGGATGTGGCGTGCGGTGGATGCTCCTCGGGACGAGGAGTTGTTGTCGCTGCTGAGCGCCCTTCCACCATCGACGGTCGGGAGCGAGCTCGCTCCGTGATGGCGGCGCCGGGCGACGACCCGGCCACCTAATCTGCTGTCGGGGGACGTAGCCCAACAGGTAGAGGCAGGGCGCTTAAACCGCCTCCAGTGAGGGTTCGAATCCCTCCGTCCCCACGTGTGATGTCGCGAGACATCGGAGACAGATGTCGCGAGACATCGTAGACAGCCGTGCCCCGGTTTTCAGGGCATCGGTTGGTAGTCCTTGTTCGGGATCCAACTGGATGACGCAAGGGTGAGCCGTCCAGGCCGACTACCCGCACATCGAGGCCGGCGACGAGAAGAACGACCCGCCAGCCGGCATAGGCCCGTCCGATCCCGATGTGGTGCAGGCGGCCCCGGTAGCGGATCGTGACCGAGCCGGTCGTGTCGATCTTGTCGTGGCGGACCCGGTATCCGGCCGCGTCGATTCGTTCTCCGGTGGGTGCGGCCTTTTCCCGTGCGGCGTAGACCTCGGCCGGGGTTCGCCCTCCCAGGGCCCGGTGGGGACGTTCCTCGTTGTAGTAGGTGACGAACCGATCGAGCTGGCCCTGGAGTTGTTTTTTGGTCGTGGCCTGATTCGGTTGGGCAGCCAGGTACTTCTTCAGCGTCTGATGGAACCGTTCGACCTTCCCGCACGTCTGGGGGTGGTAGGGCCGGGAGTGTTTGGAGCCGATGCCGAGCGACAACAGCTCGACCTCCATGTCCCCCACCCCCGACGCGGTGAAGATGGCACCGTTGTCGGCCAGGAAGTTCTGGGGATAGTCCCAGGTCACAGCAGATCGGTGCAAGGTGCGCACGACGTCAGGCGACCGGACGGTGACAAAAGCCCGAGAGGCCGTACACAACCGGGAGTGGTCGTCGAGGAAGTTCAAGACCTCAAAGACCAGCCCATCTGCCACGGGGGCGTGGGTGACGTCTGCTTGCCAGCACTCGTTGGGCAGCTCGGCGGCAAAGCGGATGAACGAGCTCTTCGGCCGCTTGTGGGGTTGAGGGGTGACAAAGCCCCGGGCCTTCAAGACCCGCCAAATCGTCGAGACGGAGGGGACCGTCTCGTTGGCCTTCGCCAAGTGAACCTGGATGGTCGCCGCTCCTGCGTCGAACCCTGCCTCGAGCAACCCCTTGCGCAGTTCCACGATCTCGTCCTCGTAGCGATCGGCGACCCGAGTGGGGGACCGCTTCGGTCGTCTGGACTGCAGCTCCAACCCCGCCTCACCCTCTCGGCGGTAACGGGCCAGGCGTTTGTAGAGCCAGCTCCGATGCACCCCGTGGCTGCGGCCAGCTCGGCGATGGGGCGTTTGGTCCGCAAGTGTGTCTCGACCAAGAACCGGACCTTGTCCACAGGAAACCTCCATCCACGGGTGTCTCCTATGTCTTGACACAGGTGTCGCCTATGTCATGAACTCACACACCTCCCTCTCCGCTCGTGGCCCGGTGGGTCATACGGCGATGGGCGTCCACGGCCCAGCTGGGTGCTAGTGCCGACCCCAATAACCAGCTATCGCCGGAGCGACGACTTGCCGCCGACGGCGCCACCCCAGGTCGCGGGTAGATTGTCTTGGTGGCTGAGCGTTACTGGTTGGAGACGTTGGGCTGCCCGAAGAACCAGGTCGACTCTGAGAAACTGTCCGGGACCCTGAGCGAGGGCGGCTACCAGCCGGCTGCCTCGCCCGAGGAGGCCGACCTGGTCGTGGTCAACACCTGCGCTTTCATCGAGGCCGCGCGGCAAGAGTCGATCGACACCATTCTCTCCCTCGACGACACTCGCCGGGCCGGATCCCGCTTGGTGGTGACCGGCTGTATGGCCGAGCGCTACGGGTACGAGCTGGCCGCCTCACTGCCCGAGGTGGACCTGGTGGCGCCATTCGGAGTGCAGTTGGCCCCGCCCGCCTCACCGGGTGCCGGCGCTGTCCTCGATCGACCGGTCGGCACCCCCGTGGCCCTGACCAAGAAGGCGGCCCTGCCGTCGTTCGACCTGCTCAACCTGCCCCGGCCCCCGGCGACCGCCCCGTGGGCCTACATCAAGGTGGCCGAAGGCTGCGACCGCAATTGCGGGTTCTGTGCCATCCCGTCCTTCCGGGGCAAGCAGCGCTCCCGGTCCCGGGAGTCCATCCTGGCTGAGGCCGACCAGCTGGGAGCGAGGGAGGGCTCCCTGCGCGAGATCGTCCTGGTGGCCCAGGACCTGGCCTCCTATGGACTCGACCGCTCCTCTGGATCGGTGGTGCCCCGTCCCGAGGGCCCCGCCGTCGGCTCCAACCGCCCCATCGTGGACCTCGTCCGGGCGATGTCCGAGCGGGTCGAGCGCACCCGGTTGCTCTACCTCTACCCGTCGAGCCTGGACGACTCGCTCATCGAGGCCATCCTGGCCACCGGCGTCCCCTACTTCGACCTGTCCCTGCAGCATGTGTCCCGCCCGCTGCTCAAGCGCATGCGGCGATGGGGCGAGGGCCAGCGGTTCTTGGACCGCATCGCCGACATCCGCCGAGCCGAGCCCACGTCTGCCTTCCGCTCGTCGTTCATCGTCGGCTATCCGGGGGAGACCGAGGCCGACCATGACGAGCTGCTGGTCTGGCTGGAGGAGGCGCAACTGGACTGGGTGGGGTTCTTCCCCTTCAGCCGGGAGGACGGCACTTTCGCCGCCGACCTCTCCGAGCAGATCCCCGAGGAGCTGATGGCCGAGCGGCTCCGGGAGTGCGCCGAGCTGCAGGACTCGATCACCGCCCGGCGTCGGGATGAGCTCATCGGCGATGTGGTCGACGTGTTGGTCGACACGGTCGGCGAGGGACGGACCTACCGGGAGGCCCCGGAGATCGACGGCGTGGTGTCCGTCCCCGATCACCTGGAGCCCGGCACCATCGCCCGCATGCTGATAACCGGAGCTGATGGTCCCGATCTGGTGGCCGAGCCGACCGGGCTCGACCTCCGTACCGACACCAACATCGTCGTCGGCAGCGGGGCACGGCGATGACCGACCGGTCCCTTTCCCCCCAGACCCCGGCGGTTCCACTGTCCCAGACACCGGCGCCGCTCTCCGAGACCCCGGCAGCCCCCCTCTCCCAGACCCCGGCGCCGCGGCTCCGGCCATCGGAGGGTCGCACCTACACGTTCGGTCCCTCGGCGTTGATAACGCCGGCCAACGCCATCACCGTGTTGCGCCTCCTGGCCACGCCGTTGCTCGTCGCGTTGATCATGCTGTGGGGCGCCAGCTGGGTCACGGTGGTGATCTGGGGCGTCCTGTCCGTGACCGACGGCATCGACGGCTGGGTGGCCCGCCGTCAGGGTGCGACCCGGTCGGGTGCCTTCCTCGACCCGCTGGCCGACAAGGTCGTGGTCCTCGGGGCATTGATCGCCCTGGCTGCCAACGGCACGATCCCGTGGCTGCCGGTGGGCATCATCGCCGTCCGGGAGGTCGGGATGAGTGTCTACCGGTCCGTCGTCGGCCGACGGGGTGTGTCCATCCCCGCCCGCCAGTCGGCCAAGATCAAGACCCTGATCCAGGACGTGGCCATTGGCCTCTGCCTGATCCCCTGGTTGTCACCCCATCCCACCCTGCTCGGCGCGGCCGTCTGGGTGGCTGCCGCGTGACCGTGTTCACCGGTGCCCAGTACTACCTCGATGGTCGCCACATGGACCCGGTGTCCGGCGCGCCCGGGAGCTGACCTGCGGTGAGGATCGAGGTCGTGGCGGTGGGCACCGAGCTGCTGCTCGGCCAGATCGCCGACACCAATTCGGCGTGGCTGGGCGAGCACCTGGCCGCTGCCGGGATCGGCTCTCATTTCCACCAGGCCGTAGGTGACAACCACGATCGGATCGTGCTGGCCTTCCGCACGGCCCTGGCCCGGAGCGACGGGGTGATCGTCTGTGGAGGCCTCGGACCCACCCAGGACGACATCACCCGTGACGCCATCGCCGAAGTGATGAACGTGTCACTGCATCGGGACGACTCGGTGGTGGAAGCGGTCAGGCGCATGTTCTCGGCTCGCGGTCGCGAGATGTCCGAGTCCAACCTCCGGCAGGCCGACGTGCCCGACGGGGCGACGATCATCCCCCAGACCAAGGGCACGGCGCCGGGCCTGATCTGCCCGCTGGGTCACAAGGTCCTCTACGCCGTCCCCGGTGTGCCCTACGAGATGGCGGACATGTTCGAACGCGGGATCCTGCCCGACCTCCGACGCCGCATGGCCGACAACGGCGAGGAGACCGGGGTCATCGCCAGCCGGGTGATCCGCACGTGGGGGATGAGCGAGTCAGGGCTGGGCGAGGCGCTACAGGGCCGGATCGACGAGCTCGATGCCTCGAGCGGGGATGCGACGGCCACCATCGCTTTTCTGGCCAGCGGGATCGAAGGGATCAAGGTCCGGGTCACCGTACGGGGTGCGGACGCGGCCGCGGCGGCGTCTCTACTGGATGACGAGGAGCAGAAGATCCGGCAGATCTTGGCCGAGGCGGCCGGCGACGTCGTCTTCGGGGTGGACGACGAGGCCATCGAGGACGCGGTGGCCGGCGCCTTGGGTGGGCGCACCTTGGGCCTGGCCGAGTCGCTCACCGGGGGTCTGGTGGCATCGCGGTTGGTCAACGTGGTCGGAGCCAGCACCTGGTTCCGGGGTGCGGTGGTGTCCTACGCCTCTGACGTCAAGTACAAGGTGCTGGGGGTGCCTGAGGGCCCGGTCGTGTCTCCGGAGGCGGCCCGGGCCATGGCCGAGGGCGCACGACGCGTGCTCGGGGCGGACGTGGGGCTGGCCATCACCGGGGTGGCGGGTCCCGATCCTCAAGACGGTCAAGCGCCGGGGACGGTGTACGTGGGACTGGCCCTGCCGGATCAACCCACCGAGGCCGCGGCGCTGTCGGTGCCCGGGGACCGGGATCGCGTCCGCCAGTACGCCACCATCTCCGCCCTGGACTTGCTCCGGCGCCGACTGGGCGCCCGCTAGCCCTGAGCGGGGCCCTGTCAGGCGGCCGACCCGGCCTTGGCCGGTGCCGTGGGGGTCGAGCTGGCCGGGAGGGCGGTGGCCGGTCCGGCTGCCGTGGTGACGGGTATGCCGGAGGGGACCAGCTCCTCCCAGGTGTTGCCGGGTTGGAGGGTGATCGGCGTGCCGTTGGTGGCGGTGAGGGTGGGCGGTTGCGTGATCGACGTCCGCGTCCAGGTACCGGTGATGGACACGCCGTTGCGCAGCACCACCACAGGACCGCTGCCCGTGTTGGGGATCTGCACCTCGAGGCCGCCCACGTTGTTCTCGTACCACGGGCCGTTACTGGTCTGGACGGTCATGATCACCACGTTGTTGGCCGCGCTCTGGGAGCCGTCCATCAGTGTGTCCAGGCCGGTCGAGTAGGACCGGAGGTAGTTGTTGGCGGCTGGGTTCCACGTCCAGGTCACGTCGGACGTGGACGAGAAGGGAATGTGCGCGCTCCCACCCGATCCGGCCACCGAACCGGCCGGCGGGGCGACGGAGTAGGTGAAGATCGGTGCTGGTGGAGTGGTGTCGCTGGGGTCCAGCGCCCACAGCGTGGCCGTGTTGGCAAACGTGTTGTAGGGGGCGTAGCGACCGGGCTGCAGGATGATGGCCGACGCGGCCGTCCCGCTCTGGAGGTTCTCGTCGGTGAGGGGGGCCGCCTGCAGGAGGGCGATGACCGGGTCGATCCCACCGGCGTGGACGAACAGGGGCTTGGACAGCTGGGACATGATGCCCACGTCGGGTTGCCGGGCGGAGCGGAGGTCACCCACCAACGAGGGGCTTTGGCACTGGAAGACGGCCACCAGGCGGGTGATGCCTCCCTCGACCGGTTCTTCGAAGACGACGTCGGCCTGGTTGAGCCCGGCTGACGGCCGGTCGTCGGGGTAGTTTCCGATCTTCACCCCGAGCGCCGGTCGAGCCGGCACCGTGCCACCCGGCGCCGGCGTGCCGGTGAGTGGGCACGTGGTGGGCAACGTGGTCGGTGGCGGGACCGCGGTGGTCGGCGTGGTGGCCGGGGGCTTGCTGGCGTTGCTCGGCGTGCTCCCCGAGGTGACGGTCAGCGCGACCACGGCGGCGACGATGAGCGCGGCGACGCCGCCGAGGACGTAGTACCAGGCGGGCGCGGAGCCCTTTTGTTGGTGGAGCTGTTTTCTGGACATCACCGTCGGGGGTACCGCGGCCGAACCGGAGCCGCCGGCTGCCTGGTTGGGGGAAAGGCCAGGCCCGCCACCGCTGTCGGCGCCACCGCTCTCAGGGGTCGAATCATCAGGCATTGACCGGGCACACTACTCGGGCGGGGTGGTCACAGAGGGTGATCCCGGGGTGCCAGGGGCCCTTGGTCGCGCCGGTCGGCGGACCCTCCCGGGACAGACTGGTCGGGTGCGTCTGTTCGTCGCCATCTGGCCGCCACCATCGGTGGTCGCCGCCCTGTCCGAGCTCGAGCATTCTGACGTGGATACCGTCCGCTGGACTGCCCCCTCCCGGTGGCACATCACCCTGGTGTTCCTCGGTAACACGGCCCCCGATGGGACCTCACCCGGGGACCCGGCGGCTGGGGGCCCGGCGGCTGGTGACGACGTCACTCGTGACGACGCCGTCGCTCGATTGGGACGGATACCGGTCGGCATCCACGCCGGGACGGTGGCTCGTCTGGGCACCCTCACCGAATCCTTCGGTCGGTCGGTGCTCTATGTGCCGGTGCTCGGTCTCGACGCCTTGGCCCAGTCGGTGCGGACCACGTACTTGTCGGCCGTGACCACGGCGATCGACTCTGATCCGTTCAACGGCCACCTCACGGTGGGCCGGGCCCGACGACGCCGGGACGATGTCCGGCCCCTGACCGGGTTGCCGGTGGGGCCGGCCGGGGGGATGGAATGGCCCGTCGACGAGCTTGCCCTCGTAGCCTCGGTCTCGGAGGGTGGAAAAGGCCGCTATCAGACCCTGGCCACGCGATCCGTGCCTGACGGCGACTATCCAACAGCGAACATGCGTTCGGGTCTACAGTGACAGAGGCCAGCGAACAACCCCAAGACACGAGTCCCGATCGCTCCCTTTCGGGGCTGTGTTACACCCCACCCGTAGGGTCGGCCCGGTCAAGTGAGTAACAACCACCGAGGAGAACAACGACATGGAACGTGACAAGGCACTCGACATGGCCCTCGGCCAGATCGAGAAGCAGTTCGGCAAGGGGTCGATCATGCGGATGGGTGAGAACCTCCACATGCAACATCGAGTCGATCCCGACGGGAGCCCTCGCTCTCGACCTCGCTCTTGGCATCGGCGGCCTGCCTCGCGGCCGCGTCGTAGAGATCTTCGGACCAGAGTCCTCAGGTAAGTCGACCCTGGCCATGCACGTGGTGGCCGAGGCACAGCGCAACGGCGGCATCTGCGTGTACATCGATGCCGAGCACGCCATGGACCCCGTGTACGCCGGAGCGATCGGCGTCAACATCGATGATCTGCTCATCTCCCAACCGGACACCGGTGAGCAGGCGTTGGAGATCGCCGACATGCTCATCCGATCCGGGGCCCTCGACGTGCTGGTCATCGACTCGGTGGCCGCCCTCACCCCCCGGGCGGAGATCGAGGGCGAGATGGGCGACTCCCACGTCGGCCTGCAGGCCCGACTGATGTCCCAGGCACTACGCAAGCTCACCGGGACGTTGTCGAAGTCCCGGACCATCGCCATCTTCATCAACCAGCTGCGGGAGAAGATCGGTGTGATGTACGGCTCGCCCGAGGTGACCCCGGGTGGTCGGGCCCTGAAGTTCCATTCCTCGGTCCGTCTGGACATCCGCCGGATCGAGACCATCAAGGACGGCGCGGAGATGGTCGGCAACCGGACCCGTGTCAAGGTGGTGAAGAACAAGGTGTCGCCGCCGTTCAAGCAGGCGGAGTTCGACATCACCTTCGGGAAGGGCATCAGCCGCGAGGGCTCCCTACTCGACGTGGGCGTGGAGTTGGGCTTCGTCAAGAAGTCCGGTGCCTGGTTCACCTATGAGGGCGAGCAACTCGGCCAGGGTCGCGAGAACGTGAAGACCTTCTTGATCGAGAACCCCCAGCTCATGGCCGAGATCGACGGAAGGATCCGGGAGCACCTGGCCGCCATGAACGTCGATGCCGCCGATGCCGCCGCCGAGTCGCTGGCCAACAGGGGGACAGCCGACGTTCTCGATCCCGACGAGCAACCGATCACGCTGACCGACTGAGGGCGACGTGCCCACCACGGTGGGCTCGAGTCCCAGCGGAGCGCTTTCGCCGGCCCGGGATGACCAGACGGCATCCCGGCGCTGCGTGCCTAACGTTCGGTCTGGCTCGGCGTTCGGTCTGGCCCGTTCGGTCTGGCCCGTTCGGTCAGGCCCGTTCGGTCAGGCCCCGTCAGTCAGGCCGAGTTACGCGGTCAGCCCGGGTGCGCGGTCAGGCCGCGTTGTTCGGTATCGGGGCTGCCGGCCCGGATGTCCCGCCGTAGACCTGGCTCCAGTTCCCCTGGGAAGGGTGCGTGGCGCTGGCCGGCCCGGCGCCGAGGACCGAGTAGATGTTCTCCATCACCCGCAGTATCGGCGCGGTGACACCGGGGATCGGGTCAGGGACCACGTTCGGAGGGATGAGCGTGCTGTCGACCATGGCGCCGATCCAGGTGGCGTTCCCGGTTGCGAACACGCCGCCACCGCCGGGGACCGTGTACCAGGTGACATCGGAGAAGTTGTTGCCCCGGTTGGGGATGACCGAGTGGGCGATCACGTCCAGGTTCTGGGGTGATGAGGCGCCCGGCACGTAGCGGTCGAACTCGCCTTGGACGACTTTGGGCAACTGCTGACCCTGGGTGAGCCCCGTCCCGGCGAAGACCCACGAGGACGCGTCGCTGATGACCATGTTGGCCATGGCCGCGATGTCCTGGTACGTGCTCCCGATGAGCAGGCTCTCCGGTTGGGAGACCGGGGGATCCGGCCAGTTCACGGTCACCCGCGGGTCGTCCACGTTGAACAGCGGGTCCTCGGTGGCTGATTTGTAGCAGATCTGGTGGCGGTTGGGTCCCAGGGGAGAATTGTCGAAGCGGATCTGTCGATAGACGGCGTTGGCCCCCAGGAAGGCCAGGTTGACACCACCGTTGACCGCCGGCTCGCTCCCTGGCGCATCTCGTGAGACCAGTACTCGTCGTGACCCAGGCTGAGCATGGCCTTGTGGTTCATCAGGAGCTGGGGCCGGGCGTGGAGGTCCACATCGGTCCAATAGGTCACGTCCAGCCCGAGCTGCTCCGCCTGGTAGACGACCGGGAACTCGTTGCCGACGAAATCGGCCGCGCCCGAGGCCCAGTCGTGGTCGTAGGGCCGGTCGAACGACACGATGCGGGCTCGGTGGGCGAAGTCGCCTCCTGCCGGATTGTGGGTGAAGGACAGCTGGCCGCCGGTATTGCCGTAGTACAGGCTGTACCCGCCCCACCGGTTGTAGGCCTGCCAGGTGGTCACGCTCTGCTGGACGACGATGGCCGCCCTGGACGTGTCGTCCCGCACGCAGAGGGGGACGTACTGCTGCTCGCCGGCCGTCCCGACCAGCTTCAAGAGGTAGCACACCGGGAGGCCAGGTCTTGTCCACCTTGACGGTGAGCGACGGGGTCCAGTTGCACTCGATGGTGTTGGTCGGCGCGATGATGGCAGGCGCCGCCTGGCGGGCCCCGGCCACCTGCGCCGACTGCCAGACCAACCGGGCCCCGATGCCCTGGTAGTACCCCATCCGGTAGGCCTCGACATGGAATTGGGGTGCCTTGGTGCTGACGAACAAGGTGACGGTGTCGCCGGCGACGGCGCTCACCTGGTTGCTGTACCCCTCGATGTCGCCGGCGTTCTGCGGGGTGGTGACCCACCAGGCATGACCGACCTTGGCGTTCTCGGCCACGATGGCCGCTGAAGTCGGAATGGTGACCCCGTCGGCCAGCTTGGTCGTCTTTGCCTTGATGGCGATCGAGGTCGACGTGCTCCGGGTCGACCGGGCGAGATGGTCTGCTGTGGGCGACCCTGATCCTCCCGAGGTGGCCTCGTAGATGCCGTAACCGGCCGCCCCGGCGGCCACCACGCCGCCGACGCCGACCATCCGGCGCATGAAGTATCGGCGGTCCATCTCCTGGCGCTGCCCAGCCCGAGAGGTCGACTGTTGTATTTCTCGACGGGCTGGGGCGTGGTGGACCGCCGGGGCGTGCCGGCCATCCATCACCTTCAACGGGGCTCGACCACCCGGCAACAATACCGGGCGGGGTCACTGGCGTTGCGGCAGGCGGCTAACGGAGGCTTACGCTCGACCAGGCTCGCCGTAATCCGAGGCGAGGTTCTGCTGCCTGCAGATACGACGAGGCCCCTCTTGAAAGCGAGCCCGTCATGCAGCTTCCCGGCCATCCATCTAGGCACGAACGCCGCCTGAGCGATCGGGCGGCAGCGAGGCCCTGCTCGTGAGCCGTGATGCCGGTGCCGGTGTCCTCAACGACGAGCGGGAGCTGGCCGCGCCTGTGCATCTCGTATGCCACCGACGGTCGACGGCCGAGACGGTGACGGGTTCGTGGCCCTGTTCGTCGAGGACGGCGAGCTGGTCATACCGAAGGTTCCCGCCGATCTCCGCCCGGTGCTCGTGCGCAAGGGGGCAGAAGTACTGCGGCAGGTCCCCGACGGCCTCCGACGTTTCACCAAGACGTATCACGAGGTGCTGAATCGGGGAGTTCACCATCGAGGGGGGAACGGCGACGGGGATCGTCGTACTGCGTCGCCCATCACGTCACGCAGCCGAGGGGCGATGCTCAGGGAGACGGAACCGGAGCTAGGAGACGGCCGCGGAACGGATGCGGTGTGGTACATCCGCTATCTCGACGACTACCGGCGTACCGGCGACCGGCTGGCGCTTCGTGCGTCGGGAGCTCCACCTCGACTGGGTGGAGGAACGACCGGTCGCTCTGATCAGCTGACCGGGTGGTCACCGCCGGAGATCAGGCGTTGAGCAGTTCGTGCGCCCGTGTCCGAGGAGGGATGGCGTAGCTTGGACATGGCCCGGGCTTCGATCTGGCGGATGCGCTCGCGGGTCAGGCTGAAGAACTCACCGACCTCCTCCAGGGTGCGGGGCTCGCCGCGGTCGAGGCCGAACCGCAAGCGCAGAATCTCGCGCTCGCGCTCGTCCAGGGGCGAGAGCAGCTTGCCGATCTCGTCGCCCAAGAGGGCGAGGGCGGCGGCGTCAAAGGGCGATTCGGCATTTACGTCCTGGACGATGTCGCCGAGCTCGGCGTCGCCGTCCTCGCGGAGCGGATCGGAAAGGCGACAAGGGCTCGGAGCGGAACCGCAACGCTTCGACGAGCTTGTCGTGGGAGAGCTCTACTTCCTCACCGAGCTCGTCGAGGGTGGCCGGACGACCAAGCTTGTACTCGAGGAAGCTCTTGGCCTTTTGAATCCGGGCGAGGGTGTCGCCGGCGTGGACGGGCAGCCGCACGGTCCGTCCCGTATTGGCGATGCCTCGGGTGATGGCCTGGCGGATCCACCACGTGGCATAGGTGGAGAACTTGAAACCCTTCCGCCAGTCGAACTTCTCAACGGCGTGGATCAGGCCCAGGTTGCCCTCCTGGACGAGATCGAGGAGGGGCAGGTTGAAGCCTGGTACTTCTTGGCGATGGAGACCACCAGGCGCAGGTTGGACTGCACGAAATCCTGCTGGGCGTGCTCCCCCTGCAGCACCACCCGGCGCAGCTCCCGTCGCTTGGCCGGCGTCAGCTTTGGTGTCTCGGCGATGGTGGTCGCCGCCTCGCGTCCCAGTTCTATGGCTTGGGCCAGCCGTGCCTCGTCCGCCTTGGTCAGAAGGGGATACTGCCCGATATCGCTGAGGTAGAGCTTGACAAGGTCTTCGCCATCCTGGGCTGCGCGCTGCTTGTTCACGGTCGATACTCCTTCGTTTCCTCAGTACTTGAGGGGTTCACCGGCAAGAATTCTCGTCCGGTGCATGTGGCGTGAGACACGGCAATCGCACGTCGGGGCGGTTGATTGGTAACGATAGGCCCTCTGTAACTCTACCGGGCCGTCAAGTCCATCCCGGCGCGAGCCTTGTTGAGACCGTTCGAAGACCCTCTGAGCCGAGCTCCCCGGCCCCGATCGGCCCTAACGCCGACGGCGGCGCAGGTTCGGCTCGGTCAGGGCGGGTACGTCCCAGCCGCGGTCGTGTTCGTCCACCATTGTACCCGGGGGTACCAGCTCATCGATGCGATCGAGAATATCGGTGCTCAAGGTGATATCGGCCGCGCTGAGCTGGGATTCCAGGTGTTCCATGGTCCGGGGCCCGATAATCGGGGCCGTGACCGCCGGGTGCTCGGCCACGAAGGCCAAGGCCAGCTCGATGAGGCTCAGCCCCGCCTCGTCGGCCAGCTCGGCCAGCTGGGTGACCACCTCGACCTTGCGGAGGTTGGCAGGGACCGACAGGTCCCAGCGTTCTGGTTGCATGGCCGAGCGCCGGCTGGTGTTGTCCTTCCCTTCCCCGAAGGTGCCGGACAGCCAACCACCGGCCAGCGGGCTCCAGGGGATGACACCCATCCCGTACTCCTGGCACACCGGGAGCACGTCGGCCTCGATCCCCCGGGCCAGGATGGAGTACGGAGGCTGCTCGCTGGCGAACCGCTCGCGCCCACGACGCTCGGCCACCCAGTGCGACTCGACGATCTGGTAGGCCGGGAAGGTGGAGCACCCGATGTAGCGGACCTTGCCCGCCCGGACGAGGTCGGTGAGGGCACCCAGGGTCTCGTCGATGTCGGTGCCGTGCTCGGGCCGGTGGATCTGGTAGAGATCGATGTAGTCGGTGCCCAGCCGCCGGAGGCTGTTTTCGCACTCGGCGATGATCCATCGCCGTGAGTTGCCCTGCGCGTTGGGATCCTTGCTCATGGAGCCGTGGACCTTGGTGGCCAACACGATGGAGTCGCGGTCGAGGGTCTTGAGGGCCTTTCCCACGATCTCCTCGGACTCACCGAACGAGTAGACGTCGGCGGTGTCGAAGAAGTTGATCCCCGACTCCACGGCTCGCTGGATGATGCGGATCGAGTCGTCGTGGTCCTGGTTGCCCCACGCTCCGAACATCATCATCCCGAGACAGAGGGGGCTGACCTTGACGCCAGTGCGTCCAAGTGTGCGGTAGTCCATGGCCAAAGCGTATAAGCCCTCGGTCGATCTGTAACCGGTGCAATTCGGACTGGTCGGATTGGACGGTCGGGCGTAGTCGGCAAATTGAATTGGCTCCATGGGCCTGGCGGGTATCTGATGCCGTTACGGCGGCCCACCAGGACGGCCACGACACTCGGCCCGGAGGCAACATGAGGCGGACATCCATGAGGCAGACCAGCATGAGGCGGACCAGCATGCGGCAGAGACCGAAGCAAACATGGTTGCGCCGTGGGATCGTCTTCACGTGCACGCTCCTGATCACGACGTTGGTAGGCCTGGGCGCCACCACCGCTCCGTCCTACGGCGCCTCACCGGCCCCATCGCCCGGTGACGTGACCGTGGCGTCCAGCGGGCCGTCGGTGGCCATGTGGGCATGGAACTGGACCGACTCCGCCGCCATGGTCCGCTTCGCCCAAGCCAACGGCGTCACGGAGATCTTCGCCTACGTCGCCCCCGGGTTCACCGACCCGACGTACGTCCCGTGGGGATGGTCGCAACCCCAGCTGCCCTTGGAGGAGTCGTTATCGGCCGACGCCGCCGCTGCCGGCATCACCGTCTACGCCATGGGCGGCGACCCGTCGTGGGTCCCCAATCCCAGCTACGGCAGCGACTGGGCCAACGAGGCGTTGGCCACCGGGCTGTTCCAGGGGCTCCACGTCGAGCTGGAGCCGTGGGCGCTGTCCTCGTGGGGCACCGACCGGTCCGGGACCATCGACCAGTACCTGACCGAACTGGCTGACATCCATGCCGTGGCTCAGACCTACGGCGTGCCCGACGAGATCTCGATCCCGTATTGGCTCTCGATGTACTCGACCTCGACCAGCGTGCCCCTCGACGTGGCCGCCATGCAGAACGCCGACGCCGCCACCGTCGTCACCTTCTTCAATTCCGTGTCGCAAATCGAGTCATTCGGCAGCGCCGAGTTGGCTGCCGCCCGCTCGGTCGGCATCCCGCTCCGGTTCGCCGCCGAGGCCAACCAGGACTCCCCGTCATGGCTGAGCTTCTACGGGGACACCCTGGCCCAGTTCGACTCGGCCATCAGCCAGGTCAACAGCGATATGGCCGGTACTGCGGACTATCTGGGCATCGCTGTCGAGGACTACCAGGGCTGGTCGGCCATGCCGTAGGCGGCTCGAGCCCGACGGAGCCGGTCGTCAGACTGCTCCACCGTACAGGTCGAAGGTACGGGCCATGCCCCCGTCGGCCGAGACGGTCTCGCCGGTCACGAACCGAGCTGCGTCGGAGGCCAGGAACACGATGACGTCGGCGATGTCCTCGGGGGCGGCCCACCGACGCAGTGGGGTCTGCTCCTCGATCTTCTCGATCACGCCCGGGATCTCCCTGTTCTTGGCCCACAACGCCGTGCCGACGACGCCGGGCGCCACCGCGTTCACCCTGATCCCCGACGGTCCCAGCTCGATGGCCATGGATCGGGTGGCGGCATCGATGCCGCCCTTGGACGCGGCATAGGCGGCCCGTCGGGGCGTTCCGACCAGAGCGGACACCGACGACAGGTTGATGATCGAGCCCGACCCGCGTTCGATCATCGAAGGGACCACCGTGGCAATCAGCAGCAGCGGGGCTCGGATATTGACGGCCAGCATCTCGTCGATGGCGGTGGCTTCGGAGTCGACGGTGTCGAGCCGGGCGGCCGCCGCCGCGTTGTTCACCAGGATGTCGACCTGGCCGAGAGCCCGGAGCGCCTTGATGCCGACGTCGACCGGCGCCTGTGGGTCACCCAGGTCGGCGACCATGACGATGGGATCGTGCTCTAGCCCGCGCGCCGTCTCCTCGAGGTCGGCCCGGCTGCGGGCGACCAGTGCCACTCGGGCCCCAGCGCGGTCCAGGGCCCGGGCCGTGGCTGCTCCGATCCCCCGAGATGCCCCGGTGATGATCGCGGTGCGGTCCCTGAGCGAGAACGGATCCATTCCCGCAGCTTAGAGAGGGCTTAGAGAGGGCGGAGCTTACAGAGGCAGGGCCGTGGGCCCCTATCGATCGGTATCGTCAGGCAGGTACCAGTGGTTGGATCCGAAGAGACGGTCGGCCTCCGCGGGCCCCCACGAGCCCTGGGCGTACGACACCGGAGCGGGGGACGACTGAAGGATCGGGGCGGCCACCTCCCACAGTCGCTCGATGCCGGCGGCCTCGTTGAACAACGTGTGGTCGCCCAGCATCACGTCGTGGAGGAGGCGTTCGTAGGCTTCGAGGTCGTTGGCCACGGTGAACGAGTCGGCATAGCGGAAGCACATGGTGGCGGACTCGACATCCATGGTGGGCCCGGGCCGCTTGGCTGCGAACCTGATGGTCACGGATCCCGGGTCGGCCAGCTCGAACACGACTTCGTTGGGGCAGGGGAGCGTTGACACGTTCGGATCGAGGTCGAACATGTGCATGCTGGGTTCCTTGAACCCCAAAGTGACCGTGGTGCGGGTTTCAGCCATGGCCTTGCCCGTGCGCAGATAGAAGGGCACGCCCCGCCAGCGGGGGTTGTCGACGGTCACCTCGGCGGCCACGAAGGTCTCGACGGTAGAGTCCTTGGCCACACCGCGGACGGACCGGTAGCCGTCGTACTGGCCGAAGACGGCGTGTTCTCGGTCCAGAGGGGCCATGGCCTCGAAGACGGCGAGCTTCGCCTTGTGGAGGGACTCGGCGTCGAAGTCGTCGGGCGGCTCCATGGCCAGATAACCGAGCAGCTGGAAGAGGTGGGTGACGACCATGTCCCGGAAGGTGCCGGTGGCCTCGTAGAAGGCACCGCGGTCGGCGACGGTCAGCTGTTCGGGCACGTCGATCTGGACGTACGTGAGGTAGTCCCGGTGCCACGCCGGCTCGAACAGACCGTTCCCGAAGCGGAAGACGAGGATGTTCTGGACCGCCTCTTTGCCCAGGAAGTGATCGATGCGGAAGATCTGCGTCTCGTCGAAGGCCTGGTGCAGCCCCTGGTTGAGCGTCCGGGCTGATTCGAGATCGGACCCGAACGGCTTTTCGATGATGAGCTTCGTCTTGGCGTTCACCAGGCCGGCACGGCCCAGCGCCTGAGCCATCGGTAGAAAGGCCTGTGGGGGAACGGCCAGGTAGATGAGCCGCTGGGGGTCGTCCAGGCCCTGTTCGGCCTGGGCCACGGCCGCGGCCAGCTGGCTCAAGTCATCGGTCGAGGAGGGGGCGAAGGTCAGGTTGGACCCGAACGACGCCCAGACCTCGTCGGTCACTTCCTTCCGACCGAACTGCTTGAGCACGCCATGGACGTAGTCCGCGAACCCTGCTGCATCGGTACCCGTTCCGGCCGGGGCCGATCCCACGATCCGATAGTGCTCGGGCATGAGACCGGCCACGTCCAGGTGGAACAGTCCCGGGAGAAGCTTGCGTTTGGCCAGGTCGCCGGTGGCCCCGAAGAGCATGAGCACGGCGTCTTCCGGCCGACGCCCCTTCATCGGGCCTCCGCTCATCAAGGGGCCGGCTTCTCGTCGTGCCCTCCGAATTGCTTCCGCATGGCCGACAGCACCTGGTTGCCGAAGTGGTCGAGGTCCCGGGAGGCGAACCGGGAGAACAGGGCGGTGGACAGCACCGGGGACGGCACGCCCTCCTCGATGGCGGCGATGGCCGTCCACCGGCCCTCACCGGAGTCCGACACGTGTCCGGAGAAGTCGGAGAGGTCCGGGGACTCGACCATGGCTTCCGCGGTGAGGTCCAACAACCACGAGGCGATGACGCTGCCCCGCCTCCATACTTCGGTCACCTGGGGCAGATCGAGGTCGTACTGGTAGAACTCGGGGTTCTCGAGCGGGGCGGTCTCGGCGTCATCGGTGCGCTTGGTGGCGCCGGCGTTGGCGTGCTTCAAGACGTTGAGCCCCTCGGCGTAGGCAGCCATGGCGCCGTACTCGATCCCGTTGTGGACCATCTTCACGAAGTGCCCGGCTCCGGTGGGACCGCAGTGCAAGTAGCCCTCCTCGGCCCGGCTGGGCGTCCCCGTCCGCCCCGGGGTTCGCTCGGCGGCACCGACGCCGGGGGCGATGGCGGCAAAAATCGGGTCGAGCCGCTCCACGGGCTTGTCCTCACCGCCGATCATCAGGCAGTAGCCCCGCTCGAGACCCCACACGCCACCGCTGGTTCCCACATCGATGTAGTGGATGCCCTTGTCCCGGACGGCGGCGGCCCGGGCGATGTCGTCTCGGTAGTAGGAATTGCCACCGTCGATGATGGCGTCGTCGCTCTCCAGGTGGGTGGCCAGCTCGCTGACCGTCGAGGCGGTGATCTCCCCGCGGGGACCATGACCCACACGGCCCGTGGCGCCGTCATCTTGGACGCCAGGTCAGCAAGCGAGGACGCTCCCGTGGCACCCTCCTTCTCGAGGGCCTTGACCGCGTCGGCACTCACGTCGAAGACGACACACTCGTGACCCGCTTTTGTCACCCGCCGGACGAGGTTCGCGCCCATTCGTCCCAAACCGACCATGCCCAGCTGCATAATGTTCTCCCGTTCCACAGGCGGAGGCCCAGTGCCGTGCTCGACACTAACGCCGGTCCATCCGAACGCGCCTGCAGGTCGAACGGCGGCGCCGATTCATCGACGGCCTTCGAGCGAAAGTGCCCGCCGTAGTGGACTCTGGTCGTCACGACCGGGACCGGACGTGGCAAGGTCGGGCCGCACATGGATCCTCGAGGTCGGTCTCGCCATCCCGGTAATGGGAGATGACAACGCCACCGTCAGGCTCATCGTTCCATCTCGTCCGGTGGAACGATCGTGCGGTGGTGGCCGTTGCCCTGGCCGCGTTCGCCTCGGGTTTCGGCCAGTTCGGGGTGGTGGCCGCACTCGGAGACGTGGCCAAGGGCCTCGGGCAGGTGACCCACGGAGCCACGTTGGCCGATCAGGCCGGCCTCTCGGGAACCGTGCTGGGCGTGGGGTTGGCCATCATCCGGCTCGCCTCGCTGGGCAGCCTGCCCGTGACCGCCCTCGCCGATCGGTTCGGACGGCGGATGATGTTGCTGGTCACGGTCACCGCCGGCTTGGCCCTCACCGTGGTTGTCGCCGCCAGTCCCAGCTACTGGTGGTTCGTGGTCATATTCGCCTGCGGGCGCCCGCTGCTGAGCTCCACCAATGCGCTGGCTCAAGTGATCGCCGCGGAGCAGACGGGAGCAGCTGACCGGGCCAAGGCCGTGGCCTTCATCACCGCCGGGTACGGGGTGGGCGCGGGCACCGTCGCCGTGATCCACAGCCTGGCCTCATCGGCGCTCGGGTTCAGGGGTATCTTCGCGTTGGCGCTGGCTCCGTTGGCCCTGCTACCCCTCTTGCGCAGGTGGATCGTCGAGCCCGACCGCTTCGCCAAGGCCGCGGCCTCGACCGACCACCCCATACCGGTGCTGGGCGCGGTGGCCAAGCCGTACCGGGAGCGATTGCTGGTGATCGTTGCCCTGGCCTTTGCCGTCTCGGTCGTCACCGGCCCGGGCAACAGCTTTGTCTTCCTCTACGCCCAGAACGTCCTCCACCAGCGTGGGATCGTCACTGCTGGCATGATCGTGGGCGGTGGGGTCTGCGGACTGTTGGGACTGCTCGCCGGTCGTTGGATGGCCGATCACCTCGGGCGGCGACCCACCGGCGCGCTGGCCCTCGTTTTCATCGCGGTGGTGGCCACGGTGGCCTACTCGGGTTCGGATGCCGCGCTCATCACCGGCTATGTCACCGGGGTCTTCGCCGGCGGTGTGCTGGCCCCGGCCCTCGGGGCTCTCGTGAACGAGTTGTTCCCGACGTCAGTTCGGGCATCGGCGGCCGGGTGGTGGCTCGCTGCTGGAGTGTTGGGCGCCGTCGTCGGGCTGATCGTGTTCGGCGCGGTGGCCACGGTGAACAACCGCTTTGGCATTGCCGCGGTGATTACCTTCTTGCCCATTTCGCTCGCCGCCGGACTGTTCTGGCTGGTGCCCGAGACGCGCGGTCTGGAGCCCGAAGACCTCTGGGTTGAACGGCGCGGGCATTCGAGTCCCGATTGACCCGATGCTCGCCGGCGCGCCCCGCGACCCGCCTGGCCTCCCGATTTCAGCAATTTCACAAGTTCGGCGACAGGCTGTCGTTGTCCTCTTCATCGTGTCACGCCGACACAGGCAGGGGCCGGTCGATGTCGTCCG
This sequence comes from uncultured Acidimicrobiaceae bacterium, assembly GCA_963717035.1. Taxonomy (GTDB): domain Bacteria; phylum Actinomycetota; class Acidimicrobiia; order Acidimicrobiales; family RAAP-2; genus DASXMT01. The sequence goes on along the minus strand of CAVQVK010000051.1, from coordinate 43,089 downwards.
CTCGGCTCCCCTGCGTGTCTGATCGGCACACTTGGGGAGGGGAGCGTCGTGATGAGAGCAGTGGTGCGAGCGCGCACGATCCTGTCGACAGCCTCGACAGAACGGGCGGAGCGGAGGCGCCTCCGGGTCGACCGAGGTCAACAGGTCGGTGTTCGACGGTTGATTGGTTCTCGAGCCAGTCAAGGGGTTCTGGGCGGCGTCATTGCTGTCGGACTGGGCACCGCCTTGGCCGCTTCGGCGTCGTCGCCGGTGGCCCACAAGGCCGTGGCGAGCAAGACGTACTCCGCCTCATCGTGGTCCGGACTCATCGCCGCTCCGACGACCACCGCTCCGGCTGGCTCCCCGCTTGTCCCGCCGGAACCAACCTCAACTACTCCCGCTCCGGCTCCCGCACCACCGACCAGTTCTGTCTGCGGCACAGGATCGCCGTCTTCGACCGCCCAGCCCACCTCCTATTCGGCCGACCCGGCGTCGACCGGCCGCGACCGCGGATCTGGTCTCCGACCCGAGCAGCGGATCGCTGTCCCTTCCCGGCTCCCTCCCCATTCCCATCCTGTCGTCACCGGTGACCATCCCGTCCCTGGGATCGTTGGGCACTATCCCTGCACCCGTCCGGGTCCCCACTCCGGCACCCCCTACCCCGGTGACCGTGCCGCCCGCCGGTGGGTCCGGGGGCTCAGGGTCGGGATCCACGCCGTCCACATCGCCCAGCGCCCCCACGCCGCCCACGACCCCGGCACCGCCAGCCACGCCCGCTCCAGCACCGGCTGCCGTACCGGCACCCTCCCTGCCCTCAGGGGCCCCGTCGGGCGGCATCGGCTGCAATCTGGTGGGCAACGGAGCGGTGGGCCTGGTGACCGCGGGCGAGACGCCCACCCAGGCCGCGGCGGTGAACGACGTCCTTTCGTTTCTCGGTGTCCCTTACGTGTGGGGCGGTGAATCGAGCCGGGGCTTCGACTGCTCCGGTCTCGTACAGGCCGTCTATCGCCAAGCCGGGGTCGGCCTTCCCCGTGTCGCCCAGGATCAGTACAACGCCGGGCCGGCAGTGAGCCCTGGACAGGCGGTCGTGCCCGGCGATCTCGTCTTCTTCGGCACCGGACCGGGAGACGTCAGCCACGTCGGCATGTTCGTCGGCGACGGTCTGATGGTCGACGCTCCCCATTCCGGGGCTTCGGTGCGGTTTGACCGGGTCGACGGCTTTGGTTCCATCGTCGGGATCACCGCTCCCGGTGGCCTGAGCTAGCTCCAGGTGAGCTGAGGAGGAACGGGCGCACTGGGCCGGCACGGAATTGGACGACGGTACAGTGTTTGGCACGCCGAGAAGGGAGACGGTGATGTTCGATTCCGCCATGGAGACATTGTTGGCGAAACAGGCGATCACCGAAGTCCTGTATCGCTACTGTCGCGGCTTGGACCGCATGGACAGGGAGCTGGCTTTGTCGGTCTGGCACGAAGGGGCGACCGTCGATTACGGACCCATGTTCGCCGGCAGCGGTGCCGACTTCGTCGAGTGGGTTTGGATCGCCCACGAAGCACTGGCTGCTCATTCGCATCAGATCACCAACACCTTGATCGACGTGAACGGTGACCGCGCCACCAGTGAGGCCTACGTCACCGTGGCCCTACGGACCAAGCCCAACGAAGGGTCGATCGCGGACATCGTGGACCGGGGTCGCTACCTCGACCGTTGGTCGCGGACGCGAGGGCCACTGGGCCATCGACGACCGCACGTTTGTCGAGGACTTCCAAGCGATCTACCCGGTCCCGCTCAACGAGGCGACCGATGGGTCCCAGGTGACCGGTCGCCGGAGTCCCGACGACCCGAGCTACCGCGTCCTTGGCTGACCGACGCCCGCGCCTGTCGGGATCCGGGACTGAGTCGATCGCTTTCCGCATAAGGCGATCCGGACAAGGCTACGAATCCTCGGCCAACGCCTCCAACGATCCTCTGAGTGGAATGGCGATCCACCCCTCACGCCGGGCGGCGAGGCGGTCCATCTCGGGGACGGGCTCCACCAATCCCACCGCAGCCGCTCGAGCCACGAGGGCAGCGATGAGGGCATCGAAGGCGTCGTCACTGGCGAGACAGTGACCCGTCTGTTCATCGTCTACCTGTAGCCATGCCTTGGTTTGGGCTAGGAACCCGGTCACCAGGCTCACACGGGCCTCTGAGTTGGCCTTTCCCTTGTACCCACGTGAAGGATGGTCCCAACGGCGAAGGGCGGCAGCAGGGTAGGCCTCGACCACAATGCCGGAACCATCGAGAGCCATCCGCTCGGCCAGGCTCGAGAGCAGTGCAGCAGCACGCATGGCCGGCAACGCGATCCGATCGGTGGAGACAGACAGGGGCGGAGACGATCCCAGGTGCCTCCATGCCCACAGGTCTGTGCGGCGCAGGCGGAGAGCTGAGGTATCGGCATGGGAGTAGTCGGCGGGCCACGTGCCTTCGAGCGAATGCTGCATGATCGCCTCGGCGAAGGCGATCGGCCACCCCAGGGGGACGTCGATGCCCACCTTGTCGACATCAGCGACAAGGTCGACGATTGCGCTATCGGGCACATTCAGCGAGAGCTGGGTTACCGTCGCCCGGCGGTTGCACCAGTCAATGACGCAGCTGGCCGTCCGTGCCGCCTGCGACGAGAGATCTACACCGGCCGTGATCATCGCCAGCCGATCGTAGGCCCCTAGTTCGTCGACGGTCTTACCGGCACTGACTGGTAGTGCGGGCTCGTTCGGCGGAGACGCCGTGAGCTATCCAGCGTCTACCGTTTTGGCCATGGTGTCATCGGACCAGGCTCACAACACCCATCGTTACAGCGTGCGCTGCCACTGGTCGGGGTCGACGGGGGCGGGCTACGGGGCCTTCAGCCGCGCCCATCACGCCGCCGCACCCCCCGCCGAGGTCGACTCTCGAGCTCTCGGGGGATCCCGCCTTTGGCGGTGATTCAGTGTTCTTGAACCCAGAGCAACTCGTCGTGCTCGCGGCGTCCTCGTGTCAACTCCTGAGCTTTCTCGCCGTTGCCGCCCGTGCCCGCATCGAGGTCCTTCGCTACGAGGATGCGGGCGAGGGCATTATGCCCGAGGACGACCCGCCGACCCGGCTCACGTCCATCGTGTTGAGACCCACCATCTGGGTGTCCTCGGAAACCAGCGAGGAGCGCATCCCGCACCTCGTCGAGGTGGCCCATCGGGAGTGCTATGTCGCCAACTCGCTGCGTACCGATATACGGGTCGAACCGACGGTGATCGTGGAAACCCCGGTCGGTGAGGGCTGATGTGTCCCACAAGCGGACGTGTCGCCCCTCGGGAGGTTTGACCAGATGATCCGAGCGTTCGCACCCGGTCGGGTGAACCTGATCGGCGATCACACCGACCACCAGGGCGGATTGGTCCTCCCCATGGCCATCGAGTTGGGCACCACCATTGTCGGGGAGCGCGCCGGCGACCTTGTCCGATTCCGATCGGGCGACGAGGAAGGGATCGTGGAGTGCGGGCGCCGGGGGCCCCAGTTGGCCGGGGGAGCCCGAGTGGGGACGGTACGTCGCAGCCGTTGTCGAGTTGGTGCGGCCTTGCCAAGGATTCGTCGGGACGATCTCGACGACGCTCCCGCTCGGACGCGGGCTCTCGTCGAGTGCGGCATTGGAGCTGTCCGTTGCCCTGGCCCTCGGGTTTGATGGTTCACCGCTGGAGCTGGCTCGATTGTGCCAACGATCCGAGGCCTGGCCGTCGGAGTGCCCTGCGGAATCATGGATCAGCTGGCATCGGCGGCCGGGGTTGCCGACCATGCGCTGTTGATCGACTGCCATCGACACCAGCATCAATCCGGTGCCGATCTCCCGGAGGTGTCGACATCCTGGTCGCCGATTCGGGCGAACGACGCTCTCTGACGGACACCGCCTACAACGACCGGCTGGCCGAGTGCGCCAAGGCGGCCCAGGTGGTCGGCCCCCTTCGTCTCTTTCCCGATGTCGGCGGTATCGCTGACCCCATCGTCCGTCGCCGGGCAAGGCACGTGGTGAGCGAGATCGGCCGAGTCCGTGCATTCGTCGATGCATTGTTGACGGGCGATGCCCGGAGAGCCGGCGCGCTCATGGCCGAAAGCCACGAGAGTCTGAGGACGGACTTCGAGGTGTCGACCCCGCGTTTGGACAACATGGTCAGGGACCTCTCCGGCGCACCCGGAGTCTACGGTGCCCGTCTCACCGGCGCCGGGTTCGGGGGATGCGTCGTCGCCCTGGCCGCCCACGACGCTCCGCTCCCTCGCGGCGCGGCACGAGTCCGCCCATCGGCCGGCGCCCGCGTCACGGCCGACGCATCGGTTCTTCCGGGCTGACGAGACCGGCGAGAGCCATATTGGTCGGCTTTCGGAGCAACCCCGGCGAGCCGCACACGTGGCCGGTCCCAAAGATGCGGTCGACTCCTCCGCGGCGTAGCGCTATAGCCTGAAGCGAGCAGCTCAGCGGATGCAACTACCAAGCCCGACAAGGAGGCCAGCGTGTTCGTACCCTTCGGCGCACGGGACTTCCTCGACCGCGCCGTGACCGTCTATGGACAGCGCCTCGGAATCATCGATGAGCCGGACCAGCCGGCTGAGCCGTTGGAGGGATTGGACTACGCCCGGATTGGCGACCTGGCCAGGGCCCAGGCGGCGGGTCTCGACGCGCTCGGTATCGGTCACGGTGAGCGGGTGGCCATCGTCTCCCACAACAGCGCCAGGCTCCTCACTTCCTTCTTCGGCGTGTGCGGGTACGGCAGAGTGCTGGTGCCGATCAATTTCCGCCTCGCTCCCGAGGAAGTTGCCTACATCGTGGAGCACTCCGGGGCCAGCGTCCTGCTGGTAGATCCGGAGCTGGAGGGAGCACTGGCGGACCTGCAGTGCAAACACACGATCACACTGGGCGCAGCGGGCGATACCGAGATGTACCGGTTTGGGATCGATCCGGAGCCCTGGCCGCCAGACGAGAACGCCACGGCCACGATCAACTACACCAGCGGTACCACTGCACGTCCGAAGGGCGTACAGATCACGCACCGGAACATCTGGGTCAATGCGACCACCTTTGCGCTGCACGTGGGGGCGTCTCGACCTCGACGTCTATCTGCACACGCTGCCGATGTTCCATGCCAACGGCTGGGGGATGCCCTTTGCCATGACCGGCGTCGGGGCCAAGCACATCGTGCTGCGCAAGGTGGACGGGACGGAGATCCTTCGCCGGGTCGCCGAGCACGGGGTGACGGTGATGTGCGCATCTCCGACCGTGGTCAACGCCGTGCTCGCTGCAGCCCAAGGCTGGGAGGGCGAGATCCCGGGCCGCGGCCGGGTCCGCATCATCGTGGCTGGTGCGCCGCCGCCCTCGAAGACCATCGCCCGAGTCGAGGCCGAGCTGGGTTGGGAGTTCATCCAGATCTATGGGCTGACCGAGACATCGCCCCTGCTGACGATCAACCGGTCCCGCTCGGAGTGGGACGAGCTCGACGCCGAGCAGCGGGCGGCCAACTTGATGCGGGCGGGCGCCCCGGCGCTCAGCACCACGATGCGGATTTCCCCGGATGGCGAGGTGCTGGCCCGCTCCAACGTGGTGATGGAGAGCTACTGGGAGAATCCCGAGGAGACCGCCCGCACCCTCGAAGGCGGCTGGTTCCACACGGGCGACGGCGGCACGATCGACGAGGGCGGTTACCTCACGATCAGCGACCGACGGAAGGACGTGATCATCACCGGAGGTGAGAACGTGTCCTCCATCGAAGTAGAGGACGCGCTGTTCGGTCATCCAGCGGTGGACGAGATCGCGGTCATCGGTGTGCCCGACGAGAAGTGGGGCGAGACGGTCAAAGCCCTTGTCGTGTTGGCTCCTGGCGCTCAGGTCGATCAGGATGACCTGATCAAGTACTGCAAGCAGCGCCTGGCCGGTTACAAGGCGCCGACATCGGTCGAGTTCCGAGCCGAGCTGGCCCGGACGGCGACAGGCAAGCTGCAAAAGTTCAAGCTGCGCGAGCCGTATTGGGTAGGCAACACCCGCCAGGTCAACTCAGGCTGGCAGGGCCTCGGCGGACCTCCGACGAAGTAAGAGCCCTCACCACCCACCACTAACGTCTGTCCTGTGGAGCCACTGCTCGAGGTATTCCGTGCGGCGACCGCAGTCGAGCCACTGGATCCTCTCTCGACGGCGAATCAACGAGCTGGGGCGACCAGTCGGTGGTCGGCGGTTATCGCCGAAGGATGGGATATAGCCGGCAACGCCAACGGGGGCTATCTCCTGGCCATCACGGCCCGAGCCATGAGCGCAGCGATCGGTCGACCGGACCCCATCACGGTGACCGGTCACTATCTGGCCCCGGGCCAGCCGGGTCCGGCTTCCGTAACCGTAGAAATCACCAAGCAGGGTCGGACCTTCGGCACGGCCACGGCGACGCTGGCGGTCGGGGACCGCCCCCTGCTCAGGGTGCTCGGCACCTTTGGCGAGCTCATCGACAACGACGGACCACAGCTCGGTCGACCTCGAGCCTCCCCCAATGCCCTCGCCCGAGGAGTGCATTCCCGTGAACGCCACCGACACCTTTCCCCCGCCATTCATGGGAAAAGTCGAGCTTCGGCTACACCCCGAGGATGCGACATTTCTCCGTGGTAATCCGTCAGGTCATGCCCGGATGCGTGGGTGGTTCCGCCTTCGGAACGGTGAATCCACCGACACGATCTCCCTGCTGTGCGCCGCTGACGCGTTTCCGCCGACGGTCTTCAACGCCAACCTGCCGGTGGCCTGGACGCCGACCATCGAGCTCACGACCCATGTTCGCTATCGACCAGAGCCCGGCTGGCTCCGTTGCCGGTTTGCCACCCACTTCGTGAGCGGGGGGTTCCTCGAGGAGGACGGCGAGATCTGGGACGTCACCGGTCGATTGGTGGCCCAGTCTCGTCAGCTCGCTTTGGTTCCGCGAAGCTGACCCGATCGGCGACCGGACCTGTCCCTACACCAGTCGCTACGGTGTGTGACGAAACGAGACCGCCGAGTACCAAGCGATCGGAGATATGCGGTGACCACGAAGTCCGATTTCTCGACTGAGGAATGGCAGCTCATCCTCGAAGCGCCACCAAGTGCCGGCATGATCGTCGTGACGGCCCAACGCGGGGGCTCCTTGCGTGAGACCATCGCCATGGCCAAGTCCTACGTAGAGGCGCGCCAGCAGCATGGCGAGAGCGAACTTCTCGACGAGATCGTCGCAACGAAGCCTGAGCGGGACCACACTCATTACCATTCTGCCGATGAGCTCAAGCAGCACGGACTGCAGCACCTGCGTGAGTCGGTCGCGGTGCTTGAGGGAAAGGCCACGCCGGTGGAGGTGGACGAATATCGTCAGTTCATCGTCACGCTGGCCCACAAAGTGGCGTCTGCTCACCGAGAGCACGGTCAAGACGTGAGCGAGGCGGAACAGGCGGCAATCGACGACATCACGGCCGCCCTGAACTCACCCGCCGGGTAGAGAGCCTGGTAACGCTTCAGGGAATCCGTCCGGCGATGGCTAGATCGACGGCCTCGTCGCCGTACCGCAGACGGGCGATCTTCTCGAGCGACGGTGCTTTACGAAGCTCGTTGCCGCCTTCGATGGCCAGGCTCTGTCCAGTGATCCATGCGGACTCGGGGCCAGCCAGAAAGCGCACCCCGGCGGCGATGTCCTCGGGGGTACCGGTCCTTCCCAGAGGCTTCTGGCTCCTGAACTCCTCCAGGATCTCCGGGTCGGAGAACAGTGCCGAGACGTTGTTGCTGGCCGTCTTGGTCAGCCCGGGACGTACGGCGTTGGCCCGGATGCCGTGATGGCCGAATTCGTCGGCTGCCACCCGCACTAACGCGTCGAGGCCGGCCTTTCCCGCGCAGTAGCCGGCCATGAACGGCCAGGACATGGTGGCCGCGTCCGAGGAGATGCACACGATCGATCCACCACCGCCGGAAACCATCACGGGGACGACGTACTTGATGGCCAGGAACGCGCCCACGATGTTGCGACGGAGCTCTTCCAAGAGGCCGTGCTCGTCGAGCATCAGAAACGGAGCGATGGTGCCGCCACCCACCGTGGCCACGCAGATGTGCAGCCCCCCGAGCAGGGCGGACGCCTGGCGTACTGCTCCCTGGACGTCCCCGGCCACCATGGCGTCACCGGCGAACCAGCTCAACTCGGCGCCGTCACCGAGCGTTGCTCGAAGGTCGGCGACCGCGGCCTCGAGCGTGTCCCGGGTTCTTCCCATGAGGGTCACGGCGGCACCGTCTCGAGCCAATGCCAGGGCGCAGGCGCTTCCAATCCCACCGGCGCCGCCGGTGACCAGGGCGGCTTTGCCCGCGAGTGGGAGTCCTGTGGTCATCTGATCGGGGTGTGGGGCGGGAAACCAATGGCTTCAGCCATTGGAGGGATGGCCCCACTCGGGCCTCCGACCCGATTCTCGCTTTCGGACATGACTGTCACACCTTTCTGAGATGCTCGCTTCTGATGGTCGAATGCCATGAGGTCCGCTACAACTACCGGCTCCGGGTGGATGCCCGCCAGGAAGTGCTGCTTCAAGGCGTCTTTGATTCGTGCCGGTTCGTCTGGAACCAAGCCCTCGGACGTTGGGGTGACCTCTGGCGCGAAGAGAACCTCTCGTTCTCCTACAGCGCAGCGGCCGCCGAGCTCACCGATTGGCGGAGCCGCTTCGACTGGCTGGCCGACCAGCCCCAGTGCCCCCAACAACAGACCCTTCGCCACCTCTACCAGTCCATCTGGGCCTATTTTGACAGGTCCAGCCCGGCGGGCCGGCCGAGGTTCAAAAAGAGGCAGAAGGGTCACGCCACCGCGGAGTGGACGAGAAATGGGTTCCGGGTCAGTGGCTCGGGCTTCGGAGAACCCGGTGACCGGCTGTGCGTGGCCACATCGGCCGGGCGGTTGCCCCTTCGGGTGGTGTGGAGTCGGGCCCTGCCATCGGCGCCATCCAGCGTGACGGTCCATCGGGACCGAGCCGGGCACTTCTGGGCCAGCTTCGTGGTCCGAGTCGAGGTCCCGACGAATCCGGTGGCTCCCACCGGTCGCACCACCGGCCTCGATGTCGGACTCACAACCTTTGCCACCACCGAAGATGAGTCCAGCGACATCGAGAACCCACGGTTCGCCCGGGCAGCGGCCAAGGCCCTGGCCCGGAGCCAGCGCAACACGGCGAGCAAGGTGCTCGGATCGAAGAACCGGGCGAAGGCGAAGCGGCGTCAGGCCAGGGTGGCGGCGAGGGTGGCCAACCAACGAGCAGACTTCCACCACAAAGCGGCCCGGGGCCTGGTTCTCACCTACGACCGGATCGGCATCGAGGACCTGGCGGTGAAGAACCTGTCGCGAAAGGGGAGGGGTCGACGCAAGGCTGGCCTCAACCGCTCGATCGCCGACGCCGGGTGGGGCCAGTTCCGCCACGTACTGGTCTGGCAGGCCCAAAAGGCCGGCAAGCACATCGTGGCGCTCTCCGCCAGGGACACCACCCAGCAGTGCAGTTCTTGCGGGGCGAAAGCCAAGCCCCGCATCGAGTTGTCGGACCGGGTCTACCGGTGCCGGGCCTGTGGACTCGTCCTCGGACGCGACCGCAACGCCGCTCGGAACCTGAACCCGGACCGCATCGGAATACCGGTGGGCGGGACTGAACCCGCCGGTGTCGAAGTCCCGGTGGGCAGTGACGGCAGGAAGCCCAGGGTCTCTAAGGGGACCCTGGCAGCCTGAGCCCCAGAATCCCCGTCCTTTAGGGCGGGGAGCAGTCAAGCTTGCTCTCCTTGGTTGGCATGGCACTAGCGGTTTCGCCCGTTGCGATGGGTCGATGTCGGTTGGACTCGAGGCGGTAAGGGTCAATGAGTTGGACCAAGCGCTCGAGTTGAGCGGCCACCGCGGCCTCGTCGCCGGGATCGAACGCGGAACGTCACCCGGTCCATGCCCATCTGCAAGTACTCCTCGATGGCTTCGGGAGTAGGGGTGCCCTGTTGCAACATGACGGGAACCGGTTCCTTGCCCTGTTCGGCGGCCATTGTTTGCAACTCGTCGATCCGCAGTTTCAGTTCCGCACCGTCGAGGTGACGGCCGCTGGCCATCCAGCCATCACCGAACTGCAGCACGCGTTTGGCCGTGGTCGGTCCGCTGCCGCCTACGAGCACAGGCGGGTGGGGATTCTGCACCGGCTTGGGCCACTGCTTCATGGGATTGATCCGGACGCACGTTCCCTCGTAGCTGGCCACGTCGTTGGTCCAGATCGCCTTCATGGCCTCGACTCGTTCGCGGAAGACCGTCCATCGGAGCCGCGGGTCCGTTCCGTGGTTGGCCAGCTCCTCGAGATTCCAGCCGGCGCCGACGCCGAGGACGACCCGGCCTCCCGAAAGATGGTCGAGGGTCGACACTCGCTTGGCCAGCATGATCGGGTCATGGTCAGGAATGACCAACGTGCTGGTCCCCAGCCGGATCCGGGTGGTCACGGCAGCCGCACCGGCCAGCGACTCGAGGGGGTCGTGGAGCCGATAGAAATCCTCGGGTAACTCGCCGCCGCTCGGGTACTGGCTCGCACGATCGACGGGTACGTGGCTGTGCTCCGGGAGGAACAGCGACTCGAATCCCATTTCCTCGACCAGCGACCCGAGCCGGATCGGGCTGAGGGCCCGATCGGTTGGGAACATCGTCACGCCGAAGTGCATGGCTCCTCTGTCTCCCTGTTCGTCGACGACCAGTGTGCTCGGACGGGCGTGGAGGATTGGAGTACCTGCCCACCGAGCTCGCCCCCATCGTGCCATGGCCCGGGCTCGCCGGCTCGTCTTCCGGTAACGACAACGGGGAGCGCCTGAGCCCAGGCCGGGGGCATCGCCCCTAGCTGGGCCACCGGCAGGGAACTGGGTTTACGCTCTCATCATGAACGACCCACGCAACGACGTTGCCGAGCTGATCTACACCTACGGCGAAATGGTCGACACCGGAAACTTCGAGGGGATCGGCGAGATGTTCGCTCACGCCGAGATCACGACGGAGGGATTCGGCGACTTGCGCCGGGGGACTGATGCTGTCCGCGCCATGTACGAGGAGACCACGCGCCGGTACCCAGACGATGGAACTACGAAAACCAAACATGTGATGACCAACGTCATCGTGCAGATCGACGAGGACGCCGACACTGCCATCAGTCGTTCATACTTCACGGTGCTTCAGGCCGTGCCCGGAGCCTTGGCGCTTCAGCCCATCGTCGCCGGGCGCTACCGGCACCGCTTCGAGCGGGTGGACGGAGTGTGGCGGATCGCCGGTATGCACATCATCGTCGACCTGGTCGGCGACGTCAGCCAGCACCTGCTCATCGACATTGGTGACGGAGCCCGTTGAGGGCGTGCGGCTACGCACCCTCGGCTCGAACTGTACGACGTGGCCTCGGATCGGGCACTCTGGAGCAATGAGGGAGCAGCGGCTCGTGTTCGGCGAGGTGGCGGAGTTGTACGACAGAGCGCGAGGTGGCTACTCGGAGGAGGTCGTCGACGATGTGATCAGCTTCGCGGGGATCGATCCCTCGGACCTTCGTGCCCTCGAGGTCGGAGCGGGTACGGGCAAGGCCACGGTCGGCCTCGCGGCCAAGGGCCTTGAGATCCTGGCCCTTGAGCCCGAGCGCGGCTATGGCCGCGGTGGCCACGCGGAACTGCGAGCCCTTCCCCAAGGTCCGCATCGAATTCGACGACATTCGAGGATTGGCCCGTCGAGAGCGGCGGGTTCGGCTTGGTCTTCTCGGCCCAAGCCTGGCACTGGGTCAAACCGGAGGTCCGCTCCCGAAAGGCGGCTGAGGCCTTGGCCACCGCCGGCACGCTCGCTCTGTTCTGGCATCGCACTCAGTGGCAGGGAGAGTCGCTGCGGGACGAGTTGGAGAGCCTCTATCGCCGTCTCGTGCCCGAGCTGTACGTCCGCCAGCCCGGATTTCCCGGTCTGACCCCCCGCAGTGAGGACCGGGACGTGGGCGAGGAGATCGCACGGACGGGACTCTTCGAAGGCGAGAGCGTGCATATCCATCCCTGGTCGACAACCTTCACCGCCGATTCATTCGTCGATCTTCTGCTGACGCAATCGGACCATCGCCTGCTCTCTGAGGACAAGAGGACCGAGCTGTTCGATGCAGTCCGAGAGCTCATCGACCGACGGGGGGGCGAGGTCGTGGTACCTCACGCCACCCTTCTGCGTGATGGCCCGATCGGCGTCCTCGATGACAACGCTCATGACCTTGTCACCCAGGTTCGTCGTCCCGCCGCACCACGTGTTCCTTCTGCGAGACTGATCCTGTGCGTACCCTCCTCAATCTGCTTTGGTTCGTGCTGTCGGGTTTATGGCTCGCGCTGGGTTACCTGGTGGCCGGAATCATCATGTGCATCCTCATCATCACGATTCCCTTTGGAATTGCGTCGTTCCGGCTCGCCGCCTTTGTCTTGTGGCCTTTTGGCCGGACGGTGGTCGCTCGTCCTGACGCCGGTGCTGCGTCCATGGTGGGAAATGTTCTCTGGTTCCTCCTCGTCGGGCTGTGGATGGCTATCGCCCATCTGGCTCTCGGTTTCCTCCTCTGCTTGACCATCGTCGGGATCCCGCTCGGAATCGGGAACTTCAAGTTGGCCGCAGTGGCCATCGCCCCGCTGGGCAAGGAGATCGTGCCGACGAGCGACCCTCGGGCCGCGCTCGGAACCGTCTCGTTCTGATTGCCCAAGGAGGAAGGTCGGTATTGTGCGCCAGGCGCAATGACAGGGTTGGGAGGACGAGATGATCGACCTGCAGAGGGCAGTATCGGTGGTCACCGGGGCATCATCGGGACTAGGCCGCCGCTTTGCTCTTGACTTGGCGGCGGCCGGTGCCGTCGTCATCGGACTGGCTCGACGAGAGGAGATGCTCGCGCCCCTCGCCGAAGAGATGCAGCGGACGTCGCACGGGTCGGCAACAGTCGTCTGCGACGTTCGTGACACTGACCACTTCACGGCTGTGCTCGCTGAGATCGAGCAGGAGCACGGCCAGATAGATGTACTGATCAACAACGCCGGAATCGGAGAGCCGTCGGCGGAGCTGGACCACCCCCTTGCTCCCTATCGAGCGGTGATGGAGACCAACTACTTCGCCGCGGTCGCCGGTACCCTGACCGTCCTGCCCGGCATGCTTCAACGCGGTCGGGGTGTCGTCGTCAACGTCTCATCGGACGCGGGCCGGGCTCCTGGTCCGGGAGATGTCGCCTATGGCGCCTCCAAGGCGGCGCTCAGCGCGTTCACCGAGAGCCTTTCCTACAAGACAGAGAGTCGTGGCGTTCGCCTTCATGTGCTCTACCCGGGGTGGGTCCCGACCGCGATGGGCACCGGGGCCGTTGATGCTGGCCAGCCCACCCCGCCTCGCATGGTGCGCCGTACTGAGGAGCAGGTGTCCAAACTCCTCCAGGCCCGCATGGGCGGCCCGCGGATTGACATCGATGCGGCCCCAGTTGCCCGCCTGGCTCCGGTTGCCCGGGCCCTGGTACCTGGTCTGTACCGTCGCGCCCTTCGCAAGGCGACCGGTTCACCGGCGCCGGGGTAACGGCATCACAACGGGGGTCCGGGCGACTCCGTCGGCGAGGTCGAACGTCGCCACCGAGTTCGAGACGACGCCGAGACCACGACCTAAACTGCAGGGAGCGATCCGTACGTCCCTTGCCGCACTCAGGCCGAGCGCGCCGAGCCACGCATGGGACCGGATGAAGGGGAGGGACCCGTGGTCAGCGGTGAAGGCACCACTGTTATCAAGGGGGTAACCGAGGACGAGGTATTCGACTTCGTGCTCGATCCCGCGGAGTATTCCAAGGCCGATACCAAGATGGTCTGGGTCACCAAGCTGGCCGATACCTCCGACGGCATGTTGGCCCGTGAAGATGGAAATTTCTCGGCCGGTTCCGTGGGTCCGTGATCACCCGGTATCGATGGGAGCGCCCCCGCCACATTGATGTCACGTTGGTGCACGGCGTTCCGCGACGCCTCCACGCATGGTTCGAGATCGATGCCGTCGAAGGGGGGACACGGGTCCGACACGTGGAGGAGCTCGACTTGGGCCACGGGCCGCTGGGTTGGTTGCACGACCAGGTGGCGGCCAAGTGGTTCGCCCGCTCGGTCGATGCTGAGGTGGCCGAGATCGGCCGCCTTCTCCAGGCGGGCGAGCGCGGCCGCGGCGTGGACGGCGCCCACGAGTGACGAGCAATGAGCCGCCTATCTGGTGCTGAGCCCAGAAGCGGTGGGAGTGATGGCAAAGACTGGCTGATTGAGGGGCTGGCCGGCCATGGAACCGGCAAACGTGGCGCCCCCGAATGTGAAGACCCCGCCGTCGGCGGCGACCAACCAATAGCCCCCAGTCGGGCTCGCGGCCATGCCGACCACTGGCTGATTGAGGGGCTGGCCGGCCATGGAACCGGCAAACGTGGCGCCCCCGAATGTGAAGACCCCGCCGTCGGCGGCGACCAACCAATACCCTCCATTCGGGCTCGCGGACACGCCGACCACAGGCTGATTGAGCGGCTGGCCGCCCTCAGAACCGGCGAAGATGGCGTCGCCGAAGGCGAAGACCCCGCCATCGGCGGCAACCAGCCAATAGCCCAGCCCGTCAGAAGTGGCGGCCATGCCCACGATGCGGCCGTTCAGCAGCGCCCCGGCCTCGGAGCCGTAGTTCTGGGCGTCCCCATAGTTGAGGACTGCCCCCGTTGACGTGACGACCCAGTACCCGTGGCCGCTCGGCGTCGATACGATCTGAAGCGCTGTTGGTACCTCAGCCCGAGTGAGGGTGTCCCAAACGTCTGCTGGCTGACCGTAGCTGGTGGCGTCGCCGTAGGTGAAGATCCTGCCCCTGTCGCCGTTGAGGATCCAGTATCCCCCGCCGTCCGGGGTGGCGGCCATCGAGAAGCACGTGCCGGTCGACTCATTTCGGTCACCCAGGATGACCGGGCAGTCGTTCGCATCAGACGCGGCAGACCCGAAAAATGGTGCACCTCCGAAGGAGAACACACCGCCGTCACCCGCGAGGAGCCGGTAGCCGTCGGCCCCCGATACCACCATGGGCGCCGCATGTGCGGTTGCCGGAGCGAGGCCGGACAGCAGAATCCCGGCTGGTGCGAGGCTCAACACGGCCAAGCCCCTCAGCACGGCCGATCCCCAGCGACTGGAGCCTCGATTGCTCGTCGTTCTCATGAGACCCCCTGGGTGCTCGGTGTAACTGGCCGACGGTAGCAGGGTCTGCTCAAAACAGCGCGTCTACTTGTCGGCGTCGTCGCCCGGTAGACCCTGCGTATCGCCGACCAGCGTGACGTCCAACGCCAACGTGAGGCACCGGCAGCCACCGCCGGCTCGTTGAAATTCCTCGACCGGGCTGACGGTGACGTCGAACCCCCACGACTCGAGCTGGCGACCAACCCGGGGTGGACAAACCGGCATGATCACGGTTGAACCGACCACGACGGAATTGGCGCAGAAGGCGAGCGCTTCGTCGGACTCGAGCACGAGGGGCCCGGGGACCAGACTCTCGACCACCCGTGCTCCATAGCGGTCCCATCCGATCGGAGCGACGATGGCTCGGCGACTGTCGAGGGGGCAAAAGGTAAGGTCCAGATGGTAGAAGCGCTCGTCGACCAGCTCGATGGACCGCACGGCCGCACCGGTCAGCGCCGAGAGGTAGGGATGGCTGACGGCGTCCGATCGCCACCGGTAGCCGGCGAGCAGCGTCCGGCCGAAGGGCAGAGCGTCGCCGGCGCCTTCTTGGCGGACGTCGTCGGGCAATGGGGAGATGTCGAATCCCCGTGTGGAGAACCATGCGGTGTCGTACGGGCTCTCCGCTTGCCGTTCGGGATGGCGGAACCGACTTGGGACAAACTGCCGGCCGTTGACGATCCCGGCGTTGGCGGTGAACACGAGATCGGGTACGTCCACTTCTGGCTCGAGCAGTTCGACCTCCGCACCGGCTTCCTCGAGCGAGTCGCGTAGGCGTTGCCACTGCTCGAGCGCTCGATCAGGATCGACGGCCACCTCGCGGTGCATCCACGGGTTGATCTCGTAGAGCACGCCGTAGAACTGCGGCGGACACATCAGATACCGATGACCCCAGTCGAGCGCCGAGGTCATGGTTGGGCGGCCAGCGCCTCGGCGAGCTCCCGGACGAACAGGCCGACATCGGTGACGATGCCGAGCGCCTGATGACTGCCCCGATCGGCCAGCTTGGTCACCACCGCCTGATTGATGTCGACACAGTACGTCTCGACCCAGGCGGGCAAGATGTTGCCGGTGGCAATGGCATGCAGGGTTGAGGCAAACATCAGGGCGACGGTCACCCCACCGATCAACTCGCGCATCTCGTCTGCGGCGCGGACCACGTCGGTTATCACGTCCGGCAGCGGCCCATCGTCTCGGAGGGACCCGGCCAGGACGAAGGGCACCCCGGCCTGATCGCATTCGTACATCACGCCGCCCGACAGCCATCCGCTGGCCACGGCGGCCGCAATGGATCCGGCCCGGCGCACCTCGTTGATGGCCCGGAGGTGATTGGCGTGTCCGTGCTCGGTCGGCGTGCCTTCGTTCACCGAGACACCCAGCGACGTGCCCAGCACGTTGGACTCGATGTCGTGTGTGGCGAAGCCATTCCCGGCGAACAGGACATCGACCCAACCATGGCGCACCAATCGGGCGAGATCAGGCCCCGCACCGGTATGGATCACGGCCGGTCCGGTGACGACCAGCACCTTGCCGCCGGCGGCACGCGCCGCCCGAAGCCGTTCGGCAACCCGGGCTACGAGGAGTGCCTGCGGCTTCTCCGAGCTCACTTCGGACGCCATGAACTCGAAGGGATTGGTCCCATGTGGACGTGAGGGCGTGGTCACCGCGATGCCGTCGAGCCCGACCGCAACCAGATCCCCGGCGTGGACCCGGTGCATCGGGACGGTGCGAGCGGTGCCATCGCGTACGACGAGGGCGCAGTCCATTTCCGGGTTCTCGACGGTGAGCAGTCCCTGCTCGGTCATCACCTGGGTCGGGAGGTTGGTCGTCGCGTAGAAGCCGGCCGGCAGGACGCCATCGTGCTCGCACGCCACCAGACGGGCGGCGACGAGTTGGACCCGATTGACTCCGTGGACCTGGAGGTTCTCGAGCAAGCGCTCGAGAGTGGGCTTGTCCACCGTGGTGATCTCGAGCTGCACGCTGCTCGCATCGGCGTTGGTGCGTCCAATGTCGACCTCGGCCATCCGGTAGTCGGCGCCGGCCTCGATGATCAGGTCGAGTACCTTGGCCAGGAGAAGCGAGTCGATGATGTGACCCGACAGCTCAACGGTCTCGATTTCCATGATCACCTCCGTCGCTCACTGGTCTTGTGGTCATGATCGTGGTTTCACCCCGTGCTCGGCCGGCCCGCCGAGCTCCAAACGGGGATAGACCACGCTTCCATAGCGATGAAGACTGCGACAGATGGACTGCTCACGGAGCCACCGCGGCAACTCGATCCTTCCCTCCGAGCACATCGGTTCATCGATCACGGTCACACCGGCCTGCGCCGCGGCGATGACGACGTGGTCTTCAGGGTGCCCGAGCAGTCGGAGCCGTCCCGCCTCGGGACGGAGTCTTTCGGCAAAGACCAGGTCGCTCTCGACCTGGATGGCTACCAGGGGGACGAGATCCGGCCGGGGGCGCGGGCTCGAGAAGCGGACGGCCGTCGTGGTCATCGCCGCGGCTGCTCGCGCCTTGCCGACCTCGTCGGCTGATACGTCGCTAGCGATGCGCACCGTCACGCCGGGAACGAGAGGCTGGTAGCGCAGCTCGTTCGATTCGCTCTGGAGACCGGCGAGCTCGATGACGTTCGAGAAGTACTCGCGGCACGGCCCGTTCGTAGTTGGCGGCGGCGTCGTCGATGCCGGCCGGACGACGATCTCGCCACCGACGGAGCGACAGGAGGTAGTTCGGCCCGCCGGCTTTGGCCGTCGGGCCGAAGGCCGACCGCTTCCACCCACCAAAGGGCTGTCGGCCGACGATGGCGCCGGTGATATGGCGATTGACGTAGAGGTTGCCCGATTCGACCTCGTCGATCCATCGGCGCTGCTCGGTCGGATCGAGGGAATGGAGCCCCGCCGTCAATCCGTATCCACGGCGTTTTGGCAGTGAATCGCCTCGTCGAGGCCGCTGACCCGCATGACACCCAGAACTGGACCGAACCATTCGGTGCGGTGTGCCCACGAGCCGGGCTGGACTCCGATGCGCACGCCCGGTGTCCACAGACGTTCGTCGAGCTGGCGGGGTTCGACGAGCCACTGCTCGTGCGGGTCGAGCGTCGTCAGCGCTCGTATGAGGGCCGGGGTGATGGGCCCGACGATCGGCCCGACCTCGGTCGCCGGATCAGTGGCGGGCCGACTCGCAGGCTCCTGGTCGCGTCGGACAGCTGACGAAGGAACGGGCTCCGGTCGTAGATCGATGCTGTCCACGATGGCCAGACTTGCCGCCGAGCACTTCTGGCCGGCGTGGGAAAGGCAGAGCGGACGAGATCGCGTACGGCCCGCGTCGACGTCGGCGTTGCCCGAGATGACCAACCGTTCTTGCCGTTGGTCTCGGCGAGGATCCGCCGGCCGGAGCCCAGCCTGCGAAGTTTGCCGCGGTGTCCCATGACCCGGTGAGGATGACACCGCCACGTCAGGATGCGGTGACGAGCCGTCTCGCCGGCATCGTCGTCGGCGGGGGCGGCAAGCTGACACGCAGCCGGCTCGAAGCCGGCGTAGTGGAGCTGGCTGACGAGTACCGCCGCGGTGACGCGGGCCTCGGGGCTTGGTTTGAGGATGACCGTGTTGCCGGCGGCAAGCGCGGCGCAGGACGCCGCCGGCCGGGATAGCGAAAGGGAAATTCCACGGCGGAGCGACAACGACGACACCGAGTGGATCGCTGTCGGTCGAGCGGTCCAGCCCGTCGAGGAGCTCGTCCATGCGCGTACCAGCGGGCGAAGTCGATTGCCTCGGAGACTTCGGGATCGGCTTCGGCGAAGGTCTTGCCTGCTCTCCTGGGCCATCGCGGCGATCGCATCGTGTCGACCATCGACCATGCGTTCGGCGGCGTCCAGCAAGAGCTTTCGCCGTTGCCTGCCCGATACCTGGCTCCAGCTCCCCAACGCCATAACCGATCGGGCCACGGCGGCATCCACGTCATCAATGCCGGCCACCTTCGGTGCTTCCGGGACCGGCGCACTCAGCGCTGACCTCAGCCCAGGCCCTGTTGGCGGGGACGGTGAGATCGGTGTCCGCCTCGTTGGAAAAGGTGGTGCTCTCGACCGGGGTCGAAGCCGAGGTGCGATCCTGGAGTTGCCTCCGCACAGTGGAGACACGGTGACGGCCGACGACGGCGTCTGCGAACAGTGCCGTTTGCTCGCCCCAGGCGGCGCCCTCGGGAGTGAGGTCGAGGGCGTGACGGAGGAATCCATCGGGAGTGGCGTTCTCGTCGAGGCGCCGGGCGAGGTACGCCATCGCGGTGTGGAACTCCGATCGTGAGGTGATGGGCAGGTAGACCAGGATGTTGCCCAGTCGCTCGGCCATCTCGTCGGCCTGATCATCGGCCATGCCCGCCAGCATCTCGATCCGGATCTGTCCGCCAAGTTGCTCGCTGAGCAACAGCGTGTAGGCCAGATCGAGCAAATTGCGGAGACGCGACGCCGACGCCGACGAACCCGGCGGCTGCCCCCACGATCAGCCGGTCGAGGAGCAACTTGTAGGACGCATCGGTCTCGAGCTTTGTCAGGTATGTGGGCGTCGGCCAGCCGTGCTGTTCGGCTTCGACCCGTTCCATGGCCAGGTTCGCCCCTTTTACTAATCGGATCCGGATCGGAGCGCCGCCCGCGCTTTCCTGGCAGCGGGCCCAATGAGCAGGCGTCCAGTGCTTGGTGACTATCGGGTGCGTACGCCTGGATGGCGATGCCTGCGCTGAAGTCGGCGAACTCGGGTTCGACGAGCACCCGGGTGAACAGGGCCACGGTGAGATCGAGGTCGCGGTGTTCCTCGATGTCCAAGGTGATGAGCTTGTGCGGCACGTAATCAGAGGCAACCCGATAGAGGGATCTCAGCGGCGCAGCCGCACGCTCAACGAGCCTTCGAAGTCGACGAGGGAGAGTCCAGGGGCGATCGCCGACATCTTCACCGAGATATAGGGGACGTCGGGGCGCTGTAACAACGATACGAGCTGGGTTCGACGATGATCGGCCTCGTCCCAGCCGAGGATCATCTCGCCCAGGACGTTGAGGTTCGGCGTCCTACCGCTTTGACGGAATCCTCGGAGCAGCTCGGCAAGCGGTCGAGCTCTGAGTGGGGCCACGAACGACCTGGTGTCGAAGCGAATTCGGCCTTGGCCAGGGCGACGACGGGTCGGGGCGCGACGTGCCCGGCAGCCCTGCCGTGCGGAGCATGATCTGGTCGAGCCGAGGCAGGGCCGAGAGATCCGTTGCGGCAATGTCGGCGAGTTGACCGGCCGCTATGTCCGGCGCCACCGGTCGCAACACTCGGTCGGCGAGCGTGAAGACCAGCCGGTTCCCGCTTTCGTTGCTCAACAAGCGCCGGAATCGCCTCTGGCGGCGGCCCGACGATCCGCCTCGGCGACGACGTGCCCCAATGAGCAGCGACTCGGCGAGCGCGATCGAGCGCTCCATCCTCGTCGTATCGCCAGCCTTGATCACGTCCAATGGGCACCATCCACATCCGGCGTAACTGGTTGTTGACACAAGGATGACACGTACCGCCTGGGAACGCGATCCGGGCAAGGGATGGGCCCATCTCGGTGCCCCGATATGGGCCGTCTTCGATCGGCCTCCGATGAGCGATACTGCGGGGATGGCAGACCGAAACGTATTGGGTGGAGAACTGGAGCCCTGCGGCACAGACCCCCTCACCGGCTTCGACCCCGATGGGTCTGTACGAGTGGCCCCGAGGACCTTGGCAGCCACACGATCTGTGCTGTCGTGACCCCCGAGTTCCTCGAGCATCAGCGCCGGATCGGCAACGACCTCACGACGCCGATGCCCCAGTTCGGCTTTCCCGGCCTCGTGCCGGGCGATCGCTGGTGTGTGACTGCCGCGAACAGGCTGTCTTGCCCACACCGATGGAGCCGCAGCCCACGTGGTACTGGCCTCCACCCACGAGCTGGCACTGCAGATCGTCCCCCTCGTTGCGCTCCAAGAGCACGCTGTCGACGTGCCCGCCAGCCCGAGCGGCCTCGAGGGGTGAAGGCCTGATCAGTGACTGATCAGGCCGGACCTGATGTAAACGCCTGTCCTCGATCTTGCGCTTGTCTTGCTCGGAGAGCTTGAGCTGGGGTGGACGGGAATGAGGGTAATCGCCGACAGGAAGGCCCAGGAGGGAGGCGGAATACTTGAACGCACTACCCCAATGCGTGTAGTACCCCGGCCTCGACGGAAGGTCACACGTGTAGGAGAGGCCGTGCCAGAGCCGGACGTGCCTACGCCCGCCGAGTAGTAGTACTCGGCCGCTTCGACCACCTTGCCCTCGAGCACCAGGTTGAACCACTCGCTCTGCCGACGATCTGATGGGGTCTCGCTGAGATAGGCCGTCGCCCCGAGCAGGCAAGGGGACTGGAGGCCGCGCTGGAGCATCCCGGCGTGATACTCCATGATGTCGATTCCCCAGGTGACCAGCTCTGGGGCCAGTCCGGCCAGGATCACTCCGTGATGAGCAGGCGTTTCGGCGGCATCCTTGATGGCGCACACGGCAGGCACCTCGTTGGCGATCCGTGCGCATTCCGCCGGCGTCAGCTCGAACCCCGAGCACGGAGAGTTGAACATCCCCAGCCCGATATCGGTCCGATCAGCCACGTACTTGAAGAACTCCAGGGTGCCTTCCCCTCCATGCGTCTCCATGAAGGGATTCTGGAGGTAACAGAGATCGGCGCCAAGGTCCTGGGCGTGCAAGGTCAGCTCGACCGTCTCCTTGGCCGATGACGCCACCGTTGCCACCTGGATGATGGCGTTTGGCTTCACCTGACGGGCTTCTGCGATCGTGACTTCGGCGATGCGCTTGCGCTCATCGATGGTCAACGCCCAGAACTCGGCCAAGCCGCTCGTGAGCCACAGTCCGTCGTGGTCCAGGTCGCCCAGCGCATATCGAACGAGAAACCGCAGGGCCTCGTAGTCGATCTCGTCGCCGTGCGCGCCCACTGAAGGGTGTGTACAGCGAGTCACACACCCCCCTCAGGTGCTCCTTCGCCCAATCCCGTGCATCCCGTGCTTGTACCAAGGCACACCTCCCCAGCCAGTTGGATCAGCGTAGGTTACCATCGCCTTGAGACACATGACCATGAGTGTCATGGTGACCTGGATCACTTCGCGGTGGTCTCGGGGCCCTGATCGACGGAGGGCGACCGCCGGCTCGTGGCCGGTCGAGGAGAGAGGACACAGACAGTGTTGGAGGACATTCGCAGCGTACCTAGCGCCGACTATGCCGACGAGCTCGAACGGCGGTGGACCGGTCTCCTGAGTTACCGCTACATCGGGCGGAGCCACAGCTCAATGAATACCGGGCCAGTGGACAACACGGTGACCTTGCGTCACGACATGCGCAACGCGGCCGGCGGGATTATGGTCGCTCCCCTGGCCATCACCTCCCCCGAGGGGGGAGGGAGCTCCGATCTGGTCGCCGTGCCCAATCCGGTCATCCATAGCTGCTTCATCCTCGACGACGCCCGGGACGTCCATCGGATCGAGCTGGTGGAACAGGAAGTGCTCAAGCAGGGAAGCAAGATGGGCTTCAGCCGGTCGAAGATCGTGGACGCCGACAACCACGATCGGGTCATCGCCTACACCGAGGGCCAGGGCGTGAGCATCGGCACACCCCCTCCCGGACTCGAGAAAATGGAGGAGGAGAAGATCGAGGTCGTGGACTCTCCGGACCTGCCGCCGCTGTGGGAGGTGTTCGGGGCCGAACGTCGAGACGATGGGCACTGGATCCTGCCCGCATTGAGCCTCGAGTTGGCATCGCCAGATGCTGCGCTTCACCTCGGCCCCCAGCATGTGGTTCTCGAGGCCGCGGCCACCGAGCTCGCCGCAGGGCTCGCCGGAACGTCGATGCTGCAGGTGGAGGCGTGGCACGTCATGCATCTGGCCCGGGGGAAGGTGGGGCCGTTCCGGGTCGAAGGTACCGCCGACAGCGGCCGGTTGGGTGGCCAAGTCGGCGTACGCCTCACGATCCACGACGAGGGCAACGACGACCGAGCCATCACTTCCTGTGCCGCGGTTATGCACCGGGTCGACTAGCTGGCCGCTCCTGTGACTAGTAGTCTGTTCTGTTGATCGACTCCGACACGGTCAGGCTCGGCCCTCGAGCACTCCGCGGACTGGGACGTTAAGGGCGTCGAGCAGGTCGGCGAGCTTGCGGCTGAGCTCGGTTCCGACCTCGGAGATCGGTGAGCTGGCGAAGCTGGCGAAGACGGTGGCGGGGTCGTCGATCGCGAACCGGGTTCGGTCCGCGGCGTCCACAAAGATTGCGGTGCGCAACGGCGGTAGAGCATGACCGACAGATCGTGACGGTACATCCGCTCCGCGAGGGTGTGGTTACCCATGAGGTAGGCGGTGCATTGCGCCGAATCGCCGGCCAGGCTGAACAAGGGCGTCAGATCGGACCGCCAGTACAGGAGGAAACCGAGCCGGGCGGATGCGTCTGCATCCGCAACCACCTCCGGCCAGGGGCGCCGCGTTCCGCGAATTCGGCCAGCTTCTTGTAATCGACTTCGGGCACGGCGTCCTCGTAGCGGGCGCGGAACTCCTCGTACGGCTGTCCGGTGTCGAAGATCAACCGGGTCATCCGGTGCGGGAAGGTGCCGATGTCCATGAGGTGTTCCACTCTCAGCTTGGCTCGGTCAGGAACTCATCGACATCATTGGCGAACTCGGCATGATGCTGAAAGAGGAACCCGTGGGCGGCGTCTGGGTAGATCTTCACCCGGGCTTGCGGTATCAACCCGGCGAGGAGATAGGAGTAGTGGGGCAGGATCATGGGATCGCTGTCGCCGTTGGCCACGAATCCCGGCACGTTCCATACTCCTCACTCGTTGCGGGAGCGCATGGTTCGCTATTCCCCGGCACACACTGCGTCGTACTGAGCTAGGCGCATCTTCCAGGTCGTTGCTTGGTCCCGGTCTGCGTCCTGGCTGCCATGCGCTCGAAGGCCTGTTGCCCGGCTTGCCGGCTTGCCTGCGATGGGCATAGAACACGTCGAGGACCCCGTCGGGGACCGTTTTAGGAACGCCGACGCCTTCCATGACGTCGTCGGCCCAACCGTGCATTCCCGCGCCGCCCTGCGGCGCCGACGATGCGAGTATCACCCTGCGCACCAGCCCGGGCCTGATCAGGACCATCTCCTGGGCGACGAAGCTGCCGATCGAGAAACCGAGGATGTCGACCTGGTCGAACCCCATTGCAGTAACGAAGGCGATGGCGTCGTGGGCCATCTGCTCCATCGTGTTCGGTGTTCTACCGGTCGAGCCTCCGACCCCGGTGTTGTCGAATGTCACAACCTGCCGGTTCGTGGCCAGCGCATCGATAAGCGCGGGATCCCAGTTGTCAAGATTCCCGCGGAAGTGCTGGAGCAGCACCAGCGGTACTGCTCCTTCGCCCACCGAGCGATACGTGCAGTCAACGCCATTCGCAGCGCTGACCTGTTTGCCTGGGATCTCCGAATATGTGGTTGCCATCGTCGTCCTTTCAGTCGTTGTCACAGTTGCCGTCCGAGACTTCACCGGCCACTGACGGCGATGCAGGTTGTGGTGGTCGTCATCGTGGTCCTCCGGTACACGAGGCATAGGCCCGAGCACGACGGTCGCCTGCGAGGGTTGTTTCACGAAACGCTAAATCGTAAACCCCAGAGTTGTGTGACGCAACCCGATCTCCCCTAGCCTGGGCTTATGCTCAAGCGCGAATACGAGGGTCAGAACTGTTCGATCGCGAGCGCCTTGGAGATCGTGGGTGAACGCTGGACCCTGCTGATCGTTCGTGACGTCTTTCTCGGCTTGCACCGCTTCGATCAGTTCCAAGAGAGCCTGGGGATTGCCCGCAACGTGCTGACCGATCGGCTGAACTGGTTGGTCGACGAGGGGATCCTCACCGCGTCCGCTATACCGTCGAGCGGGAACGTTACGAATACCAGCTGACCGAGAAGGGACGGGACCTTCTTGCCGCTCACTGCGCTTCGGCAATGGGGCGACAAATACGTCAGCGAAAAGCCGCCCACGCTCATGCGCCGCAAGAGCGACAAGAAGGCCGTGGTCGCCGCCCTGGTGCCGAAGGGCACTGACCAGGTGCGAATCGAGGAGTCGGAGATCGTAGCCGGACCGGGACGCAAGACGAATGACTATGCAACCTTGCGGATCCTTGAGCGAGAGCGAAGCTGAAGTCGCTCGCCGGAGGTCATGCATTGCGGATCAGGCCATGTGCGGCGTGATCGCCCATGAGCATTAGGCCGGCGGAACGGAAGCGACCGGCGGTCGTTCGAGGACCGCTCGCATCGAGCTTAGGGCCATGCCGGCGGCGCCGCTGTTCCCCTGGAGCAGCTTCGCCGGCTTCACCTCGGCGGCGAGCGCCTCGATCATGAAGACCACCTGCTCGGCATTGGTGTACTTGGGAAGGTCGCCCGCCTCCTTCGCCGTGACGACGTCGTGCCGCAAGGTGGCGTGCCAGAGCCGCAAGGCGCGGGACAGGGCATCGTGGACCGGGCCGTCCCGTCCGGCGAACTCCATTGACGTGGTGTTGAGGAAGCATCCCCCAGGGAAGGGAGGGTCGTCGGTGTAGGCCGTCCACGAGGCGCACACGGCGAGGAGCCGGGGCAGGCCGGGCGTCTCCGACGCGACGGGTTCCCAGACAGCCAGTCGGAAGATGTCCGACGCCACCGCCACTGTTGCCAGCTGGAGCTCTTCCTTCGAGCCGAAGTGGCCGATCACGCCGGCCTTGCTCATGCCCAGATCGGCAGCGAGACGTCCGATCGTCACCCGCTCGAGCCCGTCGACCGAGCCGAGGTCGGCGGCCCGGCGGAGGATGACGGCGCGGGGTGTCCCGAGCATCGGCGTCGGAGCGGCGGCCTGGCATGCCCACAGTCTACCCACTTGTGCGCCATTTGACATCCGATCGTTCGTTCGCTATAAATGGACTTGGCCCTGTAGCTCGACTGAGAAGGTGAGGACCGTTCATGACTACCCGTAATCGGCAGTCGATGATCCCCGGCGGCCAGCAGATGGGTGGCATGTCGGCCCGTCGCTGGCGCTCGATGGAGCGCAAGGCCCGTGCGGACCATGAGCGACAGCTCCTCTCCACCATCGGGCAACTCGCGGCCAGCGGTGCACAGCTGGCCTTGGACGAGCCGCTCCCCCGCCATGCCCGCGGTCCCGGCGTCATCGTGGTTCGTGGGGTCGGGTGGCAGCTCGCCCTCGTCGGCACGTCCCCACTCGCCGACGGGGTCGCATCCGATCGCGGCCGACTCTGGCACGTGGCCGGGGCGGGGCGCTACGGAACGTACTGGTGGCTCCGTCTTGCCGATGGCGAGGATTCGGCAGGCCAGCAGGTGAGCATTCTGGCGTTCCACCTCCGGTTCGACGGCGCAACCGGGGGAGAGGAGATCCCGGCGGCGACGCCCCTGGGGCATGCCCACCGGAACTGATGACGGGTCGCCTGAGTGCACGCTGGTCGTGCGGAAACGCCTGAAGGGCAAGTGTTTCCTGTTGGCTTCGCACGGGCTTAGACCTTCTCGTACCATTGAAACGGAAGTCGCACCCGCGACTCGGACATCGTGGACGATGATGACAACCGCCGCTGAAAATGAGCAAGGGAATCAAGCCGACCCATCACGTTGGCTTCTGCTGGCCTACCGCATACCCAGTGAGCCGACACGACTACGAGCCGGCGTGTGGCGAAAGCTGAAGGGCCTTGGCTCGATCTACCTCCAGAACTCCTCCGCCGCGCTGCCCGCCTCGGCGCAAGCCGAGCGATCCCTTCGCTCTATTCGAGCCGAGATCGACGAGATGGGGGGCGTGGCCTACCTGTTCGATGCCACATTGTTGGCCGGACAGGCGCAGCTCGTCTCCGACTTCAACGCGGCCCGAGACAACGAGTACGAGGAGATCGTTGATCGCTGTGAGGACTTCCTCCGACAGATCAGCAAGGAGTATGACGAGAACCATTTCACGTATGCAGAACTCGAGGAAAACGACGTGGATCTGGTGAAGCTCAAAGGATGGATCGAACGGATCCGGGGACGTGACGTGCTTGCCACGGCGGGCCTGCAGGCCACGGTCGAGGCGTTCGAGCGTTGCGAGAAGTCGTTGGAGGAGTATGCAGCCAGGGTCTACGCCGAGGAGGGCGAGGAACCTTCCCAGCTAATTGACACAAGAAGTTCATCCTCGGTTCAATCCGTGTTTTCCTCCAGGTAACCATCGTCTCCTACTGTCCCTAACAGTCGTTATTTACAAGAACTAACGACTGATCGGAGTAGGTATATGTTCGCATCGCTCGCTGTAGCCGCGCGCCGAGAGAGCTTTCGTAGCCCTGGAGCCGTCCGGAATTCCTGGAGATGGTTGGCATTCGCACTGGCGATCACCGGGTTGTTCCTGGGTCTTGTCGTGGGCGCCCCCAGCGCTGGCGCCACCTCCCGGGCGTCGGAAGCGGCGAGCGTCAAAGTGCCCCTCGTCGTCTACGCCGCCGAGGGCTACGACTCGGCCGTGACCGCGGCGTTCCAGAAGGCCACAGGGATACCGACCACCCTCTATGACGATCACACCGGGATCGTCATCGCAAAGATAGAGGCCGAGCGGTCGAACCCACAGTGGGGACTGGTTTGGCTGGACGGGGACCAAGCGCTCTACACGATGAACCAGCAAGGGCAACTCCTCCGCGGCTGGCAACCGACTGTCTCCTACACGACTCAAGGCCAAGCGTTCGTGCCCGCCGACCACAGCTACCTCCCAACCGGGTTCACGGTCGCCGGGGCGATCTTCTACAACTCAAACCAGGTATCTTCTCCTCCTCGCACCTGGCAAGACCTGCTTAGCCCACGGTTCAGTGGCAAGGTCGGCATCCTCAACCCGGCCATCGACGGTCCGGCCTACCCGGTCTATGCCGGGATGATGCAGCAACTTGGTGGCGTAAGCCAAGGCCAGCGGTTCATCACGCAAATGAAGGCCAACGGTGCCCAACTGTTTACCGACCCTCACGTCGAGCTGGCTGCACTCGAGAGCGGCCAGATCAACGTCATGATCGCCCAGAGCGCCTACGGGATCGGGGCGGCGGAGAAGTCTCCCAACATCAAGGGGGTCTACCCCCGGTACGTCACACCTGTCCCGAGCGTCATTGGGATCGACAGGAAGGTGTCGTCGGCCGAACAGGCAGAGGCCAAGAAGTTCGTGACGTTCGTGCTCAGCCCGGCGGGCCAGCAGGTGATGAAGTCCGGCGACCCAACGGGTGACTCCCTGTACTGGCCGGTTCTGAACGGCGAAGTGTCACGTCCTCAGCTCCCACCGCTGGCGTCGACCCCGGTCAAGGCTCTCAGCCCGTCGGTCTGGGGACCCCGCGAGCAGACAGTGAACAGCTGGTTCTCGGCGAACATCGCCCTGTAGTGCACACAACGTTGCTCCATCCGCCCAGGGTCGACCCGACCGGTCCAGGACTAGCGTGAGGCCCTTTCCATCCTCGAGCGGGGATGTCGTCAAGACCGTGGGTGCCGTGCCGGCGACGGGTGTCGCTCCCGCGGCCGGGCGATTCGGCGCGTGGAGCGCATCGCACCGGTGGCGACAATGGATCGCCGCCACCGGCCTCGGCGGGGGCGCGTTCATACTGCTGCTCTTTCCCTTGGGCTGTTTTCTGTTGCTGGCCTTCTCCCCGCGGCTTTTCCAACAGGGCAGCCAATGGTTCAGCGTGTCGAGCTTCTCGGGAGCATTCACCAGCTCAGCGCTCCGGGGCCTGGTGAACACGGGTCTGGTCGGTGTGGTCGCCGCGCTACTTGCCGTGGGCATCGCCCTCCCCCTGACTTGGGCGCTGATGCGGACTTCACTGGTGGGAAGGCGGTTGTTCACCGTCTTGACTTGGACACTTCTACTCCTGCCGACTTTCCTCGCCGCTACGGGCCTGGAGGTCGTCGCCCAGCAGAACGGGCCACTCTCATGGCTCGTCGGTCATGACCCTTCGGCGCTTCGTCGAATCGTGATGGGTCCGGTCGGGGTGGTGTGGGTGCTGGCCTGTCGCGGTGTGCCATTCGCCTACCTCGTGTTGGCCGGCAGCATCCGCTCACTCGGGGGCGAGTACGAGGAAGCGGCTCGCGTTCACGGGGGCGTCCGTGGCTGGCTGTCCGTGTCCGTTTCTGGCTGCTGGCACCGGCGATTCTCGCCGCGTTGGCCATCGTGTTCGCCGAGTCGATCAGCGACTTCGGCGTGGCCTCGACGTTGGCCGCGAACGCTCAATTCCCCTGGCCACGTACACCGTGTACTCCTCGGTCTCGACGCTTCCCGTCGACTTTGGTACCGGTCAGCGGAGAGCTGGCTTCTGCTGGCCATGGTGGCCGTGGCCGTCCTGGGACAGCAGCGGGCATTGAAGGGGCGTACGTTCGCCGTCCTCAGCGGGCGGACCAGATTCGAGGCTCGACGGGAGCTTCGACCGGCAACCCAGATCGTCGGCGCCGTTGGCTTCGCGGTGTTCTTCGTCGTCTCGGTGGGCATTCCTGTTCTCGGGATCGTGGCCACCTCCATGACACCTCCCCAGGGGACGGGTGGAGGGTTGACCTTCGGGAACTACACGAGGGTGCTGCACGATCCGACGTTGCTGGGCCCGATTCGGTTCTCACTCCAGATGGCCCTGCTGTGTGCGTCGTTGGCCATGCTCTTGGGCACCGGGGCCGCCTGGTTCGTGACCCGCAAGGGAGCGGGCAGGGCACGCACGGGACTCGACACGGCCATGCTGGCCGCGATTGGTCTGCCATCGATCGTGGTCGCTTCGGGCTTCCTCTTCGCCTACAACTTGCCGTTCCTCAGTCATCTTGGGATCCAGATTTACGGCACCAACACCGTGCTGGCCATGGGGTACCTGGCCGGCTTCACGCCGATCGTTGCTCGACTGATGGTCGGACCGCTGGCTCAGGTCTCAGACAACTTGCGACAGGCAGCAAGGGTGCACGGTGCCGGAGCGGTGCGCTCGTGGCGACGGGTCGTCGTTCCGATGTTGGCCCCGAGTCTGCTGAGCGCATGGCTGTTCGTCTTCGCGGCGGTCGTCTTCGAACTGCCCTTGTCTGACGTGCTCCATCCGGCCGGCACCGAACCCCTGGCGGTGGCCATTACCAAGCAGATGCGCTTCGACACCGCCGGTGGCACCGCCGAGACGGTGCTTGCGGCCCTGGTGACCTTGGCCATCGTGGGGATCTGCCTCGGGCTCTATCGGATTGCCGCCCCCGCCGGTTGGCGCCGTAGCGATCATGCGGTCCCGGAGCGGTCTCGCTCGGGCCGCAATTGGCCACAATCTCGTTACCGCAGGCGCGTGCCTGCAGAAGGAGCACTGCAATGAGCTGGTCACAGCGGACGGTTGTCGGGATGATCGACGGTTTCGGCCCCGATTATTGGGAAGCGAGTTCGATGCCGAACCTCGATGAGATGGCCGCACAGGGCATCGCCGCCGAGGTCGACGGGGTATACCCAGCCGTCACCAACGCCAATAACGTCTCCATCGCCTGCGCGGCGTGGCCGGAGGCCCACGGCATCACCGGGAACTCCTACTTCGATCCTGAGCGGGGTGAAGAGGACTACATGGAAGACGCCGGGTTCATCCTGTCCCCGACGATCTTCCAGTTGGGCCAGGCGGCCGGGGTCCGATCAGCGCTGCTCTCGGCGAAGCGGAAGACCCTGAACCTGCTCAGCCCGGGAACGACCCTGGCCATCACGGCCGAAGACCCACCCAGTGAGTACATCGCCCGATACGGGCCTCCACCCGAGATTTACTCGGCCGAGATCAACCATTGGTTGTGGCAGGTGGCCATCGACCTGCTCCAAGAGCGACAAGACCTCGGCCTTATCTACGTCCACACGACTGACTTCCCTATGCACGCCTGGTCGCCTGGGCGAGCAGAGTCCAAGGCTCATCTGGCTGAGCTCGACCGACTCCTGGGCCAGGCGCGCCGTGCTGCCCCGGACGCGGCGTTTTTCCTGACTGCGGACCACGGGATGAACTTCAAGACTCGGTGCTGGGATCTCGCTCGAGCGTGCAGCAACCGCGGCATTCCTGTGCGTTACGCGTTATCGGCCGAGAAGGATCGCTACGTTCGCCACCACCGGACCTTCGGGGGAGCGGCATGGGTATGGCTGGCGTCCGCCGCCGATGCGACGGAGGTTGCCGAGGTGATCGGCGGGCTCACGGGCGTCGAGCTCGTGCTGCCACGAGCGGAAGCCGCCTGCCGGTTCCGACTCAAGGCCGACCGCATTGGCGACCTCGTCGTCTGCGGGGACAAGGAGACGGTATTCGGAGAGCTGCCCGAAGAGTATGAATCCCTACCTGAGGACTTTCGGTCTCACGGCTCCCTTCACGAGCAGCGGGTGCCCGCGATCGTGTGGAACGCCGACGTCCCGTCGAGCGATTGGCTCACGGCGAATGCGGACCTGCTGGCTCCGGTCGTCGCGTCATGGTCCAACCAGCCAGCCCTACCCGGCCCGCCTTCGTGACTGTCCTGGTCAGCGTGGGGCTCTGGTCAGTGTGGGGCTGATGGTGGGGTGGTGTCGGATCGTTGCGCCGCAAGGGTGGCGCCATAGTGGGGGTGCCCATGGCTGAGCAGATCGTGTTCGACAAGGTAGTCAAGGAGTTCGGGTCCCAGGCGGCTTTGGCCGGGGTGTCCTTTGACATAGATCCCGGGACGTTTCTCGTCCTCCTCGGTCCTTCGGGATCGGGAAAGACGACGCTGGTGCGTTGCCTGGCCGGGATCGAGCGCATCACATCGGGAAGCATCGCCCTCGGAGAAGTCACCGTGGCGAAGGACGCATTCCACATCCCGCCCGAGCGTCGAGGCCTGTCCATGGTGTTCCAGGATTACGCCCTGTGGCCACACCTCGATGCAGTCAACAATGTGGCGTTCGCCTTGCGGCGTTCCCGGGTGCCCAAGTCCGAGGCTCGCGCTCGCGCCGCCGAGATGCTCGACCGGGTCGGGCTGGCCTCATACCGGGGACGGTATCCGTCCCAGCTCTCAGGAGGCGAACAACAGCGGGTGGCACTGGCGAGGGCTCTCATCGGTGGAACCGGCCTCCTTCTGTTCGACGAGCCCCTTTCGAATCTGGATGCCGATCTGCGGGAGCGAATGCGGATCGAGATCGCCTCGCTCGTCCGTAGCTCTGGGGTCACCGCCGTCTACATCACCCACGACCAAGCCGAGGCCTTTGCCCTGGCCGACCAGGTGGGTGTCCTCCAGGGTGGACAGTTGGTGCAGTTCGGCACTCCTGAAGCGGTCTACTCCTCCCCGGCTTCCGCTTTCGTCGCCCGTTTCACTGGATTGTCCGCCGAACTGCCGGCCCGGATTGTCGGACCGGCGAGGGACTCGCCGGATCGCATCGAAGTAGAAGTCTCGAGCAGATCGAGTGTCCGATCCATCCAGGCCCAACGGGGAAGGATCGATGTGAACGATCGCGACATCCACGTCATGATCCGACCTAGTGCGGTTCGACTCTGTGCCCCTGACTATCCCGACCGTCAGATGATCGGCTCGGTGACCGACGTGGCGTTTCGCGGTCGTGGTTACGAGCACGCCGTCGAGCTCGCCGAGGGCACAACCGTCACCGGGGTCTTCGACAACCGCCGGTTCGCACGAGGCACTCCGGTCGGGCTGACCATCGAGTCGACCGGCTGCATGGCCTTCCCGGCACAACAGCCCTCCGAGGCCGCCGAAGCCAAGGACCCTGCCAGTCCTCGGGCTGACAACGACCTCCAGATGGGGGCGCTCGGGGCACTTGCGGTGGCCAAGTGACCTCCTCGTCCATCATTTTGGTGCTGGCCGTATTCGGTGCCAGCGCGGTTGAGGCGGTGGAGGCACTCACCATCGTGCTCGCCGCCGGAACCACGCGGGGTTGGCGGTCGGCCGCCGAAGGCGTGGTCGTGGCCCTGGCGGTGTTGGCGGCGATCGTTGCCGGAGTTGGCGTCCCGCTCGTTCACCTTGTACCCATTGACGTGCTCAGGGTGGTCATCGGCGCTCTGCTCTTGGTCCTCGGGCTTCAGTGGCTCCGCAAGGCGGTCCTTCGGGCCAGCGGAAACAAGGCCCTCCACGATGAGGACGCCATCTATGCGTCGACCATCGCTGAACTCAGTGAAAGCGGTGAGCCCCCACCGGGCCACATCAGGCTGGCGGGGTGCGTTGCGGAGCCCTCGGGACGCCATCGGGTTCACCGTTGCATTCAAGGGGGTCTTCCTCGAGGGACTCGAGGTGGTCCTCGTGGTGCTCACCCTGGGCGCCAGTTCTCACCGGCTGGGGCTGGCGGCCGCCGCGGCCGCCGCTGCCATCGTGGTAGTTACCGCCATCGGGTTCGTGGTGGCCCGGCAGCTCTCCGAGGTCCCGGAGAACGCCATGAAGACTGTGGTGGGGATCATGTTGACGAGCTTTGGTGTGTTTTGGGTGGGCGAGGGTTCCGGGCTCCACTGGCCCGGCAGTGATCTGGCCATCCTCGGCCTCATCGCTTGGTTCTCGGCAGTGACTGGGATCCTGATAGTCGGGATGCGCCGCCTGTCTCGAGGCTCAACGGTGGGCGGCCTGATCCACCAGCCAGGACCCGGTGCGACCGGAAGGGAAGTGGAAGGCTCGATTTGACGTCCATGAGACGAGGCATCACCGCCTTCTGGAATTTCTTGTGGGAGTTCTTGATCGGCGATACCCCCGAGCTCCTCGTGGCGACCATGGTCGTGGTCGGTGTGGCGCTGGCGCTCAGGCACCATCGCACCGCCGGGTTGATCGTGGTGCCAGTGATCACTGGCGTCGCCCTTGCCCTCAGCACCTTCCGGGGGCGCCAGCGTGGGTCAAGGCGGACCTCAACCTGAGTCCGGGAAGATGAGCATCCCGTGGTCTTGACGACATCGACAGCGCGATGAGGCCGTTTCTCGGCCACGGTGACACGCCCCTACCGCTCGATTGGGACCCCGATTTCGAGAAACCGCCGTCCAGCCAGCTTGCGACTTGGTCGGCGATCAACGTCCAGCACCTCTGGTGTTCGTCGGTACTGCCTTGCCCCATTCGGTTCGTCGGGTTTCAGGCCGGCGGATTCGTCGGCATCGCGACCGCCGCCGATCGGAAGCTGATCGGCAGGTGTTTGGGCCCGGAGATGAATGTTGACGCGAGCCATTCGGTCTGTCCGGTGGGCCGCAGGTCGATGAGTCGGGATAACAGCTCGCGCAGCAACGCATGGATCTCGACCCGTGCGATATGGGCACCCAGGCAGAAGTGGGGTCCGCCGCCACCGAAGGCCACGTGGTCGTTGGGTGTGCGAGCCAGATCCAACTGGTCGGCCGTCGGCCCGAACGCGTCGGAATCGCGGTTGGCCGATCCGTAGTACATGACGACCTTTTGACCCCTGGCGATGGGCACGCCACCGACCTCGGTATTGCACTTCGCCGTGCGCCGCATGTACACGACGGGACTTACCCAGCGAAGCAGTTCCTCGACAGCCGGCGGAAGCCGGGCATCGAGGTCCTCCGTCAGCCATGCCAGCTGCTCCGGATGGGAAAAGAGCGCGTCGAGGCCGCCGGCCACCAGGTTGCGGGTGGTGTCGCCTCCGGCATCGATGAGCAGGAGGAAAAAGAGGTTGAAGTCGAGGACTTCGAGCTCCTTGCCGTCGATGCGGGCGTGGGCGATGAGTGTTGCGAGGTCGTCCGCCGGCTCGGCGCGCCTGGCTTCCCACACACGGCTCGCGTAGTCGAACATCTCGACGATGGCGGCCACCCCAGCCCCCGCTGCCTGGCTCTCCGGAGCGGCATGGAGGGCCTCGGTAAGGGCGTACAGGGCGACGCCGTCCTCGTGGGGGATGCCGAGCATGTCGGCAATCACGTATGACGGCATCAGCCCGGCTACGTCGGTGACCAGGTCGCAGGCCCCAGCGTCAACCACCTTGTCGATGATCGCGCGAGGCCAGCAGCTCGATCCGCGGGCGCATGGACTTGGCGACCCGGGGGATGAACTCCGACGCGACGACCTTGCGCAGCGCCGTGTGCCGGGGGCGGTCAGCCATGAGCATCATCTGATGATCACCCAGGTCGATTGTCTCGCCATCGGCGATCATGATCGTCGGACTCGACGAGAATGTGGCCGGATCGCGCCCGACAACCTTGACGTCGTTGTAACGCGTGATTGCCCAGAACCCGTCGGCGCCGGGCTCTGGATGCCAGTGAACAGGGTCGTTCGCCCGGAGCCAGGCGAACTGGTCATGGGGCTGGCCGTGAGCGAAAGTCGCGGGCGACAGCAAATCAATATCCAAGACAATGCCCAGTCTGTTATGGGTTGAGACTTTGAGCGTATTACGACAGCACGGACGCATGCTCGAGTAGTTCACCAATGTGGCGAATCGTGCTCGCCGGAACATCGTTCGTCAGCCGAAGCCGAGCTGCCTCAACGAAGAACGACCCCATCGGCAACGGTGCGATCACCGACAATTTCGTGACCACCGGGTCGCTGAATACGCAGCTCAGGACTGGCGGCCGTCGAGTTGATTCATGGGCCTCCAGCCGGATCGGGTCTCAGGACATCCGTGCGCTAGAGCCGAGGCTGACTTCCATGATGGTGCCCGTCAGCACGCCGGGGTCTTGGACCAGGTACATCACGGCGCGGGTGACGTCCTCGGCTTCGATCCAAGGCCGGGCGATCGGGTTGGCCCGGGTCAACTGCCGAACGAAACTCTTCGGGTACCTCGAGGTGGGGATCGGGCTGCACCATCGGGGTTCGTACGGTGCAGGGGCACACGATGTTGACGGTGATCCCGTCATTGGCCACCTCAAGGGCCAGGGACTTCGCCAAGCCGATAACACCCCACTTGGTGGCGTTGTAGGCGGACTGGCCCTTGATGCCCATGCGGCCGCCCATCGACGCGGTGACCACTATCCGGCCCCAACGCTGCTGCAGCATGGGAGGTACCACAGCCCGGAGCGTCGTGAAGACCCCGGTCAGGTTGGTGGCGACCATCTCGTCCCACGACTCGTCGGTGACATCGACCAGTGGGCCGACGGTAACGACGCCGGCGTTGGCCAGAGCGATGTCCAGTCGGCCGAACTCCTCCAGCGTTCGTTGGACGCCGGCATTTACCTGGGCAGCGTCACTCACGTCGACCGACAGGGAAAGGCAACGGCTCCCCTGCTCGGCCACAAGCTTGCTGGTGAGGTCGAGATCCTCCTGCGTAGAAAGCGGGTACGGGATCGACGACTTGGCCTGGGGCACGTCCCACGCCACAATGTCGGCACCTTCGGCCGCCAACGCGAGTGCGTGCGACCGTCCCTGCCCCCGCGCTGCTCCGGTTATGAGGGCGACTTTCCCATCTAGCGATCCCATGGTTGGTGACTGTACTGGGATTGCGACAGAGGGCGCGAGTCCCGCTGCAGTGAAGAATGCGAGAGCTGGCCGGCGCCTGTCCGCTGATTTGTATAAAGACGGAGTGGAAAAAAGGCGCACCGGAGATCGAGGCTGAAACCGAATCCCGCCTTGGCCAACGGCGCGTCCAGAACGCCGGTTCGGCCTGCGTTGGAGCCGGGGTAGGTGAGCCGCTCGGCGCCCATGCCAGAAGAGGCCGTGGTGCCAACTCAGTCCAGAGTGCGCCGCACCTCTCGGCCGTGAGCGATTAGGGAGGCGCCGGCATTTCGGGCTGTTCGGGATCGGACCGCTTCCCTACGGTCCGAGCGCGAGACTTTCCACGTGGGTGGCTCACAGGTCCGCATCGGTTCTGAACTGCGAACGGCGTATCTTCGCCGGCTTGGGTTGGAAGCCGAGCCGCCGTCTGTCGAGGCGCTCCAGCGACTCCATCGTCGCCAGGCGGAACGGATCCCGTACGAGACGATGTGGCTGCACGCCGGCGAGGCGTGGGGGATCGATCCCGTCGAGTCGGTCGAGCGCATCGCTCTACACGGTCGCGGAGGCTACTGCTACCACCTGAACGGCGCATTCGCCGAATTCTTGCGATCGCTCGGCTACACGGTTGCCTGCCACGTCGGTGGGGTGCAGGTCACCTCGAAAGCCGACCCGGAATCTTCGGGCAATCATGTCGTTCTTACGGTGAGCGATTTGCCGTCGGAAGAGAACCCGTCGGGAGTCTGGTACGTGGACGTCGGGCTCGGCGATGCGTTGCACGAGGCGCTGCCGCTCATCGCCGGTGACTACGAGCAGGCTCCGTTCCGTCTCGTTCTTAACAAGCTCGAAGACGGCGACGGTGACTGGCGCCTCGAACACGATCCCGCTGGTGGGTTCGTCGGGATGATCTGGACGACTGCCGAAGCCGAGATGACCGAGTTCAGGGCGAAGCACGAATGGCTATCGAGATCCCCGGAGTCGCCTTTCGCCCGGGTCGCCATGGCGGAACATCGGGATGCCACCGGCATCGACGTCATCCGCGGGCTGGTCTTGAGCCGCATAGGAGCCGGCGCCACCATATCCGAACCGCTCACCGACAGAACCGACTGGTTCGCTGTGCTTGGTGACGTGTTCGACCTTCGCTTCGATAGCAGCGAACCCGAAACGTTGGATCGCCTGTGGGAGGGAGTCCTCGCCGTGCACCGCGCATGGGAAGCGGCTGGCCAACCATGACGGGTTGGGTGGAGAGCACGAGTCGGGTCATCGCACTCTACGCCGAGTTATCCGACATGGCGCCTGACGGAGTCGCCATCCACGTACACGCGTGTACGTCGGTTCGACGGATGCCGACCGCAATCTGGACGAACCGATCGGACTCGGACCGCTGCGGTTCCATCTTCGGCGGCCTTTGCTCGATGACGCCGCCGCGCTTCTCGCCGTTCGCCCCGTTTTCGTTGATCGCTTCCGCGTTCACAGAGTACGTGCGACCGGGGTGGCGACGGCGATGACGATGTATTCCGAACACGGCTCGAGCACCGAACACGAGGCGTACCCGTGGTTACGGACCTGGGCCTCCGCCGTGGAGGCCTTCTCGCGTCCTTGATGTTTGACCGCGTGCGAGCGTCCTCGTGGGCCGTGCGAGTCTCGATCTCGTCACCTTGGGATTAAAAGCCGCACGTGGCCTGCAAATAGGGTCCATGGAGTGGCAATCAGGCTCGCCAGGCCAGGTGAAGAATCCACTCGGTCTACCGAACTCGGCCTGGTCCACCGATTTGAGCAGGAGATGTGTAGCGCGATCGTGATGCCCAAATCGTTCTCGGGTGGCCGTCCAGAGACGTACCATGTCGTCGTACAATGTAGTACAGTATAGATAGTGGGCGATGTGGATTGGACCTACCGGGCGGAATATATGCGCGATCGCCATGGCATCGAGATCGAATGGGCCAAAGAAGCACTCGACGATCCTGAGGCGTTGCGGATTGCGCCGGACCCGTCGAGCAGGTCCGGACGTAGCGTTCGTACTGTGGGTTATTCGCCCTCAGCTGGAGCCCTGGTGACCGTCATCACCGTCGCCGACGGCGGCATCGTCTACGGGGTCAATGGGTGGAGGTCAAATGAGATCGATGCCAGGCGTTATCGAAAGGACGTGACATGAGCAAGGTCGACAAGTTGATTGCCGAGGAGACCGAGGATTCAGAGAGGAACAGCGATGCTCCGATCCCGGACGGGGCAGACATCACCCGACCGAATCGGGGACGTTCTAGCGTCTACTCCATTCGCTTGAATCACGACGAGGTCTCCGCCGTGCAGGCGCTGGCCGAGGCCGCCGGGGTCCCGGCATCGACACTGGTTCGCTCCTGGATCATCGAGCGAGTCCGGGCCGAGCAAGGAGAGGTCAGTGATGCCGAGACCGAACTCCGCGCCGTTCAGCTTCACCTCACTCACCTACAGCGCTACCTCTCACGCAACGCGTCCTGAATCCAATTGGCTCCCAAGTAGATCCCGTGCGTGGGGTGCAACGCCATCCCGTCGTGGCGAGCAGGCCGTTCAGCTCGCTTGCCGAAACAGTTCGTATCGCTCCTCAAGAAAGTCATGGCTCGGTCGATCGATAGGCCGATGTGGAACGACGAGCAGCTTCTGACCGTTGCATTCTTGTAAGCCGTACCGAAGCATTGGGCCGTCGCTCTCATCCAGAATCGCAGACTTCACCTCGACGACTGAGTCTGGACGAACTCCAATCATGTTGCGATCGAATGCCGCGTGATGGATCTTGCATAGGGCCAATCCGTTGGGCACCACGGGCAGTCCGAACGCGTGACCATCGGGAAGGATGTGGGCTGCATCGAGCAATTGGGCATGCTTCAGTCTGCAGATAGCACATGAGATTCGATATGCCTTCAAGACTTGCTGACGGAATCGCGCTTGGTGGACCCGTCGGAGAACCTCCTGTGTGACGTAGACACGCCGAGCCTCCCCGTCGGACGATCCAACTGAATCCACATCGAGAGCCAGATCGGAATCGAAACCAACCGTGAATGTCATAGCCGAGGGATCTGCTCCGGCGACGAAGGCAGGGTAGGTGGGTCGATAGGCGCCCGGCGCTATTCCCCAGAAGTAGATAAGCGGCATCCGACCCTCCATCGCCGCAACCAGACCGAGATTCTCGCGATGGCCAACGTCCGCGCCCGTCTTTCCTCGGTAGCTGTAGCGAAGCCATCCATCGTCGCCGATCTCGTCGTCGTAAGGACGCTCCTTGCCAGCTTGTTCCGGGGCGGTCGTGATCGACAGTGGGACTGACATACCTCGCGGAATGAAGATCCCTTGTGGTCCAAGGAACCGGATGGTCTCGCCTCGGAAGGTAAATCCTTTCCGAAGTTCCACCAGTGGCACGACATCGCCGAATCGGCTTTGCAGATCGTCGAGGTGGGTGAATGCGGCAAGCCGAACGAGCCGATCGGTATCGCGATCCACCTCGGGAGTGTAAATGATTGGGATGTGGGTTTGGGGGAGTGACAGATAGCGGGAGATCCCGATTCAGGTGGGCCGTGCGAGTCTCGATCTCGCCACCTTGGGATTAAAAGTCCCCTGCTCTACCGGATGAGCTAACGGCCCATGGAGAAAAATACCAGGTCAACTCAGTAGCTCTGGATCCCCGTTGTTTGCCGGCTCGGTCGACTCGAAGAACGGTCTCGCTGACTCAATCTGTCCGGTGCTTTCGGGGCTTCGGACCGTGTGGTCGCGCCTTTTGCCTCGTTGTTCACAAGAGAATTACCGGACCGTGAAGAGTGGTTCGCCCACAGGAAACCTGGGCGGGAAGACGTCAGTG
The DNA here is from genome assembly GCA_963717035.1 of uncultured Acidimicrobiaceae bacterium. Lineage (GTDB taxonomy): Bacteria > Actinomycetota > Acidimicrobiia > Acidimicrobiales > RAAP-2 > DASXMT01. The sequence goes on along the minus strand of CAVQVK010000051.1, from coordinate 2,717 downwards.
GGCAAACCGCCCGCGGTCTGCCGGGACCTGCCCGCCGCGCGATCGCGCGCTTACAAGTGGATCCGCTGACATCCCACAGGAAAGGCGAGAACATGACCGGACGCGTCAACGGTGACACGGATGAGGGCTCCGAGGAGGGTACAGACCAGCAAGACAGGCAACTGAGCCCGCCGTCGCCTGCCGCTCCGGCCGATCCAGTCCGGCCCCGACAGCGGGCCCATCTGTCCCGGCGCTCGTTCCTGGCCGGGGGCGCGGCGGCGGGCATCGCTGCCGGCATCGCGGGTCTCGGCGGAAGACCGACCCGATCCGCATCGGCAACCCTCGACGACGCCCTCTCCGTTTCCCCGTCGGGCGTGGGCAGCCTCGCCGACATCGAGCACGTCGTCATCCTCATGCAAGAGAACCGATCATTCGACCACTACTTCGGCACGCTTTCTTCGGTGCGGGGCTTCTCCGATGGCTCCGTCCCCATCCAAAGAGTCGGCGGCTCGCGCTACCCGGTGTTCGACCAGTTCGGGTTCGAACCCGGGGTAGGGGTGGACCCCACCGGCTACCTGCAACCCTTCCACTTGTTGAGTGATCCTCCGAGCGAGAACGGCCAGGCCACCAACGACATCACCCACTCCTGGGGCCCCCAACACCAGAGTTGGAACGACGGGGACATGGACAGTTTCGTCCGGACCCACCTGGCCGCTGACGGCAATCAGAACGGCCCGGTCACCATGGGCTACTTCACTCGCGAGGACATCGGCTTCTATTACGCCCTGGCCGACGCGTTCACCGTCTGCGACGCCTACCACTGCTCTGTCTTGGGCCCGACCGACCCGAACCGGCTGATGGCCATGTCGGCCACCATCGACCCGGCGGGAGCCTCCGGGGGCCCGGTGCTCCAAACCTTCTCAAACCGGTTGGCGGAATGGGGAGCGCTCAACTGGGAGACGATGCCCGAGCGCTCTGCTGTCCGCCGACGTGAGCTTTAAGGTCTACAACGATCCCTTGGGCCTGTTGGCCCTCAGCCCGTTGCCCTACTTCAAGGCTTACAACGACCCGTACTCACCCACCGGCGCCGAACTGTACTCCCGCGCCTTCGCACCCTCGTACCCGGCGTCCTTCCAAACGGACGTGGCCACCGGGACCCTCCCCGCCGTGTCGTGGATCATGCCGCCGCTGGCCGAGTGCGAGCACCCGGCTGCTCCTCCTGAGTACGGCGAGTACCTGGCGCAACAGATACTCGACACGTTGGTCTCGAACCCTGAGGTGTGGGCCCGCACCGTGCTCATCGTGACCTACGACGAGAACGGCGGGTTCTTCGATCATGTCCCTCCGCCGACCTCGCCGGTGGGCACGAGCGGCGAATGGCTGACGGCGAGTCCCTTGCCCACCGCGGCCGCGGGCATTGCCGGACCGGTCGGTCTCGGGTTTCGTGTGCCCTGCCTCGTCGTGTCGCCGTTCAGTGCCGGGGGCTACCGCTGCACCGACACGCTCGACCACACATCGCTACTCCGCTTCATCGAGACGCGTTTTGGGGTGGAGGTGCCGAACCTCAGCCCCTGGCGTCGAGCGGTCACCGGCGACCTCACCACCGCCCTCGCCTTGAGCAGACCGCCGACCACTTCGGTGCCCCCACTGCCGGCCACATCGCTGGCCCAGACCGACGTGGCCGAGCAGGCTGTCCTCAACGCCCTGGCCGGGACGGCCGATATCGGCATTCCGTACCCCCTTCCCACGGTGAACACCATGCCCACCCAGGAGACCCTCCCCAGCCGGCCACCGGTGCCGCACTGACGCCGCCAGGTACCAGAAGCCTCACGTATTTACGGTCTCGGGGCCGGTGGGATGACAACGGCCGACGGTTGCCCACCGACTGTCACCGCCTTGCCCATGTGGCCGTTGGACACATTGACGGGGACGACGGTCCCGTTGTTGGCGCATACCCACGCGATGGAACCGGTACCGGAGAGGGCGACGGCGGTGGCGCCCACTCCAAGGGGAAGCGGAGCCTTGGCCTGCAACGTGGTCAGGTCGATCGGAGTCAGGGCGTTGCCGCCGCTCACGTAGGCGATCTGGGTCCGAGTTTCGATAGCGATCCCGGTGGCGTTCCCGCCCACGGCGATGGCCGGGGAAGCCGTCATCGACGACAGGACGATGGGGGTGACCGTGTTGGTCTGGAAGTCGGCGACGAGCGCCGTCTGGCTTCCGGGGGTGACCGCCACGGCATCGGGCTCGAGTCCGGCGGGAATCGGAGCACCAGCACGCAGTGCCGGCAGCGAGATCGGTGTCACCGTGTTGTCCCCGAAGTTGGCCACCAGCAGGCGACCGTGCCGCTCGGCGAGTGACGATGGCCGTGGGTTGCCTACAGACTGCTATGGGTATGCCCGCCCGGAGCGACGGCAGCGAGATCGGTGTCACCGAGTTGTCCGCGAAGTTGGCCACCAGCGCTAGCTTGCCGTTGCGGGGCCTCCGTTTCCACATCCGGTTCGAGCCCTACACCGGCCGAACCGACGACACCCCGGGTTTCGGTGTCCAAGACAGTCACCTTGTCCTGTCCCTCTGCGGTGACCAGGAGCCGAGTGCCATCGGGGGAAGCGGCCATGGCCAACGACGATAGGCCCGTGGTCACCGGAGGCAACCGAGGCACCTGTTGCCGTATCGACGATGGCGACGGTATTGCCGGGATCGGCCTGGGTGGCCACGTTGGCCACATAGGGCATTGACGA
>CAVQVK010000050.1:0-3259 GCA_963717035.1 uncultured Acidimicrobiaceae bacterium | reverse complement strand
CGAACCACCGGGCGATATCGTGCTCAGCCGCATCGACGTAAATGGATAAGTCGAAGAATCCGAGACCACGACGTTGCTCGGCGTTGACCTCCAAGACGTTCAGCTCTTCGACGATGACCAGGTCGGGACGACGGATTACTTGGGATTCTCCCGGGAAGGACGTCGTAGGTGTGGTGGGAGTACACCGGCGTCTCCACCGCGGGATGCCCGGCCTTGATCAGGGCCAAGCATCGACCAGCTTGCGCTGGTCGTAGCTCTCGGGAAAGCCCTTCCGCATCATGAGCCCTTGCGCCTCGAGCACCGCATTGGGGTAGAGGAAGCCGTCCGTCGTCAAGAGCTCGACGCTCGGGCGGCCGGGTTCGCGGCCGAGCAGGGCCTGCAGGAGCCGGGCCGTGGGGTCTCGCCCACGGCCACGCTGCCGCCGATCCCGATCACGAAGGGTGCCGCCGGTCGATCCTCTTCCAAGAACTCATCCGTCCGATGCTGAAGCTCGAGAGCGGCCCTCGCCCTGAGGGCCAGGAGCTGGGCGAGGGGCCGTACACTCTGTCACCTCTTCGACGGCGACGGGTTCGCCGGTGGCCGCCAGCAAAGCCACGTCGGAGGGCGAAACCCCATCGGCCAATGGCTGGCCGAGCAAGGCCCACCGGGTGCGGAACGACTCGAAAACGCACATCCACTCGGGGCGTGGGTACACTCCCGGGCGTTGGGGCGGGGAGGGCCATCGACGGAGACGCTAGCAACCGTTTCAACAACCTCCGCCCATCAGCGCCGATAGACCGGGTCCGATCGGTCCCGGTGGGCGACGGGGTCCCTCGCCCTCTTTGGCCCGGACCAGATCGGCGGGAACGGCGTGGGTCCACTCACGGACGGCGAACGCTCGGCGATACGCCATTGGCCATCCCGGCGCTCGAAGCGATCGACATAGCGGAAGGCAGACGTGAAATTGAGGTCGGGTCCCCGACGGCTCCCCCAGTGATGGGCCGTGCCGTAGGTCTCGGCGTAGGCCTTCTCGCCCTGCACCTCGCAGAGATGGTTGCCGATCAGGTGGATGGTGCCGGTGAACCGTCGGAGCCCCCGTCGATCCAGGCCACATAATCGTCCGCCGAGCCGGTGAAACCCGTGTGGTGATCACGCCGTCGGTGTGGTAGCAGGACCGGACGAGGGGCAGGTCGAGGCGATCCACCCCCGGCAGTACCGCAGGACCACCTCGAGAATGGCCTGCTTGTCGAGGAGCACCTGCACCTGGTCGTCTTCCATCAGCGGTTCCCCCTCGGGCTGGGTTCTCGGTCCTTCCCATTGAGCTCGAAGGTAGCGTGCCGCGGGTCCGGCGAATCGTCCTGCCGGGTGCCTCGGTGGGCGGTCTATCGTCGGGGGCATCAGCCTGGCTGGGGGGACATCGGGCATAGGAGGTCGTATGGGTATCGAGCCAGGCAGCAGGATCGGGACCCTACCGTGAGGGCCATCCGGTGTGCCGGAGGCTCGGCCCGGGTTTCTGACGAGCCGGCTCCCCGCGGCGAGGGTGTCCGGGTTCAGGTGGCGTCGGCCGGCATCTGTGGTTCCGACCTCCACCTGCTGTCGTTGGACATGCCCACCATCCTCGGCCACGAGATCGCCGGTGTGCTCGACGACGGGACCCTGGTGGCGGTCGAACCCACCGCCCCGTGCCACCAGTGCGGTCCCTGCCGCAACGGCGAGTACAACTTGTGCACCATTGGCCCCGACATGATCATGGGCATCGGCCGAGACGGCGGCATGGCCGACGAGTGCCTGGTGCCGGCGTCCTCGATCGTCCCGTCCGATCGGGTCTCTCGAGCCACCACGCGTGCCTGGTGGAACCGCTGGCTGTGGCCGTGCACGGTGTCCGCCGGGCACAGGTCGCCCCAGCCGAACGGATCGCCGTGGTCGGAGGTGGATCGATCGGCCAGTCGCCGTCGTGGCCGCCCAGGCGACAGGAGCCTCGGTGGCCATGGAGGCCCGACATGATGCGCAGCGTTCCGCCGCCGACCGGCTGGGTGCGACCCCGATCGGCGACGGCGACTACGACGTCGTCATCGAAGCGGCCGGCATGCGTCCCCGGCCCGGGCCGTCGAACTGTGCCGTCCCGGCGGTCGGGTGGTGCTGCTCGCCTCGTACTGGGACGGCACCGTTGAGATCCCGGCCTACGCCGTTTGCATGAACGAGATCAACCTGATCCCGGCGAGCATGTACGGGCGGGTCGGACCCTCTCGGGACTTCGAGGTGGCGGTGGCGCTTTGCTGGCGGCGCGGCCCGAGGTACCCGAGACGATCATCACTCACCGCTTCCCGCTCGACGCTGCGGTCGAGGCGTTTACCGCGGCCCACGAACGCCAGGCCGGCGCCATCAAGGTTGTGCTGAAGCCCAAGCGGGCGCTGGCCCTTTCTGGCCCGTGCCCGCCCCGCCCCTCCCAGACGAGTAGGCCTTCGCGGGAATTCGTTTAGCGAAATGTCCCGCGTTTGGCGAAAGGGTCGACGTGGTTCATCCTGCGATTCGCCCGAACGAGGAGAATCCAAAAATACCTATATGCGAGGCGAACTGTTTGAGGGCGAGATTGCTCGAGGGCGTGATTGCCTGAGGACGTGATCTGCTCGGTGGCTACCGGCGGTTGGCTACTGCGCAGGTACGGCGGGCCCGGTCAGCTCCCATCGGTTCCCGGCAGGATCTCGGGTGAAGACGACCCGGCGGGCGGCGCCGTCCGTGGCCTTCCATTCGAAGCCGGAGCGGCTCAACCGCTCCTCGGCGGCGGCGAGGTCGTCGCCGAGCCACACGGCCACGTGGGCGCGAGCGGCCGGACGATGGTCGGGATCGACGCTCAGATGGATCTGCCTTCCGTCGTCCCCCTCGAACCACAAGGGGTTGAAGGCGCCCTTGATCTCGGCGGGAGCATCCACGGAGCGGAAACCCAAGACATCGACCAGGAACCCCGTCTCGGCCTCGGTCCCCTCCACTGGAATACCGAGATTGACATGTTCGAACGTCGGCATGGCTCAACAGTACGACACCGGGCCTCGCTCCGCCCTCGGAGGCACCGGTCAGTGAACGGAGGTCCCGGCCTACAGGCTCAAGGCCTCGCGGGTACGGCCCAGCTCACTCGGGTCGGCGGTCGTGGGCACGAGGAAGAACTCGTCGCAACCGACTTCCCGGGCAACGTCGATGGACCGGCGAAGCGCTTCGGGAGTGTGCACTGGGGCCGAGTCGGCCGTGTTCCGGGCATAGTCCCGGTCGAAGATCTTCAGGTAGC
>CAVQVK010000049.1:0-42563 GCA_963717035.1 uncultured Acidimicrobiaceae bacterium | reverse complement strand
AGCCTGGCCGATCGGGTGGCGGTTCTGACCGGAGCGGCCAGCGGGATCGGCAAAGCCACGGCCCTGGTGTTCGCCGGAGCTGGGGCCACGGTCGTGCTCGGCGACATCGACGGTCCCGGCGTCGAGACCACGGCCAAGGAGATCGCCGGTCGCGGCGGTACGGCCATCGCCGTGGAAATGGACGTCACCCGGCGGGCCGACGTCGACGCCCTGGTTGAGCGGGCCGTGTCCGACCACGGACGAATCGACGTGATGGGCAACATCGCCGGCGTCCGGAGCGACGGTCTCGTGGTGGATGTCACCGACGAGGAATACGACCGGGTGTTCGACGTCAACCTCCGGGGCGTGTTCTACGGCAGCCAGGCCGCGATGCGAGCCATGATCCCCCAGGGCTCCGGACACATCGTCAACATCTCCTCGGGGGCGATCGACAGCCCGGGTCAGACGATGGGGACGTACTCCATGACCAAGGCCGCCGTTGCCCAGCTCACCAAGACCCTGGCGGCCGAGGGTGCCGCCCACGGGATCCGGGCCAACGCGCTGGCGCCCGGGGTCATCCTCTCGAACTTCTCGCGGGCCCACTTCGTCGACGAGTCCGGTGAGGTCGATGCCGCTCGGTATCAGGCCTATGTCGAGTGGGCATCGAACATGGCCCCCCTGGCTCGGGTGGGTATGCCCACTGACATTGCCTTCGCGATCTTGTACCTCGTGTCCGACGCGGCAAGCTTCGTCACCGGCCAGATCCTGCGGCCCAACGGCGGTGCGGGAATGCCGTGGTAAGCCCCGGCCGGCGGAAGACCACGCACCAATTTCCAGTGATCGTCCAGGAGTCCACCGCCTGAGCCATCACGCCTGAAACCTCCGGTCTGCTCCGGCAATACTTCGGGGGCGACAGGATGGGGCTGGTCCGGTGCCAAGTCCGTTGAGGCGAGGAGGTCGACGTGGCCACGGAGTCCGGGCAATCGTCGATGCTGCTCGCCACGCTGATGATGCTGACCGTCGTGAGCGGGGTGGTCGACGCCGTGAGCTACCTGGGATTGGGGCATGTCTTCACGGCCAACATGACCGGGAACGTGGTCCTGTTCGGCTTTGCCGCCGCCGGCGCACCGGGATTCTCGATCCCGGCCAGCTTGACCTCGTTGGGCTCGTTTCTGGTCGGAGCCGTCTGCGCCGGTCGCATCACCCTCCACATCGCCTCTCGACGGCGCTGGCTGGTGGCCGCCATGGTGACCGAGGGGGTCCTGACCGGCGGAGCCGCCGCCGTGTCCGGTACTGCGAACGGGGTGATCGGATCGGGATGGGTGCGATACACGGTGATCGCCTTGCTCGCCTTCGCCATGGGGGTGCGGAACGCCACCATCCGCCGGCTGGCCGTTCCCGACGTGACGACGACGGTTCTCACCATGACGCTGACCGGGTTGGCCGCGGACTCGTCGTTGGCAGGCGGGAACAACCCCAAAGTGGGTCGACGGGCGTCGGCGGTGGCAGCCATGCTCATCGGTGCCGTCGGTGGAGCCGCCCTCTTCCTCCATCAGCGGGCGACGTGGCCGCTGGCGATCGTTGCCGTCGTCGTGCTGGCTACGACGGCCGTGTTCGCCCGCAGTGCCGCCTCTCGCCGTCTCGACGCCTCGGACTGAGAGGACCGTCTGAATTAGTTGCTTGACTCTCCCGCGACGGGAGGGTGGACAGTCGAGTCATGACCCGACTCGACGTCTCACCACCAGCCCCCACAACCTCGCCCCCTCGGCCCCGGCGGATCTCGCTGGCCGGACGACCGCCATCACCATTGCCGGTGCTCATGTGCGGCGTGTTCATGATCGTTCTCGATTTCTTCATCGTGAACGTCGCCCTCCCGTCAATGCAGTCGCAGCTGCACGCCGGCCCGAGTGCCATCGAGTGGGTGGTCGCCGGCTACGGCCTGACCTTCGCCGTCTTTCTGATCGGCGCCGGCCGGCTCGGCGACTTGATCGGGCGGCGGCGCACGTTCGCCGCCGGGCTCGCCCTCTTCGTGGCGGCCTCGGCCGCCTGCGGACTGGCTCCGGACCCGACCGTCTTGGTGGTGGCCCGGCTGGCGCAGGGGATTGCCGCCGCCCTTATCAGCCCGAACGTGTTGGCCATCATCGGGGTGGCCTATCCGGGCCCGACCCGAGTCCGCGCCATCACCGTCTACGGCATGGTGATGGGACTGGCCGCCGCCGGGGGCCAGCTCCTGGGCGGGATCCTCATTCAGGCCGATCTCTTCGGCTGGGGTTGGCGGACGGTATTCCTGATCAATATCCCGATCGGCCTGGTCGCCCTGGTCTTCACCCGACGGCTCGTACCCGAGTCACGGGTCGACAATGCCGGCCGGTTCGACCTGGGAGGCAACGGCCTGGCCATCGTGGGCCTCACCGCCTTGGTCCTCCCCCTGGTCGAGGGCACCCAACTCCATTGGCCGGCGTGGACGTGGGCGAGCCTCGGGGCTGCGCCCGTTGTCTCCGCCGCCTTCATCGTCCACCAGCGACGGCTGTCCCAGCGCGGCGGGACGCCGCTCCTCGACCCCGCCCTGTTCCGGGAGCGGACCCTGATGGCCGGGCTGGCCACGCAGCTGGCTTTCTGGTGCGGGCAGGCCTCGTTCTTCCTCGGTGCTCGCCCTCTATCTGCAACGAGGACGGGGGCTCGACGCCCTCCAAGCCGGACTGGTGTTCTCCATTCTGGCCGTGGCCTACCTGGTCACCTCGCTCCGGGCTCCCCGGATGACCCTTCGTTTCGGCCGCTCGCTCATCGCCTTCGGTGCGGTCACCATGGCCGTCGGGGACATCGTGATGTTGGCCACCGTCCATTTCGATGCCGTTGGGTCGGTCGGGTGGTTGGCCCCGGGCCTGGTGCTGATCGGGGCGGGCATGGGCCTGTGCATCACGCCGCTCACCACGACGGTGCTGTCCCACGCCGACGGCGAGCGGGCCGGCGCCGTTTCCGGAGCGCTGTCCACCATGCAGCAAGTCGGCAACTCCGTGGGTGTGGCCGTGACCGGCGTGATCTTCTTCGGGGCCGTCTCCAGCGGTTATCAGCGAGCCTTCGAGCTCAGCGTGGCCGAGCTGGCCGCCCTGTTCGTGGCCGTCGCCTTGCTGACCCGGCTGCTGCCCCGGACCCGGCCCGGCCAGTGCGATGAGCGGCGGGATCGATGCCGGGGGCCCACTGGATTCTTGGCTCTCCCGTAGCCGGAGGGTCCAGAATCAGGGCCATGGACGTGCTGCTGACCATCGGTGATTTCTCCCGCATGACGTACCTGAGCATCAAGGCGCTCCGGCACTACCACGATGTCGGGCTGCTGGAGCCGGCCGAGGTGGACACGGCCAGCGGGTACCGCCTCTACGACGCGTCGCAGGTGCCGGTGGCGCAGGTCATCCGCCGCTTCCGTGACTTGGGCATGCCGCTCGAGGAGGTGAAGGCGGTCCTCGAGGCGCCCGACGTGGGCTCGCGCAACGAGGTGGTCGTGGCCCACCTCGAGCGCATGGAGGCCCAGTTGTCGCGAGACGCAGTCGACGGTGGCGTCGTTGCGGGCCCTGCTCGAGCGACCGGCGACTCCCATCGCCGTCGAGTACCGGTCGGTCCCGATGACGTCGACCCTGGCCATCACCGAGCCGGTGACCATGAACGATCTCGACGAATGGTGGGTGGAGGCATTCGGCGAGCTCTACGGAGCGCTCGTCGGCGGGAATCGAGCCGGCCGGGCCGGGCAGGCGCGCTCTACCCCAACGAGCTGTTCGAGCTCGAGGAGGGCGAGGTGGTGGTGTTCGTGCCCGTGGCCGCCGAGGTCGCCCCGTCGGGTCGTGCCGTCCCCCTCGACATCCCTGCGGCCGAGCTGGCCATCACCGTGCACGAGGGCACGTTCCACGACATCGACCGGGCCTACGGCGCACTCGGCACCTACGTGGCCCAGCGGGAGCTGGGCGTCGAGGGGCCGATCCGGGAGAACTACCTCGTCACCTACACCCACACCGAGGACGAGTCCCAGCACCGTACCGAGGTGTGCTGGCCGGTGTTCCAGACCACGCCGGCCTGAACGACACCGATCGGACGGCTCCACAGGGGCGGGGCGGCCGCGTCGGCAAATGCCGGCGTGGCGGTCATCAGCAGCGATCGATCGGGAGTGGCGCCGGTTCCCAGGGCGGCGTCGTCCAGCGTCAGAGACGGCGCCCAGCCCGCCCGGCGTACGAGGTCGAGGTGGAGGGGAGCGGGGAGGATCGTCCGCCAGGGCTCGGTGGTCCCGTTCGGGCGCCGGGCGTTGGCTGTGCCGATGAACGTGCTCGAGTCGATGGTGGCGGGGTGTATGGCCAGGCTGGCCGCCAGCGTGCTGTCCGCGGTCGCTCGGGACCGGAGTGCTGCCAACAGCGTCACGATGGTGCTCTGGTCGAGATAGACCAGCAGTCCTTCGCAGATGAACAACGAGGCCCGACCGGGATCATGGCCCACCGAGTCGAGGGCATCACCGACGTCATCGGAGCGGAAGTCGATGGGGGCGAACGTGAGATACGTCATGTCCGCCCCAATCTCTGAGACCCGTCGTCGCTTATCGGCTTGGGTGTCGGGGTGGTCGAGCTCGAAGAAGCGAACCGCAGGGGAGCGGAAACGGAGAGCCCGGTCGTCGTAGCCGGCACCGACGATGACGATCTGGCGCAGTCCGGCGGCGATGGCCGCGACCACCTGGTCATCGACGAAGCGGGTTCGAGCGGCGAGATGGGCACGGAGTGCCGGAGAGCGGATGGGCCCCATGCCCGTGCAGAGGGCGCGCTGGGCGCCGGAATCGCCGTTGGGGGAGTGGGGCCGGGTGAACTGGGCCCGGGTGGTCGCCACTGCCTGGCTGGTTCGCGAGGGGGCCGGGTGCGGACGAGGCCCGGGCAGTCCGTTCGGTCTCTTCATCGAAGCATTATGGACCCGACGACGATGCGATCAGGTCGGCTGTTGACTCGGCGGACCACCAGGTGCCGAAGGGAACGGGATCACCCAAGGGCCGAGCACGAGAACGGGGGCTGCTCGGGAACCAGGCCAGCTCTTGGCGGCCACCGTCGGCTGTTTTCGCCGATCGGCACCACACTCCCCGGATCCCGGCGTCGTGAACGGTCGTTCCCACCCGCTGGCATGTCCGGTGGGCCACTGTGGTCCCGGTGGAGTCGAGGGGATAGGAGATTGGGAGCCCCAGGGACCCGAGCCCGTCGTCACTGAGTGCGTCAGCGACATCCTGGCGACGGGGGAGACCGGCCAGCACGAGGACGTACGGGGCATCCTCCCGCAGGTCCTCCGGATTGGCCGGCCACGACCGCAAGAGCGCGTGCAGTTGGGCCCGAGCGGTGGCGAGATCCTCGTTGAGATAGAGGACCGGGAACGAGCCGGGGGAGTTCCATCGGCCCCCGATCCGAGAAGCCCACGAGGGATCGAGAGGTTGGGACCAGCTGGTGTCGGCCACCCGCAGCCAGGTGTGGCCGTCGGGGAGCCGGAGGACGGAGATTCGCCCGCTCATGGCTGGACGCGGCGGAGGTCGAACATGGTTCGCACCGCGTTCAGGACCTCGGCGCTGTCGCCGCTGCGAGCCAGTTGCAAGAGGGAGTGTCCGCCGAGCGCTGGGGCCGGGCGCCGGACGACAGCAGGGATGCGGTCGGGACGGAGGTACCGCTCGAGCAGCTCGGTGGCCGCATCCAGATCGGCGATCGGGCCTTCTCGCTCCGCCGGCGGCCCGTTGGCCATCCACTTCGAGAATGCCTGGCGCGAGACGCCGAAGATCTCGGCCGCGGCGGCGTTGGAGAGCGACCAGCGGCTGGTCAAGCGCTCGAGCCGGCCGGCCGCTTCGCGCCGGTCGATCTCCGCTGCGAAGCGCCGGGCCCAGGATGCATCCGCTCCGGCCAGGATCCTGGTGGCGGCCTCGGCCGGGGGGAGCTGGGTGAAGGCGGCGACCTCGTTCATGCCCCCAGGATACCGCAACCAGATGTCAACCGCAACCAGATGTCAACCACCGCCCGGGGATGGGCGGGGCGGCACGCTGGAGTGCAAGAGTGGGCCATGGCCGACATCGCCCTGCCCTACTTCCTTGCCCTGCCCGCGGCCGATCCGCCATGGCCCGGCGTCGTAGTGATCCACGAGGGCAACGGCATGTCCCCCCAACTCCTACGGGTCTGTCAGCGTCTGGCCGCTGCGGGCTATGGGGCCATCGCCCCCGACCTGTTCTTTCGGGTGGGTGGTTCCGAAGCCGCCGACTTCGCCACCCTGATGGGCTCGATAGAGCCCGATCGGACCCAGGCGGACATCGACGGGGCCGCGGCTCGGTTGCGCACCATGGGCGCAGAGAAAGTCGGCATCACCGGCTTTTGCATGGGGGGTCGCCTGACCTACCACGCAGCCGTCTGGGGCACCGGCTTCGACGCCGCCGTGGGTTTCTACGGTGCCGGCATTGCCGACGAGCTGGCCGAGCCCCGCTGTCCCACCCTGCTCTTCTTCGGAGGCAGCGACCCCTACATCCCCACCGAGCAGATCGAACGGGTCCAGGCTCATCACCCGGACACCATCGTCTATCCCGATGCCGGCCACGGGTTCTTCCGTGACGGCTCCGAGAACTACGACGAGGCGGCGGCCGCAGACGCGGGTAAACGGCTCATGGACTTCTTCGCCGAGCACCTCGGCCCGCGCTCCTGACCGATCCCGGGCCCATGCCCTGCCAGCCCATTCCCTGCCAGATCGTGTCGACCGCCCGTTCGGCCCAGTCCGGCTCGCTCGCCACCCCGGCCACCCGGCGGAGGTACACCGAGCCGCCCAGCATCTGGATGGCGAGATCGAGGTCGGCGTCAGGACCGAGATCCCCGTGGGCCTGGGCCTGTTCCAGGAGCCGGTGCACGTAGCTCAGCCGGGGCGCGATCACCCTCTCGCGGTGGAGCTCCAGGGCGGCGCGGTTCTCCCGGTCGGCCAGCAGGGAGCCCAGCACGCCCATACCCGAGGTGGCGAAGCGATCGTCGAAGTCGGCGAGGAACCTGATGAGGTCGCCTTTGGGGTCGTCGGACGGCCCCGGAGCGATCTCCGCCGCATGCTCGGCGATGGCGCTGGTCACCAGATCGGCTTTTCCGCGATAGCGACGGTAGACGGTGGCCCGGGCCACCCCGGCGTCACTGGCCACGCTCTCCATCGACATCGCCCCGTAGCCGACTTCGTCCAGCTGGCGGAGCGTCGCCTCGGTTATGGCCCGACTGGCCCGTTCGTCACGGGGGCGTCCGGGCGTCCTGACCATGGGATGGGGCTGGTCGGCCGCGGCCGATCCCGCGTCGGGAACGGCCCTGGTCGGCGCTGCGCTCATGCCGCAGCTGGTGCCGGCCGTGCCGGCTCGGTCTCGGCTCGTGCTGTCGGTTGGTAACCGGAGGTGAAGTCCCGCTGGCGGACCAGGAAGAACGAGCCGAGAGCGCCGACGAAGGCGATGATGGCGCCGATCACCAAGAGGAGATTGAGCGAGCTGGCGAAGCCGACGTGGTAGGCCACGTCCAATGCATGGGCCTGGCCCGGCGGCAGTCCGGCGAGCGTTTGTTGCACCTGGCCTGCGGTCAGGGCCGGACCCAGTTGGCCACCGTGTTGAGCCACCACCTGCTGTCCGGACGGCGTGGTCAGCAGTGACGCGGTGACCTTCGACTTGATGTCGCTCTGGAAGACGGCTCCCAGTCCGGCAATCCCGGTGGCGATGCCCACCTGGCGGAACGTCGAGTTGATCCCCGAAGCCATGCCACTGCGTTCCGATGGGACCACGGCCACCGCGGAAGAGGCGAGCACCGGGTTGATCATCCCGATCCCGGCCCCGGACAGGATGAAGCCGGGGAGCAACACCGTCCAGTGCGAGTCGGCCTGAAGGGTGGCCATCAACAGGCACCCGCCCGCCACCAACAGCAGTCCGACGCCGAGCATGTAGCGGGCGGGGAACCGGACGGTGAGCTTGCCCGCGAACGGGGCCACCACAAAGGCTAAGAGGGTGAGGGGAAGGAACCGGATCCCTGCGGCCAGCGGCCCGTAGCCGAGGTCGTCTTGGATGAACAACGTCAGGTACAAGAAGAGGGAGAAGATCGAGGCGGAAAGGGTGAAGGCCGCACCCGAGATGCCGATCATGGCCGGACGCCGGAACAAGGAGAGGTCGAGCATGGGCTCGCGTTGGCGCAGCTCGGCGACGATGAAGCCGGCCATGAGAACGGCGGCCCCGATCAACAGACCCGTGATCTCCGAGCTTCCCCAACCGGCGGCGTTCCCCCGAACTAGGGCGAAGACCAACATGAACAAAGAAGCAGAGAACGTGACGAACCCGATCCAGTCGATCCGCTTGCTGTTGGGGTCGCGGCGACTCTTGGATCCGGGCCAGGGTGATGACGATGGCCACCACCCCGATGGGGACGTTGACGAAGAAGATCCATCGCCAGCCGATGCCGCTGGTGATCGCCCCGCCGACCAGCGGGCCCACGGCAACAGCGCCACCGGTGACGGCGCCGAAGATCCCGAATGCGGTACCCCGGTCCTTCCCCTGGAACGCCTGGGCGATCAGGGCCAGAGACGTAGCGAACATGATCGCTCCACCCACGCCCTGTACCGCCCGGGACAGGTTCAGCATCAGCGATGTGGTCGACAGCCCACATACCAGTGAGGCGGCCGAGAACACGCCCAGGCCGATGGCGAACACCTCGCGTCGCCCGAACATGTCACCGACGACCCCGGCGGTGAGCAAAAAAGCCGCCAGCGTCAGGGCGTAGGCATCGACCACCCATTGCAGGTCGCTGAACGACGAGTGCAGCGACCGTTGGATGTCGGGGAGGGCCACGTTGACCACGGTGATGTCCAACAGCAACATGAAGATCGCCGTGCACACGGCGATCAACGTCCACCATTTCCGCTCGAGCTTGGGCATCGGTCGCCTCCCCGGGGCTTGCCGCCGTCCTCTATTTAGAATCAAGACGTACTGTATTGAAACTCTGGGCGGCGGTCAACCCGGTCTCGACCGGGCCGCCGGATCAGGCGGAGGAGCTGCCAGCCGGCCGTCGTACTCGTCGGCCAACCGAAGCAATTGCGAAGCACCGTCCCCGGTGAACGACGACCCGTGCATGAGGCCGAGGGTGCTCGGAGCCAGGTCGGCCAGCCGGCGCATGGTCGGACCGGTGTCCGGTGTGAGACAGCTGGCCCGAAAGACGTCCTCCGCCTGGGCGGCCTGACCGACCAGGTCGTCGGTGACGACCGGCGGCCCATTGCCCAGGTGGGTGAACAGGTCGCCACACAGCAGCGTCCCGTGGTCTCCTCGAACAGGACCCGGGCCTCCCAACCGTGGGGCACGTGGGGCGTGTCGATATGGCGGACCCGCTTGCCGCCGAGATCCAGGACCTCGCCGTCGGCCAGGGCCCGAGGGGGTCGGTCGGCCATCTCGTTCAGTGAAACCATGCAGCCCGTTGCCCCGTGGGCCACCTGGGCCTGGGGGGCCACAGCCAGCAGCTCGTTCATGGAACCGCACTCGTCCGACTCGACGTGCCCGAACGTGATCCACCGAAGTCGCTCCACCGGCAACACGGTGGCCATCGCCTCGGCTCACGGACGGGAACATCGACCGATGACCGGTGTGGAAAAGGAGCGGCTCGTCGGCGTCCACCAGGAACTGGTTGAAGGTGAAGCCATCCGGGCCGATGTCGGGCACCAGCGTGGACAACCGGTAGATACCGTCTGCGATCTCGTCGACGCGTGTATCCATGTGCATCCCCCTCGCCCCGTGGTGTCGGTCTGCTCCCAGTGTTACCCAGTTCTGCTCCTGGTGGGGCCGGCGCCGCTGGGCAGGCGACCAGGCACACCCGGAGCGTCCGGGCCCGGCCAGCCTGGCGTCGCCAATCCTGAAACACTAGGAGTCATGGACTGGATAACCGTGACTACAGGCGAGGACCCCAGGCCCCATCTGGCCCCTGAGGCATTGCTCGCACTGACCGCATTGAACACCGGGGTTTGGGGCGCGGCCGACCCCGAACTGCTCGAGCTGGCCCGCATCCGTATCGCCATGCTCCTGCGCAATCCGGAGGCCATTGGGCGCCGACCGGCGGGAGCGCCCGCTCTCCCCGCGGACAAATGGCGTCGATTGCCGACTGGCCGACGTCGCCACTGTTCAACGAGACCGAGCGGGTGGCGCTGGCTTTCACCGAGCGATTCGTGATCGACGTGGCCGGCATCGGCGACGCCGACCGGGCTGCGCTCAGTGCGCAACTCCCGCCCGAGCAACTGGGCGGCTTCGTCATCGGGCTGTACGCGTTCGACTACGACCGGCGAGCGGATTTGACCATCACCCGCCTCTTCGATGTGAAAGACGACGGGTCGGCCGCCGACGATGACCGGGTTGGCCAAGTGGACCTGGGCCAGGCGTTCGACGACCTGGTGAAGACGATCGCCCGTATGGACGACCTCGACCCCGTCACCACCGAGCTGGTCCGGTTGCGAGGGGCGCGCCAGCACAACTGCCGCATCTGCCAGTCGACTCGCTCGGTCCAGGCGATCAGTGCCGGAGCCGACGAGTCGATGTTCACCAAGATCGACTGGTACGAGACCACCGATCTGTCCGAGCGGCACAAGGTCGCCCTGCGGCTCACCGATGCCGTCATCACCCAGCCCACCGAGATCACCTCCGAGCTGGTTTCCCAGGTTCGCACCTATTTCGAGCCGGCTGAGGTGGTGGAGATTGTCTACGACATCGTGCGCAACAGCGCGCAGAAGGTGGCGGTGGCCATGGCCGCCGACGGTGCCCACGTGACCGAGGGCGTGGAGTACTACGACCTGGCCGACGACGGCGACGTGCTGTTCGGGCAGGAGGCGCCGGTCACGGTCTGACCGACGAGCTTGTGCACCTCGTCCCCACGCGACCACGATGGGTGCCGACGATTCGACGGAGGGGAGAGCCATGACGCTCGAAGGTAAGACCGCGCTGGTGACCGGCGCGGCACGAGGACTGGGACGGGCCTACGCCCTGCACCTGGCCGCGCTGGGCGCCGATGTGGCCGTGCTGGACATCGACCTGCACTCGTACCGCGAGTACGAGGCGGAGGCGGTCTCATGACCGCGGATACCACCGCCGACGAGGTCCTCGCCCTGGGCCGCGCGCGCCCTGGCCCTCGAGGCGGATGTCACCGATCTCGACGCCATGCGACAGGCGGTGGCCACCATCGAGGAGGCGTGGTCCGCGGCTCGACATCGTCGTCTGCAACGCCGGAGGAGGCCTGGGCTCGCCGTTCGAGGGCCGGGCGTCCGAGCTCGATCTGGACGACTTCGACGCGGTGATGAAAAAGAACCTGTACGGCACGGTCAACACCTGCGTGGCCGTGGCCCCGCTGCTCAAGCGGCAGGGATCGGGGAAGATCGTGACGGTGGCCAGCATCTCGGGACTGCGGGGCGGCCGGGAGGGCGCGTATGCCCACTACGGCGTGGCCAAGGCCGGCATCGCCATGTACACCCGCTACCTGGCCCAGGACCTGGGGTCCTCCGGCATCACCGTCAACTGCATCGCCCCGGGGTACGTGGCCACCGGGCGCCTGGCCCTGGCCTTCGAGTCGATGGAGTCCGATACCAGGGTCTCGATCAACGCCATGAACGCCCTCGGGCGTCCGGCCACCACCGAGGACTGCGCCAAGGTCGTCGGGTTCCTGGCCGGCGGGGAGTCGGACTACCTGTCGGGTGTGGTGCTGCCCATCGACGGTGCCACTGTGTCATGAGCGGCTGACCGCGGTGTCATGAGCGGCTGACCGGACCGGCGTAAGCGCGATGCCGCCGTCATGACGCGGGCACCTCTGTGTCCCGCGGCTTCTTACAGCCCGTGTGGCTCCGACGGTGCCGTCGACCAGCTCGTCCAGCGTGACGGCAACCAGCTGCTCGACGCTCGAGCTCGGCCGCCAGCCGGGGCAGGGCTGCTTGGCCGACCCGCCACATGCCCGGCGATCCCAGCTCGTCGTTGTCGTGGAGCAGGATGATCGCCCCGCCGACCGAGATCGGCCGATGATTCGCTCGGCCACCTCGTCGGGATCGTCGGTGGCCCACTCCCGACCCCACGACGACCACAGCACCGTTCGAAGCCCGAGCGCTCGGGCGGCGACCAGGGTGGCGCCGGTGGCCTGGCCGTAGGACGGCCGGTACCACGACGAGGGATAGCCGCACTCGGCCATGACCTCGATGGCCCGACGCAGGTCGTTGATGATCCACCGCGGCGACCGCAGGAGGTGGTGCTCGTGGCGATAGCCGTGGGTCTCCACTTGATGGCCCCGGCGGGCGATCTCGTCGACGACGCCCCGGCCTCGCTCGACGAGCGAGCCCACGCAGAAGAAGGTGGCGCGAAGACCGAGCTCGTCGAGGCTGATCGAGTACGTGTGGCGTGGTGTGAGCGGTTGGGCCCGTCGTCGAAGGTCAGCGCCACCCGCGCCCCTTCGGCCCGCGCCACCGGCAGAGATCGCCGGGAAGGACCCGGAGCGGGCTCCACTGCCCGAGGGTGACCGTGCTGGGCACGTAGTTGGCGGCCAGGGCCATTGCCCCCATGACCGCGACGACCTTCGAAGGGCTTGGGTGGGCCACGCCGTTCAAACCCAACGCAGAACCCCCTGAGCCTCGATCTCGTGAATCATCATAGGGTCCATCGCTGTTGTCCTGGTGGCTCAAACTCGCCGCCGCTGACCGAAGTTCCTAGCTCGAGCGAGGGCTACCATACGAACGAGCAAGGAGGGCGATGACCCGTAAGCGCCGGAACCAACTGCGAGAGTCGCCCGAGCCCGCCGACCAGACGGAATCCGCCCGGTCGGAGCCGGACGTCGACGCACCCGCCCTGCTCACCGTTGCCGAACTGGCCGACCGATCGGGCGTTCCCGTGCCCAGCATCCACCACTATCGCCGGCTGGGTCTCCTACCCGAGCCCAGCGCCGTGGAGTCCAAGCGGTTCCTCTACGACGAGCGACACGTCGAGGCGCTGAAGCTGGTTCGGTTGCTGCGTGATCGTTGGCGGCTGTCGCTTCCCTCCATCGGCGACCTCCTGCCCGAGCTGCTGGCCGTCGAACGAAGCGAGCCGTACTCGGTCGAGATGTGGGACCAGATCGTGACCACCTATCTGGTCCGGTCCGAACCGTCCCTCCCCGCCGCCCGGCTGCTGGCCGCGCGCCCGCCAGGCGTTCGCCTCCGAGGGCTACGCGACGGTGAACGTCGGCCAGATCTGCGAGGCGGCCGGTATCGCCAAGGGCTCGTTCTACCGCTACTTCGATTCGAAGCACGACATCTTCCTGGCCGCCGCCCTCTCCACCGTCGATGCCGTGGGCGAAGGGCTCGACACCCTCAGCGAGCCGATGAGCGAGACGAAGGCGGTGGCCGAGCTGGCCACGCTGCTCAAGCCGTTCGTCCCCCTCTACCTCGAGATCATGACCCGGGAGCTTCGCGGGGAGAAGCCGACGTCGCCGGTATCGCCTCGGGGATCACCGAGGGAATCGCCGGACGGGTGTCGCCCCATTTGCGGGCCAAGGGCCACGCCGCCCTGAGCGCCGGACGCCGGGTGGCGGACAACGCCTTGTTGCGCCTGTTCCGGGTGTCGATGGGCATGCGGTTGAACACACCGTTCTCCGACTCCCTGATCTGCGCCGACGCAAAACCATACGGAACGGGCAATAGCCCTGTTCGGGTGGGATGTTTGCCCCCGCAAGATCACGATGTATAACAGTGGTGAACCGCTGGTCACCATTGCTATACGAAGGTCTGATCATTACGTGCCATCCTCGCCCAGGAGCTCCACCATCGATCCCAGACCTCGACGCCGAGCGCGATCCTGGACCAGGCTCGCTCGGAGAACTTCCCGGTGGCTTCGGTGCTTCCTTCCCCGCCGGGTGCGCTCCCATCTGCTGGCCGTCTACGGGTTCGCCCGTTTGGCCGACGACATCGGCGACGAGGTCGAGGGCGACCGCCTGGCCCAGTTCGACTGGCTCGAGTCCGAGCTCGAGCGGGCCAACGACGGGCACGGCCACCCATCCCATCCTGGTGCGGCTGATGCCGACCTTGTCCGAGCTGGGCCTGCCCCTCGATCCCTTCAGCGCCCTGATCGAGGCCAACCGGGTCGACCAGACGCGTCGAGCCGCTACGAGACGATGGAGGAGCTGGCCGACTACTGCCGGCTCTCCGCCGTTCCCGGTCGGCCGGCTCGTGCTCTTGGTGTTCGGCATCAGCACCCCGGCCCGGGTCGCCCTGTCCGACGAGGTGTGCATCGGGCTGCAGCTGACCGAACATCTCCAAGACATCGGCGAAGATGCCTCCCGGGGTCGGGTCTACCTCCCGGCCCGTGACCGGGACGCCTTCGGGGTCACCGAAGATGAGTTGTCGGCCCCCCACGCCGGTCCCTCGCTCCAGCGTCTGGTGGCGGTGCACGTCAACCGGGCTCGCCGGCGCCTGGCCGCGGGCCGGCCCCTGGTCCGAGGCCTCCCGTGGTCGACCGCGAGCCGCGGTCGCCGGTTTCGTGGGCGGTGGCGAGGCCGCCCTCGACGCCATCCGGCGGGCCGGGTACGACGTGCTCGGGACACGGTGCCGGCCCCGTCCGCTCGGGGTCGGTGCCCACCCTGGTCGTCCGACAACCTGTTCCTCCGCATCGTCGACCGCGACTCGAGGGCCGCGGCATGAACGCCGATGTCGCCTATCGCCAGTGCGAGGACATCACCCGTCGGGAGGCCAAGAACTTCGCCTACGGCATCCGGCTGCTCAAAGAGCCCGAGCGTCACGCCCTCTCGGCCGTGTACGCCCTGGCCCGGAGAATCGACGACATCGGCGACGGCGACGCCCCCGCGGCCCAGCGCCTCGAGGAGCTGGCCGCGGTCCGCAAGGACCTCGAGCCCATCTCGGCCGACACCGACGACCCGGTGCTGGCCGGCGTGGCCCATGCCGCGGCACGTTACGGCCTGCCCATGGCCGCGTTCGGCGAGCTGATCGACGGCTGTGTGATGGACGTCGAGGGGGCGTAGTACGCCACCATCGACGACCTGGTCGGGTACTGCCGCCGGGTGGCCGGCTCGGTGGGCCGCCTGTCGCTGGCCATCTTCGGCGTGGACGACGTGACCGTGGCCAATCCCGCTGGCCGACGACCTCGGCGTGGCCCTCCAGCTGACCAACATCCTCCGGGACATCGTCGAGGACGGCGATCGGGGCCGCGTCTACCTGCCGACCGAGGATGCGCAAGCGGTGGGGTGCCCGCCCGACCTGAGCGGGCCGCCGTCGGCCGTGGCCGACCTCGTCGCCTTCGAGTGCGTGCGGGCCCGGGAGTGGTTCGACCGCGGCCTCCAGCTGCTCCCGCTGCTCGACCGGCGGAGCCGTGCCTGCGTGTCGGCCATGGCCGGCATCTATCGCCGCCTGCTGGCCCGCATCGAGCGCGACCCGATCGCCGTCACCCGCCGGCGGGTCTCGTTGCCGACATGGGAGAAGGGGTACATCGCCCTGCGCAGCATCTCCGGTGGCACCCCGTGAGCCGCCCGCGTATCGCCGTCATCGGGGGCGGCCTGGCCGGCGTCAGCGCGGCCCTGGCTGCCGTCGACGGCGGGGCCGACGTCGTCCTCTTCGAGCGGCGGTCCCGGTTGGGCGGGCTCACCTGGTCGTTCCGGCGACATGGTCTCTGGTTCGACAACGGCCAACACGTCTTCATGCGGTGCTGCACCGCCTACCGCGGGCTTCCTCGACCGCATCGGGGCCACCGACCAGGTCGCCCTCCGAGCCGCGACTGGACGTGCCCGTCTGGCCCCCGGAGGGATCACCTCGTCCATCACCCGTACGAACCTGCCCGCACCGCTCCACCTGGCCGGCTCGTTGGCCCGTTACCGCTTTCTCAGCGTGGGGGAACGGGCCCAGCTGGCACGCGCCGTCCTCGCCCTGCGCCGCCTCGATCCGGACGACCCCGCGCTCGACGCCATCACCTTCGGCCGGTGGCTGACCGATCACGGGCAGAGCGCCGACGCCATCGAGCGCCTGTGGGACCTGATCACCCTGCCCACCGTAACGTGCCCGCCGCAGAGGCATCACTGGCCATGGCGGTCAAGGTCTTCCGTACCGGCCTGCTCGATCAGCGCCGACGGCGGCGACATCGGGTGGTCCCAGGTGCCGCTCCGGCAACTGCACGCCGACAACGGGTCACGGGCGCTGTCCGGCGCCGGGGTCGACGTGCGCCTCGGGTCCCGGGTCGAGGGTCTGGCCCGGTCGGCCGACGGCCGCTGGGCCGTCGCCACGCCCGACGGCCCGATCCACGCCGACGCGGTGATCGTCGCCACCCCGCCCGAGGCGACGGCGGCGCTCGTGCCCGACGGCGTCCTGCCCGCCATCGACGGGCTCGGCGCCTCACCCATCGTCAACGTGCACCTGGTACTCGATCGCCGGGTGACCGATCTCCCCATGGCCGCCGGCGTGGGCACGCCCGATCCAGTTCCTCTTCGACCGCACCGCCTCGATCGGGCCTGACCGAGGGGCAGTGCCTGGCCATCTCGCTTGTCGGCCGCCGACGCCTACATCGGCCAGCGGCCCGAGGACCTGGTGCGCTCGTTCCGCCAGGCCCTCGACGACCTCCTTCCCTCGGCCCGGCACGCCCGCCTGATCGACGGCACCGTTACGCCGCGAGCACTCGGCCACCTTCCGCGCCATCCCCGGGACGGCGGCCCTCCGGCCGCCGGCTCGGACGGGGATCCCCGGTCTGGTCCTGGCCGGCGCGTGGTGCGACACCGGCTGGCCGGCGACCATGGAGGGGGCGGTGCGCAGCGGGCACGCGGCTGCGTCGGTGGCCCTGGCCGAGTCCGGCCGCGAGCGCAGCGGCCAGCGCCCCCGAGCTCCAAGGAGTACGGCAGTCGACCGCCATCCCCGCATCTGCCCGCACCGCCTGCAGGCTCCGCCGCCGACGCTGGGGCGGGCCGCCGACCTGGTCACCCCGGCCCTCGACGCCGCCGTCGACCGGCTCAGCCCCGAGCTGGCCGCGCCCGTTCGGCACCACCTGGCCGGCGGGGGCAAGCGGGTGCGGGCCGCGCTGGTCCTGGTTTCGGCCGCCGCGGCCGGTGGCGCCGAGGAGGCGGGCATCCCCGGGGCCGTGGCCATCGAGCTGGTCCACAACTTCTCGCTGCTCCACGACGACATCATCGACGAGGACCGCGATCGGCGTCACCGGCCGACCGTCTGGGCCCAGTTCGGGATCGGCTCGGCCATCATCGCCGGGGACGCCCTCGCCACGCTGGCCACCCAGGTACTGCTCGACGACCCCACCCCCGAGCGGGTGCGGGCCACGGCTATCTTGGCCACGGCCACCCAGGAGATGATCGCCGGCCAGGCCGACGACATGGCCTTCGAGACCCGGACCTCGGTCACCGTGGAGGAGTGCCTGCGCATGGCCAGCCGGAAAGACCGGGGCCCTGTTGTCGTGTGCCTCGTCGCTCGGTGCCGTGCTCGTCGGCGCCCCCGAGCCGACGGTGCGATGCCCTGGCCGACTTCGGCCGCAACGTGGGCAGTCGCCTTCCAGGCCATCGATGACGTGCTGGGGATCTGGGGGGAGCCGAGCCAGACGGGGAAGCCCGGCCGGCAACGACTTGGTCCAGCACAAGATGACCCTCCCGGTCGTCACCGCGCTGGCCCGTGCCGACGGTCGTCGCCCCGAGCTCGAGGCGTTGCTCGGTCGCGCCCTCGGCGAACAGGACGTGCTCGACGCCGCCCGGCTCATCGAGGAGAGCGGCGCACGCGACGAGGCCATGGACATCGCCGAGACCCACCTGGACGCGGCCTTGGCCTCGCTGGCCCGGGCCGACCTCCTCTCCGGCCCTCGCTCCCAGCTCGAGGCCATCGCCCACTTCGTGACCGTGCGCGATCGATGACCGCCGTCACCGCCCCCTCGCTCGTCGACGTCCCCGCTGACGGCGACGTCGGCAGACCCGGCTGACCGCACTGGGGATCGGGCCGTCACCCAGACCCTCCAGCGAGCCGTGGGGGCGCTGGAGCGCGGCAAGACGCCGAGGGCTGGTGGAAGGGCGAGCTGGAGACCAACGTCACCATGGAGGCCGAGGACCTCCTGCTCCGACAGTTCCTCGGGATCCGGACGGAAGACCAGACTGCAGAGAACGGCGACCTGGATCCGCTCCCGCCAGCGCGACGACGGGACCTGGGCCACCTTCTACGGCGGCCCGTCGGATCTCTCCACCACCATCGAGGCCTACGTGGCCCTTCGACTGGCCGGCGACGAGGTCGACGCGCCGCATATGCACCGGGCCGCACGGTTCGTCCGGGATGCCGGCGGGTTGGAGGCCAGTCGGGTCTTCACCCGGATCTGGATGGCGCTGTTCGGGCTGTGGCCCTGGGGGAGCTCCCGGTGATGCCGCCCGAGCTCATGCTCCTCCCGCCGTCGGTGCCCCTCAACATCTACGACTTCGGCTGCTGGGCCCGCCAGACGGTGGCCGCCCTCACCGTGATCAGCGCCCACCGGCCGGTGCGCCCGATCCCGGTGACCATCGACGAGCTCCGGAGCGGGAAGCGCCCACCCGCCGGCCGGCCAGCCGGTGGGGCCGGCGGTTCGAGCAGCTCGATCGGGCGCTCCATGTCTACGAGCGCAAGCCCATCTCCGTCCTGCGCAAGCTGGCCCTGCAGCGGGCCGAGCGGTGGATCGTCCAGCGCCAGGAGGCCGACGGCTCCTGGGGCGGGATCCAGCCGCCGTGGGTCTACTCGCTGATGGCGCTGCACCTGCAGGGCTACCCGCTCGATCATCCCGTGATGCGTGCCGGCCTGGACGGGTTGGACGCCTTCACCATCGACGACGAGGCCGGCCGCCGGCTCGAGGCCTGCCAGTCCCCGGTGTGGGACACGGCCTTGGCCGTGATCGGGCTGGCCGATGCGGGCACGCCGCCCGACCGACGAGGGCATGCGCCGGGCCGGCGCCTGGCTGCTCGGCGAAGAGGTCACCATCAAGGGCGACTGGAGCATCCGCCGCCCGGCCTGGCCCCCGGCGGGTGGGCTTTCGAGTTCGCCAACGACCACTACCCCGACATCGACGACACGGCCGAGGTGGTGCTGGCCCTCCGGCACTGCGACGGTCGTCGCCGAGGGGGCCATCGACCGGGCCGTGGCCTGGATCGAGGGCATGCAGTGCGCGCGACGGCGGCTGGGGCGCCTTCGACGCCGACAACACCCGCGGCCTGTGCGAGGAGCTTCCCTTCTGTGATTTTGGCGAGCTGATCGACCCGCCCAGCGCCGACGTCACCGCCCATGTGGTCGAGATGCTGGCCGTGCTCGGCCGGCGCGGGCCCGGTCACTCGACCGAGGCATCCAGTGGCTGCTCGACGCGCAGGAGCCCGACGGCTCCTGGTTCGGTCGCTGGGGCGCGAACTACGTGTACGGCACCGGGGCCGTCGTCCCCGCCCTGGCCGCGGCCGGCCTGGGACCCGACCACCCGGCCATGGCCAAGGCGGTCCGCTGGCTCGAGGCCCACCAGAACCCCGACGGCGGTTGGGGCGAAGACCTCCGTTCCTACCGGGACCCGAGCCTGAGCGGGCAGGGCACCTCCACTGCCTCCCAGACGGCGTGGGCCCTGCTCGCCCTGCTGGCCGCCGGGCGGCGGGGCGGCGTCCACCGATGACGGCCTCCAGTTCCTGGTCGCGACCCAGCGCGAGGACGGGACCTGGGACGAGCCCTGGTTCACGGGCACCGGATTCCCGGGGGACTTCTACATCAACTATCACCTGTACCGCCTGGTCTTCCCGGTCATGGCGCTCGGCCGCCATCTGGCCGTTGCGGAGCGGGCCCATGGCTGATCTCACCATCGTGTCCCCGCTGCGCATCGAGGCCCTGGCCGTCGGTGGTGCGTGCCCCGCATCGGGATGGGCCAGGCCAAGGCGACCGCCTCGGGGGCCAGCTGGCCGCCTCGGCCTCCTCGCAGCCGGTCGCCCTGGTCGGTGTGGCCGGTGGCCTGGATCCCGATCTCCGACTCGGGCAGTTGGTGGTGGCCACCGAGGTGCGCACTGTCGACGGCGGCATCGTCCGGACGCTTCCCGGAGCAGAGGGATCGCCCATGACCTCCGCCACATGGGCCTCGACGTCCGCACCGGGCCGATCGTCTCGTCACGCCGCCTTGTCCGGGGCGCGAACGGCCGAGCTGGCGGCCACCGACGCAGTGGCGGTGGACATGGAGTCGGCGTGGCTGATCGACCAACTGCCCCCCGATCGTCCCGTGGCCGTGGTCCGCGCCATCTCGGACACGGCCGAAGGCGGCATGGTGGTCGGCGGGACGCGGGCCCTGGCCTCACTGAGGCGGGTGCGACCGTCGCTCGAGCGCTGGGCCGGCGCCCTCGGCCGACACGACGTCGTGCTCGCCGCGCCACGCTCGTTCTGCGCCGGCGTGGAGCGGGCCATCGAGATCGTAGAGCGGGCCATCGAGCGCTTCGGCTCCCCGGTCTACGTCCGTCGCCAGATCGTGCACAACAGCCACGTCGTGGCCGACCTGGAGGGCAAGGGTGCCATCTTCGTGGAGGAGCTCGATGAGGTGCCACCCGGAGCAGTGGTGGTCCTGGCCGCCCACGGCGTGTCCCCCAAGGTCCGCGACGAAGCCGCTCGTCGTGGTGACCTCTCGGTCATCGACGCCACTTGCCCGTTGGTGACCAAGGTCCATCATGAGGCCCGACGCTTTGCCGCCCAGGACTATCAGATCGTCCTCATCGGCCATGAGGGTCACGAGGAGATCGCCGGCACCCTGGGCGAGGCGCCGATGGCCCTGGTCGAGCGACCCGAGGACGTGGCCGCTCTGGACATCGATCCCGGTGCCCAGGTCGCCTACCTCACCCAGACCACCCTGGCCACCGACGAGACGGCCGAGATCGTCGCCGCCCTGCGGGACCGGTTCCCCGACCTCCATGGTCCCAACTCCAACGACATCTGCTACGCCACCCAGAACCGCCAGGACGCGGTGCGGGGCATGGTCGGACGTTGCGATCTGCTCCTGGTGGTCGGTTCGGCCAACTCGTCCAACACGGCCCGCCTGGTCGAAGTGGCGAGGCGAGAGGGTTGCCGGACCGAACTGATCGAAGACGAGACGCAGCTCCGGTTGAGCTGGTTCGACGGTGTGACCACCGTCGGCATCACCGCCGGTGCGTCCGCTCCAGAATTCCTGGTCCAACGCGTGATCGACAGCCTCTCGGACCTCGGTCCGGTGGCTGTCACCGAGCATCGGACCACGGAAGAAATGCCCATTTCTCTCTACCTCAGGCGGTGCGCTGATGCCCATACCCCTCCGACAGAACATGAAGATCGGATCCCATCTGCTTCGCCAGAAGCTGAAGGGGGTCAAGCACTACCCCTTCATCGTGGAGATCGAGCCGCTGTTCGCCTGCAACCTCTCGTGCCCGGGTTGCGGCAAGATCCAGCACCCCACCGACATCCTCCGAAAGCGTCTCTCCCTCGAGGACATCCTCCAAGCGGTGGAGGAGACCGGGACCCCCATGGTCTCCATCGCCGGCGGTGAGCCACTCCTGCATCCGGACATGGAGCGCATCGTGGCCGAGCTCATCCGGCGGAAGGTCTACGTCTACCTGTGCACCAATGCCGTGCTGCTCCGACGGCGCCTGGAGCGGTTCACGCCGTCGCACTTCTTCTCCTGGGTGGTGCACATCGACGGCATGAAGGAGCGCCACGACGCCGCCGTCGACCGCGAGGGTGTGTTCGACGAGGCGGTGGCGGCCATCCGGGAGGCGAAGGAGAAGGGCTTCCGGGTGACCACCAACTCCACCTTCTTCAACACCGACTCGCCCAAGACCGTCCGGGACGTCCTCGACTTCTTGAACGACGACCTCAAAGTGGACGCCATGATGATCTCGCCGGCCTATGCCTACGAGAAGGCGCCCGATCAGGAGCACTTCCTCGGCGTCGAGCAGACGCGCAAGCTGTTCCGGGAGGCCTTTGACGGGAAGCGCAAGAAGTGGCGCCTCAATCATTCGCCGCTGTTCTTGGACTTCCTCGAGGGCAAGCAGGAGTTCTCCTGCACCGCCTGGGGGATCCCCAGCTACTCCGTCCTGGGCTGGCAGCGACCCTGCTACCTGATGTCCGACGGCTACGCCACCAGCTACAAGGAGCTGGTCGAGACGACCGACTGGGATGCCTATGGCCGCGGAAAGGACCCCCGCTGTGCCAACTGCATGGCCCACTGTGGCTATGAGCCGACATCGGTGATCGCCAGCATGGACTCGCTGCGCCAATCCCTCCGCGCCCTCGTCAATACCCATTGATCCCGGTGACCATGAGCACCGTTGCCCCTGCGACACTGCCTCTGGCCGACGGGGAAGCCCTACCCGTCGATCGGGCGGAGCCGTGCGGTGACGTGCTCGACCGGCTCGATCCCACCCGTCTGCGGGCCATGAACGGCCCCGAGCTCGAGCAGCTGGCCGTCGTCATCCGCCGGTTCCTGGTCGAATCGGTGGCGGAGACCGGGGGTCACCTCGGCTCCAACCTCGGGATCGTCGAGCTGACCTTGGCCCTGCATCGGGTCTTCGACTCACCCGGCGATGCCCTGGTATGGGACACCGGCCACCAGGCCTACGTGCACAAACTGGTGACCGGCCGGGCGGCGATCCTTCAGCGGGTTGCGCCAGCCCGGCGGGTTGTCGGGCTATCCCAACCGGCTCGAGTCCGACCATGACCTGGTTGAGAACAGCCACGCCTCCACCGCGCTGTCCTACGCCTACGGGTTGGCCCGGGCCCGCCAGTTGTGCGGCGACGACCGCCCGGTGGTCGCGGTGGTCGGCGACGGTGCCCTCACCGGCGGGCTGGCCTACGAGGCGCTGAACAACATCGGCGACCACGGGGCACGCGCGTGGTGATCGTCGTGAACGACAACGGACGGTCCTACGCACCGACCGTCTCCCGACTGTCGACCGCCGCCGACCATGCCGACCATGCCGACGTAACCGACCCGCCGACGATGTCCGCCTGGTGGCGCCGTTCTTCGAGGCCCTCGGCCTGTCCTATGAGGGCCCGGTGGACGGTCACGATGTCGCCCAGCTCGAGTGCGCGCTGCGGGGCGTGACCGGCCGATCGGGACCGGTGGTGCGTCCACGTCCACACCGACCAAGGGCCGCGGGTACGCGCCGGCCGAGAACGACGACGACAAGTGCCTGCACGACATCGGCCCGTTCGACCCGGCCACCGGCGTCGCCACCGACGAAGCCCGGTGCCGGCCTCAGCTACACCCACGCGTTCACCACCGCCTTGCTGGCCGAAGCCGAGGTCCGGCCCGAGGTGGTCGCCCTCACCGCGGCCATGCCCGGGCCCACCGGTCTCGCTCCCTTCCGTGATCGGTACCCGGACCGGTTCTTCGACGTGGGCATCGCCGAGCAGCACGCGGTCACCGCGGCGGCGGGCATGGCCATGGGCGGATTGCGCCCGGTGGTGGCCATCTACTCGACCTTCCTCAACCGGGCCTGGGATCAGATCTACTACGACGTCGGCCTCCACCGGCTGCCGGTGGTTTTCTGCATCGATCGAGCAGGGGTCACCGGCGATGACGGACCGAGCCACCATGGGCTGCTCGACTTGGCCCTGTTGACCAAGGTGCCGGGGATGACGGTGTTCGCACCGGCTTCCTACGACGAGGTGGCGGTCATGCTCCATGAGGCGTTGGCCATCACCTCGGGACCCGTGGCCATTCGCTGGCCCAAGACCGAAGCGGTCCGGGCCGACGCCACCGGGAGTGGCCTAAGCGGCCGGCGGATCCGCGGGGGAGACGACGTCTGCCTTCTCGGCGTGGGCAAGCAGGTGGCGGCCTGCGAGCAGGCGGCCGAGCTCCTGGCCGCCGTGGGCGTCGACGCCACCGTGTGGGATGTCCGCGTCGCCTCCCCGCTCGCCCCCGACATGATCAGCGACGCCTGCCGCCACCGGGTCGTGGTCACCGCCGAGGACGGCGTCGTCGAGGGCGGGCGTCGGGGCGCTGGTGGCCAGTGCACTGGCCCGCCGGCGCGGTACCGATAGCTCTCCATCCGTGGTGGCCTGCGGGGTGCCGGTGGCCTACGTGCCCCATGGCCGGCCCGTCGAGATCTTGTCCCAGTTGGGGCTGGACGGCCCGGGCCTCTGCGCCACCGCCCTCGACGCGCTGGAGCGGGTCAGCCGGCCCGCGCCCGTCTGGTTGAAGGCGGTGCCGGGCTCGTAGGGGTGCCGGGCTGGTAGGCTGTATCGGGCTCGTAGAAAAAGACCCGGCGATTCGAGACCGCCTTGCCGGCCACCAGGCCGTAGCCCACGTACCGTTGGGCGACGCCGATAGCGTTTGGTCGTGCTCGATCTCGTCATCATTGCGGTCGGGCTCGGTCTCTCGAACTTTGCCGCCTCGATCGGGATCGGATTGTCAGGCGTCGACGCCATTCTGCGATGGCGCATAGGAGTTATCTTCGGCATCTTCGAAGGCGGCATGCCCGTGGTCGGACTGCTTCTGGGCCGTCGCCTGGCGGACTCGCTTGGTTCACCGAGCGCATATCTCGGTGGAGGACTGCTCATCATCACCGGCGGCTACACGATCTGGCAGGCACGACACGAGAAGGTGGGTTCGCACCCGATCGGTAGTGGTATCGGCCCTCTCGTCGTCACCGGAGCCAGCGCTGAGCATCGACAACCTGGTGATCGGATTTGCCCTCGGTACTCACAACGTATCGATCGCCCTGGCGGCACTCATCATCGCCGCCGTCAGCGTCGGCATGTCTCTCCTCGGGCTGGAGGTCGGTGCCCGGCTGGGCCAATCGACTGACCAGTGGAGCGGAGAGATCGGCGGTGCCCTACTCGTCCTCGTCGGGGTGGCGATAGCCGTCGGGTGGTTCTGAAGGACGGAAGTTGGTTTGCTCTATCTATTTCTCATTTATTCGCTCGTCGGGCCGTCGAAGTGGGGGGCCCGTCGCTCCCGGTGAGAGGCCAGACCCTCGGCCACGTCAGGTCCTCCGAAGCCGTAGAACTCATAGGCCAGGGACGCATCGAACACCGGCCCGAGCATCCGGTACCAGTTGTTCATGACGTGTTTCGTCCAGCGGATGCCGCTCTGCCCGCCGTCGGCCAAGGTGCGGGCCACCGAGAGGGCCCGGGGTACGAGCTCGTCGTCGTCCACGCACATCGACACCAGCCCGATGCGCTCGGCCTCTTCGCCGGTGAGGGCCTCGCAAGTCAACAGGTAGTACTTGGCCTTGGCCATGCCACACAGGAGCGGCCAGCAGATCGCCGCGTGGTCCCCGGCCGCCACCCCCAGCCGGGTGTGCCCATCGATGATGGTGGCCGAGCGGGACACGATCGAGATGTCGGCCAGGATCCCGACGGCCAGGCCGGCGCCGACGGCAGGACCGTGGATGGCCGAGACGATGGGCTTCGAGCAATTGATCACGTTGAACACGATGTCGCGTGCCTCGCGCATCACCCGGGTGCGGACGGCGTAGTCGGTGGTCAGCTGCTCGAGGAGCTCAAAGCTCCCGCCCGCTGAGAATCCTCGACCGGCCGCTCGGATGACGGCGACCGCGACGGCCGGGTCCCGGTCCACGGCCAACCAGATATCGGCCAGCTCCTGGTGGGTCTGGGGACCCACGGCGTTGAGGTTGGGCCCATCCAGCACGATCTGCAGCACACCGGGCTCGGACCGGTCGAAGGTCAACGTCTCGAAGGAGGCATAGGGATCGGGCACGACGCCGACGCTACTCTGCCTTCCGTGCGCTTCTCCCTCTCGCTGCCGTTGCTCTGCGATGCCCGAACCCCGGACCCCTACCGGCAGACGTTCGAGTTGGCCCGGATCGCCGAGAGCTCGGGCTTCGACACCGCCACCATCGGCCACCACCACTTCATGCCGGGCAACATGAGCGATCCGCTTACCTTTTTGACCGCGGTGGCAGCCCGAACCGACACTCTCCGGGTGGCCACCGGCATCTTTCAGCTCCCGGTGCACAATCCCGTTCGGGTGGCCGAACAGGTCGCCACCATCGATCAAGTGTCAGGGGGGAGGGTGTCCCTCGGGGTCGGCTTGGGCTGGTGGCCGCTCGAGTACGAGGTGCACGGTTCGACGTTCAACCAACGGGGGGCCCGCATGGAAGAGGCACTCGAGATCCTGCGTCTGGTGTGGACGCACGAACAGACTTCATTCGAGGGCCGCTTCTTCCGGTTCCCAGAGCTCACCGTGTACCCCCGGCCCGTCCAGAACCCACACCCCCCGCTGTGGGTGGCGGGCGTGGCCGACGCCGCCGTGGAGCGCGCCGCCCGCTTGGGTGATGCCTGGCTCTGTGGCCCGGTGCAGTCACTGGCCAAGGCGGCATCGTGTTTGGCCATCTACCGGGCTACCTGTGAGGGAATGGGGAGGGATCCCGATTGGATCCTCCGTCGGTATGCGTGGCTCGGCACCGACCGCCAACAGGTAAGAGACGAAGTGCTGCCCGCCTATGTGGACGGTTTGGTGGAGCACTGGCGGGAGTCAGCGGAGGATCCCGCCGAAGCGGACCTCTTTGCCCGGATGGATGCCGGCCAGTCGGTGGCGCCCGAAGAGATCGCCCGGGATCGCCTGCTCTGGGGCGCACCAGAGGACATCATCATGCAGGTGCAGCGCTACGCCGAGCACACCGGTTGCCAGCATGTGCACGCCGCCTTTGGTGCCGGACTGCCGGCTACCGGGAGCGCCCGGTCCTCCCTGGGCAGTTTCGAGCAGGTGGCCGACATGATCCGGCTCTTCGGCCGCGAGGTGATCCCGGCCTTCGCCGAGAGCGAAGGCTGACCGGCTCGGGCAACTACTCGCCGAGCGCCTTGCGAACAGTGGTGAGCCGAGCCGGATCAACTCGCCACCACATCCAACGGCCCCGTTTTTCGCCGACGATCAGCCCGGCCTCGGCCAACACCTTGGTGTGATGGGAGACCGTCGGTTGGCTGCGATCGAGCGGGCGCTCGAGATCGCACGAGCACACCTCCACCTGGGAAGCGACTAGCGACAGGAGCCGGAGGCGTACCGGGTCGGACAAGGCGGCGAACACTCGGCCGAGCTCGACGGCTTCGGCCTCGTCGAGCGGGGCCCCGGTCAGGGACGAGCAGCACAGGT
The DNA here is from genome assembly GCA_963717035.1 of uncultured Acidimicrobiaceae bacterium. Classification (GTDB taxonomy): domain Bacteria; phylum Actinomycetota; class Acidimicrobiia; order Acidimicrobiales; family RAAP-2; genus DASXMT01. The sequence goes on along the minus strand of CAVQVK010000049.1, from coordinate 15,508 downwards.
CGTCAGGGCTGGCCACGGCGGGCGTGGTTCCGTTGGACTGTCGAGTCGTCGTCATAGCTCACCACTCATGCTTATACATTGACATCGGTAAATGTTTCGGTACACTTGGTATTGACCAATATCAATGTATCAGGAGCGTGCTCGTGTCCCGTGTTCAGCTGGCCCTCAACGTCGCCGACCTCGACGAGGCCGTGGTCTTCTACTCGAAGCTCTTTGCCACCGAGCCGGCGAAACTCCGCCCCGGATATGCCAACTTCGCTGTGGTCGACCCACCCTTGAAGCTGGTTCTCATCGAGGACGCCACCCAGGCCCCAGGCTCGCTCAATCACCTGGGCGTCGAGGTAGCGACGACAGACGAGGTCACCGCGGCCCAGGCCCGGCTGGCCGCCGAGGACCTACCGACCGCGATCGAGGAGCAGGTCGAGCTGCTGCTTTGCCGTACAGGACAAGGTGTGGGTGGATGGCCCCGGGGGCGAGCCGTGGGAGATCTACACCGTGCTCTCGGATGCCGACCTGCCCGCCGGTGAGCTGCGAGCGTCCGATCCGAGCGGTGCCGCATGTTGTGCCACCCGGCCCGATTTGGCCGTGGCCGGACCCTCCTGCTGCTGAGCCCCAGCGGCCAACCGAGTATTTGAACGGCCAACCGAGCTGAACAAGCGAGCGCTGGATCAATGAGGGAGGCCGCCCTGTGGCGTCGCCTGGTCGCTGAGTTCCTGGGCAGCGCGTTCCTGGCCGCCATCGTCATCGGCTCGGGGATCGCCGCTCAGCAGCTCTCGCCGGGGACTGTCGGCCTCCAGCTCTTCGAGAACGCGGCGGCGACGGCGGCGGGATTGTTCGCCATCATCTTGATGTTCGGCGGGGTGTCGGGAGCCCACTTCAACCCGGTGGTCTCCCTCGTCGACGCCGTCTTCGGCGGCTTGGCCTGGCGGGATGCCACTGCGTACGTACCGGCCCAGGTGGCCGGGTGCGTTGGCGGCGCCGTTGTGGCCAACCTGATGTTCTCGAAGGCCGCAGTCAGCATCTCGACACACCACCGAGCCAGCGGCCCCCATTTCCTGTCCGAAGTCGTGGCCACGCTTGGTTTGTTGCTGGTCATATTTGCCCTCGCCCGTTCGGGCCGAAGCCGGAGCGCTCCGGCCGCGGTCGGCGCCTACATCGGGGCGGCCTATTTCTTCACCAGCTCCACCAGCTTTGCCAACCCGGCCATCACCGTGGGCCGCATGTTCTCCAACACCTTCGCCGGAATCGCCCCGTCATCGGCACCCGTCTTCATTGCCGCCCAGGTGGTGGGGGCCGGGGTAGCCATCCTCGTGATCAAGACCCTCTACCCAGACGTCACCCCGGCCGAGGCCTCCGACATCGTCTTCCCCCACCACGAAGGAGACGTTCCATGCAACTCGTAGCTGTCGGGGGCAGTGACGCCGGGATCAGCGCCGCCTTACGGGCCCGGGAGATCGACGCCGGTACCGATGTCACTGTCGTGGTGGCCGATTCCTTTCCGAACTTCTCAATCTGTGGCATTCCCTACTACGTGTCGGGCGAGGTCACCCATTGGAAGGACTTGGCCCACCGGACCCTCGCCGACCTCGAGGCCACCGGGATGCGCCTGAGGCTGAACACGGTAGCCACGGCGATCGACGCCGATGCTCGCAAGGTGCGCGTCACCGACGCGGACGGCACCGAGCACCATCTGGCCTACGACGCCTTGATCGTTGGTACCGGCGCCGTCTCGGTCCGACCTCGGATCGACGGGTTGGTCGGGCCGGATGCCCTCGGTGCCACTGATGGCGTCCATCTCCTTCATTCCATGGGCGACACCTTCGCACTCATGGCGACGTTGGAGCAGACGGCCCCGGCCAATGCCGTCATTGTCGGTGCCGGCTACATCGGCTTGGAGATGGCCGAGGCCCTGGTTGCCCGGGGCTTGTCGGTTACCCAGGTCGAAGCGCTACCCGAGGTGCTCCCCACCGTCGATCCCCAACTCGGGGCATTGGTCCGGGCTCAGCTCACTGAGCACGGTGTCGACGTGCGCTGTGGGACCACGGTCCGCGCCGTGGCCACCGCACCGGCTGGGTCGGCCGGACGGCTGCAGGTCGACGGCGTCCACGCTGATGGAACCGAGGACCGACTGTTTGCCGACCTGGTTCTGGTGGTTGTCGGCGTCCGCCCGGATACCGCCCTGGCCGAGACGGCAGGCGTCGCATTGGGACCGAACGGAGCGATCGCCGTCGACCGGGGCATGCGCACCGATCGGAGCGATGTCTTCGCCGCCGGCGACTGCGTCGTCACCCATCATCGCTTGCTGGGCGAGACGTACCTCCCGTTGGGTACGACGGCGCACAAGCAAGGGCGCGTCGCAGCCGAGAACGCTCTGGGCGGCACGAAGGAGTTCGCGGGCAGTCTCGGCACCCAGGTGGTGAAGGTCTTCGACCACGCCGTAGCCAGGACCGGACTTCGTGACCACGAGGCCCGATCGGTGGGATTCGACCCCATCACCACGGAATTCGAGGCCGACGACCACAAGGCCTACTACCCGGACAGCCACCGGATCAGGATGCGCTTCACCGGGGATCGACGGTCAGGGCGACTGCTCGGCGTCCAGCTGTTCGGCCACCGTCAGGCCGAGGTGGCCAAGCGCATTGACATCGCCGCCACGGCCATCTTCCACTCCATGACCGTGGACGGTCTGAGCGAGTTGGACCTGTCCTATACGCCGCCGCTCGGAAGCCCGTGGGACGCGGTTCAGATGGGCGCCCAACACTGGGTACGTACGCACCGGGATCCTCAGCCCAAGCCGAGCGTCCCGTAGGTGTTGCAAAGCCCCAATGCCTCGATGATCAGAAAGGCGCCGACGATGGTCATGACCGTGGGGAGCCGCCACCATCGGTGGATACGGGCGATCGTCGATGGCATGTACCATTCGGGAAGAGGCCCCGGAGCCTGACCGAGATAGATGGCGAGCGGAACCGCGTCCTGGTCGATCGGGGCGCCGGGCTCGGCGGCGAGAGCCAGCGCGGTGAGCTCGGCATCGGTGAAGCCGCCGTCGACCCGGTCTGACTCGTCAGCCACCTCATCGGTTGCATCGAACCCGTCGGGCATGAGCTATCCCTTCATCCGGTCCCTACCTCTGGAGCGAGCGTACCCGCGCCTCAGTGGTTCCATTCGTCGGTCCGTCCGGATGGGCTCCCCGTCCGATATCAACCCGGTGGAGCCCGGGGGACGATCTAGGTGGCTAGATCCTTCGCCCAGGGTGACGGCTCGGGAATCGCCAGCGCGGCGAATCCGTCGAGCAGGGCTACCGCGTCGTGGGGTACGCCGACCATCAAGGTGACGGCTTCGGCTTCGATCCCGAGTGCGAAGGTGAAGAACCCGCAGCAGGCCTTTTCCTCTTGGGCCAGGAGGGCGAGGGCCCGGAGTTCGGCGAGATCGGGATTCAGCTCAAAGGAGAGTCGGTCCGGGGCCACACGCTCGGCCCGGGCCACCGCCCGGACGAGAACATCGCGCCAGCGCTCGACCCGTTGCTCGGCCTCGTCTTGCTCGAGCGTGCACGCGATCGGGATGTCCACGGACCGATTCTAGGACGCCGGGCTCCGCTTCGGCCGTGAGCGTCGGGTCAGTTGCAGATCTGCAGTTCGGTCCGATCGCCGTCTTCACCTTGCACGGGCGTGAGCGAAACCCGGTAGCCGTCGATTTGGTCGAGGCGCTCGACGGCGTCGATGTGCGCTCGCCCCATGCCCCGCCATTTCGACCGCGCCAAACCCTTCGCCTCCTCGGGACCGGAGGCGACGACGAACACCACTTCGTGGTCCTCTCCCATCCGACCCGGGGCGATCGGTCCACCGAGAAACACCGAGAACAAGTGCATGGCTGCAGGCTATTGCCCGGGGACGACACCGGGTGCCGTTCGGTCCGGGCGAACCGGGTCAGACGACCACTACTCCGAGAACTTCGGGAGCACGTAGGTACCCATCAGCTCGATGGTCTCCATGACTGCCTCATGGGGGATCTTGTACGGGTTGACCAGGCAGAGCAACAAGTCGATGCCCGCAGCCTCATACTTGCGGCACGCTTCCAGGCATTCGTCGGGCGTGCCCAGCACGCAGGCGTCGGTGGCGATCAGGTACTCGAGGCTGAGGAGATCGAGAGAACCATCGTCTGCGTGCGACTTCATGTCCGCCGCGTAGGAGTAGGAACCGAGGGACTCCTGCCGTTCCGCCATCCAGTCGGTGACGGTGGCGATCTGGCGGGCACCGGTCTTCGGGTACCACTCGAAGGACTCCCGGGCGAGCTCGATGGCCCGGTCACGGTCGGGCGAGCACAGGGCCATGGTGAACGTGGCCGCCGCGTTGTGCACGTAAGACCCCAGGGGGTTGGTGCACGCGGCCGAGGCGGCCCGATAGATGTCCACCTTCTTCTTGACCTCCTCGGGCGACACCCCCACGGCGAACGAGCACAGACCGAGGCCCAGCTCGCCCACCTGGCGGTGGCCGTCCTCACTGGTGGTCGCCCCCCAGATAGGCGGATGGGGCTGTTGCACGGGCTTGGGTTGCACCCGGCGCTTGGGCATCTGCCAGTGCTTGCCGGCGAACTCGTACTCGTCGTGGGTCCAACAGCCGACCACGTGCTCGATGGCCTCCCGCCACATCTCGCGGGTCTCGGCCGGATCGAGACCGAACCCCTCGAGCTCGGCCCGGGTGGCCGATCGGCCGGTTCCGAAGTCCACCCTCCCGTTGGAGATGAGATCGAGCACGGCGACCGACTCGGCCGTCCGCACCGGGTGGTTGTAGGGCTTGGGCATCAGCCTGACCCCGAATCCCAACCGGATCTGCTCGGTCAACGCGGCGATGGCGCCGTAGAGCACCTCGGGGTTGGAACAGTGGGAGTACTCCTTCAAGAAATGATGCTCGACCGTCCAGAAGGCATCCCATCCGGCCTTGTCCCCGGCCACCGCCTCGGCCAGCGTGTTCTGGTAGGCGATGAGCTCGCTGTCGGGCTCCCAGGGCTGAGGCACCGGGATCTCGTAGAACAGTGCGAATTTCATGGTGGGCGTCCTTTCCTAGTGTCGGTGGATCGGGGACTCATCGTCCGAAGCCGGCGACGGCGTACGTTCTGACGAACTTCCGGACTGATTGGGGATCGTCGGCATCGAAGGTCGCCGCCGGCATCACTGCGAACGACATGAGCACCCGAACGATCCACTCACCGACCTCTCGGTGGTCGAGGCCGGGTCGGATCTCTCCTCGACCCTCGGCGTCGGCCAGGTAGGGCAGCCAGAAGTCCACCCACTCGTCGGTCAGGTGCCGGCTGCTCGCCGTCATCAGCGTGGCCAGCAGTCGCTCGTCATCGGCGGGGAGCGGCCGCATCGGGACGCGCTCTCCGGCCGACAGTCGGATGAAGACGGCGGCCTCGGCAATCTGGTCGGCCAGGCAATCCCCAGCCCGCACCGACTCCTCACTGCTGGCTACGAACTGCTCGGCGATGCGGACCATCACCGCGTCGACCAGGACGGCCTTGTCGCTGAAGTGGAAGTACACGGCCCCCCGGGAGACACCGGCTTGCGCGGCGACGTCGGTGATGGAGGTGCGTCGGATCCCCAGCCGCGTGATGCATTGCTCCGCGGCGACCAGGATGCGCTCCTCGGTTGTCGCCGGGGTCGTGGCGACCGCGTCGACCGTGGGCCATGCTGCAGTGACCTGTTCTTCGGCGCTTGGGGACATGGCCGTCCGTCCGTCTGACTCGGGCGCGTGACCGTGGGCCCCAGCCGGTCGTTCGATTATGCGGGTGCTTCGGTTGTGCAATTGTACAGTATCTATCAGATGTAAAGACTGAGCTCGAGCGCGACACGGGGAGCATGATGCGGGGTCTGAGGAACAAGGTAGTCATCGTCACCGGGGCCGCCTCGGGGATCGGCCGAGCAGCTGCCCTCCGTCTGCTCGATGAGGGGGCCATCGTGGTCGGTGCCGACTTGGCCGATCGGGCCCCAGAGCCCGCCGTGGGCGGATCGTGGTCGTTCGAGCACGTCGACGTCAGTGATGAGACTTCCGTGATCGAGCTGGTGACGGAGACGGCCGGCCGGCTGGGTCGGATCGACGGCATGGTGAACGCCGCCGGGGTGGCCGGTGGGGGACCGGTGCACTCGCTCGGCCAGGACGAGTGGCAGCGGGTCATCTCGGTCAACCTCACCGGGACGTTTCTGATGGCCAAGCACATCATCGGGCACATGCTCAACCAATCCCCGGTCGGAGGGTCTCGGGGGTCCATCGTCATGCTGGCCAGCATCGAGGGGCTCGAAGGGACGGCCGGAGGCAGTGCCTATACCGCATCGAAGGGCGGAGTGGTCTTGTTGACCAAGAACATGGCCATCGATTACGGGGGCCGGGGGATCCGCGTCAACGCCATCTGCCCCGGCTTCATCGAGACGCCCATGAGCGACGCGATCTTCGACCTTCCCGGCATGGAGCAGACGAGAGCGGCGCTCATCGAGGAGCACGCCCTCCGGCGCCTGGGTCGAGCGGACGAGGTCGCCGCCGCTGCCGCCTTCCTCGTGTCGGACGACGCCTCGTTCGTCACCGGGACCTCGCTCACGGTGGACGGCGGCTATACCGCCGGCCGCGACCACGGCATTACCGCCCGCTTGGGCCTCTCGGGTCCCGAGATCTGACGCCCGGCTCAGGAGGCAGCGGCCCGCTGACGTAAGGCCTCGAGGGCCCGGTCTGCGTGCGAGTTGAACGAGAGCTCGGAGCGTATGACCTCGAGCACGCGTTGGTCGGTGCCGATGACGAACGTGGCCCGCTTGTTCTTGCCCAAGATGGTGACCGAACGCTTGACGCCGAACTGGTCGGCCACTGCGGAGTCGGAGTCCGACAGCAGTGGGTAGTCGAAGTCGTGCTTGTCGGCGAACTGCTTCTGCTTGTCCACGGTGTCGGCGCTGATGCCGACCCGCTGGGCGCCGACCGCGTCGAACTCCGCCTTGAGATCGCGGAAGTGACAGCTCTCCTTGGTGCAGCCATAGGTCATGGCCGCCGGATAGAAGAAGAGCACCACCGGTCCGTTCTTCAGGAGCTCGCTGAGGCGCCGAGGCGTCCCCGTCTGGTCGGGAAGCTCAAAGTCGGCTACTACGTCACCTTTTTCCATGGGATGAGCATAGGAGGGCAATCCCGGTCAGGGCAGCTGGCTATGGGCTTCCCGTGTTTTTGTCGCCTTCACTCCGTTCCTGACCACCGGTTTCCGTGATTGGGTTCACAAGACAAAGTGATCTATTTCACAAGAGACTCGAGCCGGTTTTCGCCTTCTATCAGGGTTTACGCCGCCACAGGAGAGGGAATGAAATGCATGAGGAAAGCGGAGGGTGATCGAGACCGACGCTCGTGCCGGAAATTGGTCATCTCTGACCAAGGGGGTTTCATGGCACCCGAATCAGCAGCAATGGCAGGCGTAGAGGTTGCCGAAGGTCCGGTTCCTGGTCAACGGGTCGTGCACCCGGTGGCCGACCCGGCACCGTTGGGACTGGCGGCATTCGCAATGACCACGTTTGCGTTGAGTGTGTCCAACGCCGATATCTGGGGACCGGCGGCGGCGAGTGCCCTGGCCCTGGCTTTGGTCTATGGGGGAGCGGTGCAGCTCTTCGCCGGCATGTGGGAGTTCACCCGAAAGAACACCTTCGGAGCGCTCGCATTTTCCTCCTACGGCGGGTTTTGGATCTCCTATTACGTCTTCGTCAAGTTCGTTCTCACTGGGGTGCGTAGCCCGGCGGATGCGTCGGTCGCTGTTGGCGTCTTTCTGTTGGGCTGGGCCATCTTCACGTTCTATATGATCCTTCCGTCGCTGCGGGTGAGCGGCGCCGTCGCAGCCGTGTTCATCTTGTTGACGGCGACCTTCGTGCTGTTGACCATTGGTGCGTTCCAGACCCAGATCACCGTGACCAAGTGGGGTGGCTACATCGGCCTCGCCACCGCCGGCGCGGCCTGGTATGCGTCGTTTGCCGGCGTGGTGAACGAGACCTTCAAGAAGGTGCTCATCCCGACCTTGCCGTTGGCTCCGCCGGCGGTGGCGGCGGCCGCACCTGCTCCCGGCGTAGCGCCACCTTCTGGCATTGGGGTATGACACTGGGGTAGGGATAGGCGGTGGCACGCGAGGTGACGACCGAGAGGGACGAGGCATGAGCGAAGCTGCGCACAGCGGGCAACAGGATCAGGGGCTATCGGCCCTGCTACACGAGGGCCGCCGTTTCGAACCACCCGAGGAGCTCGCCGCCCACGCCAACGCCCAGCCTGGCATCTACGCCGAGGCCGACGCCGATCCGCTGTCCTGGTGGGAGCAACAGGCCACGTCGCTCGAGTGGGCGCAGCCCTGGACCGAGGTGCTCGACTGGCAGGTCCCCTTCGCCAAGTGGTTCGTGGGGGGCAAGCTCAACGCCTCGGTCAACTGCCTGGACCGCCACGTGGCCGCGGGCAAGGGGGACAAGGTCGCCTTCCACTGGGTCGGGGAGCCCGAGGGCGACACCCGGGACATCACCTATGGGGCCTTGTTGGACATGGTCTGCCAGGCGGCGAACGCGTTGACCGAACTGGGAGTGGAGGCCGGCGATCGGGTCTGCATCTACATGCCCATGATCCCCGAGGCGGTGGTGGCCATGCTGGCCTGTGCCCGTCTCGGTGCCCCGCACATGGTGACCTTCGGTGGCTTCTCGGCCGAAGCGTTGGCCAGCCGGATCCTCGACGGTGACGCCCGCTTCGTGATCACCGCCGACGGTGGGTACCGGCGCGGTGCCCAGGCCGCGTTGAAGCCCAACGTCGACGAGGCCCTGGCTCAGTGCCCCGATGTGCGCACGGTGTTGGTCGTCCGTCGAACCGGGCAGAAGGTGGCCTGGGAGGACGGCCGGGATCTCTGGTGGCACGAGGTCGTCGACCGGCAGTCCACCGAGCACGACCCCGAGGCCTTCGACGCCGAACAACCGCTCTACATCATGTACACCAGCGGGACCACGGCCAAGCCCAAGGGCATCCTCCACACCACCGGCGGGTACCTCACCCACGTCGCCACCACCCATCGGTTGATCTTCGACGTGAAGCCGGAGACCGACATCTTTTGGACGGCGGCGGATATCGGCTGGGTGACCGGGCACAGCTACATCGTCTACGGCCCGCTGGCCAACGGGGTCACGTCGATGATGTACGAGGGGACGCCCGACGCCGGGGGGCGGGACCGCTGGTGGAAGATCGTCGAGGACTACAAGGTCACCATCCTCTACACCGCGCCCACCACCATCCGGACCTTCATGAAGTGGGGCGAGGACCACCCCGCCGGCCACGACCTCTCGAGCTTGCGGCTGCTCGGCTCGGTGGGTGAGCCCATCAACCCCGAGGCGTGGATGTGGTACCGGAAGTTCATCGGCGGCGACCGTTGCCCCGTGGTGGACACCTGGTGGCAGACCGAGACCGGTGGGATCATGATCACGCCGCTGCCTGGGATCACCGCGACCAAGCCGGGAGCGGCGATGCGCCCCTTCCCCGGTATCAGCGCCGACGTGGTCGACGAGAGCGGCAAGTCGGTGGGCAACGACGCCGGCGGCTACCTGGTGCTCGATCGCCCGTGGCCGGGGATGCTCCGGGGGATCTGGGGCGACCCCAGGCGCTACGAGGAGACCTACTGGTCCCGGTATCCCGGTCGCTACTTCGCCGGGGACGGGGCCAAGCGCGACGAGGACGGCGACCTGTGGTTGCTCGGCCGGGTCGACGACGTGATGAACATCTCCGGGCACCGCATCTCCACCACCGAGGTGGAGCACGCCCTGGTCGGTTTCCCCCGGGTGGCCGAGGCCGCAGTGGTCGGAGCCAGCGACGAGACCACCGGTCAGGCCATCGTGGCCTTCGTCACCGTGAAGGGCGAGGTGTCCGAGGCCGAGAACGAGGGCGGCGCGCTGGTGGCCGACCTCAGGGACCACGTGGCCAAGGTCATCGGTCCCATCGCCAAGCCCCGCCAGATCATCCTCACCCCGGACCTGCCCAAGACCCGGAGCGGGAAGATCATGCGCCGGCTGCTGAAGGACGTCGCCGAACATCGAGAGCTGGGCGACGTGACCACCCTCTTGGACCCGACCGTGGTCAACCTCATCGACGAGCAGATGCAGGCGGGAGCGGGCGAAGCCGAGTAAGCCTCGGGTTGAGGTCGCATTTCTCCCGCCGCCGGGTCCGGAGGTTTAGGTGGTACTCCAGCGGTCCAGTGCGTCGCGGTTGGCCGCGCTGCCCAGCAACCGGCTGAATGCGTCGTCCTCGCGCCGACGAGCCTCGCGCACGGCGTCGACCACTGGGGCGCGGCATCAGCGCCTTGATCTCCAAGACGGTCTCGGGCGGGTAGGCGGCCACCCGGCGGGCCAGGGCCAGCGACTCGTCGACCACGGTGCCGGCCGGGCACACCCGGAGGGCAACGCCGATGTCCACTGCCTCATCGGCCGAGACCCACTCCGAGCACAAGAGCACCCGGGCCGCCTGCTGCCAGCCCATGCGGGCGGGAAAGAGGTAGCTGCTGGCCGCCTCGGGGGGGACGCCGAGCTCGGCGAAGGGCACCCGCAACCGCGCCCCCTCATCGATCAGCACGATGTCGCAGTGCCCGAGCATGGTGAAGCCCAGGCCGACGCCGACCCCGTTGACCGCAGCAAACAGGGGCTTCGGACATCCCTGGAGGCTGTCGAGCAGGCGGGGAAAGCCCTCACCGGTACGGGCCGGGGCCCGGCCCGCGGCGATCTCGGCCATCTCCTTCAGGTCTTGGCCGGCGCTGAACGCAGAGCCCCGTCCGGTCAGGACAACGACGTGAACGGAGTCGTCGTCAGCGGCAGCCTCGACGGCATCGGCCACGCTTCGGTACATGGCCAGGTTGAACGCATTGCGGGCCTCGGGCCGGTTGAAGGCGATCAGCCGGACGCCGTCGGCGTCCTCGGTCTCGATCACTCTCAGTCGGCGAGCCCGAGAACCCGCAGGGCGTTCGTGCGGAGGAATTTCGGGCCAGACGTCGTCCTTGAAGCCGACGTTCGGCATCTCGGTCATGATCCGCTCGATGGACAGACCCATGGGGAAGTAGCCGGCATAGATGATCTTGTCGGCTCCACGCGTGTTGGCGAAGTCGATGATGTGCTTGTTGTAGTACTTCGGTGCGAAGGCGCTGGTTGAGTAGTGGAGACCGGGCCACTTGAGCATCAACTTCACGGCCAGCTCGGTCCACGGCTCGCAGCCGTGACGGGTCACGAACACCAGGTCGGGAAAGTCGAACATGACCTCGTCGATGAGCTCCACCTTCTGCACGGCGAACTTCAGCCGGGGGCCAGGGACGCCGGCGCAGCAGAAGATGGGGATACCGAGCTCCACGCACTTGGCATAGATGGGGTACATCTTCTTGTCGTTGATTGCCACCTGGGGATAGGTCCCGGCGGGGAAGGCACCGACGGCTCGGATGCCCCACTTCTCGTAAGCGCGGGTCATCGCCTTGATCCCGTCCATGCCGTCGTTGGGGTCGACCGACAGCGAGGGGATGAAGCGGTCCGGGTAGCGGCGGATCGCCTCTTGGCCCTTGCCGTCGCCGTCGTCCACGCCGATCATGCCCTTGTCGATGCCCCACCGGTCCATCTCCCGGAGGGTGACGGCGATGGGATCGTCCGAGTCGGTGAGCCCTTTCTCGGGGACGTCCTTGAACATGTACTCGGCCGGGAAGGCGAATTCCTCTTTGGACTGCCTGTCCTTGGTCTGGTCGGTGATGAAGCGGTAGACCGCCTTCATGTCTTTGTGGGGAAAACTGATCATCGTGTCGACGGCGCCGACGTCGGTTGGCATGCTCATGGTTTGGTGCCCTCCCTCTCTGGTTCGGCGCCCATGCTAGAACACGTTTCCATTTGCTGGGTTGCCCGCCGCGTCACCCGATCACGGGCGAGGGCAGGATCCGGTTGGCTGCGCTGACTACGGCGCCAAGCGATGCGTCCAGGGTGCTCGAGTCCATGCCCACCCCCCACCACGTCGTCCCGTCCGGTTGCTCCGCCTCGACGTAGGCCACGGCCGAGGCCCCGCTCCCTGAGGTCAGGGCGTGCTGGCTGTAGTCCTTGATCTCGAATTGGGCACCGAGCTCGGTTCGGAGCCCGGCGACCAGGGCATCGATGGGTCCGTTGCCCTCCCCCGACACCGTCCGGTGCTGGCCGTCCACCAGGAGCTGAGCGACCACCGTGGTCTGGTGCTCTTTGGTCGTGACCTCGCTGCCGAGCAGCCGGATCCCCTCCTCGCCGGGGAGATAGGTACGGGAGAAGACGTCCCACATCTCGTCGGGGTGGATCACCGTGCCGCTGGCCTCCGTAGCCACCTGGACCTCCTTGGAGAATTCGATCTGCAAGCGGCGCGGCAGGTCGAGTCCGTGCTCGGCGTCCATCACGTAGGCCACGCCACCCTTGCCCGACTGGCTGTTGACCTGGATGATCGCCTCATAGGTCCGGCCGGTGTGCTTGGGGTCGATGGGAAGGTAGGGCACTTCCCATCGGTCGTAGTCGGTGCCGATGGCGGCCATGCCCTTCTTGATGGCGTCCTGATGCGAGCCGGAGAACGCGGTGTAGACGAGGTCCCCGGCATAGGGGTGGCGGGGATGGACCGGCATCCGGGTGGCGTACTCGGCCACCCGGCGCACCCGTTCGATGTCGCCGAAGTCGAGGGCGGGATCGATGCCTTGGGAGAACAGGTTCATGGCCAGGGTGACGATGTCGACGTTGCCGGTGCGCTCGCCGTTCCCGAACAGCGTCCCCTCCACCCGGTCGGCCCCGGCCAGGACGGCGAGCTCGGCCGCGGCTACGGCCGTGCCCCGGTCGTTGTGCGGATGCAGGCTCAAGATGACCGAGTCACGGTTGGCGATGTTGCGGCTGCACCACTCGATGACGTCGGCGTAGACGTTCGGCGTGTACATCTCTACCGTGGCCGGCAGGTTGATGATGATCGGACGCTCGGGTGTGGGCTCGATGACCTCCATGACCGCTTCGCAGATCTCGAGGGCGAACTCGGGCTCGGTACCGGTGAAGCTCTCGGGCGAGTACTCGTAGCGGATGTCGGTGTCCGGGACCGTGGTCTCGAACTTCTTGCACAGCCGGGCGGCGTTGACGGCGATGTCGATGATCCCCGCCTTGTCCAGGCCGAAGACGACGCGGCGTTGCAGTTCGGATGTCGAGTTGTAGAAGTGCACGATGGCTTGCCGGGCCCCATGCAGCGACTGGTACGTCCGCTCGATCAGCTCCTCGCGGCACTGGACCAACACCTGGATGATGACGTCGTCGGGAACGAGGTCATCCTCGATGATCTGACGTTGGAAGTCGTAGTCGGTCTGCGATGCGGACGGAAACCCCACCTCGATGTCCTTGAACCCCACCTCCACCAGCGTCTTGAACAGCTTGAGCTTGCGTTCGGAGTCCATGGGGTCAACCAGTGCCTGGTTGCCGTCCCGCAGGTCGACGCTGGCCCAGTGCGGAGCCCGGGTGAACTCACGATCGGGCCAGGTGCGCTCGGGAAGGCGCAGGGGCACGTGCGAGTGGTAGAGCCCGAAGGGCATGGGTGAGACGTCGCAGGGGAGGGCGAGACGCGGCTGCTCACTGCCCGACGTCGATGCTCGCTGCTCTGTGCTCATCGGTCCTACTCCCTTGCTCTTCGACCGTTCGTCCGTCCCTGACCGCCACCCGAGTTCGCCCAACAAAAAACCTCCTGGCCGAGTCGGCACAGGAGGTTGCGGGCGAACGCTATGTGGCGTTCGCCGTCAGGTAAGAAGGAGGCTCGAAGTCGGTGTTCCGTACATGGTGCCCACCATGGTGACAGCCCCGGCGGGCAACGTCAAGGTCCGCCTGGCCGGGCCGGGCCGCGATCCCGGACGGGAAAGTCCCTCTGGGCCCGGGACGGGAAAGTCCCTCCTGGGTAACGTGAGCGGGTGCGGTTAACCGAGGGCGAGGCCCGCGAGCGCTTTGGCCGGGGCCGTGTGGCCCGACTGGCGACGGCAGACGCCTCGGGCGCTCCCCACCTGGTGCCGTTCACGTTCGCCCTCGACGGCGACCTCATCGTTCTGGCCGTCGATCACAAGCCCAAGTCGTCGCGGCCTCTCCGGCGGATCACCAACATCACCGACAACCCACAGGTATCGGCGTTGGTCGACCACTACGAGGAGCAGTGGCCCTCTCTGTGGTGGGCTCGGGCCGACGGCAGGGCCGAGATCTGGGACGACCCGGAACGCTGTCGTGCACCGATCGCTCTCCTCCAGGCCAAGTACGGGCAGTACCGTGAACGCCCTCCGAAGGGACCGGTCGTGGCCATTGTCGTGTCGCGGTGGAGCGGGTGGTCCTACTCTGAATGATCCGAGCGACGGCGAGCCCCGATGCCGATGCCTTCGATACCGATGTTCGGACCCCCGGTCCAGACCGTGCGGCGTCTAGCATTGGCCGGTGCCCATTCGCCGAAGATGGCTGACCGGGGTCGCACTCGTTGTTCTCCCGGCAGTGGCGCTCTCCGCTTGTGGAGGACCGTCGGCCACGGCCACCGGATCGACCTCGACGTCGACCGGTTCGGCCCCGACAAAGCCGGTGCCCACGACGGTTCCTCCCACCACGACGACGACGGTGCCTCCTCTCGTGCCCCTGGCCACCCCCGCGGCGTTGGACCCGTTGGTCACCCCGCCGCTGCCGGGCGAGGGCCAATGGCAGCCGGCGGGGCGGCCGGTCGACGGGGTTTCGGCGGTGTACGAGACGACCATGCGCGCTGATGGCAACTCGTCGACGGCCGGGATCGTGTGGATGGACACCAAGCTCTTGAAGGCCCTCCTCTACTCGGGGAGCATCAGCCCCGGTGACGGGCCGTGGACCTACACCGCGCCCATACTGCCCGCCGCGGCACAGACCCTGGTGTGCGTCTTCAATGGCGGCTTTCAGATGAACGCGGCCCATGGCGGGTACTACACCGAGGGTCGGGTGATCGTGCCGCTGGTCACTGGCGCGGCGTCGTTGGTGATCACCCAGGACGGTACGGTCACCGTGGGCGAGTGGGGTCGGGACCTCACCATGACGCCCAACGTGGTCGCCGTGCGACAGAACCTGACCTTGCTGGTGGACAACGGCAGCGCCGTTCCCGGCCTCGACCCCTCCGATACTTCGGTGTGGGGCTCCACCCTCGGCGGTGTGCCCCAGGTCTATCGCTCCGGGGTCGGCATCACCGCCGACGGTGCCCTGGTCTACGTCTCGGGACCGAGCCTCAATGTGCCCCAGCTGGCCCACCTGTTGGTGCGAGCGGGAGCGGTCCGGGCTATGGAGCTCGATATCAATCCGGCCTGGGACACGTTCGTGGCCTACAACCCGCCCGGCAACGGCCTGGCTTCAGCCGACAACGGCACGGAGTTGTTGTCGAGCATGGCCGGTGGTCCTGCCCGGTTCTTCGACCCGTCGTGGGCGCGCGATTTCATCACCATGTCGTCGCGGTAGGTGTCGTCGCGGTAGGTGTCGTCGCGGTAGCTCCGG
>CAVQVK010000048.1:0-64427 GCA_963717035.1 uncultured Acidimicrobiaceae bacterium | reverse complement strand
AGATCACGGCCGGGCACCTCGACGCGGCGGACTCTCTGTTGACCGTGAGCCAGGAGAGGGCCGCTGGTGGCCGAGGCTTCGACCCCAAACAGTTGGCCACCCTGATTCGGGGACGGATCGCGATGTTGCGCGGCGACGTCAAAGGAGCCGTCCGTCTGCTGGCCTCGGTTGCCGACGCTCCACGGTCGCTGGTCGTAGAAGAGAGGGCCTGGGGCTGGGCGCTCCTGGCCGAGGCCAAGGCCGTACTGGGTGATGTCACTGGTGCCGAGGAGGCCCTAGGTACGGCCGATTCTTGCATGGAGAGTTCCTCGTCGCGTTATCAGGGCGACATTCGTCGGTGCCGCGTGGGGTGGCTGCTTCTTCAGGCGAGTTAAGCCGAGCGGCCGACCTGGCGCGAGAGGCGGCGGCGTGGGCCGACGAGACGGAAGATCGCTTCATCGAGGTTTGGTATTGGCATGAGCTGGCTCGCCTCGGTGCCCCGGGTGAGGCGGTGGCGCCACTTGGCCGCCTGGCATCTCGGGTCGGCGGCGAATGGCCTGCGGCATTCAGGATCCACGTCGACGCCCTCGTGGCTGGCGATAGCCCTGGACTCATGGCGGCGGCCGATCGTTTTGAGGGGATAGGGGCTCGTCTGCACGCAGCCGAAGCCGCCTCTGAAGCCGCAACCAGTTTCCGGCAACATGGATTGCGGGCCCAGGCCTCAGCGGCCGAGGCCCGAGCCGCGGCGTTGGCGGCCACGTGCGCCGGTGCTCGCACGCCTGCTCTCAACCTCGTCACTGACGGACCGACCCTTAGTCGTCGTGAACGGGAGGTAGCCATGATGGCGGCCACAGGACTTTCGAGCAGCAGAATCGCCACGCGGCTGGACATTTCCGCGACGAACCGTGGAAGGCCACCTTCAACGCACCTACGAAAAGTTGGGCGTCACCAGCCGAAGCGAGCTCGCTGCCGTGTTCGCGCTCAAGGCAACGTGCCCCGACGGCCTCGATGAGACCACGAGATTTTCGGCCCACATACCGGTAGTCCATCGAAGACTCGAGCGACCCCTATACAACACGCACGGTCGAGCGTAAATTGGTTTGTGGGGGTAAGAGCTATGCACGCAGATAACGGAGATCGCATTTGCGTCGAGTCGGCCAAAGTGGGCTCGGCTCGGCGAACCGGCCAGATCGTGGAAGTGATGCAAGGACGTGGCGGCGAGCACTACCGAGTGCAGTGGGAGGACGGTCACCAGACCGAGATCTTCCCCGGCCCGGACGCCAAGGTCGTTCCCGCTACGCCATCCTCCTGAGCGCTACACCTCGACCGGCACTCGCTCCTCCTCAACCGGCGTGGCCTCCGGATGGGGAACCCGGACGGCCATCGCCCGGGCCACGCGGGGCGGGAACCACCAGTTCCATTTGCCGAACAACGAGATGAGTGCCGGAACCAGCAGCGCCCGGATGATCGTCGCGTCGAGCAGGATCCCGATGCCCAGGCCGGTGGCCAGGACCTTGACGTCGGTGTCCGGCGCCGAGGCCAGGGAGGCAAAGGCCAGGAAGAGAATGAGCGCGGCACTGGTGACCAGGCGCCCAGTGCGACCGAGCCCTTCGGTCACTGCGATATTGGTGTCGCCGGTGCGGTCGTATTCCTCTCGTACCCGGGTGAGGATGAAGACCTCGTAGTCCATCGACAGCCCGAACAGGAACGCGAAGATCATCAGCGGGATCCAGAACGTGATCGCACCGGTGGCCGGGATGCCAAAGATGGCCTGCGAGCCATGGCCTTCCTGCCAGAACCACGTCATCAGGCCGAAGGTGGCGGCCAGCGAGAGGACGTTCAGCACGACCGCCTTGCCGGCCAACAACAGCGAGCGGAATGCCCGGGCCAAGAGCAAGAAGGTCACGATGGCGATGATCGTGAACATGAGCGGGAAGTTGCCGAAGACGGCATGGCTGTAGTCCTGCTCGATCGCCCCGCGTTCCTGTCACCCCGATGACACCAGGACGGTGGGCCAACGCGGCCTGGACGGCTCGCACCGGGGCCAACGTGGTGTTGTTCAATGTGGCCGAGTCGGGCACGGCGATGATGTCGGAGGTCCCCGCCCGGCTGCCGGTCGGCCCTGTCGGCAACACGGCGGTGGTGATGCCGGGCACGCTGGCCAGGGTGGCGCGCACCCCCGGAGCGGCCTCGGTCGTGGTGAGCACCTCGATCGGGGTCAGCACCCCTTCGGGTACCCCACCGTCCTGAAGGTTCTGGTAAGCCGCATGCGCGCTGACCCGTCTTGGCCAGGGAGCTGACTCCCGTCTGACCCACTTTGATATTGAGAGCCGGGACGGCGAAGAGTCCGATCAGGACGAGAGCAAGGCCGGCGGCCGCCCACCGCCAGCGGATGACCCCACGGCCCCACGCCGTCCACGGACGGCTGGCCTGTCGCTCTTTTCTGAGCCGAGGCCAGTCGAAGCGTGGGCCAATGCCGCCGAGTAGGGCGGGGAGCAGGGTGAGCACCACCAGAATGGAGACAAGGGGAATGAGCATGCCGCCGATGCCGGTGCTTCTCAGCCCAGGCACGGGAAGGACCACCAAGGCAACCAGTCCGATGGCGACGGTCAGACCCGAGAGGACCACCGCCCGACCCGCCGTCTCGACGGCGGTGACGACCGCCGTGGCGTTGTCAACGCCTCGGGCTCGTTCCTCGCGCCACCGGGTGACCAGCAACAAGGAGTAGTCGATGGCAATTCCCAGGCCGACCAGGGCGATCAGGAATTCGACGATGAACGACACCTCGGTCAGATACGTGAGGCCCAGGACGACCAGGAAGGTTGTCAAGATCGACACGGCGGCCACGAGCAAGGGCATGAGGGCGAGGAACGAGGCGAACACGAAGGCGAGCACGATCAGTGCTCCCGCGGCACCGATGAGTGTCTCCACCAGCACGCCTGGGCCCTTGGAGGACCCTCCCTGCGAGAGCTGGTTGAGGCCGGTCAGGCCGACGCCGTAACCAGGGAGGTCATGGCGAAGGAGGCTCTGAGCCGCGTTCACCTGTTTGTCGGAGCCGAAGCCTTTCGCCGGTGGAGAGAAGATGAGGGCGTACGTGCTGTCGCCGTTATTGGTGACGAACCGGCTGTTACCGGTCACCCCGAGATCGACGACCCGAAGCTCCGGCTGGCTGCGGCGAACGGCGGCGAACGTGTTGGCGATGGTCGTCTTGTTGGCTGCGACGCTCTGGCCTTGCGGAACGCTCACCACGGCGATCGAGGGTGGCGAATCCCCACCGTTGCCGTAGGTGTGGATGATCTGGGCCGCCGTCTCGTAGCCGGGCTGTCCTGGGAGCGAGAAGTCGAAGCTGAGCCGCTTCGACACCTGGCCGGCGGCCATACCCCCGGCCACCAGGAGCACCAGCCAGGCGACGATCACGACGCGCCGGTGCCGTAGCACGAGCCTGGCCAGACGACCGAGCACGCTCGACGGGACGGTTCCATCTTGCTGGTCAGCCGACGGTGAGAGCGATTGAGGCGGGGCGACAGTCACAGTAAACTCCATTCCCGTTGGAATGATTCGGTACCGAATAGTTCTAACACAACTGGTTCGGATGGTAAAGTTGAATCTTGTGGACGACAACGACGAAGTTCCTGACGCATCACCGGCCCCGAATTCATCGGAGCCGCGCGACGACGCACCCGCTTCGCCGCCTGAGGCCAGGACACCGATCCTCTCCCCGTTGCCGGGCAGGCCACCGCAAGCCGTCGGCTTTCTGTTGTCCCAGCTGGGGTTCGAGACAGCGCGCCGCTTCCACGCGCTGATGGCCGAGGTCGAGCTCGATCCCCGCCAATTCGCGTTGATGCGGGCCATCGATGCGTCGGAAGGACTGTCCCAGAATGCGGTCAGTGAGTGGTTGCGAATTCCGCCAAGCTCGATGGTGGCGGTGGTGGACAGTCTCGAAGCGCGGGGGCTCGTCGAGCGCCAACCGCATCCCACAGACCGTCGGTCGCGGATCCTCCACATAACAGTCGACGGAAGGAAGGTGCTCGATAGTGCCACCCAGCACGCGATCGGACTCGAGCAGACAGTCTGTGGGGATTTCTCACCAGACCAGCGCGAGAAACTGCTCGACATGCTGGCCCGGGTGGCCGACAATCTCGGGTTGGTCCAGGGTCTGCACCCGGGCATGGCCAAGGGTCACGGCTCGCCCCACCAGACGGACAACGCATCTCGCAGCGGCGGGTCGTCAAAGACGTGAACCTGCCTTCCCGGGTCGTGATGTCACCTCGCCAATCAGGCGAACGGATCGGAACATCTGGATGTCGTCGGCGCGGCGAGCGATCATCGGGCTAGTCGAACTACGGGGCCCGACCGCCTTGAGAACAACGAATCCGGAGGTGACTTACAGCACCATGGGCATTCAGGTCCAAATGACCTTGGCCCGTTCAGCGGCGGAGCGCACCGCTGTTCCATCCACCACGAGGTTCATCTCCTCGGTAGCCGGCGAAGGGAGCGCCAGAAAGATCTCCAGAGGTCCGTCGGGTGGCAATGGGAACACCCACACTCCAAATCGCCAGCCGCCCGAGCCGCCGCCACCACCGCCGAAGCCAACGTAGGGCTGCGTGGGCATACCCTGCTCGTCCTTCGGCACGGCCATGAATCCCCGCCCGCCCTCGCGGCCGCCGACACGACCATCCGAGAATCGGACGCCAATCCGCGGCATATCTTGCGGTCCGTGGTACATCCTGTTCAGGAGGCCCCGTGGGCGATGAGGGTTCGTAAGGATCACCACGTTGATACGGAACCCATTGGGAAAGACGTCCAAGTGGGAGACGGCAACGGCGACCTCTTCTCCCTGATGCAGCAGCGCGTCGACCGGCATGGTCGCTGGCAACGTGCCCTCCGAAGGCCGGTCCCATGCTGGGGGCGCCCAGCGTCGCTCAGACGGTTCCGGCGGAGGCGGCAGAGGCTCAAAGAAGTTCACGGTAAAACGCTACCTTCGTCTGCGTTGTCGATATCGCCTTGGTCAAGCCGACGATAGGAGACCCAGCTCGCGGCCCACGCCAACTTCAATCCACTCACCGGCTGATTACCTGTATCCGGTAGAGCCGATCTGGCGCCCGCTCGGCGTCAGGGGCCAGTTCGATCGCCACAGCCCGAAGGGCCGGCTGATCGACGGACTCCTGTACGCAGCGGGCGAAGAGCCACTGCCGTAGTCGTCCGGTATCGAGGTCGAGGAGATCGGCCATGCGCTGGACGAATCCGAAGGGGTCTCCCAGGAGGCGGTCGGGGAAGTTCAACATGTGCTGCAGAGGGTCGTACGTCGTGTCGCCCAGATAGGGCTTGGGATCAATGACCAGCCAGGGCTCGCGTCGGGCCGCGAGCACGTTCCCCGGGTGCAGGTCGGTACAGAGCAACACGGCCCGCTCGGCCGTTCCCGGCAGACTCCGAAACAGCTCGATGCCGGCCCGGGCGAGCCCCGGGTCCAGTTGAAGCCCGGCGTCGGCGGCTGCGTACTTCTCTTCGAACTCGTCCGCCCACTGAGTGCACATAGTCTGCAACATGCGAAACGGGTGGCCCGTTGGCGGCTCGATCCACAGCCGGCGCAGGAGGCCGGCGACGACGGCATCCTGTTCTTGGGGCGGCATAGCTTCGGACAGGTCAGTACCGGGCTCACAGAGCTCGAGCAGCAGAGCACTGGTCGTGCCGACCACCACGGAATCGTAAAGCCGCACCGTGCCGCGGCCGTCCCACGCCCGCAAGCCGTCGGCCTCATGCAACGCCTCGTCGTGACCCCAGCCGACCTTCAATGCGACGAGCTCCCCGGCCCTCGTGCGGGCGGGGGCCACCCAGGATGCGACCCCGCCCGGCTGAAACGGTCGACCCAGGTCGAGCTGCCATCGCTTGGCCAAGTCATCGACGGTGCGCGGCAGCGCGGCCATCCACGCTTGACGCGCCGAATCCGGCGCATCGTGGTCCTCTGCCGCCTGCACCAGGTTACTGGGCAACTCGAAGGCCGACACCTCAGTCTTCAGCTTCCCGTTCGACTGTCCGCAATCCGGTATCCGAAGTTGGCGATGGTCTCGATGGCCGGGGGATCGCCGAGCTTGCGCCGCAGGCGGCTGATGGTGACGAGGACGGTATTGGTGAACGGGTCGGCGTGCTCGTCCCAGACCTGCTCGAGCAGGTCTTCGGCGCTGAGGACGGCATGCTCCGTTCGCATCAGGGCTTCGAGCACGCCGAACTCCTTGACGGAGAGATCGAGTCGCCGGCCGTGCCGGGTGACGGACCGTCTCAGTGGATCGAGCTCGATCTCGCCGGCCCGAAGGATCCGGGTTCGGGCCTCGGGCTGACGACGGGCCAGGGCCCGGATCCTGAGCACCAGCTCGGGGAAGTGGAAGGGCTTGGCCAGATAGTCGTCGGCTCCGAGACGAAGCCCGGTCACCCGTTCCCCGGAGAGCCGGACGCGGTGAGCATGAGGACCATGGCCGGGTTGTCGCCTTCGGCGATCATCCGGCAGAGGGTATCGCCGTGAAGTCCGGAAGGTCACGGTCGAGGACGATCACGTTGTAGGCGTTGTCGTCGAGCTTCGTGGCCGCTTGCCTTCCCTCGTAGGCGACGTCGACGGCCATGCCCTGGTCCCGGAGCCCCTCGACGACGACGTCGGCCAGGTGCTTGGAGTCCTCGACCACGAGCACCCTCACGTCAGGGCTCCGGCCAGTGACCTGGCCGCCACGGGCAGCTCGATGAGCACCCGAAGACCTCCGTCGCTGAGCGTGTCGAGCTCCAACCGGCCCCCGTGGGCCTCGGCGACGGCGGCGACAATGGAGAGCCCGAGTCCGAAGCCGGCGTCCGAGCCGGTCCGCTCGGCCCCCAGGCGCCGGAACGGCTGGGTGAGGTCCTTCACCGCCTCCCCGTCGAGGACGGGACCGCCGTTTTCGACCGTGAGGCGGACCATGTCCTCTTCGACCTCGGTTCGTACCCGGATCCAACCGTTCATTGTGTTGTGGTGCACGGCGTTGTCGATCACGTTCTCGACCATGCGGGCCAGCAATGTCTCGTTCCCACTGACTCGGGCCTCGGGGTCGTCGTCCTGGCGAACAACGATGAACATGGCGGCGATGGTGTCCCCCCGGTCCTCCAGCGCGGCGGCGGCGAGCAGGCCGACGGGGACGGCGACGTCCTCGTCCACCGGTCCACGCTGGGCCCGGGCCAGGGCCAGAAAGCTCTCGAGTAGCCGGTCGACCTGATCGAGCTCATCATGTAGTCGATCGGCGAGGGTGATGGTCTGTGGGGGTATCGGTTCGGGCTTGGCCATGGCCACATCCAGTGACGCCCGCATCGTGGCCAGAGGGGTACGGAGCTCATGGGAGGCATTGGCGACGAACTGGCGCTGGGATTGAAACGATCGCTCGAGACGGCCGAGCAATTGGTCGACGGTGTCGCCGAGCTCTTTCAGCTCATCGCCGGGGCCCTCGAGGTGGAGGCGCTCATGGAGGTTGGTAGCCGAGATGCGACGCGCCGCCGCCGTGATGGTGCGCAGGGGCCGGAGAACTCGACCGGCCGTCAACCAGCCCAGCCCGATCGAGAGCAGCGCCATGATGCCCAGCGCGATCCCGCCATAGAGGAGCAGCTCGTGCAGATCGGAGCTCTGCTGATCGGCGGCGACCGTCTGGAGCTGTACCTTCACCTGTCCTAACTTCTGGTGGCGACACCGCCTCCTGACACCGCATTGAACGCCTGACCTGACGAACCCGGGGGGGCTTTCACGGTGCCCGACCCGGCGATCTGGAGGATTCGGCCCGGAACCGCACTGGCCACGGCAAAATGGCCACTGGTCGCCCTCCCCCAGAGGAGACCGGTGATCACGAGCAGCACGACGCCCGATACGAGGAAGAGCCCGCCGTAGACGAGAGTCAACCGTGATCGCACCGTGCGCCCGGGCAGGTGGGGTCGGAAGGCTGTTGGGAAGCGTGGTCGACGGAGGTGCATGGGGTTCCTCAGCTCGCTGACTGGTAGTCGAACTCGACGATGACGGCTCCCAGCTTGACCTGGTCGAAGGCTTTGATGAGGGCAGGCGGTGATCACGCCGGACAAGCGTGGCCCGGCCATGACGTTCCGGGCCAGCATGCCCGATCGCACCTAACAAGGGGCTAACAGCTCCCGTTAGGCCCGCGTTATCGCCGATGTCGTACAAAAGCATCCGTGAGGCACCAAGAGCGAGATCAGGCAGCGAGCGGACAGTCGGCGTCGGCGGGCACCGCGTCCCTGTGCTCCGAGTGGCACACAGCCGGGCCGGTTTGAGTGCCCGGATGACGACTTCCGGAGCAGTCCTGCCGCCCATCGGTCCTGACGACACCGCCGAGGTCCCCGCCATCGAGACCGCGCCGCCGCCACCGCCGCATCGGTTTGGTCGCAAGCGCACGGTCGTCGGCGTGATCGTGGTCGTCGTGGCTGCCGGTGCCGGCGTCGGGATCTGGCTTGGGACGAAAGGATCATCACCCACGCCGCTCACCGTCACCACCCAGGTGGTCAGCGTGACCACCGGGACCATGAAAAAGACGGTGTCCGCATCCGGGACCATCGAACCGGCCCAGCAGGCCAGCTTGAACTTCGGCGCCGCCGGCCAGGTGACGGCGGTCGACGTGACCACCGGACAGAGCGTGACTGCGGGCCAAACCCTGGCCACCATCGACCCCACGGCGCTTCAGGCCCAGCTGGCCTCGGCCCAGGCCTCGCTCACGGCGGCACAGGCGCAGCTGGCCAGCGACCAGGCCAGTGCTGCATCGTCCAGCCAGATCTATTCGGACCAGGCCCAGGTCGCCTCGGCCCAGAGCGCGCTCTCGACGGCCCAGACCAACCGGGCCGACGCCGCGTTGACATCCACCATTACCGGCACGGTGGCTTCGGTGAACCTCACCGTCGGCCAGCAGGTGTCCGGTGGAGGATCATCATCGGGGTCGTCCGCCCAGGTCGTGGTGGTCGGCACCAACGGCTACGTGGTCACCACCACCGTGGACGACACCCAGGTCGGCCAAGTGAAGGTGGGTAACCAGGTCGACATCGTCCCGTCCGGGTCGGGCACCCCCGTCTACGGCACCGTGACCTCGGTGGGGCTGATCGCCTCGGGGAGCTCCGGGGTGGCCACCTTCCCGGTGGGCATCGCCGTCACCGGAAACCCGAGCGGTCTCTATGCCGGGACCTCGGCCAACGTCTCGATCATCGTCCAGCAGATCGACAACGCCGTCGAGGTCCCCACCGCGGCCATCGCCTACTCCCCGAACGGCCAGGCCACGGTGGTCGTCGTCCAGAACGGGAACCAGGTGCCGCGGGCCATCACCACCGGCGTCAGCTCCGGGGGCGAGACCCAGGTCACCAGCGGTCTCAGTCCGGGCGACAAGGTCCTCGAGCACGTGGTGACGTTCAACCGGACGGCTGGAGGCGGCAACAGTCTCTTCGGGGGCAGCACCAACGGTCCCGGAGGAGGGGGCGGTCCCGGGGGCGGACCTTCCGGCGGGGGCCAGATCATCATCAGGAAGGGCGGACCCGGTGGATGATCCGAGCCCGGTCATCGCGCGTCGAGCAGGTCACGCAAGGTCTACCGAACCGGGGCCATCGGTGTCGCCGCCCTCCGAGGGGTCACCCTCTCGATCGAGGAGGGCGAGTACGTCGCCGTCATGGGTCCCTCGGGGTCGGGCAAATCGACCCTCATGCACATCGTCGGCTGCCTCGACGTGCCCACCAGCGGCACCTACCGGCTGGCCGGCCAGAACGTGAGCGGGATGGGCGAGATCGAACTGGCCGCCGTCCGGAACCGGCGCATCGGCTTCGTCTTCCAACAGTTCAACCTGCTGGCCTCGATGTCCGCCTTGCGCAATGTCGAGCTCCCTCTGGCTTACGCCGGCGTGGGCCGGTCCGACCGCCGAGAACGGGCGCTGGCCGCGCTCGAGCGGGTGGGGCTGGGGGACCGGGTCCAGCACCGCCCGGGGGAGCTCTCCGGCGGTCAACAACAGCGGGTGGCCGTGGCCCGGGCGCTGGTGAACAACCCCGCCCTGATCCTGGCCGACGAGCCCACCGGCGCCCTCGACTCCGAGGCGGCCGGTGACGTCATGGAGGTGTTGGACGAGCTGCACGCAGCCGGCAGCACGTTGGTCCTCATCACCCACGAGGCCGATGTGGCCGCCGGGCCGAACGCGCCATCCGCATCCGTGACGGTCTCATCGTCTCGGAGAGGGAGCCGGTCGGGTGAAGTGGCTCGACACCATCCGCACCGGGTTCGAAGCGGTCCGGACCCACCGGCTGCGATCGGGCCTCACCGTGGTGGGCATCATGATCGGCATCGCCGCGGTGATCCTGACCGTCGGGTTGGGCCAGGGGGCCCAGGATCAGGTGAGCTCGGAGATCAACGTGTTGGGCACCAACCTGTTGACCATCTCGCCGGGCAGCTCCACCTCGAGCAGCGGCGTACGAGGAGGCTCGGGGACGGCGACGAGCCTGACCCCGTCCGACGCGACCGCCCTCGACATCCAAGACGGTGGCCCCCGACATCAAAGCGGTCGCCCCCGTCACCTCCTCGCCCGAGGCGCTGAGCGACGGGGTCAACTCGAACACCTGGACGACCATGGTGAACGGCACCACGCCGTCGTGGGCGACGGTCCGGGGCCGCACCGTCGACCAGGGTCGGTTCCTCGACAACCAGGATGTGACCGACCACACCGCGGTCGCCGTGCTCGGGTCGGACACCGCCTCCGAGCTGTTCAGCGGGATCGACCCGGTCGGCCAGACCGTCAACGTGAACGGCGTCCCCATGACCGTCATCGGGGTGCTCAACTCGGTGGGCTCCTCCTCGTCGGGGACCACCGGGAACCAGGACGACCAGGTCATCGTGCCCATCAGCACAGCCTCCCAGCGCCTCTTCGGCACCACGTCGCTCAGCTCGATCCTGATCCAGTCCCCCTCGAGCGCCACCCTCACCGCCGCCTACCAGGAGGCCGACAACGAGCTGTTGGCGCTGCACGGGATCACGTCGCCGGCCAACGCCGACTTCACCATTGCGTCCGAGGCCTCGCTCGTCTCGACCGCCACCTCGGTCGATCGAACGCTGACCGTCCTGCTCGGTGGCGTGGCCGGCATCTCACTCCTGGTCGGAGGGATCGGCGTCATGAACATCATGCTGGTGTCGGTGACCGAACGCATTCGGGAGATCGGGCTCCGAAAGGCCCTCGGAGCCACCCCACCCCTCATCCGTCGTCAGTTCCTGCTCGAGGCCTCGGTGCTCGGCCTCTCCGGCGGCGCTCTGGGCGCGCTGCTCGCCGTGCTCGGTGCCGCGTTGCTGCCCCACGCCATCGGGTATCCGATCACCCTCTCCGCACTGGCCAGCGCGGGGGCGGTGGTGGTCGCCATCGCCATCGGTCTGGTCTTCGGGGTCTATCCCGCCTCCCGAGCAGCCCGGCTGGCTCCCATCGACGCCCTCCGGAGCGAATGAGCATGACCTGGTCTCGCCGTCCCCCGATCCTCGCCGCCACCGGTTTGACCCTGGCCGGGGTCGTGGTGGCGATCGTCGTCGTCGCCACCGGGGCCTCGGGAGCGGGTGGCTACCGGACGGCGCTGTCCACCACGGCGACGGTGGAGCAGACGTTGAGCGTGACCGGCACCGTTGCCCCGGTGAACAAAGCGACGGCCAACTTTCAGGTCTCGGGCACCGTATCGGCGGTGAACGTCGCCGTGGGCCAGACCGTTGCGGCCGGGCAACTGCTCGCCTCGTTGGACACCACGACGCTGCAACAGGACGTGTCATCAGCTCAACTGAAGCTGTCGGCCGATCAGGCCAAGTGGTCAGAGGACGCATCGTCCGGGTCCACGACCACGACAACGACCACCACACCGACCGGCGGTACCGGCGCCAACGGTGCGGGAGCGAATCCGGGCCACGCCTCCCCCGCCGCCAGCGCACCGAGCGCCGCCCACGACAGTGCTCAGCAGTTGGCTACCGACCAGGCCGCGATCTACTCGGATCAGGCTGCGCTCATCAAGGCCCAGCAGTCGTTGGCCGACGCCCAGCTCACGAGCCCGATCGCCGGAGTCATCGCCTCGGTCGGCCTGGCCGCCGGCCAGTCGGTGACGGCGGGCTCGGCCAGCGCCGCCATCACCATCATCAACACCGACGCCTACGCCGTCACCGCTTCGCTCCCCAGCTCCCAGGCGGCGGCGGTGCACGTGGGCGACGCAGCATCGGTCACCGTCAACGGGACCACGGGCACGTTGGCCGGCACCGTCTCTCGGGTCGGCCCGGTGAACACCAGCGCTTCGGGCGACACCTACCCATTGATCGTGGCCCTCGCCCCGGGGTCCCACGGCATCGCCGCCGGTTCGACGGCCCAGGTCCAGGTCGTACTGCGCCAGGTGGACCACGCCCTGGCCGTCCCCACCTCGGCGGTGAGCACGGGGGGCACCCACGACTCCTCCGTCGTGGTCCTGGTGGCCGGCAATCCGGTGCGGAGGAAGGTCACGGTCGGCGTGGTCGGAGCCCGCTATACCCAGATCACGTCGGGGATCTCGGCGAACATGATGGTGGTCTTGGCCGATCTGTCCCAGGCCGTCCCCTCCTCGAGCACCAATTCATCGACCAACAGCTTCGGTGGCGGGAGCTTCCAACGAGTTACGGCCGTCAAGTAGCGAGTGGCTTATCCCTTGACCCTGGTTGATACGGACGGTGCGGTCCTGACCGTGGAGTTCGCCAGCACGGCCTCGCTCTGCGTCCTGACCCTCACCGGCGAGCTGAACGGGACCTCCATCGCCGCGCTCGAGGTGCAGATCGACCAGATCGGCTGCTCCCAGTGCAGCGGCGTGGTTCTCGACGTCTCCGCCCTGAGAACACTCGACCCGGTCGGCACTCGGGTCCTGGTCGGTCTGGACCACTACGTCACGGCCCTGGGGGCGCGGTTGGCGATCACGGGGGCCTGGGGCCAAGTGGCGGAGGCATTGGCCGATTCTCCACTCATTCCGGGCCCGGCGCCGCAGAGAACAACCGACCGGGGAGCGCCACCCATCGCCAGCGTCGGCTGATCGGAAGTGGTGACCGATAGAGTCGTGACGTGGCTCGCTTGGACCAGAGACACCCTGACGGCGTGGCTGGGGAGTGGTACGCCGACACCCGTTGCATCGCCTGCGACGTGGCCCGCCATTACGCTCCCGGACTGATCGCCGCCGATGACGAGGGCCTGTCGGTGGTCGTTCGCCAGCCGTCGGGACCCGACGACGAGGCGGCCATGTGGCGGGCCGCCTTGGCCTGTCCGACCCAGTCGATCGGCACCCGGAGCCGCCTACGGTCGCCACCAGGAGTGTTCCCGTGGCGGCTGACCGACGACGTGTACCTGTGTGGGTACAACGACGAGGCCTCCTTCGGGGCCCACAGCTACCTCGTCGTCCGCGAGGAGGGAAACCTGCTCATCGACTCGCCTCGCTACACACGACGGCTGGTCGACGGCGTCGCCGAACTGGGCGGGGTGGCCCACGTGCTGCTCAGCCACCGGGACGACGTGGCCGACGCCGACCGCTACGCCGAACGGTTCGGGGCCCGGGTGTGGATCCATGAGGCCGACGCCGACGCCGCTCCCTACGCCACCGACCTACTGCGCGGCGACGACATCGCCGTGGTGGCTCCGGGCGTGCGGGCCATTCCGGTGCCCGGCCATACCCGCGGCAGCGTGGTGTTCGAAGACGACCGGGGCCATCTGTTCACCGGCGACTCGCTGTCCTGGAACGAGGAGCGAGCGGGTCTCGACGTGTTCGGGTCAGCCACATGGTATTCATGGACGGCGCTCACGGCGTCGATGGCCCGACTGGCCGGGGTGGCCCGATTCTCCTGGGTGCTGCCCGGCCACGGCAAGTGGGGTCATGCGGACCCCGAGGAGATGACCCGACAGCTCGGCCAGCTGGCTGAGGATATGCGCGTCCACACCGCCCGGGCGTGGGATCGACGATAGTTTGCCGGCGCTCGCAAGCCGCCCTGCTCCTCGTTTGCGATCGCAGTTCCGAAATTGGTCGGGAAAATCCTGTCGCCTGTGTCGAAATCCAGGGGACCCGAACGGCACTACTCCAGAGCCCACAGCCACCAGAGGCCGTGAGCCGACCTCACCACAAGGAGACCGACCATGCGATACATGGTGATGCACTACGAAACCCAGGCAATGGAGGACGGCGTTCGTCCCTCACCGGAAGAGCAAGCGGCGATCGGCCAGTACATGCAGGAAACGGCCATGTCCGGCGTGTTGCTCACCGGCGAAGGAGTCGCCCCGAGCTCCGAGGGCGCCCGGCTCGAGATCGCTGACAAAAACGTACGAGTCATCGACGGCCCGTTCGCCGAAGCCAAGGAGTTGATCGCCGGTTTCGCCATCCTCGATGTCCGCTCGCTGGCGGAAGCGATCGAGCACGCCCGCAAGTTCGCCCTGCTCGTCGGCGTGGAACGGGTCGATGTCCGCCGGGTCATGGAAGAGTCCGACTTCCAGTAGTCCCCGGGCCCCACTCGACCGCCACACCGTCATGGAAGCCACCGACCTCCCCACCACGCTGGCGACGGTGTGGCGTGTCGAGTCACCTCGTGTCGTCGCCCGTCTAGCCCGGCTCGTCGGCGACATCGACACGGCCGAAGAGCTCGCCCAGGACACGTTCGTCGCCGCCATCGAGAAATGGCGGCGAGACGGCATCCCCAATAACCCGGCGGCATGGTTGAACACAACCGCCCGATTCCTCGCCGTCGACCGAATCCGACGACGCGACACCCAGCGGAGCAAGTATCAGCTGGTGGCCGCCACTGTGCGGAAGGACGGCGAACCAGACTTCGACCACATGGTCGACGGCGATCTCGCCGACGATCTCCTCGGTTTGATCTTCATGTCGTGCCACCCGATCCTGTCGCCCGACGCTCGCTCCGCCTTGACGCTCAAGCTGCTCTGCGGCCTCGGTACCGCAGAGGTCGCCCGAGCCTTTCTGGCGTCCGAGTCGACGATCGCGCAGCGCATCGTTCGGGCCAAACGCACCCTGGCCGCGGCCAACATCCGGTTCGAACTTCCCGGTCCCACCGAGCGTCCGGCGCGCCTTGACGCCGTCCGTGAGGTCGTCTATCTCGTGTTCAACGAGGGATACGCGACGACGAGCGGCGAGCGCTGGATCCACAACGACCTCTGCGACGAAGCACTTCGGCTGGGCCGGATGCTCGCCAACCTGACCCCGAACGACAGCGAAACGCTCGGCCTCCTGGCCCTGATCGAAATCCAGGCTTCCCGCCTCGTCGCCCGGGTCGGCCCGAACGGGGAGCCGGTGCTCCTGATGGATCAGGACAGAACCCGTTGGGACCAATTGCTGATCCGTCGCGGGTTCGCTCTGATCGATCGGATTGACCAGTTACACGGAACCGCCGGACCGTACGCGCTCCAAGCCGCGATCGCCGCCTGTCACGCTCGGGCCAGGACCGCGGCCGACACCGACTGGCCGCGCATCGCCGCGCTCTACGACGGGCTCGCACAGATCAATCCATCGCCGGTGGTGGAGCTCAACCGGGCCGTCGCCACCGGTCGAGCATTCGGGCCCCAAGCCGGACTCGATCTCGTGCTCCCACTGCTCGACCTGGCCGCAATGCGGGATTACCACCTCCTCCCGGCTGTCGCAGGCGATCTCACCTGCAGCGCCGGCAATCACGACGACGCACGTCAATACTTCCTGCGCGCGGCTGCCCTTACGAGAAATAGTCAGGAACGAACGGTGATGCTCGAGCGAGCAGCCCGGTGCGCGGCTCACCACGCCGGATCCGATTGACCCCAGCATTTGTCCGGTGCACCTGAGCGCAAGTAGCCGCGGCCACATTGACCGGCGGCCGCAGAACGCAGATTCGACTACACAGTTATGGACCGATAGGTCAGTAATTATCGGGACCGACGTCAGAGCGATGGCCCAGACGGTGGTGTTAATCCCTGACGTGGGGAGGGGTTGACTCATCCGACGTGGACCACGCAATCGCCTGGTCACGGTGCCGCTTGTAGTCCACCTTGCCTGACGGAGAGCGGCCGATCGAGTCGACGAAGTGGATCCGGCGTGGGACTTTGTAGGCGGCCAACCGCTCGCGCCCGTAGGCCTTGATCTGTTCGGCTGTCGCCGAAGCCGCGTCGCTTGCATGGCTCAGTTCCACCGCCACCACCACCTCCTCGCCGAACCGCTCGTTGGGGACGCCGACAGCCACGGCGTCGGCGACGCCCGGGAAGGTCTTCACGACCTCCTCCACCTCTTCAGGGAAGACCTTCTCGCCTCCGGTGTTGATCACCACCGAACCCCGCCCCAGCAGCTGGATCTTCCCGTCCTCGCCGACCGTGGCGTAGTCACCAGGAACGGAGTAGCGGATGCCGTCGTAGGTCCTAAACGTCTCATTGGTCTTGGCGTCGTCCTTGTAGTAGCCGAGGGGGTTGCGGCCTCCAATGGCGAGGACTCCGATCTGACCGGAGCCCGGCGTTACTGCGTGGCCGTCCGGGCCGAGCACCTGCACATCGGAGCCGAGGGTGAATTTCGGCGGTATGGACAGCCGAGCTCCCCGACGACACCGACGAGCCCATGCCCAGCGCCTCGGACGAGGAGAACGCGTCCATCAGGACCATGGTGGGGTGGTGCCCCAATAGGCCTTTCTTGGCTTCCTTGCTCCACATGACGCCCGACGAGATGATGCCGACCAGGCTCGAGATATCCCAGCGCCCTCGGTGCTCATCGAGGGCCCCAAGTATGGGCCTGGAGAAGGCGTCGCCCACGATGACCAGCCAGTTCACCTTCTGCCGCTCGACGGTGTCGAGCAGATCGTCGGGGTCGAGTCCGCGCGACGTCAAGGTGACCACACGCCCTCCCTCGCTCAGGCACTCGAGGGCCGTGAACCAACCCGTCCCGTGCATCAGCGGGCACGCGGGCATCATCGTCGCCCCCGGCCCGTAAGCCTCGAGGTCGGCTCGGATGCCGGCGAGCCCGTTGGCCTCGGCGTAGCGGTGCAAGCTGTTCTCGTTCATGCGGGCGAACAGATCGTCCTGGCGCCACATCACGCCTTTGGGCATCCCGGTGGTCCCACCGGTGTAAAGCATGCAGATGTCGTCCCCGCTGCGCCCCCAGGGCGGCCACGTCCGGTTGCCGTCCCCCGCGACCGCGGCATCCTCGTACGGCGTGGCCCAGGCGGGGCACGGTCCCGACCCGTCGTCGACCCACAGCCAGCTCCTCACCTTCGGGACGCGGGCGCGGAGACCCTCGATGCGCTCGGCGAAGAGCCCATGGAACACCACGACCACCGCGTCGGCGTTGCTCCACAGGTACACCAGCTCGTTATCGGCATACCGGTAGTTCGTGTTGACCGGAACCAGCCCCACCTTGAAGGCGGCGAAGGAAGCCTCGAGGTATTCGGAGCAGTTGTGCAGATAGAGAGCCATCTTGTCCTGCGGGTGCACCCCCAGGTCGAGGAACGTGCGGGCCAAGCCATCAGCCCGCCGATCCGTCTCGCCCCATGTCTGCGTCCGGTTCCCGTGGGTCAGGGCGGGGGCGTCGGGCAACACGTCGGCCACCGCCTCGAAGACGTCGGCATAGTTCCAGTTGCTCACCCGGATCCCCAGTGGTGCTTGGGGTACTCGACCGGGACGGAACCTTTGGCCGTAGTGGGGAGGACCTGCACGTACTTACCGTGCTGCCACTGGAAGACGAAGGCAATGGCCTTGGTGTTCCTACCCACGGAGTCGAACTTGGCCGGGCCTTGCACGGTCTGGAGCGTGACGCCGCTGTGCAGGTACCTGATGAGCTTTGTGTTGTTGAGGCTGTGGGTCGCCGTCACGGCCTGGGCGGCGACCTGCCCGACGGAGTAACCCTCGGCGACGTCGGCATTGACGTCCGATGGGCTTCCCCCGTACTGGGCCACGTAGTCCCGCACCATCTTCAGGCTCTCCGCGTTCTGATAGCCGGGATACCAGCCACCGGGGACCATGACACCCTCCGTGTTGGGGAGCCCGACGGCGTTCACGAAGGCAGCTCCCTGGTCAGGGCCGCCCGCGGCCAAGAGCACATCAGGGTTGAAGTGCTGCTGAATGAACGCCTGCATAAACGCGGCGGTACTCGGCACATCGACCGAACCCAACAGCACGACCTGCGGCTTGGCCAGGGCCACCTGGTCGGCGATGGGGGCGAACTCGCTGACTTCGGCGGGAAAGGTCTTGGCGTAGACCGTCTTCACGCCGGCAGCCTCGAGAACATGTTGGACCTTCGCCGACGCCGCGGAGGTGACCGGGTCGTTACTGGTCGGGTAAGCGGCAGTCTTGGGCCGAGTGCCAGCCGGTAGTGACGCGATCCAATTGGCAAACGGCACAATGGCGTTGATCTGGGGCAGGCCCGGGTTGAACACATTGCGCGAATTCAGGGCGAACACACTGGGACCCCCTCCTGCCCCTTCGAACAGGGCGTCGCCGTAGCGGGCCACGACCTTGATCGCGGGCACCGTGAGAAACGACGAGAACGGCCCGAACACAAGGTCGACGTGGTCCGAGGAGATCAGTTTTTGGTAGTTGGTGACCACTTGGGTCGGCGAGCTGTTGTCCGAGACGATGTCGAGCTTTACCGGCCGGCCCAAGAGCCCCCCATGGCTGTTGACGTCGTGGGCCCACAGCTCATAGCCCCGCTGAAACGCCGTTCCGTCTGCCGCGAAGTCTCCTGAGAGCGAAAGGGAGGCGCCGATCACGATGGGCTGTCCGGACGGCTGTTTGGCGCCGACGCTCGACGCGAAGACGAACCGCTCCCCCACACGCTGAGCCCGACGACCGCTATGGCCGCTGTGGTCACGATGCGCCACCGGACCGCCTTTGTCCTCGTCATACCGACCCCCCTTTTTGATCCTTTGCTGACAATTCCGTCATTAAGTATCAGGTGATAACTATCGAGTGATAATAACGAGAGGGCCCGACCGATGCAATCGTCGACTCCGAGACAACCAGTCGCTCCGTTGGGAATCCCGCCCCAGGGCCGAGCTACCTCGTAGAGGTCTCGCCGAGCGTCCCCCCGAGATACAACGCACCGATCTCGGGGTGCTCGAGCACCTCTTGCCCCGTGCCGAACAGGCGCACCATCCCGTTCTCCAACACCACGCCATCGGTGCTCATCCGGAGCCCGGCCTTGGCATTTTGTTCCACCATCAGGATTGTCCTTCCCTGGCGATTCACGCGCTGGACCGTCTCGAAGACGAGCTTGGCCGACTTCGGGTCGAGCCCCATCGACGGCTCGTCCAGCACGACGAGGGTAGGGTCAAGCATGAGGCAGCGCGGCGAACTCGACCATCCGCTGCTGACCGCCCGAGAGGCTCCCGGCTCTGTCCTTGGCTCGCTGGGCCACGATCGGGAACAGGTCCTCAACCGCCTCGAGCCGCTGGCGGAGCAGAGCCTTGTCCCTGAGCCGGAACCCGCCCAGTTCGACATTCTCCCTGACCGTCATCTCCGGGAACAGGCTGTGGTTCTGGGGAACCTGCACGATGCCACGGTCCAGTACCTCACGGGGGTTCTTACCGACCAGGGACTCGCCGTGGAAGCTGATTTCTCCGAGGCGAGGTCGCAGGACCCCACTGATCGTGGCCAGCAGCGTTGACTTTCCAGCGCCGTTGGGTCCGACGATGCACGTGATGCCAGTGGCGGGCACCGTGCAGGACACCCCGTGCAGCACGTCCCCGCCGCCATACCCTGCGACGACTCCGTCCAGCACGAGAAGCGGACCCTGTTCGGGATCCCCGGACGGCCCAGTACCCAACGCGGTGCCCGGGGCTCCCGTCCCGTTGATCTCGTGCGTCCTCGGCACCGCGGGCGCCATCATCGGGGAGGCCTCCTCGTCATCGAGCACGGTTCCCAAATAGGCGTCGAGGACCCGGCTGTCGGAACGCACGATCTCGGGAGGACCCGACAGTATCGACCTCCCCTGGTGCATGACGGTCACCCGATCGCACAGGCTCATGACCAGCTCCATGTTGTGCTCCACAACGAGGAAGGTCTTACCTCCCCGGTTGAGCTCCCGGATCCGATCGGCGATGTGGGTGATGAGCGAGGGGTTCACCCCCCCGGCCGGCTCGTCCAACAGGATGACCGCGGGGTCGGCGATCAGCACATAGGCCAGCTCCAGGAGCTTGCGCTGGCCATAGGAGAGGTTGCCGGCCAACTCTTCGGCCAGACGGGTGATCCCAACGAACTCCAGGAGTTCCCACGCCCGGCGCCGTTCCACCGTCGAGCCGGCTCTGGCCACGAGGTTGCGGACCGACTGCGCCTGGCGCTGCGTGGCCACCAGCATGTTCTCCATCACCGTGAGGCGGGAGAAGATCCTCGTGAGTTGGAAGGTCCGCCCAATGCCCTGGCGGAAGATCCGGTCGGGACGGCTGTTGACGATCTGGTGGCCGCGAAGCCGGACCTCCCCCTCGGTGACCCGTTCGAAACCGGTCATCACGTTGAACAGGGTCGTCTTACCCGAGCCATTGGGGCCGATTAATCCGGAGATCGAACCCTCCGGGACCTCGAGACAGCACTCGGATAGAGCCTGGACTCCGCCGAAGGCCTTCGAGACGCCCTCCACCTCGAGAAGGGCGGTCACGGCTCGTCTCCCGCCCCGACCGCGCCCTCGCTCACAAAGGCGGTGGCTGCCTCTCTCCGGTCCCCGCGGTCCCCACCACCGGTCACGGCGACCGCCACGGAGGCCTGGCGCTGTCGGCGGACCCGGAAGTAGGCGAGCAGGTCCCGCCCGGTCGGGATGAGCCCTCGCCGCAGGAAGAGGATGACCACCAGGAACAAGACGCCGTAGACGACGAAGAAGAGCCCACCGCTGGCGAACCCGAAGGTGAAGTACTGCTGGGCGGGCTCCACGAGCAAGGCACCCAGGATCGGCCCCGAGACCGTCCCGGCGCCGCCGAGGAACACCATCAGAGCCAGGGTGAGGTCGAACGTCGGGTCGAAGGCGAACTGCGGGTAGACCTGCCCGAGGAAGTACGCGTACAGCGCTCCCGCCATGCCGATTGGTACAGCCGAGATGACGAACGCCGAAAGCTTGACCGAACCGACCCGGACGCCCAAGCTCAGGGCCCGGTCCTCGTCGTCGCGTATGGCCAGCAGCTGCAGCCCGTAGCGTGACCGCCGTATCGCCCAGGACACGAATACCGCGAAGATCACGATCACCAGGGCCACGTAGTAGAAGCGGTCGTTGTACGTCGCCGCGTTCCACGATGGTGTCGGCGTGGCAATGCCGAGCGCTCCTTGGGTGAACCCGAGATTGAACGCCAGCAACTGGAAGATGAAGAAGAGAGCAATGGTGATGACGATGAATGTGTGCTTGCGAGTGCGCAGCGCGATCCAGCCGACTGGGATCGCGGCGATCGCGGCCACGACCCCTCCCAGCGGCACCAGGGCGAAGACCGAATAGCCACCTTGCATGTGCAGGTCCTGCGCGACGATGGCCAAGGTGTACGCCCCACACCCGAAGAACACCCCGGTGCCGAGCGAGATGTAACCCGAATAGCCACTGAAGGCATTCCAGGCAGAGGCTGACGCAACGAACACCAAGGTGAACACGGCGATTGACGTCGACGTCGGGTTTGTCACCACCAAGGGAAAGACGACGGAGATCAGTAGGACGCCCCACACCCCTGCTGCCCGTAGGGCCCGGTCTCGTCCCGAGTGCCCTCCCGGCTCGGCCGACCGCCCAATCTCGACCGAGCGAGCATCCGGGCTTCTCCGGGCCGGCGCGTGGAGCCTCACTGGGCCCTGGCCGCACGGCGCCCGAAGATCCCCTCGGGCCTGATGGCGAGAACCAGCACCATGGCCACGTAGAAGGTCAGCGGCGCCCAAACGGGTGTCCAGGCGGTGCTCACGATGGCCTCGATGACAGTCATGAACACGGCGGCGGCCAGAGCCCCGCCCATGCTGCCCAAGCCGCCGAGGATCACGATGGCGAACAACAGGGAGATGATGTCGGCGCCGGAGTTGGGATTGAAGGTGTTCGTCGCCCCGAAGACCATCCCCCCTACGGCGGTGACGCAGACTCCGATCCCAAAGGTGATCGTCGAGACCCGCTTCACGTTGATCCCGACAAGTCGGGCCGCGGCGCGATCCTGCTGTGTAGCACGCATGCTTCGCCCGAACTTCGACCAGTACAGGACCCCATACAGGGCCGCCAGCGAGCCGACGGCCAGGATGAAGCCGTACACGTAGATCTCGGGAAGGTAGAGCCCGAATACATCGAATGAAGTGTTGACATACGAAGCCTGCAGCTGGATGAAGTCCGACCCAAAGCCGAGGATCAGCGCGCCTTCGATCACGGTGGCCGCCCCGAAGGTAACCAGGACGGACATCGCCGTTCGGTCACGCTCTTGGATGCGGCGCATGAAAGCCCACTCGATCCCGATCCCGATCACGAACAGTGCCGGGACGGTAATGAATAGCCCGAGGAAGAGCCCGATCCCGGCCCGAGTCAGGAGCACGTAACTGAGGTACGAACCGAGGACCACGAAGGTGCCCTGGGCGAAGTTGATGATGTCCATCACGCCGAAGATGAGGGTCAGACCCGCGGCCATGAGAGCGTAGACCCCGCCATTGAGGATCCCGTCGACGATGGCTCTGGTCATGGAGCCGTTCCCCCTCCCTCAGTCATGCGGCCACCCCCTGGCGCTAAGTATCAGGTGATAATAGTCCCGCGTGGGATACGGCGCAACAACCGATTCGGGGTCCCAACTATGGACGATCCGTCTTTTCACTGGCGCGTTCGAGGGGACCGGCACAACGCGACAATCCCAGCCAGATAGGCGTCAGCCCGAATCATTTCAGTCACGACGACCGCGTCTGCTGACCGGCGTCAGCTCCGATGCGACGCCGTCATCAGGTCGGCGAGGTCGTCGGGCTCCAGCATGGAGGCGGGTACGTCGGGGCCCCACGCATACAGGGCGCCGAGCGACGGCTCCCATTTTCCCGGTGTCCACAGTTGGTCGTCGGTGATGGTGTCCATGTCCGAGTAGTACTCGGAGAAATTGCCGGCTGGGTCTCGCAGGTACCAGAAGAAGTTGGACCCTATGAAGTGACGGCCCAACCCCCACGTGTGCCGCTCGGGGTGACCCTCGAGCATTCGCATGGCTCCACGGCCAACGTCGTCGACATCGTTTACCTGCCAGGACGTGTGGTGAAGGAACGGCACTGGAGAGGGTTGGATCAGCAGGTTGTGATGGTCTGTGGAGCACCGCATGAAGGCGGCGATCCCAGTGACTTCGTCGCTTATCCTGAATCCGATACCGTCGGTAAAGAAGCGCTGCGAGGATTCGAGTCCGGGAGTGCCGATGACGACATGACCCAGTTTGCGGGGTCGGATCGGATCTCCGCGCAGGACGGCTGGTGCCCGATGGTTCGTTCGTTCGGCCCGGCCGGGCCCGTTGTACGCCCCGATCGAAGCGGGATCTTGTGTCATCCGGGGCAGCACTTTGATCACAGCCCGAACGCCGCTCTGGATCTCGACCGAGCTGATACAGGAAGGGCCGCGGTCGCTGGCGACACCGAGTCGCGCCAGTTGGTCGGCGACCCGGTCCAGGTCGTCGGCGTCGTCGGCCCCGATGCACAACTCGATCAGCCGGCGGCTGGGACTCTCGACGATCCGGAATTGCTCGCCGCCGTCAATGGTCGAAAAGCAATTGCCGTCTCGGGTGAGCCCGAATTCGGCGTAGTACCGAGAGGTTTCCTCAACGTTGGGGACACCGATCGTGATCGACGCAAGTTGGTGCAGGGCCATGACGTGCTCCTCAGCTCGACGGCCGGCCGGCCGGGCTGTCGATGGTCATCGATCTGCCCCCTTGGGTGCCCGACACTGGTTGGTCAGGGTGCCGATACCTTCGACCGTCGTGGTGATCATG
The DNA here is from genome assembly GCA_963717035.1 of uncultured Acidimicrobiaceae bacterium. GTDB lineage: Bacteria > Actinomycetota > Acidimicrobiia > Acidimicrobiales > RAAP-2 > DASXMT01. Next base: position 40,549 of record CAVQVK010000048.1, on the reverse strand, counting down.
TCCCCGTCGCCGAGGAACCGAAGACTTGCGGCGCCGACACCTTCAGGCGTGCCGGTGAAGATGAGATCCCCGGGATTGAGGGTGAGGATGCTGGACAGGTAGCTGATCAGGGTCGGGATGTCGAAGATCAGATTCGAGGTGCGATCCTCTTGACGTCGCTCACCGTTCACGTCACAGGTGATCAGAAGGTCACTGGGGTCGGCGAACGAGTCAGTGGAGACGACAACCGGGCCGATCGGTCCGTACGTGTCCCGGGACTTGCCCAGATCGAAATGGGCGGGCTCGGCCGCGAACTGCAAGGCCCGGTCGGAGATGTCCTGGCCGACGGTCAGCCCGCCTACGTGGTGCCACGCGTCCTGGTTCGAGATGTTGCGACCCCCGCGGCCGATCACGACCACGAGCTCTGCTTCGTAGTCGTCCGTGCTGCCACCCAGGATGACTGGGTCGGTGGGGCCGGCCAGACAGCTCGGAAATTTCGTAAAGATGAGCGGCGCCTTCGGCAACGTCATCTTGGACTCGTCGGCATGAGACTGATAGTTGAGCCCGACGGCAAACACGCTCCGGGGCGAGGGGATCGGCGGCCGGACGTCGGCTTCGCCGATCATCCCGACCGGCACCGCCTCCGCGATGGCGCTGGCCGCTCGGTGTAGTTCATCGAGCTGAAGCCATGCGCCCATCGGGTCGGCACTTATAGCGCCGTGGCTTGCCCTCGACGCGTCGAACCAGTGGCCATCGGAATCAACAAGCGCGGAGCGGCCCTCCACGTTGGCGAATCGGAACGTCAAGTTTTGTCCGGAGTGTCGGAAGCATCCCAAGGCATCGACGCAGAGACCCAGTGGGTCAGCGGCTCCTCCTGGTCGTTGCGGTGAAGATGTCGAGGTGGCGTCACGAAAGTCGCATAGGGCCGACAGCGCACCAGGACCCGGCCTTCTTCCTCTCCCATGGTCTTGACCATTGGGCGCAGCTCTGGATCCAATGGCTCACCCGACATGCGTTCGGCCACCGCCATCATGACGTCGACCAGAGCCTCGCCGTCGTCGTCTATCACTGCGTCGCAATAGACCTGCAGGTAGGCGAAGGGCCAGGTCTCGTCGAGGATGCAGAGACTGATCTTGCCGTTCCGGGTTACGGCTTTGGCTTTGGCCCGATCGGCCATGGTCGACACGAGCAGGTCGTCGTTCTCCGCAGGGACGTAGTAGACGACGGACATGGCCGGACCATCCGACTGGCGGCCGTAGCCGAAGACGCAGGTCCGGTGAGTCCGTACGAACAGGCGCCGCTCCGAGGGCAGCATGTCTCGCTCCGTCGGCGCCTGGAAGGGATCCTTCGAGAGGGGTAGCAGTGCCACCGACGACCGGCCGTTGTCTTCACTTGTAGGCTCACCGCCACCCATGGCCCCTCAACTTTCGTCCACTAACTATCGAGTGATAATAGAATAGGCTCCGGACTGATGCCACGCAAACCCCAAGTGGAGACCAAGGTCCGGGTCCGCCGGGCCAGGACGGATATCCGAGAGGATCTGCTGCAGTCGGCGCTGGTCGAGTTCGGGCTCAAGGGCTTCGACGGTGCCTCGACGCGTGCGATCGCGCGGCGGGTCGAGGCGCACCAGCCGCAGATCAACTATCACTTCGAGTCGAAAGAGGCGCTGTGGACCGCGGCGGTGGACTACCTCTTCGGGCTGTTGGGGGAGGCGTTGGATGACGGGATCCCCGGCGATCTGACCGGGTTCGATGTTCCTCAAGTCGCCGAGGCCGTTGCCGATGGAATTCGTCGGTTTGTGAGATTTGCAGCCGAGCACCCTGAACTCAACCAGATCATGGTGCATGAGGGCACGGCGGACAGCGACCGCTTGACGTGGATGACCGAAACCCACGTAAGGCCGTTTTTCGAAGGCATCAGGCCCGCCTGGCAAATGCTTCGTGTCGCCGGCATTGCTGCACCCATAGACAGCGAGATCCTGTACTACGTGCTGGTGGGGGCGGCGTCGTTGCCGTACGTCAACGCCCCCGAGGTTCGACTTCTCACCGGCCGGGATCCGAGTAGCCCCAAGTGGATCCACGCTCACGGTGACGGGTTAGTGGCCATCCTCTTGCCCGGGCTGGTCACCGTCGCCGAGTGATGCTGACGCATCTGCGATTCACGATGGTGAGGCCGCAGCGGCGCGGCCGAGGACGAGCATCGCCGAGATCAATTTGGGCCGATTGCCGGTTAGGACGATCCCCTCAGGAGACGGGCGCAGTCTGAAAGTTGTAGGAGCCGGCACCCACTTCGAGATGGGCGACACCTCCCGCCGCCCGGACAGATCGGACGCCCTTCGCTCGATCGACGCGCCCCCCACCTTCGGTGACGGCGTCGACCCGGTCGGCCGGGACGGCGATGGTGGCGACGCTGTTGGGCGGCACATCGACGTCGAGCGAGAAGCGCGCATCGGCCACGGTGGGCCGGCTCCAGGAAACGGTGATCGCCCCGCGCGGCGTGGGCACCGAACCGCTGGCCCTGGCCAGGCCGGCGACCGGCGGGGAGACGTCGAAGGCGGCGAAGCCGGGGGCGGTGGGACGAACACCCAGCAGCGACCGCTGGATCTGGACGGCCACGTTGGAGCCCCATCCGTGGGACATGCTGTCCCCGATCAGATCCGAGGGGTTCCACACCTCCCAGGTGAACGTGGCCCCCCGGGCCAAGATGTTGGCCCAGCCGTCCGTCGAAGCGTCGGTCAGGCGGGTGACGAGGTCGGCATGCAGACCGGCGAGGGCCATCGTGCCCAGCACCTCGGCGGCCAACTGGGGTGGGGCTTGCATGCCGAGGCTGCTGACGTATCGGGCTACGACCCCACGGTTCCGAGCCGGCACCACGTCATAGAAGGCCGCACAGGCATTGGCGGTCTGCGATGCCGTCGGCGTGGGGGTGCCGTCGCTCGTCAGACCGTCGACGTAGGTGCCGTCGGCAGCGGGACAGCCGGCGGTTCACCGCAGCGGTCAGGGCTGCTTGCCGGCGGCGTTGGGCGGCGATCTCACCGACCGGCCGCTGCAGGGCCTCGGCCACATCGGCGGTCCGGCGAAAGACGTTCACCCCGAGGACGTTCAGGCGGGTGACGACCGGATAGTCGTAGTAGACGTTGGTCGAAGGCAGCGACGTGACCAGGCCCGTCCGGTGCGAGACGGCCCGCAGGACGTAGTCGGCGATCCGGCGGAGCACCCCGTACACGCTGGCCAAGAGGGCTCGGTCCCCCGTGTGCATCCAGTACTGCCACACCCATTCGGCATAGATCTCGGTGGACTCGTTGATGTCGAGGGCGCCGAGCCCGGTCGGATAGATCTTGTTGACGGCCCCGCTGGGCCAGTAGCGAGACTGGGACTGGCCGAACTCGACCAGCGATTTCCGGGAGAGGTTCTGCTCGCCGAGCGTCGCCATGGCCGTGCACGACTCGTTGAAACCGTCGAACAGCCACGGGCCCTTCTCCCGCGTCGGCGTGTCGAGGAACTGCTCTTGCGCGGTGAACATCGCTGAATGCAGTCCCAGGTCGAACTCGGCGTCGATGATCGGCTCATCCGACGAGAAGGTGGCCGCGGGCTGCTGGGGAAGCGACGTATGGCGGGTCCGGGCCACCACGTCCTCGGGGGCGAGCTCCTCTCCCGGATCGTCGATCTGGAAGTAGCGGAACCCGAGATAGTCGAACGGGTGGAACTGCTCAGCTCCCCCACGCTGGACGTAGCTGTAGCTCATGTCGGTGTGCTGGGTGCCGTGCTCGGTCGAGACCTGGCCGGGTACCCCAGCGAACGGTTGTCCGGCCACCGGTTCGTCGAGCAGATAGCCGGCCCGCATGGTCACCACGCGACCGGGCACTCCCTGATGGAACGCCACCGTGGGTACGGCGGCGTAGACCTTTCCGAAGTCGGCCACCACCGCGCCGGAGGGGAGCGTGGTGAGCGAGACCGGACGAACCGGCTCCTCCACGATGCGGGTGCGCACCGACACGAGATGGGTCCACGGCTTGGTGTGCGACCGTCCGAGCACGACCGCCGGCGACCAGAGCCGGTCGTCGAAGCCGGGGAGGTCCCAGCCGACAGGTTGATCGGGCCCGTCGATGTTCTCGGTGAAGTCGACCAGGTCACCCTCGAGGTCCCGCTGCCTACCGGGCAGCCACGCACCCTTGCGCCCGCGCCACGAGCCGTCGGTGGTGATCAGTTGGACATGCCCATTGGGGTAGTGGACGGCGATCTGCGCGATCACCCCGGGACGACCGGCCGGGTGTCCCTTGGTCGGTCCCTGCCAACTGGACACGATTCCCACCGCATTGGCGGCTCCCGGACGGAGGAGTCCGGTGACGTCGAGGGTCTCGTAGTACATCGAGTCCGGATAGCTGTACGCCTGGCCCTTGCCGGCACGGGTCCCGTTCACGTAGAGCTCGTACTGCTGGTCGCCCGAGACGTAGGCCCGGGCCCGCACGATTGCGGAGCGACGCAACGTGGCCTCGGTACGGGCGTAGGTGTACTGGTCCGGCTCGGCCGCTTCACTGTTTGCCCGACCGATCCACGAGGCCCGCCAGTCGCCATGTTCGAGCCCGGTCTCGAACACCGACGGGGGCGAGCTCGGTCCGGAGTGCCCCGAGTGGTCCCACGTGCGCACCGTCCATCGATAGGCGGAGTCCGAGGCCAGCCGCGGGCCCCCGTAGGCCACGAAGGCCTGCTCGCCCGAGGCGACCTGCCCGCTGTCCCACACCGTCGGAGCCGGACCGGACCCGACGACCGGACCGGACACCTGGACGCCGATAGGCGCTCTGGAGTGCCCCGCGCCGGGCGTCTCGCACCTGCCAGGCGAACCAGACGTCACTCGGACTCAGGCCGATCGGCACGGCCAGGCCGTCGACAGTCAGCTCGTCAGGTGCACTCGGCGTCCGAGGTGTGCTCGGCGAGGTGGGTGTGCTCGGCGGACTGGGAGTGCCGGCTGCGCGCTCGCTGGCCTCCGCAGCCGACGGTACGACGGAAGCCAGGGCCAGCCCGGCCGCGCCCATCACGCCACCCCCGAGCAGCTGGCGCCGCGTCAGCGTCCAGGTGCGCAGCGGTTGACCCTCGGCCGGCTCGCCCATTGGCACCCGCTACCGCTGGCCGGGTTCGGGCAGGGCCTGGCGCCACGGGGCCATATCCAGCCGCGGGTAGCGGGCAGCCACCCCGTTGAGGGTCTCCTCGGTCCAGTAGGGATGACCCGGCTCGGGAAAGCCCAGCACGGTGAGCTGGCGAAGGGTGGCGTGCGACACGAACCGGTGCCAGGGTGCACCTTCGGCCGCTGCCGGCCACGATTGGAACCCGACCCAGTCGGTACCCACCGGCTTGTAGGCGACATGGAGCAGATAGCGCGCCGAGCCCTCGGCCGACAGGGACGTCCCTCGGTGGAACACGTCTGGGCGGTAGGCGAGAACCGATCCGGCTCGACCCGATGCGGGCACCTCGGATTCATACAGTGGCGCGTAGTCGGTGAAGCTCAGGTAGGTCCGCTCCACCGGGATGTCGGTGGTGAGCCGGCGGGAGACCATCCGGGTGGCGGCCGTCTCGGGAGTCACGTCGCTCAGATAGACGAAGAGCTCAAGATGCTGGTAGCCGACGTCGGTTCGGGGCACTACCAGCGTGTGGTTCCCGTAGTCGACGTGGAGCAGCTGGCCCGTAGTCGTCCGGCCCCTCCGAGTACTTCACGCTGGCCATTCCCTGGTAGAGCCGAATCTGGTCCGTGCCCAGGAGCTCTTCGGCCAGAGCGATGATGCGGTCGTGCACCACGAGTCGGTTGAGCGCCCTTCCGGCGAAAGGGAACATTGGTTTGGGCGCTGTCCCAGCTCATGTCGAAGCCGTCACCGCTCGGATCGTCTAAGCCGGCGGGTCTCACGGTGCCGGTCGGAGAAGCCGACGGATCAGGAAAATAGGAGGCGAGCTCGTCCCGGGCCGCGGCGATCTCCGCGGCGGGGATGAGACCCTCCAGCACGCACCAGCCGTCGTCGTGCCAACGGTCCAGTTCCTTGGGATCGAAAAGGCACTGATCCACGCGGAAGGTATACCAGCAGATGCTGGGAGGCGCAGCCGGCCGCCGTAGGCGCCGGCTCTAGCCGGCGGGCTCGACGACCGGTATGGCGCCCGAGAGATCCACCCGACGCAGGTACAAGTCCCGGCTGTTGGGATAGCCCACCGTGTTGGGGGCGTAAGCGTCAAAGGCCATCCAGAACGACCCCGAGGAGTCGGCGAATACCGTTGCGCTTCCGGGGCCCTTCATGTCCGAGCCACCAGCCAGAATGGGCTGGGACGACGGCTTGGTGCAGGGACCGAGGGGGCCGCTGCAGGTGGCCACCCCTACGCCGTAATGGGCGCTGTTCCAGTCGTTTCCCGAGTAGAAGAGGAAGTAACGCCCGGACACCGTGACCAGGTCAGGGGCTTCGACCACGCCGGCTTCCCAAGCCTGGTCGGCGACCAGCAGTGGGGTCGGCGTGGTCAACGGAGCGAATCCGGTGCCGGCCGCATTGAGCTGCTGGGACCAGATCGTGGCCGGTTGACCGCCCCCGGCATTGGACTTCCACTGCAGGTACAAGTTCCCGTTGGCGTCCACGAACGGAGACGGATCGATGGAACCACCGGTGGTGGACTGGCACTCGAGCGGGAAGATCGAGGTGTCGGTGAACGGCCCCTGGGGTTGACTGGCCGTCGCGACCGATATGCACTCCTCTCCGCCTCCCGAACCAGCCACCACCGCGGCGTAGTAGAGGACGAAGGTCCCGCCGAGCTGGACGACACCGGGGGCCCACGTGGCGTTTGGAGTGGCCCAGGCCGGGAGGCTCGGCAGTGCGTTCCCCACCTCGCTCCAGTGGACCAAGTCGGTGGACGAGATGATCTGGATGGTCCCGGCGACCGAGTTGGTGGCATAGGCGAAGTAGGTACCCCCGGCCAGCAGCACGTCAGGATCGGGGAAGTCGAAGGGATAGACCAGGCCTCCGCTGGTCCCACCGGCCAGGGTCTGACAGGCCGTGGAAACGGCGGAGATGTCCTGGGCCGCCTGGTTGTTGTTGTGGGCCGCTATCTGCCGCAGGGAGCTCGCTACTCCCCCGAGGCAGGCCTGGAGCGTCCCGATGTCCAGGCCCTTGAGGTACGAAGCCGTCGTCGTGCTGGACAGTGCCTTCTGGGTAGTGGCCAGTTGGCCGAGCGTCGACAGTACCGAGGCCTGGAGGTCGTTTCGGTGGTTGGTGTTGAACGCCTTGGCCAGGGTCGTCAGGGCCAGTCCGAATCTTGAGGTCGAGAGCAACTTGTGTGCGGCAGCAAGGTCGGTTCGTTCCTGACGATTTCGGGCGTGAGCCTGCAGGTCGGTCAGCACCGCAGTGGCCAGGACACCCGCAGCGACGACCACCACAACGGCTCCGAGCGTCCGTCTCCATCGAGTCTTAGCCACTGGAGGCCGCCGCATTCGTGCAGCTGGTGGCGACCGCATCCAACGTGGCCGACAGCCCGATTCTGATCGCTGACGGCCAGCGCATTCAACGCTTGCTCGACGCCGCCCAGGCACGTGTGCAGGTCGGCGATGGTCGAGGTCTGATGCGACACGTCCGATTGGGCATTGGCCAGGGCCGCTTGCACCCCCTTGAGCTGCGTGGTGTCCTGGGCCAGCGCCGTGGTGTAGGCGCTGACCTGCCCGTTGACCACGCTCAAGTCGTGACGCACGGTGGCCAACTCGGCCAGCACGACATCGATACGGTGCTCTGGTCACGCTCAGGGCGTAATAAGTCTGGTCGAACTGGGTGTCGGCCTGAACCTCGTTGCCCGTCACGTAGCCCATCGCGACGGCGAAGCCTGCGAAGGCGGCAACGGCGACGACCCACTTCCGGAGACGGGGGGGTGGCCTCGCACTCGTGACGGGCAGAGCGGGACTTCGCTCGACGGCCAGCACATCTGTGACCATTTCCCGGTCCCGCCTTTTCCCCGTCGTGCTCTCACATATGGTCGCACGGTTGGAGCAGCCGTCAAGTCCAAGAAGGACTCCCTGGTCGACGACGGCGCGTCTCTCGTGCCATGGGCATTCGGGACCGGTATGCCGCCGCGTTGGCAGCGGGGGCAGTTTCATGTCAGTCTCGGTTCGTGACGGTCTCTGTGGGCGACTCACTCCACGATGTGGCCGTGATCGGAGCCGGAGCCGCCGGCGTGAGCGCGGCGATCGAGTTGCGTCGATATCAAGCTCGACGTCGTCGTGTTCGAGGGCGCCGGCACGGTCGGCGGTCAGATCGACCAGATCCCCCACACGGTGCGCAACGTGGCTGTCGCACCGGACGGCAATGACGCACTGGTTGACGCCATGGCCCGCCATGTTTCACTTCTCGGCGATCGCCTGCATCTCGGCCACACGGTCACCCGGCTGGATCTTGACGCCGGGCTCGTCGACACCGGCACGACCCGATACCGGGCCCGGAGTGTGCTGCTGGCCACCGGGTCACGCCGACGAGAGCTGGACAGCGCGCCGGAAGGGTCATACGGAGGTGCCGTGACCTACCTGGTCGAGCCGCATCTGGCCCGGTTTGCCGGCCTGCCCATGGCGGTCATCGGCGGTGGGGACAGCGCCCTGCTCGACCGCGCTGGAGCTCGCAGAGGCGGGTTCGCCGGTGACGCTCGTTCACCGCTCGCCTCAACTCACGGCGAGACACGATGTCGTGGCCCGCCTCCGGTCCGAGGGTCGCATCATCGAGTTGGCCGGGTGGAGGCTCGATACGTTCGTAGGGTCTGACCACCTCCAGGGAATCGAGGTGTCGGATCCCAGTACCGGCGAACATCGCCGGCTCGACGTCGGTGGCGTCGTCCTCAAGCTCGGACGCGAGCAGCGCGTCGACCTGGTGCGCGACCAAGTGGACCTCGGCACCCACGGTGGGATCGCGGTTGACGCCGCCCTCCGCACGTCGCATCCCGGCACGTTTGCTGCCGGAGATGTCGTTGACGGCGCCTACGAGCGGATCGCAACAGCCGTCGGCCAAGGTTCCCTCGTCGCCCGCTCCATCCTGTCGTACCTCGAGTCCAGCCCTTGAAGAGCTCGAGCCTCCCTTCAGCGGCCACGATCCTCGACGCTCTGCGGCGCCCGCCGGAGCCGGACAACGGGAACCGACAGGGCCATGAGCCGGTCGAGATCATGGGTCCGATCCTCGCCCTCCACCGCAGCAACGCCGAACAGTGGGACCGCGAGGACGACGCTCGGACCGGCCAGGGAGACGCCGTGGTCGCCCAGGCGAAACGAGACATTGACCTGCTCAACAGCGCCCGGCACGCCTTCATCGAAGCGATCGACCGGGCCATCGGGCTCGCCATCACCGGCCGCGACGGCGCACCGTTGGTGACCGAGAGCCCGGGCATGGCCATCGACCGCCTGTCGGTGCTGGTGATCCGACTGGCCTCGACCGAGGCCAGAGCCGCTTCGGGCGCGGCCGACTCCGGGCTCTATTCCGAGCGGCTTCCCCGACTACGAAGCCAGCTCGATGCCCTCGAGGAGGCGATCGTCACCCTGCTCGACGACCTGGCTACCGGCACTCGCCGTTTCGTGGCCTACGAGAGCCTCAAGCTGTACGGGCCGGAAGATCCCGGACGAGCTGGCTGATCGTGCCCACCGGCATCGTGTGTAGCCGGTAGCCGCCACGATTGAAGCCGGTGACGAGTTGGTCGCCCACCACCGCCGCATGGGCGATCCCGAGTGGGTCCGGACTCAGCTCGCGGGTGATTCGCGTGGTCACCTTCGCACCAGAGGGCAATGCATGCAGCTCACCGCGGCGGCCCACGCCACAGGGCAAGCCGTCGGCCACGACCAGCGCGACGCCCCCGCTTCCCCAGGCCAGGTCATCGCCGAACCGGGCCGACGACATCACGGCCCCGCTGGCCAGGTCGAGCTGGGCCAAGCCCCCTCCTCGTAGCTGCTCCCAGTCGTAGTCATCGACCCCGGCTCCGCCGAGGCCGCTCCCCGCAGCCCAGAGGGAGGACCCGGATGCCACCAACGCGACGGAGACGAAATCGACGGCGGCCTCCCACCGCGTCGCACCGAGACGCCCACCATCGGCCTCGACGAGCCGGACCCGCCCCTCGCCCCCGAGGGCGACCCAACCGGTGCCGCCCGGCGTCGATTCCGCCGCGAGACCGGTGACGAAGCCGAACGACTCATGGGCGACAGCTGCGTCAAGGCTCTGGCGGGCAGAGGTCAAAGGCTCGGTCACCAGCACGCCACTCAGGCGCTGGCCGCGGGGCCGTGACGTCACCAGGCGGTCTCCGAGCCCGATCACCCGCTCGACGTCGTCAACAAAGTCGAGCCGCCGCTGCGGGTTGATGTCTGGTCCGACGACGGGTCCCGATCCGGCCGACCGCGGTGGTTCGAAGATCCGCACTGATCCCAGGTGGTTCACGACGGCGATCGTGCCGGTGTCGGCCTGCTCGACGATGGCATGGATGTCGAGATCGAACTCGGACGTCTCATCGTCATCAGGGAAGAGGGTGTCCCCGAAGATGGCCAGCGGGCGGAGGGAGGCGTCGGCGAACACGACATTGCGGCCCAGGTTGTTCCAGGCGCATCGGCTACCCAAGGAGGCGACTCGGCCAATGCCGGCCGGCTGCGAGTTCACGACCCGGCTCGAGGGGAGCGAGTTCAACGGCACAGCTCGACGAGCGCCTGCAACACCGAGCCCGGCTCGATCGCCTCCAGGCAGCCCACTTCCGCCGGACACACCCGCGGCGCCGGGTGCGTCCCGGTCAGGTCCACGCGTTGGTTGTAGGCGTAGGCCTCCTCGTCCCGTCGGCACACCGGATCGCACGCAGACCCGGCGACGAGGCGGGTGTGGTCCCAGTCCCGGAAGTAGACCGGCCGGCGTCCGAGAGAGGGTGACCGTGGGTGTCCCCTGCTGGGCGGCGATGTGGGTCAGGCCCGTATCCACCCCGACCACGGCGCGACAGGCACTCAGCACGTCGACGGCGTCGCCGGGGGTCGCCGCCACCACGCCGGCCAGTCCCCGATCGACCAGGATGTTGCCGCCCTGGCCACGGGTGACGACGGCAACGCCCAAGCCCCGGCGCCGGAGGGCCTCGGCCAGCTCGACCCAGCGCTCGGGCGGCCATCGCTTCGCGGCACCATCGGTGTCGGCGACGAACAAAACCAGACCTTCGACGTCAGGTCGGCCCCTGACCTCGAGCGGGACCGGGGCCGAGAAATCGCCGACCACCCCGAGATCGGCCCCGATACGGGCGATGATCTCGTTGATCGACAGGGGGCCGTAGGCGGCCTCGAACTCGCGAGTCCCCCACCAGTGGTCACGCTGCAGCGGATGGTCCCGCAGGTCGATGAAGGTTTCGGGATCGATGGCGCGGTCACCCTCGACCACCGTCCCGGCGAGACCACTGATCCGCTCGGCGAGACCCGCTTGGCTTTCCGAGCGGGTCACCAACCAGGTCTCCGTGCCCGAGCGCCGGCCGTCGCGCACCGCCGCCTGCACGACAGGGAGGGAGACGACGAGATCTCCCAGGCCGAACGACACCGGGGCGATGAATCGCCGCCGCACCCCGCTCACGAGGTGGCGTACTCGGTCGTATCGGCCAGGCCCAGCTCACTGAAGGCGAGCCGACGCTCGGCGCACTTGTTGCAGCGCCCGCAATGGCGCTCCGAGCGCGGCGCGATGCATGAGAAGGTGAGGTCGAGGGCGAACGGCCGACCGAGCTCGAGCACCTCGTGCTTCTTGCGGCCGGCGAACGGAGTCACCACCTCGAGTGGCCGGCCGAGTGCCCGTGCGCGCCAAGGTCGAGAAGTCGGCAAAGAACGCACGGTCGGCGTCGGGGAAGGGATTGGCGGCCAGAGTTCCGAGCGCGATGGTCGGAATTCCGTTGAGCGCACACCACACGCTCGACTTGGCCAGCAGCAAGAGGTTGCGGCCGGGTAGGTAGACGGCCTCGTCGGGTGAATTGTCGTCGGGGACATCGTGTCCGGTCACGCTCCAGTGCGCCCCGTAGATGTCAGCGACCGGCAGGTCGAGCACGATCAACGGCTTGATACCGGACTCGGGCATTGAGGCCAGGAACCGCTTGAGGTGGAGCACCTCCACGTCCTCCCACCCGAGACCGAACCGCACGTAGATGGGCGTCACCTCGCGCCCTTCGCTCATCAGGTCAGCGACCAGGATCGCGCTGTCGAGACCGCCGCTGGCCAAGACGGCGACGCCGGTTGCCGCCACTCGACTAGTGCTCGCCCCGGTACACGCAACCCGAGGTGCACGTTTCGCGAACAACCACTTGGGAGAGCTCCGGCAGCGCAGGGTTCAGCCGCTCCCAGATCCAACGAGCGAGCACCTCGCTCGTCGGATTCTCGAGGCCGTCGATCTCGTTCAGGTAGTAATGATCGAGCACCCCGAGCACAGGCACCATGGCGCAGCCGATGTCGCCGAAATCGCGAACCCAGCCGTCGTGCGAGTCGACCGGACCGGTGAGATGCACCGAGACCTGATACGAGTGTCCGTGCAAACGGAAGCATTTGTGGTCCGGGGCAACATTCGGGAGCCGGTGGGCAGCCTCGAACGTGAACTCCTTGAAAATCTCCACGGTTGAGACCCTAATGGGGATCAACCGCCCCCATTGGGTGAGGCTGGTCACCGAGCGTTGCCCCTCAGAAATCCTGTTGGGCGGCAACCACCATGCGAGCCTGGTCAGCGGTGATGGTCGCGAACACTGCCGGCGTCGATATGGGCACGTTGCCGACCGCGATCATGAACACGATCCGCCGCCCGCTCTTTGCCTCCGGGTAGCCGGCCAGGCTGTTGCCGAGGACGATGATCTGGCCGGCGGAGTTGCCCACGACCCGATTGCCGGTCTTGACCTGAGCGCGCCCAGCGGCCGGGGTGTGCGACGCCACGTTGGCCAGTGTCCCGTTTCGGCCGAGCAGTGGGAAGCCGTTGAACAGCGTGCTCCCAAAGGATGTCTTGGCCGCGTTCCTCAGGAACGTCGCCAGGGCGGCCGGGTCGTCCGCCCCCGATCGTCGGAGCCGGCCCCGTCGAACGGGATGGCGCTGGTCGATGGCACCCCGAGCTGGTTGATGGTCTTGACTTCGGAAGTCAGGCCATCCAGACAGTTCGTGCTGCCCGCCTTGACCGCGGCCAAACAGACCATCAGGTCTGCGCCTCGGTTGTAGCTGACCTTCAGGATGAGCGTGGCGAACTGGGACAGCGGCGCCGAGACGTGTTGGCCGATCAAGTCGCCGGCCGTCAGGCTTCCCACCGCCGGCAATATCGCCTCCGGGTTCGGTCCGGTGGCCGGCGCCGTCACGCTGACCCCCGCTTGCTGGAGGGCCTGGATGAAGGCGGTGCGGGCGAAGGCCGATGGGTCGTCGACCTCCCACACCCTCAGGGTCGGTGGGCTCCCGGCGGCGATCTGGCCCGTCACCATGAGCGTCCCCGGGGTTGGCTCGGTCACGTTCAGGGTGGTTGATGCAGTTGGCCGCCACCGTGGTGACCTGGTTGTCGACCGTGTACGAGGCGGTCATGGGCCGCCAATTGATCGATGCCGGTTGCCCGACGGCGCCCGGCGAAACCAGGAGGTCGACCAGGTTCTCGTTCACCCAGATCGGCGAGACGAGACCATCGGGGAAGGTGGAGGGGGCGAAGAGCCGGTCGTCGATGACGACATTCCCGTTCACCTGGGTGATGCCCGATCCGCGCACCGTGGCCGCGAGCTGATCCAATCCGGACAGCGGGTCGCCGGGTGGTTCCACCGCATCGCCCACTCCCTCCTCGGCGTAACTCTGGTCGATCTTGGGTGCGCTCTCGTAATAGAGCGTGCCGTCGGGCTGTTCTCGAAGCCCCAAGCTCATGTCTCCGATGCCACCAGGACCAGGTTCCCGCTCAACGTGCCGCCAGCCACCGTTCCCTGTCGATAGACCGGCGATGGAACCGGTAGTTCGGCCCGTACTCCCTGAGCGCCGTCGATACCGAGTACGTCTTCATGGTGGAGCCCGGATCGAACATCTTCTGGGCATTCTGTGCGGCCAGAACCTTGCCGCTCTTCTGGTCGAGGATCTCGTAGCCCCAGTCCGCATGTTGGTACTTGGGGGCGCCCTCGATAGAGGAGTAGGTCTGGGCCAGGTTGGCCGGTCCGGTCACATTGCCCGGCCGCCGCTGCCCCCGCCGCCGCCGGAAACATATTGAGCATGAGCACGCCGGCCGTGACGGCGGCCACCACCGCACCACGACGCGAGCTTAGGCGACGAAGCCGAGAACCTATCGGCCGAGGATGCCCATGCCGTCCGATGCGCCGGACAACGAACGGGCCGATGCCAGAAGAGATCGCGTTCGATGAGCCACTATGGTCGTCTTCCCTCGGTCAGAGTTTCGATCAGATTTCAGGGTTGATTCCCGAGCCCGGGGCAGTTGTCAACAGCGGCGTTGGACATCTGCACCAGCCAGGACTCGGCGTCAGCGATCGACCATCCCCGTCCCTTGGTCAACATGGTGAAGACCTCGGGACTGACCAACGCCCAAATCGCATCGACCAGCTCGTCGGGCGCCGGGCGGCCGAGGATCAGAGCGAGACCGGCGACCATGACGTTGCGTCGGTCATCGTCGTACTTGGCTAGTCGGGTCCGCGCCGCCTCATCGCTGGCGGCGGCTTCCTGCAGTGCTTTCAAGATGGGCACCGATCGCTGGTACACGCCGATGGTGAAGTGAACCCCGGTACGAAGGCGCTCGATTCTGGTGCCCTTCGCGAACAGTGCGAGCTCGGGACGGTCGACCATCGAGGTCGGATCGTCGTCGCCGGCGATGGCGACATCGATCGCCGCTATCAGCAGGCCGGACTTCGTGCCGAAGGCGGAATAGATGGTATCGACCGCCGTTCCTGCCTCGGCGGCAATCATCGGCAAGGTTGTGGCCGCCCAACCCCGATCGCGAAACAGCGTGATGGCGGCGTTGACGATCGTCTGGCGCGTCCGCGGCGTGCCTCGCCCGTAGCGGTGAGTGATAGCCCGATCGCGAGTCTTGTCTATCCCCGGACTTCATGGGGTTCTCGGGTGCCACGGTGTTCACCTTACCCCGGGTACCTTGATTGGATCAAGCTGCTGAGTAGTAAATCTGCTCTATTAGTTTCAACCGACGGTTACTTGATCGAATCAACGAATACCAGTAAAGTGCCTCAGAGAGGGACGGACCATCACGCATCAAGTCGAGCCGCCTGATGAAAGGACTTGTCATGAGACCACGGCATCACAGAGAGCGGTTCGTCGTGGACCCCATCCCGACTCGCAGTCAGCGAACGGCGCAGACTCGGCGTCGTCGAAGCCGGCGCATCGTTGGCTCCACCCTCGCACTACTCACGCTCGCCGCCTCGGCGGCAACCGTCACGGCTACTCGAGCGTCAGCCGCGACCACTTCGCCGATGCGTGCACAGCAGTCAACCGCCATCGTCAATATCGCTCGCAACGCCATGAAGACGCTGCACCTCAATGCGGTGATCGTGAGGGTCACCGAGGACGGCAAGCCCGTCGTCACCCGAGCGCTCGGGTACTCGATTCCCGGCGTCCCGGCGACCACCTCGATGCAATTCCCCAACGGTGCCGTGTCTTTTTCCTACCTGTCGACTCTGTTGCTCGAGTTCGTGGACGAGCACAAGGTCAGCCTGGACGACACGATCAACCGATGGATGCCGAATCTGCCCGACGCCGGTCAAGTCACGCTCAAAATGTTGGCCAACAACACTTCCGGGTATCCGGATTACGAGACCAACCCGACCTTCATCGCCCAGCAGTACGCCGATCCCTTGCGCTCTTGGACGGTTGACCAACGTCTGGCCCTCGCGTTTGCCACTCCCGTGCTCTACACCCCAGGCACGAACTGGAGCTATGCCCATACCAACACGATGATCCTGGGCGTGATCCTGGCGAAGATCGGCGGCAAGCCATTGGCGACCTTGTTAAGTCAGAAGGTCCTCAATCCGCTGGGCCTCACCTCGACGGTCGCCTCGGAGACTGCCGAAGCCCCGAGCCCGGCCTTGCGCGGGTTCAGCTCCGAGCGACGAGTGGCACTCGGGATTCCCTCAACGACACCCTTCTACGAGGAGACCACGTCGTGGACCTCCTCGTGGGCGTACGCCTCCCGGGGATACCGAGACAACGAACATCTATGACTTGACCAAGACGGCTCAGAGCATTGGGACCGGTGCCCTCTTGTCGAAGTCGAGCTTCCAAGCACAAACCGGTGCGAACCTGCTCGGCTTCGGACAGACGACGCCTCAATGTCCCAGTTGCCATCAGATGATCAACGTCTACAACTACGGGCTCGGCATCGTCCGTTCCGGTTCGTGGCTCCTGCAGAACCCTCTCCTGGATGGTACGCCGCTGTCGAGGCGTACCTCCCGTCCAAGACGATAGCTATTGCCGTGGCCGTGACCTTCGCCCCGGGGGCGTTCGATGCTCAGGGGAACTATGCGAACTCGAGCGACACGATCTTCCGGGAAATTGGTGCTACATGGCCCCGAATGATCCACCGCCAACGAGCTGACTGACTGCCACCTCGATCTGGCGCCCTCTGACGGATTCAGACGAGGTCGAAGCGATCGAGTGTCATGACCTTGTCCCACGCAGCCACGAAGTCACCCACGAACTTCTCCTGCGAGTCGTCAGATCCGTAAACCTCCGAGATGGCTCGGAGCTGGGAGTTCGAGCCGAAGGCGAGATCGACGGCGGTGGCCGTCCACTTGACCTCGCCCGTCGAGCGATCGAGACCCTCGTACACGTTCTCAGCCGAGACGGATGCCTTCCACTCGTGCTCATGTCGAGCAGGTTCACGAAGAAGTCGTTGGTCAACATCTCGGGCCGGTCGGTGAGGACGCCGAGGGCAGAGTGGTCGAAGTTGGCGTTGAGGGCACGCATGCCGCCGACGAGCACCGTCATCTCGGGAGCAGTCAGTGTCAACAGGTTCGCCCGCTCCACCAGCGTGTGCTCCGCCGGGAACTTGTCTTCCGCTCTCAGGTAGTTGCGGAAGCCGTCGGCGGTCGGTTCGAGCACGGCAAACGACTCCACGTCGGTCTGCTCCTGCGTGGCGTCCGTGCGCCCCGGCACGAAGGGAACCGTCACGTCCTGCCCGGCGTTCTTGGCGGCCTGCTCGACGGCCGCGCATCCAGCTAGCACGGTCAGGTCGGCGAGCGAGAGCTTCGTTCCGCGAACCTGGGAGATGTTGAAGTCCTGCTGGATCTCCTCGAGGATCTGCAGCGCCTTGGCCAGATCGGCCGGGTTGTTGACCGGCCAGTCCCTTTGCGGCGCTAGGCGAATCCGTGCCCCGTTCGCCCCGCCACGCATGTCGGTGCCGCGGAAGGTGGCCGCCGACGCCCACGCGGTGGAGACCAGCTGGGAAATGGACAGTCCGGAGGTGAGGATCTTGCCTTTGAGGTCAGCAATGTCTTTTTCTCCGATCAGTTCATGATCGACCTCGGGGACGGGATCCTGCCACAGCTGCGGCTCCGGAACCCATGGGCCGAGATAGCGGGTGACGGGCCCCATGTCGCGGTGCAGCAACTTGTACCACGCCTTGGCGAACGCGTCTGCGCACTGGTCCGGGTTCTCGTGGAAGCGCTTGGCGATCGGCGCGTAGATCGGATCCACCTTCAGGGCAAGGTCGGTCGTCAGCATCATCGGGGCGTGCGTCTTCGACGGATCGTGAGCATCCGGCACCGTGCCCTGGGCCGAGGGATCCGTGGGCGTCCACTGGTTCGCACCGGCGGGGCTCGTCGTGAGCTCCCACTCGTACTTGAACAGGTTGTCGAGGTAGCCGTTGTCCCACTTCGTCGGCTCGGTGGTCCATGCGCCCTCGAGCCCGCTGGTGAGGGTGTCGTCGCCCTTGCCGCTGCCGAAGGTGTTCTTCCAGCCGAGGCCCTGGTCCTCGAGGGGAGCAGCCTCTGGCTCGGGACCGACGTACTCAGCACCGACTGCACCATGGCACTTGCCGAACGTGTGGCCGCCGACGATGAGCGCAAGCGTCTCCTCGTCATTCATCGCCATACGACGGAAAGTCTCTCGAATGTCCCTGGCGGCCGCGAGCGGATCCGGGTTGCCGTTGGGTCCTTCTGGATTCACGTAGATGAGGCCCATCTGCACCGCGCCGAATGGCCCGGCGAGCTCCCTGTCGCCGCTGTAACGCTCATCTCCGAGCCAGGTGTCCTCGGGCCCCCAGTAGATGTCGTCTTCAGGCGCCCAGATGTCCCTTCGCCCGAAGCCGAAGCCGAACGTCTTGAACCCCATCGATTCGTAAGCACAGTTGCCGGCGAAGATGATCAGATCGGCCCAGGAGATCGTCCGCCCGTACTTCTGCTTGACCGGCCAGAGCAAGCGGCGCGCCTTGTCGAGGCTCGCGTTGTCGGGCCAACTGTTTAGGGGGGCAAATCGCTGAGCGCCGGTGCCGCCGCCGCCCCGGCCATCGTGGATGCGGTACGTGCCGGCGGCATGCCAACTCATCCGGATGAAGAGCGGTCCGTAGTGGCCGTAGTCGGCCGGCCACCACTCCTGTGACGTCGTCATCACCTCGAAGATGTCCTGCTTCAGCGCGTCGACGTCGAGGGTGCTGAACTCCTCTGCGTAGTTGAATTCCTCGCCCATCGGATTGGACAGAGGCGAGTGCTGGTGAAGAACCTGCAGGTTCAGCTGATTGGGCCACCAGTCAAGGTTCGTCCTGCGCCGAATCGGGGCCGGATAGGGGAGTACTGGGCTCTCGCTTTCGCTCCTGTCAGACACGTCGATCCTTCTCCTCTCGCTGGTCCTTCTGTTGATTGCTCTCGACCTTGGTTACTCCGAAGTCAGGACTGTGTTGCGCACTTAGTATTCGTCCACCACCTCGCATCCAAACGTTTGGATCTCCTGTCGAAGATTCCGTTTGGGATGTTGGTGAAGGGTCTTTCGACCTTCGGGTAGAACGGATCTCAAAAGAACGAATCTGGGCAATGGCACACTCCCTATCCGGGCAAATTCCCGGCATACTCCCAGTGTGTTCCCGCAGGGCCGTCTCGGCAAGGCCCGTTTCGAAACTGAAATGGCCTGGGAGAGGGGGTCGAGCACCCTGGTCAGGGCACGCCGAATCTGCGCGAACCCCAGTCAGGAACTTGAGTTCGGCGCCGAGACTCCTTATCGACCCTACGAGTGCGCTCGCGCTCCGCAAGCACTCTCGGAGTCTTACGTCGGCAGCTGCCGGCGCCCTCTCCTGATTGTTTCGGCATCACCTCTCGAGCACGTCGATGAGCCATCCGGGACCAGCCACGTCTGCTCCCAGAGCCTCGGCTCGCCGTCGCAGCTCACGATCGGCTGACACCAGTGTCACTTGACCCGCGGCATCGGCCGTCACGGCAATGAGCATGTCGTCACCACTGCCGGGTGCATGGAGGACTGTGACGCCGTCGGCGATGCCCGCCTCTACGCCGGTACGAGCAGTACCTTCGAGGACGACGACTATGGGTTCGGCGAGCCGACCCGCTCCCACCGCAGCACGAACTCGTTCCACGAACGCTCGGGCTGCTCCCGGTCGATCCCGCCACCAGCCGGTCGGTCGAGACCCAACTACATTCGCCGCATCGATGAGAAGCACCATTCCAGTCTCACCTACCCTGCCGATATTGGCGCGGCACGGGAGTGCGGACACCGATGTTCGAAGCGCCGGTTCGGTGCGGATCGTACCGGCACATCGGGACAGTTGACGGCAGGATGGTGCGATGGCAACCCAGGATCGGCGTGATCTCGGCCGGGTGTTCAACGAGGTCCCTGAGCTGTACGACCGTGTGCGACCGACGTACCCTGACGAGCTGTTCGCCGACCTGGTCGGCAAAACCGGAATGAGCGAACGGTCCCTGGTGCTGGAGGTGGGCTGCGGTACCGGCCAGGCGACCCGCTCGCTGGCCGCTCTCGGATGCACGGTGACCGCCGTCGAGGCCGGCGCGGGCATGGCTGCGCTCGCTCGTCAACGACTCGCCACCTTCAGCAACGTCGAAGTCGAGACGTCGCCGTTCGAGGAGTGGGACGACCGCGGACGACGCTTTGACGTCCTGGTGGCTGCGGCCGCGTGGCACTGGGTCAACCCGTCGATTGGCTGGGCCAAAGCTCATGACCTGCTCAAACCCGGAGGATGGATGGCGTTGCTTGGCAACGTTGTCGTCCGCCGGTCGGGCGAGCCCGAGGTCTACGCCGAAACCGCCGATCTCCACGCTCGGTATTCACCCGGCAACCCAGACTGGGGCCATCCGCCATCCGAGGAGGAAGTGCGCGCCACCGATGAGGGCTGGGGGCTAGTCAGCGACCCTGGCGACTTGTTCGGCCCAACGGTCGTGCGGTGGTACCCAACTGTTCAATGGTTTGACGGGAGCGGTTTCGCTGATCTCCTTCGCACTGCTTCGCCATATCGGAGGCTCGACCGCGACATCCGTGAGCCACTACTCGACGCCATCGCCGAGCGCATCCGCACCCAGATGGGCGACCGAGCATCACGCCGCTACCTGAGCGTCCTTCGAGTCGGACAGCGCGCCCAGAACAAAACCTGGGGATGACTTCGACTCCTGCGGCGACAATACCGATACCGCCCGGAAGTCCTAACTCTCGACGAGAACCACCAAGGTCTCTGGGCGAACACCATCTGTCTTCATCGCGTCAGCTCCCGCCTCAGATGCCATCATTTCCCGAAAGGCGTCCATGTCCGGAACCTCAGCAATCAACCCCACCCGATTCGACTTGTCAGGATCTACGAAGGTCCGAATCGTGATCCCGAGAGGTCCGAATACCTCGCCCCTCGTTGGCGTTGAGAGCCAGTGATCGACATCATCGACCTCGTGAAAAGCTATGACCGTTGCCATTTCCCCCTCCTTGTTTGAGCACTGCGTTGCCAGACTGATCGGTTCGGATCTCGGTGCCTTTGCGGTACTCCCCTATCCGGATGTGTACCTCAGCCGTTAGCTATCACCTCACGCACCTCGACGCTCTCAAGGGCGACGGGTGCACCAGGAGGAGTGTTCATCGACGCCGCCGACTCGTCTGCCTGCTCCTTGGTCTCAAAGAGGGACATCGACAGACCGTTAGTGCCATCCGCACTTCTGGTGAAGTAGCTGGCAACGTGTCCCGGCTGAGATTTGACCATGGGCAGAACCACATTCGAAGCCATTTCGGTGACTTCATCCAGCCGCCCTGGCTCCATTTTGACCCGTCCGACTACTGCGAACATCATCCCCCATTTCCTGCCACCCGCAGCCAGAGGCTTCCACAAATCACACGACGGAGCAATAGGTTCGTCTGTGGCCGACTGCGGCATCCTCAGTGGCCTCGCATCGCAGGCGCGTACCCTGATGACGCAAGAGATGCTGCTCTCGAACTGCACACAAACGGAGCTCTACCGCCATTGGCCGTCCAATCTCGACGGCGGCACACGCCGGTCGCACCACGAAGTTGGTATGCACGATGGCCACACCGCCGGCGCCACTCGGTGCGTCGACGCATCCTCTGGTAAGAACTGCGCCATGTGTAGTCCCGAGTCGAACCAGTGAGGCGGGGCACGATCGCCGTCGTCGTGCGGTGCCTGCAGCCCCGCTGAGCGCCGAACAGCGTCAACAGATCCATGAGACCGTCATCGCCCTCACCACCCGCAACGGCCTCGATGGTTGGCGCATCAGCGATCTGGTCGAGGCCACCGGGGTGTCCTCCCGCACCATCTACAAGTACTTCCCCTCCAAGGAGCACCTCTTGCTCACCTCGCTGATCGAGACCTCGGAGTTCCAGTTCGCCCAGATTCGCGAGACCACCATGCGCCGTGCCCGCACGCCGAGGACTCGGGTGCTGCGGGCGCTCCGCGAGTGCACTGAGGGCGTGATGGACTCGCCCCAGCTGGCCAAGGCCATGGTGCGGGCGTGGACGTCGGGGCAGTCCTCGATCCCGCCGCTGCTGGCCGGGTTCGAGGATGGCCTCAAGGCCACACTCGCCTACGCCATTGCCGGTGGCCCGCCGTCGCCGACCCAAGAGATCGTGGCCGAAGTCATCGAGATGGTGTGGGTGACCAGCATGATCGCCTGGACGTCGGGATTGCGCGGTTCCGAATTCGTCGACCAGTCGGTGCGGCGCGCCCTCAGCGTCATCGAGCTCCCGGGCTGATGGGACCGACCGACTCGACCGGTCGCTCGAGCCGCCCTCCGCTGCTCATCGTCACCGAGGTGGCCCCGTACCAGGGCGGCCCGGCCGGGGTCCACGGGGTGCTCGGCCAGGCAGGTGCCGCCCTGGCCGAGCTGGGGGACATGGCCGGGCTCGAGCCGGTGATCGTGAGAGGGGTCGCCGACCTGACCCTCGACCAGCTCGACGCCGGAGGGGTCCTCGCCCTGTTCACCATCGGCGAGACCCCGTTCACGTCCGCACAGCGGTCCACCATCTCCGCCTCGTGGCGTCGCGGCGACCTCGACGTGCTCGGCGTCCACGCCGCCACCGACGCCTGTTACGGCTGGGAGGACTACGGCGCCATCCTCGGGGCCCGGTTCGCCGGCCATCCCTGGACCCAGACGTTCGCCATCGACGTAGTCGACCCGGCCCATCCGGCGACGGCACACCTTCCCGACCCGTGGCCCTGGCATGACGAGATCTACCTGTTCGACCATCTCCGCCCCGACGCTCAGGTCCTTCTGCGCGCCGACGCCACCCAGCTCGACATGACGGTGCCGGGCGGGCGCCTGCCCGACGACGGGCTGCCGTTGGCGTGGTGCCATTCGGAGGGAAAGGGCAGGACGTTTTACAGCGCCCTCGGGCACTTTCCAGGGGCGTGGGAGAGCCAGGTCTATCTGGCCCATCTGCTCGGTGGCCTGCAATGGCTCAGGGCGGGGGCCGGCTGAGGCCGGCGGCGACCGGTGGGCGTCTCGGCATGGAACTATAAGTTTTACCTTGGCCCGCCTCCAGGTTAGAGTCGCTCATGGCCCGCTTCTTCACTGATTCGGAGTACGTCGTTGTCGACGCCGCCTGCGCCAGGCTGATCCCCACCGACGAGCAGCCCGGTGCCCGGGAAGCCCGGGTGGTCGACTACATCGACGGCCTCCTGGGCGCCTTCGCCACCGATCCCCCATTGATCTGGGCCGGCGGCCCCTTCTCCGGCCGATTCGGGGGGCCAAATGGGTTTGCCTCGTTCCACCGGCTGACGCCGCTCGAGGAGCTCGCCTGGCGGACCCGCATCGAAGGATCGCTCGGGATAGCCGAGCGCGAGCGGCTCGGACACGTCCAGGGCCTCCAGGAGATCTACCGCGACGGGATCGGCGCGCTGGGCGCTGACTTCACGTCCTTGTCGCCCGACGAGCAGGACGAGCGGTTGCGGGCCGTCGAGTCGTTCACTGCCGTGCTCTACGCCCACAGCTGCCAGGGGATGTACGGCGCCCCCGAGTACGGCGGCAATCAGGGCCTGGTCGGGTGGGAGAACATCGGCTTCGCCGGCGACGTGCAGCCGCGCGGGTACAGCGACGAGGAGGTCAGCCAGCCGTGAGTCGGGACTTCGACGTCATCATCGTCGGTTCAGGACCGGGCGGGTCGACCGCCGCCGACGTGCTCACGGCGGCGGGCCGCTCGGTGGTGGTCTTCGAGCGGGGGCGGAACCGCCTGATCGAGCTCGAGCCCCCCTTCAACCTGATCACCGACTACTCCAACGACGAGATCAAGTTCATGAACCGCCACTTCCTCGGGCCCGACCCGTGGCTCGACCCGCGCACCTTCCGACCCAGCGCGGAGGTGCGCGACCCGGTCCACGTGGGTGACGTGAACAACCTCCCGGCCACCGTGGGCGGCGGCGGCGTGCACGCCGACGGCAAGCTCCCACGCTTCCGGGAGGACGACTTTCGCCTCCGCTCGTTGCTCGGCCCGGTCGACGGTGCCGACATCGTCGACTGGCCCATCGGCTACGACGAACTCGAGCCTTTCTACGCCGAGGCCGAGCGGCTGGTGGGCGTGGCCGGTCAGGCTGACGCCAACCCGTTCGCCGCGGCGCGCTCGGGGCCCTACCCCATGCCTCCCGGCGCGCCGATGTACGGGTCACTGCTGACGGTGGCCGCCGCCGAGCGGCTCGGGTACCACCCCTACCCGGGCCCGACCGGCGCCAACTCAATTCCCTACGACGGCCGGCCTGCTTGCAACAATTGCGGCTTCTGCGCCTTTTTCGGGTGCCCCATCCATGCCAAGGGCGATCCGGTGGCGCCGTTGCGCCGGGCCCTGCTCACTCGCCGGGCAGAGGTCCGGCCCGATTCGTTCGTCACCCGACTTCTGGTGCGCAACGGCCGAGCCGTCGGTGTCGAGTGGCAGGACGCCGAAGGCGAACTGCACGAGGAACGGGCCGACCAGGTGGTGGTGGCCTGCGGGGCCATGGAGACACCACGACTCCTGCTGCTGTCGGGCCTCGAGCATCCCCAGATCGGCCGGAACCTGATGTTCCACTTCCAGACGATCAGCATCGGCCGCCTGGCTCAGCGGACCCATTACCACAAGGGCCGCTCGGTCTCCCACCTGCACGACGACCACATCGTCCCCGACCCCGAGTCGTTCAAGGTGGCCGCCGACGCCGGCCTGCCCTGGCTCAAGGGCGGGATGGTCGAGCACTGTGGCCCCGGACACCCGATCCTGGAGGCCAGCACCTACCCGTGGGGCGCCGAGCACAAGGTCAAGATGCGCGAGTCGCCGTTCCGCGACCACCTCGTCGCATTCACCATGCAGGGGGAAGACCTTCCCCAGCCCACCAACCGGATCGACCTCGACCCCGCCGTCCGTGACGTCCGGGGTCATGCCGTGGCCCGGACCACCTACCAGCCCCACCGCCATGAGGTCGTCGCCTCGCAGTACCACGGGGCCAAGCTCGAGGCGATCCTGGCCGAGGCCGGCGCCGAGTGGACGACCACGGTGACCTCGCCCATGCTCGACGGCAACCCCTTCGGCATCACCAGCCCGGCGGCAAAGATCCCGGCCTCCAAGCACGTGATGGGCACGGCCCGCATGGGGGACGACCCGGCCACTTCGGTCTGCGACCGTTGGGGGAACCTCCACGACCTGCCCAACGTCTTGGTCGCCGATTCGTCGCTGTTCCCGACCAGTACCGGCTACGGCCCGACCCTCACGCTGGTGGCCCTGGCCATCCGCAACGTTCGTGCCCTGCTCGGATGACCCGGTCGGATCGGCTGGCCTGACCCGCTCGGCTGGCCCTTCCCATCGCCGGCCCGGGAAGGTACTATGCATCTTCCGTTCCTGCCGACGGGGCTGCCGGGGGTTGCAGTCCGTTCGCTGGGGTGGACAGGGGGAGCAGGGGGACCATGACGAGACGCCGAAACGCTCGGGGGCCGCGAGACCAAGGGCTGCGTTGCGCCTGGCAGGAGCAGATGAAGGCACCGGGTGGTCACCGGCGACCGGGCCAAGGGCTCTGGTCGAGGATTGGTCGCCGTTGGTACGGCGGCCGCCATCTTGGCCCCGGTGGCGCTCACCTTGCCGTCGACCGGACCGGCCAGCGCCGCTCCGTCCAATGACAACCCCAACGGGGTCCTCAAGTACGGCTTCGACCTCAACAACGAGTTCTCCAACAGCTTCGACCCGGACGTGGGTTCAACGACTGTTCGTACACCGTCACCCAGAACATCTACTCAGTCCGTGACGGCACCGGGGCAACTCGCCATCAGCGGCGGCGTGGCCCAGAGCTGGACTGTCTCCAACAACAGCTCCACCATTACCTTGCACATCCGCCCGGACATGGTGTTCTCGAACGGCACGCCAGTGACGTCGCACAGACGTCGAGGCCAGCCTGACCACACCAAGACCAGCCCCCTGCGCTCCTCGCTCACGGCCATCGCGACCATGTCCACGCCAATGCCCAAACGCTGGTGGTCCAGCTGAACCGGCCGACACGCCGGAGACTTCCTCTGGGCCATGACCTACATCGACGGCATGGTCATGCCCGCCGCCAGCATCGCCGACTGCAGCGAACCAGCCCATCGGGGCCGGGCCCTACGTCCTGAAGAGCTACCAGCAGGGCTCGTCGATCGTTCTGGCCAAGAACCCCAAGTACTGGAACTCGGCGGCCTACCCGCTCGGCGGGGTCGACTTCACCCAGGTGACCCAGGGTCCGCAGGCCGTCAGCGCCCTCACCTCGGGCGCCGTCGACATGATCCAGCTCGAGCCCGAGCAACTACCCGCAGCTGAAGGGCGACTCCAACATCGGCATCTCCATCACCCAGTCCTACGACTACATGGTCATCCAGCTCCGCCAGAACACCGGCGCCCTTCGACAACGCCAAGCGTCCGGGCCGCCCTCGAGTACGCCATCGACCGGGCGGCCATCAACAAGGTCGTCTTCAACGGGCTGGGCGAGCCGGCCTACCAGCCGTTCCCGACGTGGTCCCCGGGCTACAACAAGTCGGTCGGCAACACGACTCCTACAACCCGGCCAAGGCCAAGGCCATGCTGAAGGCGGCCGGCTACTCCAAGGGCGTGACGTTCAACCTGATCTTCCCGGCGGGCGACGCCACCTTCCAGCGAGCTGGCCAGCATTACTGCAGAGCGAGTTGGCCGCGGCCGGGTTCAAGGCCAACATCCAGCAGATCCCCGGCGCCGACTTCCTGACCGACGTCTACATCAAGAAGCAAGGCGACGCCGTGCTGAGCGAGGACTCACCAACGGCCCCGACCTCTCGAACAGCTTCGAGGCCCTGTTCGAGCCCTCCGGCTTCCCGGCCCAGCACCTCGGCTCGGTCAACCCGGCGCTGACCCCGCTGATCCAGCAGGCCAACGCGTCGCTGAGCCCGACCTGCAGGGACCGCTGATGCAGCAGATCGACAAGACGGTCATGTCACAGGGCCTCGTGGTGCCCCTGGTCTTCATGCCGTCGATCGTCGCCTACAACAAGCCGTGGTCGGGGGCACGGTGGTCGCTCCGATCGGGCAGTGCCGGTCGAACCTGGCCGGCATCTACATCAAGAAGTGAGCCGGCAACCCGGGATCTCGCGATTGGCCACTGGCCACGAAGTGAGCTAGACAGCGGAGACTGGGGTCCGGCAGCGGGTGGCTCGCTCCCTTCCGTTCATTGCCCGCCGACTGCTGATCACCGATTCTGCTGCTGTTCCTCATCTCCCTCGGCGTCTTCACGCTCATCCTGCTCCTGCCCGGGCAATCCGGCCCTCGCCCTGGCCGGGGGCGCCAAGGCGACCCCGGCCGAGATCGCCAAGATCACCGCGCAGCTCCACCTCAACGAGGGCTTCTTCGCCCAGTACTGGCGCTGGCTGACGCGGTGCGTTGCACGGGAACCTGGGCCAACTCGCTGTTCCAGAACGAGAGCGTCGACTCGGGCATCGCCGCCCGGTTCCCGGTGACGCTTAGCCGTCGCCGTCGGCGGGATGGTCATCGCCGTCCTGATCGGTCTCCCGGCGGGCATCGTCTCCGGGCTCCGCCAGGGGACCGCCCGGGACCGGCTGGTCACCGTCGGCTCGCAGCCTCGCCGTGGCCATCCCCGACTTCTGGCTGGCCATGCTGCTCGTGATCTTCTTCGCCGTGAAACTGCAGTGGCTCCCCGCGCTCGGCTACACGCCCTTCACCCAGTCCCCCGGCGGAATGGTTCCAAGACCTGCTCCTGCCCTGGCTGGCGCTGGGCATCGGCGGCTCGGCCATCATCGCCCGCCAGGTCCGCGGCGCCCTGATCGACACCCTCGATCAGGACTACATGCGCACGGCGCGTGGCCAAGGGTCTGAGCCCACGGATGGTGATCGGAAAGCACGCGCTGAAGAACGCCCTCAGCCCGGCCGTGACGGTGATCGGCATCCAGTTCGGCTACCTGCTCGGCGGCACGCTGATCATCGAGCAGATCTTCTCGCTCCCGGGCTCGGCACGTACATCATCCAGGCCATCAGCGACAAGGACATCCCGGAGATCCAGGGCGTCGTGCTGGTCGTGGCCGTCTCCTTCGTCCTCATCAACCTCATCGTCGACGTCATCTACGGCTACCTGAACCCCAAGGTCCGGCTGGCATGAGCACGACCTGGAGCCCCCCGGGGCCGGCGATCCCTTCGTCGGCGCTGACCCGGTTCCGCCCGAGCGGGCCGACGGCCCGACGAGCTGCCGCAGCGGCGACCGGGCTTCTGGGCCCGCTTCCTCCGCCAGCGATGGGCCATTGGGCGGCTTGACCTTCTCTGGTCGTCGATCATCCTGGCCGCCATCTTCGCCCCGCTCGTGGCGCCCCACCCTCCCGAACGTCCAGGACATCAACGCCATCAACGCCGGACCGTCGGCTTCGCACTGGCTCGGTACCGACGACCTCGGCCGTGACATCCTCAGCCGGCTCATCTGGGGCGCCCGCATCTCCTTGCGAGCCGCCTTCGAGATCGTGGCCCTCGCCGCGGTGGTCGCCGTACCCCTCGGCCTGATCGCCGGCTTCTTCCGGGGTGCCGTCGACTCCGTGATCATGCGGGCCATGGACGCCCTGTTCTCGTTCCCGCCGCTGATCCTGGCCCTGACCGTCGCCGCCTTGCTGGGCGCCGACGTCAACGACGCCGCCATCGCCATCGCCATCGTGTTCGTGCCGAGCTTCGTCCGGTTGCTCCGCGGTGAGGTCATCGCGGTCACGAGAAGAGGCGTTCATCGAGTCGGCCCGGAGCCTCGGGGCCACCTCCAAGCGCCTGATCGGCCGCCACGTCGCTCCCCAACGTGGCCTCGCCCATCATCATCCAGCTGGCGCTGGCGCTGGGGTTCGCCCTGCTGGCCGAGGCCGGGCTGAGCTTCCTGGGCATCGGCGAACAGCCGCCCACACCGAGCTGGGGTGGCATGCTCCAAGAGGGGTTCCACTTCATCAACTCATCGCCCGTGGGCCCTCGTCTTCCCCGGGCTGGCCATCATGCTCACCGTGCTGTCCTTCAACCTGGTGGCCGACGGGCTGCGGGACTCGCTTGGGCCGGGACCGGCCGCCAGGCAGCACCCTGGTCCAGACGCGACAAGGAGCGAGGGACTGGCGCCGGATGGCCCGACTCGCGTTCCATGCGGTCGGGCCGACGGCCACCGCCGCCGGCGGCCGCCGCCCCGGCGACTGCCCTGTTGGCCGTGCAGGGCCTGCGGGTCGAGTTCGTCACCCGCGGTCAATGGCTGCCGGTCATGGAGGACGCCGAGCTTCACGCTGCAGCGGGGTAAGACGCTGGGGCTGGTCGGCGAGAGCGGTTCGGGCAAGACCGTGTCCGCTCTGGCCGTCATGGGCCTGCTGCCGCCCCGGGTGTCCCGGGTGGCCGGCTCCATCCGCTTCGAGGGGCGCGAGCCTCACCACTCTCAGCCCATCGGGCCTCCGCCAGCTCCGGGGTAACGAGATCGCCATGATCTTCCAGGAACCGATGACCAGCCTCAATCCCGCCTACACCGTCGGCAACCAGATCGCCGAGCAGGTCCGGGCCCACCGGGAGTCAGCCGGGCGGAGGCCTGGAAAGTCGCCGTCGACATGCTCGACCGGGTCGAGATCCCCCAGGCGGCCGGCGCGGGCCCACGACTACCCGCACGCCTTCTCGGGCGGCATGCGCCAGCGGGTCATGATCGCCATGGCCCTGTCGTGCTCGCCCAAGCTGCTGATCGCCGATGAGCCGACCACCGCCCTCGACGTCACCACCCAGGCGCAGATCATCGAGCTGCTCCACACCCTCCAGCGCGAAGAGGACATGGCCATGATCTTCGTCACCCACGACCTCGGTGTCATCGCCGACGTCGCCGACGACGTCGTGGTCATGTACGCCGGGCAGATCGTCGAGCAGATCGACGGCGGCCGACCTCTTCGCCCGTCCCCGGCACCCCTACACCGAGGCGCTGTTGGACTCGATGCCCCAGCTCACCCCGAGGGGGGAGCCCCTGCACGCCATTCCCGGGCATGGTGCCCCGGCCCGACCAGTTCCTCACCGGATGTCGGTTCGCGCCCCGCTGCACCTACGCCGAGGACGGCTGCCTGTCCGCACCGGTTCCGCTCCGTCGCCCCCGGCCGGTCGAAGAACCCGCCGGCATGGCGTCATCGGTGACCGGGCCCGACCCGGGCTCGGCGGTGATCCTGGCTCGCTGCGCCCGGCAGGACGAGCTCACCCTGTCCGGCGCCCGGCTCGAGGTGGCGTCGGCGCCGGTCGTGCAGCGCGGCGGCCGACGCCAGCGTCGAGCCGGTGATGACGGTGACCGACCTGGTCAAGGAGTTCCCCATTCGCAGCGGCGTGCTGCGACGCAAGACAGGTGCGGTCCGGGCGGTCGACGGCGTCGACCTCGAAGTGATGGCCGGGACCACCCTCGGGCTGGTCGGCGAGAGCGGGTCGGGCAAGTCCACCTTGGCCCGGCTGGTGCTGCGCCTCATCGACCCGACCGGCGGCAGTCGTCGTCGTCGACGGCAAGGACATCACCAAGCTCGGGGGCCCGGCCCTGCGACGACATCGCGAAGCCATGCAGATGGTGTTCCAGGATCCCTACTCGTCACTCGACCCTCGCCAGAGCATCGCCGACATCGTCGGAGAGCCATTGGCCATCCACACCTCGATGTCGAGGTCCCAGCGGGAGAAGAGGGTCGCCGAGCTGCTCGGCCAGGTGGGACTGGGCTCCCATGTGATGCAGCGCCAGCCCCACGAGTTCTCCGGCGGCCAACGCCAGCGCATCGCCATCGCCCGGGCCCTGGCCCTCCAACCCAAGCTGTTGGTCTGCGACGAGCCGGTCAGCGCACTGGACGTCTCTACCCAGTCGCAGGTCATCAACCTCTTCAGCCAGCTCCAGAACGAGTTGGGGCTGGCCTACCTGTTCATCGCTCATGATCTCTCGGTCGTTCGCCACATCAGCGATCGGATCGCCGTGATGTACCTCGGCAAGATCGTTGAGGAAGGGGAGGCGGACGAGGTCTATCTGCGGCCCACCCACCCGTACACGGCGGCGCTCCTGTCCGCTATCCCTGTCCCGGACCCGACCCGCCGGCGCGAAGGGTCCCGCATCATCCTCTCCGGCGAGGTCGGGGAACCGGTCGGTGGGACGGGAGGTTGCCGCTTCCGGGCCCGGTGCCCCTTTGCCATGGAGATCTGCGCCAGCGTCGACCCCGAGGCGTTTGCCACTCCGAGCGGATCGACGGTCCGGTGTCACCTTCACACCACCGGTCCAGCGCTTGGCGGAACGTCGGTCCAGCTGCTTCCGACCCCGACGTCCGCCACGAAGGGTGCGACAGCTGGAGCGTTGGGCGAGGTGCCGACGGCATAGCCGCACGCGTCCGGTGGCCGACGGTTGAACCTTCGAATAGTCACTTCTTCATACGGATGGTCACATTTACTCGCAGTTACCCTGAGAGGGTTCCGGAGACATTGCCGGGCAGCATCCCCGGCCCTGACCAAGGAGAAGGTCATGAGCCGACCTCGCCGCGCTGGTGCTCACTGGAAGTCTCGGCATGGGACACCACGTGGTCACCGAGGTAGTCGCCGACAGCCTGGAACAGATGGGTTGGTCCACCAGCGTCTTCGACTGCATGTCGATGCTCGGTCGCCTCAGTGGGAAGACCGGGGACTGGGTGTTCCGCAAGATCACCGCCACCCCGACCCTTTACGACGGCGTCCACTTCTCGCACTTTCGCACCGGCAGCCGGCTGGCGACGTTGGTGGACTGGGGGGCCACCAACCGGTTGGTCCCCGCCCTGGCCGACCACCTCGCCGCGGAGCCGACCGACCTGCTTGTCTCTACCTTCGCCACCGGTGCGTCCGCCATCGCCAAACTCGCGTCGTATCGCGGCGTGGCCCGACCCCCATCCACCGTGGCGTTGTGTACCGATGTCTGCATGCACAGTCTCTGGGTCCGCGACGGCATCCATCTCTTCTTGGTCACCTCTGAGGCGGCCGCGGCCTCGGTGCGCCGTTATGTGCCCCGTGCCCCGATCGCCATCGTCCCCGCCCCGGTGCGCCCCGAGTTCCATCAGGCCCCGACCCAGGCCGAGGCCCGCGCCGCCCTCGGGATCGAGGGTGAGGCTCGCTGCGCCCTGGTGATGGGGGGCGGTTGGGGTCTTGGTCCCCTGGCCGAGACGGCCGAGGCCCTGGCCGAACAAGGGGTTGTCGTCCCGGTGGTCGCCGGTCACAACGCGGCAGTTGGCCACGGTCCTCGACCAGGTGGCCCGTCGCCAGCCCCGGGTGATGCCCTTCCGGTTCACCGATCAGATCCCGACCCTGATGGCGGCCGCCGACCTGGTGCTCACCACCCCCGGCGCCACCACCTGCAGCGAGGCCCGGGTGGTGAACCGGCCACTCCTGTTGCTCGACGTCATGCCCGGCCACGGGCGCGACAACATTCAACACGAGTTGGAGCTCGGCGCCGCCGACGTCTGCGATGCCGATCCCGAACGCCTGGTCCAATGCGCGCTCGGTGCCCTGGAGCGGTCGGCGCCGCCGGGGGTCAGCCGGCCCGGGGCCGATCATTTCGCCGAGGAATTCGCCAACGCCCTGGGCATGGTCGGGATCTTCCCGAGCGTGCCCCAAGACGAACTGTCCCCGACCGCAGGGACAGCGTAACCCCGCCCCTACCCACAAGGAGGTCGTCTGACCATGTTGCGCACCCTGTTCCTCCATCCCCCCTCCTACCAGGGGTTCGACGGCGGTGCCGGCTCGCGGTACCAGGCCAAGCGAGAGATCCGCTCGTTCTGGTACCCGACCTGGCTGGCCCAGTTGGCCGCCCTCGTTCCGGGTAGCCGGCTCATCGACGCCCCCCCGGCCGGGCTGGAGCTCGACGACGTGGTGCCACTGGTCAAGGACTACGACCTGGTGGTCATGCACACCAGCTCCCCGTCCTTCCCTGGCGACGTGAAGGTGGCTGAGGCCCTGAAGGAGGCCAAGCCCGACCTGAAAGTCGGCTTCGTAGGCGCCAAGGTGGCAGTCGAGCCCGAGGGCTCTCTCCTTGCCTCCCCGGCCATCGACTTCATCGCCCGCGAGGAGTACGACTTCACCGTCGTCGAGATCGCCGAGGGTCGCCCCTTCGACCAGGTCGACGGGATCACCTATCGGGACAGCCGGGGCATTCTGACCCACAACCCCGACCGCGCCGTCCTCGAGGACATGGACCGGCTGCCCTACGTGAGCGAGGTGTACAAGCGCGACCTGAGGGTCGAGGACTACTTCATCGGGTACTTGAAGCACCCTTACGTCTCGCTCTACACCGGACGGGGTTGCCGCTCGCAATGCACCTTCTGCCTCTGGCCCCAAACGGTGGGCGGGCATCGTTACCGGACCCGCAGTGTCAGCAATGTCCTCGGCGAGATGGAGTTCATCCGCGACTTCTTCCCTCAGGTGAAAGAGGTCTTCTTCGACGACGACACCTTTACCGACAGCCGGGAGCGCGCCGAGGACATCGCCCGGGGCATGGGCCGCCTCGGCCTCGAGTGGTCGTGCAACGCCAAGGCCAACGTCCCCTATGAGACGCTCAAGGTGATGCGGGAGAATGGGCTCCGCCTCTTGCTGGTGGGATTCGAATCCGGCAACCAGGAGATCCTCACCAACATCAAGAAGGGGGTCAAAGTGGAGCGGGCCCGCCAGTTTGCCAAGGACTGTCGAGATCTCGGGATCACCATCCATGGGACCTTCATTGTCGGGCTGCCCGGCGAGACCACCGAGACCATCCAGGAGACCATCCGCTTCGCCCGCGAGATCAACCCCCATACGCTCCAGGTGTCGATCGCTGCTCCCTACCCCGGCACCGCCCTCTACCGGCAGGCAGAAGAGGAAGGGTGGTTCTCCACCGACGACGCCACCCTGGTCGATGAGCACGGGGTCCAGGCGGCTGTGCTTTCCTACCCCAACCTCAACCGCACAGAGATCTTCGAGTCGGTGGACACCTTCTACCGCAAGTTCTACTTCCGGGCTGGCAAGATCGCCGAGATTTCGGCGGAGATGCTCCGCGACGGCGACGTGATGAAGCGGCGCCTGCGGGAGGGCGTCGAGTTCGTGAGCTTCCTTCGCAAGCGGAAGCAGCCAGTCTAGATTCCGACGCCGAGAAGCGAGTCGGCCCTATCACGTTGGGCAAGGCTACGTCCGCGCCCGTGCCGCATATTGCTTTGCGCCGTGCTTTGTGGGCATGATCATCACGACGCGAGCAGAGGAGGGGCGTGGCTGCGATAAGCGTGTGCAACCTCGCCAAGTCCTACGGCGAGAAGCGGGCAGTGAACGACGTCAGTTTCGAGGTCAACCAGGGAGAGGTCTTTGCCCTCCTCGGTCCGAACGGGGCCGGCAAGACCAGCATCATCGAGATCCTCGAGGGCTTCCGGAACCGAAGTGCCGGACAGGTGGAGACCCTGGGTGTCGACCCAGCCAACCGGCAGACGCAGCGTTGGCTACGGACCCGCATCGGCGTTGTCCTCCAAGAGCTGGCGGTCGAACCTTTCTACTCGGTACGCCAGGTTCTGAACCGCAACGCCGGATATTTCCCCTCGCCGCGTCCGGTCGACGAAGTCATCGCCCTGGTCGGTCTCACCGAGAAGGCCGACGCCCGGGTGAAGACCCTTTCCGGCGGCCAGCAGCGCCGGCTCGATGTGGGCCTCGGCATTGTGGGCAATCCCGAGCTGCTCTTTCTCGACGAGCCCACCACCGGGCTCGACCCGTCAGGTCGCCGAGAGTCTTGGGAGCTGATCCGCAAACTTGCATCCGAGGGCACCACGGTGCTGTTGACCACCCACTACATGGACGAGGTGGAAGCGCTCGCCGATCAGGTGGCGGTGCTCAACAACGCTCAGATCGTGGCCACCGGGACACCGGCGTCTCTCGGCGGACGGGACTCGGGTGCCGTAACCATCCGTTTCGTACTGCCCGACGGGATCTCTGCGAGTGACCTCCCTGTCCCAATCCACGCAGAGTCAGACAGGCAGGTCGAGATTCAGACCGAGGATGAGCTGCCCGTACTTCACGCGCTCAGCGGCTGGGCCCTCGACAGCAACCTTCGTCTACCGGGTCTCTCCGTTGCCCGAGTCACGTTGGAGGACGTCTACCTCCAGCTGACGAGAGACGAGCAATGAGCGCAGCTCCTGTCACCGGTTCCTTCGAAGGATCCAGCGACGTCAAGTTGGTGGGCCGGCAGGTCCGCTACGAACAGCTGTCCTTCTGGCTCAATCCGATCGGGGCCGCCTTTACCGTGGGGTTCTCAGTGGTCTTCCTCATCCAGTCGCGATGATCGTCGGACAGCGAGAGGATCGTCCAAACTATCTAGATAAAATCACGTTCCCGGTATCCAGACTGAACCTCGAGGTCTCCACATGGCTCCTATTGTCCTCGTCCACGGTGGTGGCCTCGACAACCGCTGCTGGGAACGCCTCGTGCCACACCTTGTCGGGCCGGTGCTGGCGGTAGACCTGCCCGGTCGCGGCGCACATCAGGCTCCCCTCGACTCGGTTGGTTTCGATGACTGCGCCGCGTCTGTCCGCGACGACGTCGACGCTGCCGGCTTCGACTCGGTGGTGCTCGTTGGCCACTCGCTAGCCGGGTGCTCGATGCCGGCCATGCTCGCTCTTCTGGGAGAGCGCGTCCGGGGCATGGTCTTCGTTGCCTGCACCGTGCCCGAAGATGGCCACAGCGCGTTCGACACGCTCGATCAGGACATTCAGACCATGATTCGAGATGCCGGTGAGCCGCTCGAGCCTCGCCCGATGGATCCCGCTCTGGCCAAGGTCGTCCTCGGCAACGACCTCGACGAAGAGCAGTTCGCATGGTGTGCTGAGCGACTGGTGCCCGAGGCACCCCGACTGTCCAATGATCCTGTGGACCTATCACCGCTCCGGGTACCGACGCCTTGCACCTGGGTGCGAACGTTGCAGGACCTCATCGTGGCGCCTGCCAAACAGCTGAGGTTCGCCAACAACCTCGGCAACTGCCCAGTCGTCGACATCGACGCCGGCCATATGTGCATGGTCAGCCAGCCGGCGGCATTGGCAGAGATCCTCAACCGCGTCGCTACCTGACCCACTGCAGGGCGCAAAGAGAGGATCGTGCAAGAATTCGCGAGTTCCGGGCAGGGCGTTGTGCACGTGTCAAGTTACCCTCAGGAGGGTAAGAGACGTGCCGAACTCACCAAAAGGAGAACACCGTGGCCGCGAACGATTTACTTCAGTTGGTGATCGATGCGCACGGCGGACGAGACCGGTGGCACTCGAACTCTCGATTCCGGGCCGAGGGGTCGATCACCGGTGCGATCTGGTCGATGAAGGGGCAGCCGGGACTCCTTGACGCCGTCGTTCTCGAGGGCGAGACGCGGGATCAGCGCCTCAAGATCAGCCCATTCCCACAGAGCGATCGGTATCTCACCTGGGAGCCCAGCCGGGAGACGATCGAGACGAACGAAGGGGTCATCCTCGAAGAGCGTCCGGACCCGGCCGATGTCTTCAAGGGCACCACGAGAGCAGCGCCGTGGGATCCAATGCAGGCCGGCTACTTCGCAGGTGAAGCGAACTGGAATTACTTCGTAGCGCCATTCGTCTTCGAACGATCCGATTTCGTCACGGAGGAGATTGAGCCTTGGCATGAGGATGGGGAAGTGTGGAGGAGCCTCCTCGTCACCTATCCGGATAACTTTGTTGCACACTGCCGACAGCAGACGTATTACTTCGACGACAAGGGACTCCTGCGCCGTCTCGACTACTCAGTAGACATCCTGGGTGGCGGACCGGCTGTACATTATCCCTCGAATTACCGAGAGTTCGACGGGATCATGGTGCCAACGACGCGCCGAGTGTACGTTCGCAATCCGGACGGGTCGCCGGTTCTCGAATCGGTGTCGATTGCCATCGACTTCAGTGACGCGTCCTTCAGCTAGTTCCACTTAAAGTGCGACCCGTTCGCAACAGCCGATTGCCACCAAGTCGGTCCCGGCCGTCATCCCGGACCGCCGAACAGGATCGTGTCCACTTGGTCGATGGTTTGAGCGAGCGTGTACGTCACGAGGGCTCGGCGACGCCGGTAGCGGCCGCACCGAACCGCTTGGTCGCCACGTTTGCGGTAGGGCAAAGCCCGCGCTCACGACCGCAGGCCGAGACGCTGCACATGCGACACGTCCATGCGCCGCCGTCCTTGGTTGCGACAACGTTGGCGAGGATCCGGCCGGCCAACTCGACGAGCGTGCGTTTCTCGGTGGCCGATAGTCCTGCGGTCAGCGCATCGATGGCGTCGAGGCGCGCCGTCGTGATCTCGTCGGCCAACCGAGCGCCCCGCGGTGAGAGCGACACGGCGACTACGCCCATCGCTGCCCGGACTTCGTTTTGCCAGCCCAGAGGCGCAGAGCCGGTCGACCAGTCGTACCGCTCCGGAGTGAGACAGGCCCAAGACGCTTCGCAACTGATCGAGTGTGGCGCCGTCCAGGAAGTGGCGCAGCGCCGACAGCGCCGCGGCCGCCGACGCGGATGGGGCATCCGGCGACTGCGCCGCGGCCATGGAGCGGTCTGTGATCGCCAGTGCGGCCGCTCCGAGGATCGTGGCGTCGCGGAGACCCTCAGACTCGTTCACCCCAGGTCGTAGTCGAGACGGAGTGGCATGTACGGGTAGTCCTGGTGCGTCGATTCGCTGATCGCGGAACCGCCGATGCTGCGAAGACCGTCAGATCCGGATCCGTCGACGATCGCCAGCTCCTGCCTGGCCGTCGTCCCGTCGTAGCCGCCCGTACCGGAGAGCATGAAAGCGCCGGAATGACCGCCCAGTGTCGCTTCGACCCGCATCAGCACCACGAAGTCGCTCGTGCCATCAGCCCGGTAGAACAGCAGCGACTGAAACCGGCTCGCCGTGACGACCCCGTCCCCGTTCAGGATCACGTCGGCCTTGCTGATCTTGGTGCCGTCTGCGAACTCACTGGCAGGCTGCTCGTCCCGACGATTCGATCTTCAACTTGGTCTCAATGGTCTGTGCCACCTGGCCATTATATGAGTGACGCACACATATAACAAGTGGTTACTGTTGCCGCGTTGCCCATGGCGAAACGAAATCGTGTGTGAGGGGTTGCCGTCCCGGGGTAGGCCGCTCTGGCTACGAGCAACCGGTCGGTGGCGTAGAGCC
Source organism: uncultured Acidimicrobiaceae bacterium (assembly GCA_963717035.1). Classification (GTDB taxonomy): domain Bacteria; phylum Actinomycetota; class Acidimicrobiia; order Acidimicrobiales; family RAAP-2; genus DASXMT01. The sequence continues at coordinate 2,544 of CAVQVK010000048.1, read as the reverse complement.
CGATGGCGGGGGTGACGGCGGGGCATTGTTCGGTGCCACGTAAGCGCCGATCAGCCGGAAGAGCGTGTCGCTAGAGTTTTGTTCGACGCCCTGGCAGTCGAATGCGCCCGGCTTGAAGGTAACCACCACCGCGATCGGCGATCTTCGATTGGGCTGGTACGCCTCGGTGGCGCTGTAGCCACCGACTAGCGGGTTCTGCAGGGTCCACGAACCCGAGCGCACCACGCCGAGCCCGTAGTTGTAACCGACCACCTGGGTGAAGCACGACGGTAGGCAGTTGTCCTGTTTCTGACCGAAGCCGAGCAGGTTCGGGTCGGTCGTGGTGTGAAAGCGGGACCGTGACAGGAGCGAGCCGATACCAACGGCAACAGCCGTCTTAGCCATGTCGTAGATGTTCGACGTCTCGGCTGCTCCGTCCGGTGACCCCCACGCTGCATTCCAGAACGTCGACTCCTCGTAGAGGAACACTCCAAAGAAGGGTTGTCGTCGACCCTTGGAGACTCGATGCCCTGACGAGCGGATACGGCCACCGGCTGGTTGAGCCTCATCGATCCTCGGGGACGAGTGTCGGGCTGCGGGGCGACTGGTAGCTGCCCCGCAGCCCGACCAGATGGAGCGATTAATTCCCGTCCCCGTCTGCCGTTGCCATAGCCATTACCGCCGTGGCCATTACCGCCGCCGTCGCCGTGGCCATTACCGTCGCCGTTGCCGTGGCCATTACCGTCGCCGTTGCCGTTGCCGTTGCCTTCCCCGTTGTTGCCGATGCCGGGTAGGACTTGCGTGCCCTCTTGCTGGACGGCTTGAAGCGAGCTCGGAGAGAGTCCTAGCAGCTTCAAGATCGTCGGAGCGACCTGGGTCGTTTCCACCCCGTTGTTTGACTGGCCCGGCTGGACGGTGCCCGGCGCATAGACGACGAGCGGAACGTCCTGATCGCCCGGGTTGGCGCCGCCGTGTTCGGCGATCTTCGAGCCGGTCGTATAGATCGTGCCGACCTGCGCGATCCCGAATACGTCTGGGTGGTGCGGATCGGTGCTCGAGACGCCGAAGTACTGCGCCGACTGCTGCCCGGCGAAGATCTGCGCCAGGCCGGAGTGCTGGACGGTGATTGTCTGGCCGGCGTAGTTGACCGCCGGAGCAGTATGCGTCCACAGGTAGTTATTGACGAAGTCAGCCGCCGCCTGCGACTGGTCCGACAGCCACCACAGCAGCCCATCATCATCGCTTTGTTGGACGACCAGCGTCGGGTTGCTCGGATGCAGCGCGGCCCAGGCGGCGTTGACGCCGGCAATGATCGGGCCGTCGTCGATCTTCTGCAGCTGGTTGTTGTTCAGCGGTGACTGGCCGTGCTTGGCCGTCAGGATGATCGCCGTCGAGTCGGCCTGGCCGTTGGCCTGGATCGCGTCGGCCATCCGCTGCAGGGAGTTGTTGACATAATCGAGCGCGCCCGGAGCAGCGGACCCGGCACCTGTTGGCCGTTCACGGTCACGTACCCACCGGGCAGAGATGGGCCTTCGGTGTAGTTGCCCTGCGCGTCTGGCCCAATCAGCACCGCCGGGGAGCTCTTCAGCTTCTCGGCCGTCGAGACTGTTTGGAAGTTCATCCCGTAGATCGCCGGCGTACCGACCTTCGGACCGGTGCCGGAGTGGTCGTAGCCGTTGATCCAATTGATCGACCGCATTGACCTTGTAGGTGTCGTACTGCTTGGTCGCGGCGTTATCCGCCGTCCACGCGCCGTTGACCGGGTAGGGCACGCCGTTCGGTTCGACCGCCTGCGAGTCGATCTCGGGCCCGAAGAAGTCGTTGATGCTCGTGCCGTTCGAGCCCGGGCCGTTGAACGACGTGTAGATCGCGTGCTTGTCGGACCACGCCGTGCGCATGCCAGCGTTGTGGATCACTTGGAAGATCGTGTTGACTCCCAGGTAGTCCCACGGCTGAATCGGCTGGCAGGTCGTCGGATCGACCGGATACGTCGCCGGTTTCAGACCCGACTGCGGCTGTGGACTCAGGTTCATGATCAAGCCCGGGTTGGTGTCAGTGCCGCCCGGGTAGATCGAGCCGCCCTCATCGAACGACGGGAAGGCGTTGCCGCTCCCATTATTCAGCAGGTCCGGCACGGCGGGAAGCTTGTCGTCCGGCGAGTCGTAGACAACGTTGCCTCCCGGGACCGGCCCTGAGCAGTTCGTCGTCCCTGGCGGGAAGACGCCGTGGCTGTACTCGACGTCGTAGTAGATGCCCGTGGACTTCGGGTTGGCGCCGGTCATCAGCGCCGTGCCCCCGGGATCGGAGTCCGACGGGACGGGAGTCTGCGCGTCGGTGTATTGAGCGCCGCCGGTGGCCAGCCGCGCCAGCTCCGAGTTGGGATGGGTGGCGACGTACCAGTTCAGATCGGACTGGTGCATGCCGTCGACCGAGATCAGGAGCGGTGCTTGATCTGATTGTTGTTGCCGTCAGCGACGGCACTGGAGGACGACACCGCCAACGGCGTCGTGACCCTACGCTAACCCAAGCACTCCCGCCGTCACGAGTTTCGTTCCGCGACCGATG
>CAVQVK010000047.1:0-26911 GCA_963717035.1 uncultured Acidimicrobiaceae bacterium | reverse complement strand
GGATCGGGTTCGGCGGCGGGGTCGGGTTCAGCGGCCGGATCGGGTGCGGCGTCGCCCGGGTCGCGAACCGGTTTCTGCTGCTCGCCGGCCCGTCAACCCGGCGGCCGCCGCTCAACCCCGAGTCGCACCGCGTACGGGGCATCCCGCTCCGGCCGTCGGGGTCGGGCACGGCCCCCAACACCTGGTGGATCCCGAGGTGGCCCTCGTCGAAGCCGTTGGCCGAAGCGGCCATGTAGAGGCGCCACACCCGGGCCCGCGCGAGTCCCCACCTGTGTCACCGCTTCGTCCCAGTGCTCCTCCAGGTTCGCCACCCAGGCGTGCAGTGTCTGGGAGTAGTGCTCGCGCAACGACTCGACGTCACGCACCTCGAAACCGGCCCGCTGCATGGCCATGACGACGCATCCCACATCGAGCAACTCGCCGTCGGGGAACACGTAGCGGCCCATGAACGTGTTCCGCCCGATCTTGGTTCCCCCGCGGAGTGGAGATGGCGTGGTTGAGGAGCCGGCCGAAGGGCGAGAGCAGGCTGCGGAGCGTCTCGAAGTACTGGCCCATCTTGGCCATGCCCACGTGCTCGAACATGCCCACCGACGAGATGACGTCGAACCGCTCCCCGCATGAGATCCCGGTAGTCCTGCACCCGGATCTCCACCCGGTCCCCCACTCCGGCCTCGTCGACCCGCCGACGAGCCAGCTCCGCCTGTTCCCGACTCAAGGTGATTCCCACCACATCGGCATCGAAATGGGTGGCGGCGTGGATGGCCATGGAGCCCCACCCGCAACCGACGTCGAGCAGCCGTGCGCCTCTGTTCTCGTGCAGGTCGAGCTTGCGGCAGATCAACTCGTGCTTTGCCGCCTGTGCGGTCTCGAGATCGGTGTCGTCCTCGACAAAGCGCGCGCACGAATACGTCATCGACGGCCCGAGGACCAGCCGGTAGAAGTCGTTGCTGACGTCATAGTGATGGCTGATCGCCGCCGCGTCCCGGGCCGGGGTGTGACGCCGTCCCGCTGGCCTGGCCTCTTCGGGGGGGTTGGGCAGCGGGCGCCCCAACGCACCCAGCCGGCGAGCGGCATCGATCGCCGTGGGCAGTGTGGTCAACACGGTCAGCGCAGTCGGCCCGATCCCGCTCTGGCGCGGACCGGCTCGGTGCAGGGCCTGCAGCGTGGCGAACAGGTCGCCGCTGAGCTCGATCTCCCCGGACACATAGGCGCGCCCAAGCCCCAGATCGCCCGGTGCCCACATCACCCGGCGGAGGGCGTCGACGGACCGGATGTACACCGTGCCCACACTGTGGTCAGGGCCAATGGCGCTGCCCGTCCCCAGAATTCGAACCGAACCGGTACGGGGTCCCGGAGCAGCGACCGGATCAGCGGGGTCAGCGTCTCGGCCACCGTGGCGCCGGCGGTGCCGGGCTTAGTACTCGCGGGCCCGGACACGGGTCCGCCCGGGGTTCGTGCTGATGATCCATCGATGATGGGACTATTTCGTCGCGAACGGCCACGGTCATCTCCTCCTCACCAACGCCGTACACCCGTCCAGCCTTGCCGTGCTGGAATGGTGCCGTGCTGCTCTCATTGAAAGACACCCAGGCCTCCGTTCTACTCGGTGCCGCACGAACTGTCGCCACCGGCGGCGGGGCCGAGGCCTTCTCGAGCGACGCGGCTGGCGCCATCACTTCGTTGGCCGTGCTCGGGCTGGGTGTCGACCCGCCGGAGATCGATGGGCTGTCATCCTCCACATCCGAAGAACTGGCCGCCGTGCTCACCGACCCTGCCCAGGCGGCCACGGCGGCCCGGCGGCCAGAGATCCTCGCCATCTTCGCCCTGGTCGATGGGGAATTGAACAGGGCGCGCATCGAGCAAGTCCTCGATTTTGCCCAGGAGCTCGACGTCCACGACAACTGGCTGGACGACCTGGCCAAGAGCCTCGACCCGGACCTTGGCCCGATCATCGCCGACATGGGCGACCAGAACCTGCGCAGCATCACCGACGGTCGGGTCAACCTGGCCGACATCGACGACGTGAGTCACTGGCTCATCCCCTACGACGGTGACGACGCAGACGATCATCTCGGGGACCGCTACCGCGAGCTCTCGACGTTGCCGATGGGGAGCCTCGGGTACGAGTTCTGGTCGTTCTACGACCGCCACGGGTTCGCTTTCCCCGGCCAGCCTGGCGCGGTGAACGAGGTGTTCGGCACCCCCCACGACTGCACCCACCTACTCTCGGGGTACGACACCACGCCTCAGGGCGAGCTCCTGGTGTCCACGTTTACGGCCCGGATGCACGCGATCTTCCCGATGGAGGGTCACATCCTGCCTGTGATCTACTCCTGGCACCTCGGTATCGAGTTCAACAAGCTGGCCGGCAGCTTCAAGGGGGCGTTGGACCCGGCCAAGTTCTGGGTCGCCTGGGACCGGGGGCTGCAGACCTCGGGCGACATGTTGCGCCGGAGTTCGACCTGTGGCAGCACGCCGACGAACCGCTGGCGTCTATTCGCCAAGCGTTCGGTGTTCCCCCGCTGGACGAGGCCCATGCGGCGAGCAGCGAGGGCGCCGTGGCCGGCGTCGACTACCACCCCATCGCGTAACCGACGTTTGCCAGCGGACGCCGGAGGCCCGCTGGCGTACCAGCCATCCATGAGGGGTGCACCCGATCACTATTGGGAGTGCACCCCATCAGCGAGCTCGACGGCCACCCACACGGGCGCCGGGGCCGGTAGACAATTCGGGTCCCCGACCCCCGGTTGATGACCGGCGGCACAACGAAGTTCGGCTTGGACGGGCTGGCCACAGTCGCGATGAGAGAGGGTTACCGGGCTTCCGGCGGGGGCCAGCCAACGGTCTCCCCACTGCATGAGGGCGACCAGTGCCGGGAACAGCTCGCTGCCCTTCTCGGTCAAGCGGTACTGCATCCGGGTGCGTTCGCCGGGTTCTTGGTATGGCCCGCGTCAGCAGACCTTCCGCCACCAGCTCACGCAGGCGGGCGGCCGCTGAGGTTCGCTGATCCCGACCCGCTCGGCGAAGTCGTCGAACCGGGTGGTGCCGTAGAACGCCCCGCGGAACAACAGCATTGCCGATCGAGTCCCGACCACCTCGAGGGCCCGCCCGATCGAGCAGGCGTCTGCCGACCAGGATCCCCGGGGGTCGAGTGGCCCAGTCAATCGCACCGTTTCGCCCCCGATCGAGCTCGCCTCGTGGCCTGCCAGTTGAGCGTCCCGTTCGCCTCCCGGTTGAGTCCTCTGTTCGGCTGCCATACCTACACTCTATCTGACTTGTGTTTATCTAAGTCATCTTGCTACCGTCTCACTATGGTCACCTTAAGTCAGCGAAGGGCACGCATCCGCTCGAAGGAAACCCCGCCTGCCCAGGTGTTAGCCATCGTGTGCGCGGCGTGGTTCTCGCCAGCTTGGACTTGTTCATCGTCAATGTCGCCCTACCCGACATGGCCAAGGACCTGGGCAACACCAACCTGAGCGACCTGTCCTGGGTGCTCAACGGCTACGCCATCGTGTATGCCTCGCTCTTGGTGCTGTTCGGGCGACTGGCTGATCGCCATCGCCGGAAGTACGGCTTCTTGCTGGGCGTGGCCGTCTTCACCGTCGCCTCGGCGGCGTGCGGTGCCGCCACCAGCGTCACCATGTTGGTGATCTTCCGGTTGGTGCAGGCTGCCGGTGCCGCTCTGTTGACCCCGACATCGCTCAGCCTCGTCCTCGCCTCGTATCCGAGCGAACGCCGTAGTTCGGCCGTTCGCACCTGGACGGCTACCGGAGGCCTGGCCGCTGCCCTCGGGCCGGTGGTCGGCGGCTTGCTGGTGGCGATCAGCTGGCGATGGGTGTTCTTCGTCAATGTCCCGATCGGGATCGCAGCTCTGGTGGTGGGATGGCTCAAACTGCCCGATGCACCCGGGCATCAAGTCCCGCGACCTGACGCCCTCGGAGCGGTGTTGGTCACCGCCGGGGTGGGAGCGCTCACCTTCGGTCTGGTCAAAGGGGGCGCCTGGGGATGGGGCTCCGCCAGCACGGTCGGCGTACTTGTGGCCGCGGCCATCGCCCTCGGATTGTTCGTGGCCCACTGTGCCAGGCACCACAATCCACTGATCGACCCGGCTCTGTTCCGAGTGCGGAGCTTCTCGGGCGCCTCGGTGGTGGCGCTGGTGTTCTCGGCGGCGTTCGGGGCCATGCTGCTCTCGATCGTGCTGTGGGAGCAGAACGTCTGGGGCTGGTCTGCGCTGAAGGCCGGTCTGGCCATCGCCCCCGGGCCAATCATGGTGCCGCTGTTCTCGTTCTTCGTTGCTGGGCGGCTCATCGCTCGCTTCGGCACCGCCGTGGTTATCGGCATGGGATCCACTGTCTTCGCCGCCGGCGTGGTGTGGTGGGCCACGGCTATAGGTCTCCAGCCCGACTACGTGGGATCGATGCTCGGCGGCATGCTCCTCACCGGCATCGGAGTCGGGCTCACGCTGCCCACCTTGATGGCGACCGCTGCGTCCTCCCTGCCGCCCCCATCGTTTGCCACCGGGTCGGGCGTGGTCAATATGGTTCGCCAGGTAGGGATGGCCATCGGTGTCGCCGTCCTCGTCGCCGTGCTGGGCGATCCTTCGAGTCCGGCTGCACGCCTTGACGCCTTCCGGCGCGGGTGGTGGGTAATCGCAGCTGTCGCCCTCTTGGGCGCACTGGCGGCGCCGCTCCTCCGCCGCCGCGGAACTGGAACCGCCACCCCCGTGCAGGCCGCTTCTCTCCCCGGGGATCGCGCTCGATCGCTCGCTGGCACCGGTCGAGCCTCGTAGCTGTCTGCAGGATTGGATACCGACAGCTGGTACACCCGGCGGCTTGTCCTACTTGCCGTCGCCCAGATCGAAGAGCGGCGGGGACTCATCGGGGTAGCCACGGCGGCGGACGTCGCGGCGGGCTCTGTTTCGGGCACTCCGGCTACTGGCGCTCCGGCTTGGCTGGGAGTTCGTTCGGCCATCGGCCCGGCCGGACTCGGGCTCTTGTGCTGATCGAGTATTTCGGCCCGGCCGCTTACTTGCGCCCGTCCCGGTCCCCGATGGTGCACTCGGTTTCGAGTTGTCCCGCTTTGGCTTGCTCTGTTTTGCTTTCCCGCTTCGAGTTGCTCGGTTTCGGCTTCCCACTCGGTGGGTCGGTCCCCGATTGGGTCCCAGTGGTGGTGTCGGCCGGATCGTTCCGGTCGCGGTTGGGGTCGAAGAGCCCCCCGCCGGGATCGCTCCCGAGGTCGGGATCTGGTCGCAACGGAGAGAGGGGCTCGGGTGCTTTGGGTGGGTCGAAGTGCCAGTTGCCGTCGTCGTCTTTGTAGACGACATAGCCGGCGTTGGTCTTTTTGTCGTGGTGCCAGGAACACAGGCGCACCAGGTTGGAGAGCGTGGTCGGGCCCTTTTGGTTCACCGGCTGGATGTGGTCGATCTCCAAGAACGTGGTCGAACCACAGCCCGGGACCACACAGCACGGATTGTCGTTGGCCAGCGCGGTGCGGATGGGGGCATTGATGTAGCGCCCGGGGTGGCTGATGGTGTGGACCTCGGTCCCCTTGTAGAACAAGACCTTCAAGTAGGCATCGGACAACAAGGACTCGATGACTTTGACCGGGACCTCGCCCACCCCGTCGATCTCGGAGACCTGGTTGCCCCTCGCTTCCCGGTTGAACAGGGCCTCGTGGTCCACCCGGACGTTCACGACGGTCTTCGGGCGCCCCTTGCGAGACGAGTCCCCACACAACAGCTCCACCAAGGCGTCAGCGGCGTAGGCGGCCATGGGCTCTCGGTCGCCGTTCTTGCGGGCCGAGTTGAACCGGTCCGTGGTGGCGGCGTCGAGGACCGAGAGCAGCTGTGCCCCCCGATCGGGGGAAAAGCGTCCCCGCAGGCACACAGCTCCTTGCTCGTCGACCCAGTGGCGCAGGTGGCGATCGGCGTGGATGGCGGCCAGGGTGGCCTCGGGGTCGGCACTGGCTGCTCGGGCCCTGGTTTTCCGACACCGGTCCCGCAGGGCGGCCATGGGCTCGCCCTGGGCCGCTTTGACCAGCTCGGACTCGTGGCTCGGATCCACGGCCACCGCACCGGCCAGCTCTTTCACCTGGGGCTCGGACAGCTTGCCGTTGCGCAGGGCCTCAGAGGTCTCGGGCGCATCGGCCAGGGCCTTGCCCGTCTCCAAGGTGGAGTGGGCTTGTCCCACCCCGACCCCTTCGGTCTCGGCGATCAGCGAGGCGGCGTTCTTGTGGCCGGCGTCTCGCCAGATGTTGGAGGACTCGATCCGGGTGGCCAGGGCCAACTTGGCCGCGGTGGCCAACCGCAGGACCTCGACCACCGAGGTGTACAACTTCTGGGCGTCGGCTCCGGTGAGGCACTCGGGCTCCAGAGCCGTGACCGCTCGATGGAGCGAGGAGCTGGCCTGGTCGAACAGCTCGCCGAGGCGAAGGTCGGAGTCCGTGCCAGACGGCCCACCGCCAGCCACGTCGCCAGCCGTATTGCCAGCAACATCGGCGCCGGGGTTGGCCCCTGTCCTGTGCTTCGAATCCACCGAACTCATGTGTCCAATGATGCCCGAAAGGTGTGACAACACTTGGAAGGACAGGGAAAGCGCTGGTCACGGGAGTACCGATCAAAGCGATGCCGAACCGGCGTTGACCCCCGAACGCTTCAGCCTGCGACAGTCATCGGCGCGGGCTTGCCAACTCCGAGAAAGCGAGCCACAGCCACGGCGTCGGAAGCTAGAGCGGCTCGGTCCCGTCCGGACACGGTTGCAAAGGGCTGGAGAAGAATCGAAGCGCCGGGCATTGTCCACGTGGCCACAGCCCGCCCGCGGACGAGGGCAAAGGGGCGGAAGATGCCGTTGACAGTGAGGATGGCCTGGTCGGCGCCCACCAACGGCTCCCGGGACCGCCAGCCCAACAGAATCGGGTCGAAGGATCCCAGGAGCCGAGGTGGAGGCAGCTCGGCTACCGGCGGACGCTTCACTAGGTGGACAAGACCATCGGGGCGCTCATCTAGCTCACTTGCGATCGCAGCGAGACCGGCCCGAGCATCGCGGAGGGGAAGGCCGGCCCACTTGGCCAGGTCTCGGGCGTCCGCTGGTGCATGACCGACGAGGTAGCGCCGGGCCATCTCGGCGAGGGCCGCGTCCGATCGATGGGCGGTGGATTGTCGAGCCAGTCCTTCACCAGGACGTAGGTGTGCTGGCCGGCGACCATCGGGCCCCGAACCGTGAGTCCCCTGAGGCTGGCCAGTATGAGTACATGGATTAGGGCCTGGCCCTTCGTGGGCACGTTGGCTCGCTCGAGCTGTTCTCGAAGCTGTTCACGAGACAGCGGACCCTCTGCTTCGAGCGACCGCACGATCACGGCGACGCCCCGATTAGCGGCGCGGACCGAGACACCCTCTTCGGCGAGGCGACGGGCATTCCCCGTGAGAATCGACGGAGAGGTCAACGTGTGAAGCCACGGATAGTCCTCGCTTCGAATCAAGTGGAGCGTGCCCCGGTTCACCCAGGTCAGCACCAGCGAGCGGTCCACAGTGAGGGCGCGATCGACGTCAGCCGCAGTGAGGCCGGTGGACCGGGAGCGGATGGCCAACCGGAAACCGCGCTGGTCCTGACCCTGCACAGCCAAGAGGCGCTCGACGACAGCAACCGGGTCTCGGGCCGGCTCCCCGGCCAGCATCTGGGCGGTCAGGCGCTCGGCAATCATCATTCCAAGGCTGCGATCATCGTTCCAAGTCTGGCGGTCGAGTCGACTCGACCGCCACATCCCGAGTTCGACTCGACCGCCACATCCCGAGTCGACTCGACCGCCACATCCCGAGTCGACTCGACCGCCACACCCCGTTCGACGACGACGCAGACCACCCTCAGTTGACGAGGGGTCGCGTGGCCGCAGCCATCATCTCGGCTGCCCCGTCGGCACCATGCCTACTGACCAGCTCAGTATTGAAGATCTCGGTGGCGAAGAACGGCCGGGCACCGATCGAAGCGAGCTGCTCGAGCAGAGCAGTGAAGTCGACCACTCCGTCGCCGGGAAGCAGACGATGAGCCATAGCCTCTGTCATCACGTCATCGCTGGGCTCGGGTGCGGCGTCGCACAGCTGGACGTACCCGATGCGTTCTCCGGGGATACGGGCGAGTATCTCGATGTTGGGGCCGCCGGGTTGTCGCACCCAATGCCAGGAGTCGAGCAGGATCCCGGCACCGGGTCCGAGAGGCTCGACGAGCTCCCACGCCGTGGCCAGATCGGGGATACCCGTCCAAGGCAGGAACTCGACACACACTTGCGCCCCGACATCTGTCGCCGCGGCGACAAGGAGAGCCAGGTTGTCTCGGGCATGGCCGAGGTCAGGGAGGGCTGGTTCGAGGGTGATCGCGGCGATCTTGGAGGCACCGACCTCCTTGGCCGTCTGGGCGATCTGCTCGGCCTCGGCCGCGGCTTCGGCTGCCGTGGTGTGCGCCCAACCCGATGCCGCCTCGACCACCTCGATGTGGAGATCGAGGCCGGCAAGGGCGGGGATGTGGAACGTCCACACCGAGGCATCGGTCACTCCAGCGGTCACGAGCGCCTCACCAGCCGTGTGAATGTCGGCTTCGGTCGCGCCCAAAGGATCCACCATCACGGTCGCCGTACAGATCCCCAGTGCCATACCGGTCCCCCTCTAGCTGCTCGTGCAACCATACTCAGCAACCACGTTTCTACGTGGCCCAAGCGTCCTCGGCGAGCGCAGTGCTCGGCGGGCACAGTGCTCGGCGAGCGCCAGTGCCTGGCCGAACGCGGCAGGAATCGAGCGGACTGGCTACAGGCCGTCACCCGGGCACTCGCCGTGTTTCACCCGGGCATTCGCCGTCGTTCACCCCGGCGTTCGCCGCGGTTCACCCCGATAGGTGCCGAACGACCAATGGTTGCCCTCGATGTCCCGAGCAGAAAAGTCGCGCGAGCCATAGTCGGTCTCGTGCAGCCCGGAGGTGATCTCGGCGTCGGCTTTGGCGGCGCGGTCGTGCAGGGCGTCGGGGTCGTCGGTGACCACGTATCCCCAGAACATCCCCGGCCGCTGCCACTCCTCATCGGTCTCTCGGGCCGAGCCGAGCATGATGCCGCCGCCGAGGGGCCATGACAGCTGGGCGTGATCGACGTGATCACCGTCCCCGTAAACGACTGTCTCTTCGAAGCCAAAGGCCTCGACGAGGAACTTGATCAGTGCTCGAGCATCTCGGGCGCGAAGGGCGGGCCAGACCTGGGGTGGGGGTGCGTTGGTTTCCATAAGACCATCATGATCCTGGTTCGACCGCGCTGGCTTGAACAAATGGGAACTCCTCGGCCAGCCATTGGCTCGGAGGGCAACCGGCAAAATCGCGGAAGTCCCGCGCCAGATGAGCCTGGTCGGCATAGCCATTGGTGGCCGCCAGCTCGGCCAGAGCCAGTGAACTGCCGCCACCTCGCTGCTGGAGGATCCGTCGAGCTCGGTCGAAGCGGACAACGCGGGCTGCGGTCTTCGGGGTGAGGCCGATTTCCGTGACCATCTGAGCTCGCAGATGCCGGGGGCTCCATCCAACTTCTCGAGCAGCCGACTCGATGGGCACCGTTCCTCCCGACCCCACGATCAGGCGCCAAGCCTCAGCAAGCTCGGGGCGCCAGGCCACGTCGTGGTCAAGGATGCCGCCGAGCCACCGGTCGAGGATCGAGAAGCGCTCGGTCCAGGACTCCGTCGACAGCAGGCGTTCGCGCACCATCCGAATCGACGTCCCGACGACGTCTTCGACATGGGCATCGAGGCCGGCGAGCGATCCGGCCGGGACACCCAGGAGGGCTCGGGCGCCGAGCGGAGTGAGGGACAGCTGAATCCCTGACTGAAACCCGTGGTGAACGATCTGCACGGGAACGGAATGCAGGCCACCGACAAGTGCGTCATAGCGACTCAGGTCTGCATCACGACTCCCCCGATTGCGTATGAGCAGCGGATCGTGCAGCGTGACGATCATCGTGACGTAGGGAGACGGGAGCCCGCGGTGGTTTCCGGGGGCAATGCCCTTTTGCTGATAGCCGGCGTACGACGAAACGAACGAACGAAGCGCGGGCCCCGGGACACCCACGGCCGACTCGTCCACGGCCGACTCGTCCACGGCCGACTCTTCCCGGACTGATTCGCCCACGGCCAACTTCTCCACGACCCAATGCTGGCATAGCCACGTAGCTGGCGAACTTGTCCAGCGAACCGAGGAAGCCGGTTCGAGCTTCGGAGGCAACCGGCCGGTGTTTCGGCGAAGCCTGCTTGTGTCTCGGGCAACCGGCAGGTGTTTCGGCGAAGCCTGCTTGTCGCTCGGGCAACCGGCCGATGATTCGGGGGCAACTGACGAGGCGTGAGATCGCCCCCCATTCCTCACGCTGAGTGGTGCTGTGAACCATAAACCAGACATTGCGTGACACCTGTTGTATGTTCAAGGTGCAGGTCCATCCCATCCCATCACCCGAACGCCCAACCCATCACCAAACGAAGGCGGATTCGCATGACCGCAGCTCCTCCCCCAGACCAAACAGGCATCGTCGTCCAGACCAAGGTCTTCTTTCTGGCTTTCCTCCTCCTACTGTTCAAGACCACTGTCACCGTCGACGGCTCGCCTGTCGTCATCAAATGGGGTGAGCACTTCTTCCCCGCGGCCCCGGGCACGCACGAGGTCCGCGTGTCGTTCAAGTACATCTTCGGGGACATGGGTGAGAACCGCATCACGATTCCGGTAACGGCCGGTCAAACCACGCGGGTCAACTACCGTTCCCCGTTCATCGTCTTCATGAAGGGCAAGATCGCGCTCGGTTCGTGACCGGGCAGAACGAAGGACCGCGGCAAGATCGCGCTCGGTTCGTGACCGGGCAGAACGAAGGACCGCCACGATGACCGTCGAAGTGGTGCTCTTGGGAACGGGTAACCCGCTCCCCGACCCCGCCCGTGCTGGACCAGCCTCCCTCGTGCGAGCAGGCGACAAGACGTTCCTGGTCGACGCGGGGCGAGCCGTGTGCATGCGGTTGGCCGCCGCCGGCGTGCTCCCCATGATGCTCGATGCCGTGCTGCTCACCCACCTGCACAGCGACCACATCAGTGACCTGGGCGACGTCCTGACCACGCAGTGGGTGATGAACCCTGGGCAGCGATCCCTCCCGTTGTCGGGTCCGGAGGGCACACGCCAGGTCGTCGAGGGCATCATGGCCATGCTCGGGCCCGATATCTCCTACCGGCGGACCCACCACGCCGACCTCGACTGGGATCCGAAGTTCGACGTCACCGAGATCGCCCCCGGCCTCGTGTTCGACGACGCCGCCGTACGAATTACCGCGGCTGCCACCGATCACCGCCCGGTCGAGCCCACCTTCGCCTTCCGGTTCGAGCACGACGGGCAGTCGGTGGTCATCGCCGGCGACACCGTGCCCTGTGCCGGTCTCGATGAGCTGTGTGCCGGGGCGGACATCTACGTGCAGACCGTGCTCCGTGACGACCTGGTTCGTCTCGTGCCCGCTGAGCGCTTCCGCGAGACCATCGACTACCACTCGACGGTCGAGCAGGCCGCTCGAACTGCAGCCCGCGCCGGCGTGGCCACACTCGTGCTCACCCATCAGATCCCGTCTCCCGCCCCCGGCTCCGCTGACGAGTGGACGGCGATCGCCAGCCGGCACTTTGACGGGCGGGTGGTGTTCGGAGACGACCTGGTGCGGGTCACGACCTCCACGCCGTGACCCACTAGGCCGGCACCCCCCCCAATCAGACAGTCAGCCCGGATCAGGCAATGAGCAACGTCTTGCCGATGACCTCGCGGGCTTCGATCGCGGCGTGGGCGTCAGCCGCAGCGGCCAACGGAAATGTCTGCCCGATCAGCGGTCTGAGCCTGCCCTCGGCCGTCTCCGTCATTGCGCGAGCGGTCAGCCGTCGACTGTCAGCCGGTGAGAACTGGACTTGCTCGATGCCCAACACCGTGACTCCGAGTCGCTCGGTTCCTCTGGGTCAATTGCGGCAAACCCGCCGCTGGGTGCTCCGTAGGCCAGGAACCGACTTCCCGGGCCGGTGGCCTCGAACGCCTCCCGACCGGTCTGGCCCCCCACCCCGTCGAAGACGACATCCATCGCCAGCCCTCCGATCGCTGTCCCGAGCCCGCTTCGACCAACCCGGCTCCGAGTAGTCGACCACGACGTCGGCGCCACCATCGCGGGCCGCGTCGAGCTTGCGCGTGCCGTGGGTCGCTCCGACGACCCGGGCGCCGGCCTGGTGGGCCAGTTGCACCGCGGAGAATGCCGAGCCCACCCGCCGCCGCCGTCACCATGACCGTCTGGCCCGGTCGGATCCGGGCCAGCTCGAACAAGCGGAGCGCCGTTCTGCCGTCCTGTTGCACCGCCGCCGCCTCTTCCAGGCTGAGCCCCTCGGGGACCGGCCGTAGCGCGTCGACTGCGACCACCGCTTGCTCGGCATAAGCGCCGCGGCCACCGGTGTCGGCCACCACCGCCCGTCCCAGCCAGGCCGGGTCGACGCCGTCACCCACGCCGCCCACGTGCCCGGCCACCCCGACGCCGGGTATGTAGGGCGTCTTCATCGGGAACCAAGCGGCGGCGTGGCCACTGCGGATCTGGGTGTCGAGGTACAGAACGGGAACGACCGAGACGGTGATCACCACCTGACCCGGCTCGGGAATCAGGTCCGGGACTTCCCTGGTCGTCAACACTTCGGGTCCGCCATACGTCTCTGCTTCCACGACCAGCATGGTCCACGTTCTCCTCGTCTGCTCGTTCGCACTCTCAGCTCGTTCCACCGTGATCTGCATCACAAGGAACGCTTCGGTTGGACTGTAAGTGTTAAAGAGAGCTTTAAGTCAAGGGCCGTTCACCGTCGACGACCAGCGCCGCTGCTAGACGGCGTCATACACGTGCAGATCGGTGCCCGAGTCGGATTCCCCCGTTGCCGGCAATCCCAGGTTGACGTGCCCCTCGCCGAGGGACACGGTCCTGGACCGTGACCATGTGATGTTGCACCATGGGATCCATGGATACGGACACCCACCCCACCGACCACCTGGCCATCGTCGATGCCTGCAGCTCCTTCGGCTGGCTCGCCGACCGACGCCAGTGGAATGACCTCGAAGCGTTGTTTTGTGCGGAAGTCTACGTCGACTACACGAGCCTCAATGGCGGTGATCCGGCGCGAGTAGGACGAGGCGAACTCGTCTCCGGCTGCGCGCGAGACCCTCGGGTCGCTCAGGGCGACCCAGCACCTGATCGCCGGGCACCTCGTCACCGTCCAGGCCGACGCGGCGACCTGTGTGGCCAACTTCCAGGCGACCCACCTCGGATCTCGAATGGGTGAGGACGCGACGTGGACTCTTGGCGGGCACTATTGCTTCGACCTGGAGCGAAGCCCTGAAGGTTGGGCCATCGCCGGGATCACCATGACCGCGGTGTGGGAGACGGGGACCCGGGATGTCCTCACCTCCGGGGCGGTCTCCGAGGGGCGCTGATGAGCGGGTCGCCATGGTCTCGGGTGGCCACCGAACAATTGGTGGCGAGGTCGCCCCGCCCCCCGGCCCGACAGCGTCTTGTGCAGCTCAGCGCCGCTTGGGAGCCGG
The DNA here is from genome assembly GCA_963717035.1 of uncultured Acidimicrobiaceae bacterium. Lineage (GTDB taxonomy): Bacteria > Actinomycetota > Acidimicrobiia > Acidimicrobiales > RAAP-2 > DASXMT01. The sequence goes on along the minus strand of CAVQVK010000047.1, from coordinate 13,319 downwards.
ACCACGGTTCTCGACCCGCCAGACGTATCGTTGCCCGGACCAGTCGTCATCGATGGCGGCAACTTTGACGTCGACCACGCCCAGCTCGAGCGCGTGTTGGCGGATGATGTTGTCGGTGATATCGCTCTCGTGTCCTCCGGCCCGGCGAGGCCATGCGATCCACAGGGCACCGGAGGGGTGGATGCGTTGCACGAGGTCGGGCAGGCGACCCGGGATCTGGTCCGCCGCGGTGAAGAAGCTGACGACCACGTCCGCCGCCTGCGGCGGGTCGACGTAGGTCAGGTCGGCCGGCGGTTCGTCGAGCTTCCAGCCCGGGGGTGGGTGGTCGAGTGAGACCCGCTGGCCCGATTTGAGCCCAAGCTTCCGGGCCTGAGGAGTGCCCGAGTACCCGGCCATCATCCCGTCACCGGCCAGGCCTCAGGCCTGTCCCACCTGAACCAGCCGCGAGTCGCGGATCACGAACAGGCCATAGCGGGCGAGTGTGGTGTCGCCGTTCTGGTCGATGGCATAGTCACCCATCGCTCCCGCCTGGGTGCCCAGATTGAACAGAGCAGCCCGTACTGCGGCGCGGTCGGCCATTGTGTCCGCTCCTGTCGGCTTCGCCTGGGCAATGGCGTTGAGGACGGTGTTCATGGCGTCGTAGCCGAGGTAGGCGAACAGTGCCGGTTCGGCGGAGAAGTGCTTCTTATAGGCAGCAACGAACTCCTGGGTCACCGCCGTACCCCCGTTTGCCGGAGGCACCGGCGCGGTAATCCGTACCTGAGAAGCAGCACTGGCTCCAACCGTACTGGTGAACCCGACATGGTTGAGACCGTCGCCCCCGAAGAGCTGGAGGTGGGGTGCCGCCGCATGCACGTCCCGGAAGAGCTCGGGCGCGTGGCTCGAGGTGGGCCCGGCATAGACCATGGCCCCGGCCCCCGACGAGGAGATCTGGCTGGCCAACTGCGTGAACTGGGAGGCATTGGGATCAATGCTGGTCTGGTTCACCACGGCCACCCCTGACTGGGGAGCGAACGCGGCCACGGCCGCACCGAGGCCTTGCCGTACAGGCCGCCGTCGTTCACCACGAAGATCGAGGCGACATGCTGATCAACCAGATACTGCACGAGGGCCCGCCCTTGATTGCGGTCGTTGGGCATCACCCGAGCAAAGGTGTGCACGCCGGTGGGCTGGTAACGCTGGGGTGCTGTGGGATCAACACCATCGGGAACAGTCAGGGCGACGACACTGGCCGGACCGGCCATCTGCGCCATTCCGGCCTGGTTCAAGATGGGCATGGCCACCGCCACCGCCCCCGAGTTGTAGTCGCCCAGGTACGCCACCACAGACGGGTCGGCTACCGCCTTATGGGCATTTGCCGCCACCACGTCGGCATTCCACCGACCGTTGCTGGCGTCGTCGTGCACCTGCAAGGTCACCGGCGTGCTGCCGGCTTGATCCTTCCGCTGGGCCAGGGCCAGCCGTGCGCCATTGAGAAAGTCACCTGCGCCGCTGGCGTCGGGACCCTGCAAGGGGAAAGCTGCCACGGATGATGACCGGGTGCCCGGTGCTGCCGGCTGCCCGTGCTGCTTTCGTCGTCGTCGTCTCTGCCGCCGTTGCCGTGCCCCCGGAATAGGCAGCGAGCCCACCGATGGCCGCCACCATCACGAGTGCAGCTGACCGCCTCCAGACAGAACGGACGTCGGCCCTCACGGTTCCTGAAACTGCAGCATGTGCTTGGGATCCCTCTGATCGTTCATGCCCGCGCCTGATCGATCGTCAATGATCTCCGGCGTCCGTGATTGTAGTCGGTCGACTCCCTTACGGCCGGACACGGTCAGGCGATGTGATCGGATCCCTTCGACCACACCTCGGCCCTTCGGTTCCTTGAACGTGTAACCGGGATGACCGAACCAAACATGAGTGATTGAGTCGAATGTGAGTAATTCGGAGGGTCCGCCGACGGTCAGCCGTTGCTCCTCGCCCGCTTTCGGGCACGCGGTGCGGATCTTTCGGTCGGGGCAGGACAGCGATGGCGGTCTCGGCGATGGCGTGAAGGGTTGCCTCGTCCTTGCCCGCCTTGCCGAGGGCCTCGATGCCCCGAAGCACGGCGAGGACCAGGTCGGCCAAGTGATAAGGGTCGGCGGCTGGGTCGATGTCACCATGACGCTGCGCGGCTTGGATGTCCGTGGCCAATGCCTCCTCGAGGAGGTCGAACGTGCGCAGTGAGCGGGCGGCGACGTCGGCGTCGTGCTCGGAAAGCTCGGCCGTTCCCTTGGCCAACAGGCAACCGCGATGGGCGGTGTCGGCCGCCGTGTTGGTTGCGACGGCCCGCACGTGAGCCCGGAGTCGCTCGAAGGCTTGGTCGTCGGGTCCATCCAGACCACGGGCGACGATGTTGACCATGTTCGTGCAATACGTGTCGAAGACGCGGAGGAACAGCTGGTGCTTGTCGCCGAACGCCCCGTAGAGGCTGCCCTTGCCGAGCCCGGTCGCGGCGGCGATGGCATCCATGCTCGTCCCCGCGTACCCCGTCGACCAGAACTGCTGGCGCGCCGCTCGCAGCACCTCGTCCTCGTCGAACTCCCTGGGCCTGGCCATAAACCCAGAATACCGCTTATTGACGACTCAGTCCATAACTTCTGGTTATCCGGTTACTCCAATCGTCAGCGCTCTTGGCCGGGTGTCCCTATCAGTGCGACGTCCTTCGGCCCCGAGTGGAGGCGCAAGGAACCTGACCATCAACCAGGAACTGACCGGGGCAGCCCGAACCACGGGAGCACGCCGGTGTCGAATCCAGTAATGGCGCTGATCCGGTCGCCGGCGAGGGTGAGGACGAGGAGGCTGGTGCCATGACGGACGCCGGTTGCGGAACGAAGGTAGGAGCCGAACGGACCTGCCCGTTCGCCCGCGTCGTGGGCACGAGGTCATAGGCGTGGCGGCCCGGGCCGAAGATGCTGGCGAAGAATCGGGCTACGACGTCGCGGCCTTGGTATTCGAGGGGAACGGGCGGCATGGAGACGAAGACGTCGTCGGTGAGCAAGGCGACCAGCACGTCGACATCGCCGGACTCGTACGCCTGGACGAACTTCGCCACGAGCGCCTGCTCGGCGGGTGAGTCGGGGGCGGGCGGCAACTCACCCTCGCTTGTCGGCGGCAGGCGGCGCTGCAGGTTGGCGCGGGCCCGCTTGAGCGCACTGGTGACCGATTCGACCGTCGAGTCGAGCATGTCGGCCACCTCGTCGGCGTGGTACCCGAGTACCTCGCGGAGATGAGTACGGCGGCGGCTGGCGAGCGGGAAGGACCTGAAGTGCGGTCACGAAGGCCAGGGAGATGGCTTCGGTCTGTTCGTAGCGGACTTCCGGGCCGAGCGGAACACTCATCGCACCTTCAGCGTCGGGAAATGGCTCGAGCCATACGACTTCGCTGAGCCGGGTCGGTTCAGGCGGTTCGATCTCGGGCATTGCCCACTCCTTGGCCGGGCGTCGCTTGGTTGCGCGAAGCGCGTTGAGGCATCGGTTGGTGGCGATCTGGTAGAGCCACGTGCGGACCGAGGCGCGTTCCTTGAACCGCCCAATGCCTTGCCAGGCGGCCAGCAGCGTGTCCTGGAGGGCGTCCTCGGCGTCCTGAAACGATCCGAGCATCCGGTAGCAGTGCACCTGGAGCTCACGACGGTGCCGCTCGGTCAGCTCTTTGAACGCGTCGCCGTCCCCGGCCCGCGCCCTGGTGATCAGATCGGTTGTCGTCACTCGTACCTCGCCTCACGCCTCGCGGCCTTCTTGTCTCCTTCAGTATGGACACCGGCCGATCCGCGAACTGGGCGGTCGGGAGGCGCCCATTTGGTCGACGTCATGGTGTCTACATCCTTGATGGCTCGGACGATCCGGGCGTCGGGACCGGATGGTCCGTAGCGATCAGGAGGACGTCATGACAATCACAGACCGAGTGGTGCTGGTAACCGGGGCCAATCGTGGCATCGGGCAAGCGCTGGTGGAGGAAGCCCTCCGGCGAGGCGCCAAGCGGGTGTACGCCGGCACGCGCGGCCCTTGGCCCACCCCGATGGGCGTGTCCGCCCGTGACCCTGGACGTGACCGACGCGGCGCAGATTCAGGCCGCGGTCGAGAGCGTCGAGTCTCTCGACATTCTCATCAACAATGCCGGCGTGGCCCTCTACGATGACCTGAGCGATCGGGCCGCACTCGAACAACACCTCGCCGTCAACCTCTTCGGTACCTACGGCGTGACCCGGCCTTCCTACCGCTGCTGACCCGCTTCAGGGGGCGATCGTCAACAATGTGTCGATGATGGCGCTAGCCCCGTTTCCGTTCACTCCGGCCTACGCGATCTCGAAGGCGGCCTCGTTCAACCTGACTCAATCGCTCCGCGCCTGTTGGCCGGGCAAGGGGTGCAGGGTCATGCCGCCTGACCGGACCTACGGATACCGACATGACCCGAGGCTTCGACATACCGAAGGCCTCTCCGGTGTCGGTTGCCCGAGCCATCTTCGACGGAGTTGAGGCGGGCGAGGAGGACATCTTCCCCGATCCGATGTCGGCGTCCATGGCCGACAGCTGGCGCAACGGCGCGGCCAAGGCCTTCGAGCACGAGTTCGCGGCATTCGTAGCACCAGAGCCTTCGCGTCCTGAGCAACACGAAGGATAAAGCGCAACTTCGGCACGGCCGGGATGGCGACGGTTGAGCTTGCCGTCTCATCCCGGCCGTCACAATTTCCGATACCAAAGCCACAAACTGGAGAAGATCAAGGGACCGCCCCCATGTCAATGCCAGCGATCGAGACGCACTGGCCACTCGCGATTGACAGCCGTCGCAGGGCGCTGTACTTTCCAAATAGGTTAATAATCCAACTGGGAAAGTACGGTGGCGAGACCATGACCATGGTGATCGACGAGGATCGGCTCAGCGACACGTTCGCGGCGCTGGCCAACTCGACCCGGCGAGCGATTCTGGCCCGTCTCGCAGAAGGCTCGGCGACCGTCAACGAGCTCGCCGAGCCCTTCGAGATCACGCTCCCGGCGATTTCGAAGCACATCAAGGTGCTCGAACGGGCCGGGTTGATCAGGCGCGGTCATCGAGCCCAGTACCGGCCGTGTGCCCTCGACGCTGCACCACTGGCAGGAGGTCTCGACGTGGGCCGAACAGTACCGGCCGGTGTGGGAAGCCCGCTTCGACCGGATGGACGACTACCTCACCCAACTCCGACCCAAGAAAGACGGGCGAACACGATGACTGACGACAACGGTTCCCCGGACGCGGTAGTGATCGAACGCAGCTTCGATGCGCCGGTGGATCTGATCTGGCAGATGTGGACCGACCCGGAACACTTCAACGCGTGGTACGGCCCCGACGGCGCCACCATCTCGGTGGCCAAGATGGACGTGAGCGTCGGCGGCACGCCGTTTGGTGTGCATGGAGGTGCGAACCCCGGACGGCCCGATGCAGATGTGGTTCGCCGGCGAATACCGCGAGGTCGTCGAGAACGAGCGACTTGTCTACAGCGAGTACATATCCGACGAGAACGGCAACGTGCTGCCACCCGCGGACATGGGCATGCCCGATGGGCATCCGATGGTGACTGAGGTCCGGGTCGACCTCCAGGACGTCGGCGGGCGCACGAACATGGCGATGACCCATTCCGGCATCCCCGGCGGTCCCCGGGCGCAGCGGGATGGACGATGGCGTTCGCAAAGCTGGCCGCCTACGTGGAGACGTACAGCGAGCGATAACGCCGAGCATCTCCGACTCGCCGCGAGAACGCCGTCTCAGCGGCACGCGAATGGGCATGTAGGTGCTCGCTCCGGCACACCGCAGTGGCTCCGGCTCACCTGACCGCTCGTCCTGATGGATCGTTCGTGGTCGACGCTCCACATCGAGCAGCACCGCTACCCCCGGTCGGCAAGCGGGCGGTCGCTGTCACAGCCCGAGGACCAGGTCGCGTACGGCGGCCGGTTGGGAGAGGAACGGGTGGTGGCCGGCATCGAGTTCCACGACGCGGCCCGCCCTACCGGCGTACTCGCGTTGCAGCTGGGCGGGGGTGCCTCGGTCCTGGGCGCAGACGAGGTATGTCGTGGGCACGTTTCGCCAGGCCGCTGACTGCACGGGCTGCTCGAGCACCTGCAGGCTCTGCCGCGCCGTCTTGTCCATCGCCTGTCGCTGAATCTCCGGATCGCAGTCCTGCAGGAACGTCTCAGCCAGGGCATCGGTTCGGACAGTGAACGTGCCCCCCTTGGGATCGATGTCGAGGAACGGGGCGGGCTCGCCGTCGCCGAACGAAGAGAGGCTCTGCCCGACCTCGGGCAGGTAGCTCGACACGAGCAGCAAGTGGCGCACGGTGTCGACGCCCGTGGCGGCCTCCGCGGTCACGATGCCGCCGTAGCTGTGGGCGACCATGACGGTCGGCTCGTCGTTCGCAGTCAACACTTGCCTGACCGCGGCGACATCCTCGGCCAGCCCGGGTCCTTCCGGACCCGTCGGCTCACCCGTCTCGCCGCAGCTCGGCAGGGCAGGCGCCTCATTGGCGAACCCCCGGTCGGCCAGCAGCTCACCGGTTCGGTGCCACCACCACGATCCATCCTTGACACATGCCCCGTGCACGAAAACGACCCTCATCATGACCTCCTAACGCGTCGAGGAGGTCTCGGCGTCCACGCTGGTTGCGCGGTAGGTGCCGATGAGGACGAGGGCACCGTCGAGGGCTCGGCGCAGGGCTTGGGGGTCGCGCCGGGCCTGGGTGAGCATGAGACCGCCTTGGAGGGTGGCCAGCGTCGAGGTGGCGAGCCAGTCGACGTCCGTATCGGGTTGAAGCTCGCCGGAGCTGACCATGGCGGCGAGACCGCGCGGATGTGTGCTTCCCAGCGGTCGAATCCGGAGGCGAGCATGGTCCGGGTTTCGTCGTCGCGTTCGCCAAGCTGGGCGACCAGGTTGGCGATCGGACAGCCACCGCGCCCTCCGCGCTGCTGTTGCAGCTCGACCAGGGCATCGGCCCAGCGTTGGAAACCGGCCCAGGTGTCGAGCCCGGCGAAGAGGGCGCGTTGGCCGTCGAGCACGGTGTCGTTGGTGGCTTCGGCCACGGCCCGCAGGAGGTCGGTCTTGTCGTCGAAGTAGTGGTAAAGCTGGCTCGCGACGCTGCGGCTCTTGCGCCGACGTCGTCCAGGCTGGCCCCCAAGGCACCTTTCTCGGCCACGACGTCGGATGCGGCGGCCACAATGCGCTGGCGGGTCTGGCGTCCCTGCTCGGTGACCGGTTGTGCTGCCATAGCCCAGTATCCCTCCAGTGGACTTGACAGTCCAACCATGACCTGCTCGGATGAACGACTGGACTACACAGTCCACCGTCAGTGTCGCAACCCGGGAGGTCCGATGTCAGTCACCATTCGAGAACAGTCCGAGCAGTTGCAGGCAGCCGCCGCCGAGCACCTGCCGGCCGACGTGGTCGAGGTATTCGACCGGAGTATCCATGACTTGCTCGACCTGGGCATCCCCGCCCAGGTGGTCGCGGTCGGCGACACCCTGGAATCCTTCCCGTTGAGCGACGCCACCGGTGCGCCGGTCACGCTGGACCAGCTCGTCGAGACCGGCCCGGCGGTCATCGTCTTCTACCGGGGCGGCTGGTGCCCGTACTGCAATCTGGCGTTGCAGACCTACCAGCGGGAGTTGCTCCCGGAGCTCGCAGCCTTCGACGCCCGACTGGTGGCCATCAGCCCCCAGTCACCCGACCAGTCGCTCTCCACCGTCGAAAAGGCCGAGCTCGAGTTCACCGTGCTGTCCGACCCGGCCAACCGCGTGGCTCAACAAGTCGGGATCGTCTTCCAACAAGCTGACGAAGTCCTCGACGCCCAACGCAAGCTGGGCCTCGACCTGGCCCAGGTAAACGCCGAGGGCGCCACCAGCCTGCCGAGGCCCACTGTGCTCATCGTCGACCAGGACCGCACGGTCCGTTTTGTGGACGTCCAGCCCGACTACACGGCTCGCACCGAGGTCGCTGACATCCTTGCGGGGCTCGACGACCTTGGCACCGCGAGGGCGTAGACGACTCGAGCGCGATGCCCTGTGCAGACCGGGCTTGCCGACCTGGCACGTCCTCCGCCCTCGGCGGTCAGCCGTAGGTGCGGGTGATCACCACGAGTGGTCCGCGTCCAAGGATGGTCGCCGATTCCTGGGCGAGTCCAGCAACGCCTGGTATGAGGCGAGCGTGGCCTTCGGCCACCAACCCAGCCGAGGCCCGGGCCGCCGCCGACCGCATCACCGCGTTCTACACCGACACACCCGAGCCCGGCGGCGGGGTCGACCAGCACGGCTAACCGGTATCGGGCGCCCGGATCGGAGGCCTCAACGGCTCGCGTCTGCCGCTCGTCCGGTCTGGAAGATGGGCCAGCCGATCTCGGTGCGCCATTCCGCTTCGTTGCTGGTCTCGTGCTGTCCAACCAGGTAGTACTCGCGGATCGGTCCATCGACGGCGAGCGCATGCTGTGTGACGTAGGTAGCGAGCGCTCCGTAGGCGAGATCAATGTCGTCGGGGGTGCCGATATGCACGGTGGTCGCGAGCTCGACCCCCGGAACGACAAGCGAGGTGACGCGGCCCATCGGTCGCAATGTGCCCTCGTAGGGAACGAAGATCGTGGCGAGGCCACGCTCGTGGGAGAACAGGTCGTTGGAGAAAATGCCGCCTGCTGGCCCAGCGGTTCGAAGGCTCTGGGCGGCCAAGGTGGCGTAGAGCTCGCCGAGTGCCCCCTGGTACCACGACGAGCGCGTCCTCGACGTCGATGACCTCGGACACGGCGACGGCCGGGACCGCCTCGGCGCTGCGGTGTTCGACGCTGACCGGGGCGGATCCCGAGGATTGCTCCAGGAGGTTGCGCAGCGAGGCCGTCGCCTCTTGGGTCTTGGCGAGAGTCTGCTCGAGCCGGTTCAGGTGCGTAGCGATGAGGTCGTTGCGAGTGTCCACGTCGGGCGCGGCGATGACCGCTTGGATCTCTTCCAGAGGCATCTCCAAGGCACGGAAGCGTCGGATGACCTGGGCGGTGGGGATCTGCTCGATGACGTAGCGGCGATGACCGGTGTCTGGATCGACGTCGGCCGGCTCCAGCAGGCCGATCCGATGGTAATGGCGGAGCGTTTTCACGCTCAGGTGGGTGGCGCGGGAGAAGTCTCCGATGGCCAGTGAGGGGCGCATGCCCCCAGTATGGGATCTCCCCTTAGGGGAGGTGCAACCTCCAAAAGGTCTATTGACCCTCCCACGGGGGCACCGGTGAACCTGTACTCATTCGGCCGAGCGGCCGAGCGAAACAGAGGAGCCGAAATCATGACCACCGAACTGACCGGCGTCGTTGCGGCACACATCGCCGCCGTGAACGCCTTCGACACCGACGCCATCGTGGCCACCTTTGCCGAGGACGCCTACGTGAACGACAACCGGCGCGAGATCAACGGGATCGATGCCATCCGCCGGTTCGTCGCCAAGGAGTTCGTCGGCGATCACGTGACCATGGAGGTGCGCGAGGTCGTCGACCACTACGGCGACACCATCGTGCGGGCCAAGTTCGACGGCACCTACGACAAGACGAACCTGCCCGACGAACTGATCATGTCGAGCTACTTCGGTGTCCGGGACGACAAGATCGTCAGCCTCGCCGTCATCCTCAACCAGCCCTCCGAGTACTGACACCACCATCTCGCTCCGCCACAACCAACTACGGCCCGATTACCCGTTGGTCCTCGTCAAGCCATCCACTCGCGAAGCTGCGTCACCACCGCAACCGGATCACCGCCGATGGGAGTGATGCTGAGGACGGTCACGCCCGCCTCTTTATAGGCGGCAAGGCGCTCCTTGATGTAGCCCGGAGGGCCGACGAGCGAGGTCTTCTCGAGGAACTCGTCAGGTACCGCGGCCTCGGCATCGGCCCGGTGACCGTCCAGGTAGAGGTCCTGGACATGCCGGGCTTCGGACTCGAACCCGTAGCGGCACACCAGATCGTTGTAGTAGTTGTGACCCCGGGCACCCATACCGCCGATGTAGCGTGCCGCCGTCGGACGGGCCTGCTCTCTCAGATGCGTTACGTCTTCGCCAATGGCGACGGCACCACCGGCGAGGATCTCCAACGGCCCCAGCTCTTCGGGGCGCCGGGCGGTACCTTCCTCGATGGCGTCGCCCCAAACCCTCTTGGCCAGCTCAGGGATGTACAGGGTCGTCAGCCAGCCGTCTCCCCATTCAGCGGCCAGAGCGACGTTCTTCGGCCCGAGGGCGGCCACGTAGATGGGGATGCGCGGCCGTACAGGGTGCGCCGCCAGTTTGATCGGCTTTCCCAGCCCGGTCCCCTGCCCGGCGGGAAGGGGGATCTGGTACGCACCGTCGTGTACGACAGGTTGGCGGTCCCACACTTGATGACAGATGTCGATCAGCTCTCTCGTGCGCTGCAGCGGCCGATCGAAGGGCACACCGTAGAAGCCCTCGATGACCTGCGCCCCCGAGCTCCCGATGCCGAGAACAGCCCGGCCATCCGATACGTAGTCGAGTCCGGCCGCGGTCTGGGCGATCAGGGTCGGCGGTCGCGAGTACAGGTTGAGGATCCCGGCACCGAGCTCGAGCCGGGTCGTCCGGGCCGCCAGATAGCCGAGCTGTGTCGGCGCGTCGAACCCGTAGGCTTCGCCCACCCAGGCCATGTCGAGACCAGCCCGCTCCAGCTCCTCGATCCGGTCCACCGACCGGTCGAAGCCTCCCCCGTGTCCGATGGACATGCTCAAGCGCATCGTTTCCCTCCCTCTGGTGACCAACGCACGAGACTAATCGACCGACCAGTCGGATTGCAGTAGGTTCAGAGGCGCAGAGGTCGCCGACGCTGACTGGGAGGTCACTACGTGGACTATCGGGACAGCCCCGAAGAAGCGAAGTTCCGGGCCGAGCTTCGGGCGTGGCTCGAGGCGACGGCGCCCACGAACTATGCCGATCTGGTCGACCACGATGAGCGCAACAACCTAGTCCGCCGGTTCCACCGTTCGCTCTACGAGGCCGGGTACCTGGGCATGGCCTGGCCCGTCGAGTACGGCGGCCGGGGCCTCAGCCCGATGTACGACGCCATCTTGAACGAGGAGGCGGGCCGGGCCTCGATTCCGCTCCCGGGCATGGTCAACCACATCGGCCGGGCCATCTACACCTGGGGCAGCGAGGAGCAAAAGAAGCAGCACCTCCCCACCCTCTTGAACGGCGAGATCTCGTGGTGCCAGGGATTCAGCGAGCCCGACGCCGGAAGCGACCTGGCCGGGCTCAAGACTAGGGCTGACCTCGACGGCGACGAGTACGTCGTGAACGGCCAGAAGATGTGGACCAGCGGCGGACAGTACGCCGACTGGTGCCTCCTCCTCGCCCGAACCGACCAGGAGGCCCCGAAGCACAAGGGCATCTCCTGCCTCCTGGTCGACATGCACTCCCCGGGCATCACCGTCCGACCGATCGTGCTGGCCAACGGCGACCCCGAGACCTGCGAGGTCTTCTGGGACAGCGTCCACGTCCCGGCCTCCCACCGCCTGGGCGAGCCCGGGCAGGGATGGCGGGTGGCCATGACCACCGTCACCTACGAGCGGGGACCGGCCGATATCGGGTTCATCTCGAGGTACCAGAAGTCACTCCGCACCGTCGAGGCATTGGCAAAGGAGAAGGGACTGGCCGACGACCCGGGGGTGCGCCGGGAGCTGGCCCACGCCTATGTGCGCGGCGAGGGGCTCCGGCTGAACGTGATCGAGCAGCTGTCCATGCGAGTGTCGGGACGCCAACCCGGGCCCGAGGGCTCGGTGGCCAAGCTGTTGTGGGCTGACGCCGAGCAGACGCTCCAGCACCTGGCCATGGACATGGCTGGGGCCGACGCCCTCACCGGCCGCACGCCCGAACGGCTGGATGCGTACTTCCACTCCCGGGTGGTCAGCGTGTACGGCGGCTCGTCGCAGATTCAAAAGAACATCCTCGCCCACTCTGCGCTCGGGATGCCTCGCTCCTGAGCAGAAGCCCGTGAAGTGGTCCACTGAATGGGGTCAACCCCAAATTGTGGGGACGAAGGTGTGCAACCTCAGGACATAGGAAACTTGGCTTCAAGGCTCGCTAGCGCCTAGATCAGTCGTATACCTGGTACGTCACCGTCACCTTCGAAGGCTCGTCCGTCGCCGTCATCGACACGTCCCGTGAACCCAGGGCTGCGTAACTCGATCCTGCACCACCGCCACCGCCACTCCCAGCGGATCCGCCACCGCCACCACCGCCGCCGTAGTAGCCACCGCCACCGCCCCCGCCGTTGTAGAAGGTCGCCACCGCACCCTCTCCCCCGACGACCCAGCTACCGGCTTTACCGTTTTTGCAGATGCCTCCACCCTGGCCTGCCGCTCCGCCAGCCGACGAGGTGCCAGCGCCTCCGCCGCGTCCATAACAGCCAGTCAAGTCTGCATCGCCCGCCCCGCCGTTGGCACCGTTGGAGCCCCCATTCCCTCCCCTGTGGGTGTTCTGCGATTCGCCCCCGCCGCCGCCGCCTCCGGCCACCACAAGGCGCACACCGTTCGAGCGGCGCAGCTCGGACGCGCCACCGCCACCGCCACCGCCGTTCCCTCCCGAACCGCCACCGCCGTAGCCGCCGGCTCCGCCGTACCGGCCGTCGGCTCCGGAGCCGCCAACGATGACCGTGAACTTCGTTTCGCGCTTGTCTACTACCACGATCGCCGACACATGGGTCCTGCCACCGCCATCCCCACCGTGTCTGTCAATCGACCCGATTCCATCCCCGCCTGTCCCTCCGGTGGCGTTGACGGTCAAAGTACGCTGGTTGTAGTAGGAGGGAGAGGGAAGGTCCAGAACGTATGTCCCTGGATCCGTGAATGACCTGGTTACTTCCGTGAATGACCTGGTTTCCACTTGATTGCCGGTTGGCGTCCCGTGGACAGGATCGTGGACGCCGCTTGGACCAGGTGCTGCGAGAGAGGTCCCCGCAAGGAAGGGCATCAGACCTACTGCTGTGGCCCCGAAAAACAGACCGCCAATCCTCGCCGCCACAATCGACTTCACTGTCCCTTGTCCTCATTTTCCGATCGGCAGCTGGTGGATCCTAGCCACACCGGAAATGGGCCGCACATTCAGCGTGGAGGCGACAGTGGTCGGCAGCAGAGCGATGGCGGCGACGCAGCCGGAGCGGATCCGTCAACATGCGCCACACGGGGAGGCGATGGCTTTCTTGGATTTCACCCGGAGAGATGATGGGCGGGATACCCCCGAAGCGTTCGGTGCCTCGCATGCTCGCAGGGCTTCCTTCAAATCATCAATGGGGTCAACCCCACATTGTGGGGACGGAG
>CAVQVK010000046.1:0-40857 GCA_963717035.1 uncultured Acidimicrobiaceae bacterium | reverse complement strand
GATCGCCCTGGCCCACTACGGGCTGCTGGGTGATCCCCAAGAGCTGCTCGACGAGGCCAACGGCACCCTCCGGCGGTGGGCCGAGGTGGCGGAGACCGCGTTCGATCAGGGTGAGGACATCGCCGACGCGCTATCCGCCGCCTTCGACCCGGCCATGATCGATGTCGCTCCCGAGCACCGCGAGAAGCACGAGGTGCTGAGCGGCGTGCATTCCAACGCCGCCGGTTTCCACCGCTGGCTGACGACCCGTCAGGCGCCCTCGAGCTCCTAGCGGACCTATCGATCGGTCACGGCCCTACTGTCCGGGTCGCGCTGACCTCGGGCCTACGGGCCGGGGGTGCCGGCCGGGGTATTGATGATCTCGTCCTTCAGCCGGAGGTACTCCTCTTCGGTGATGTCACCCTTGTCCTTGAGAGCGGCCAGCTTGGCCAACTGGTCAGCGCGGCCGGTGGTGGTGGTACCGGCCGCTTGCTGGACGTAGTGCTGAAAGGCTTCCTGCTGCTCTTTGGCCGCATCGATCGAATGGGCGCGCATCTTGTCGCCGCGGGCGATGAAGTAGACGAGGATGCCGATGAGGGGAACGACCAGGACAAAGAGGATCCACACCGCCTTGACCCAGCCCTTCATGTCATGGCTCCGGAAGATGTCGATGAACACCGAGATCATCAGCCAGATCTCGATGAAGAACAGAAAGAACCACAAGAACCCATAGACCAGCTGTCCATCACCGAACTCCGCGAACATCGTTTCTCCCATTGCTTGTGAGTAGATCTCGGCCCACTCTACGACCCCCTGACTCATGCCAGGTGTATTGCGTGCGATGTAGGGGGTATAGGTCCGGGCGAAAAGGGGGTGGGACATGAGCAACGGGGACACTCGGGGTGGAATTCAAATGGGCACGGTCACGACTCGGATCCCGGGTCGCCTCGATCGGTTGCCGTGGAGTCGATGGCACTGGATGATCATCATCGGCCTGGGCACGGTGTGGATCCTCGACGGCCTCGAGGTGACGGTGATCTCCTCGATCACCGGCCGAGTGTCAGCTGCGGGCAGCGGCGTCTCCATCACCTCTGCCCAAATCTCGGGATTCGGCGCCGCCGTCTACGTGGCCGGTGCCTGTCTCGGTGCGTTGTTCTTCGGACAGCTGACCGATCGGTTCGGCCGCAAGAGGCTGTTCATGATCACGTTGGCCGTCTACCTGTCCGGAGCGGTGCTCACCGCCTTCTCGTTCGCGCCCTGGTGGTTCTTCATCTTCCGGTTCATCACCGGGGCCGGGATCGGTGGGGAGTACAGCGCCATCAACTCGGCCATCGACGAGCTCATCCCCAAAGAGCATCGGGGGCGGGTGGACATCGCCATCAACGGCAGCTACTGGTTCGGGGCCATAGGCGGCGCGCTGCTCTCCGTGCTGGTGCTGAACGAGTCCATCTTCCCGGTGTGGCTGGGCTGGCGGCTGGCCTTCGGCTTGGGCGGCGTGCTCGGACTGGTCATCCTCCTGGTCCGCCGCAACGTCCCCGAGAGCCCGCGCTGGCTGCTCATCCACGGCCGCGAGGAGGAAGCCGAGCGCATCGTCGAGGACATCGAGGAACGCGTCTCTGCTGACCGCGGGACGCTGGCCGATGTCCCCGAGGACCGGGCCATCACCATCCGGCAGCGCCGCGCCATCCCCCTGACCGAGATGTTTCGCACCCTGGCCAAGCTCTACCCCAAGCGGTCGATCCTTGGCTTCTTCCTGTTCGTCGGCCAGGCGTTCCTCTACAACTCGATCCTGTTCGGCTACACCACCGTACTGGCCACCTTCTTCGGGGTCTCCACCGGCGATGCGCCCTACTACTTGGTCGCCTTTGCCGCCGGAAACCTGATCGGCCCCTTCGTACTCGGGCCCCTTTTCGACTCGATCGGCCGTAAGCAGATGATCTCCACGACGTACCTGCTGTCCGGGGTGCTGTTGTTGATCACCGGGTTGCTCTTCCAGCATCACGTGCTGACGGCCACGACCCTGACGATTGCCTGGATGGTCGTGTTCTTCTTCGCCTCGGCCGGAACCAGTGCGGCGTACCTGACGGTGAGCGAGATCTTCCCCATGGAGACCCGGGCCGTGTCCATCTCCGTCTTCTATGCGGTGGGAACCGGCGCAGGCGGGATCATTGGCCCGCTCTTGTTCGCCAAGATGGTGGCCACCAAGAACGCCACCGATGTGTTCTGGGCGTTGGCCCTCGGCGCCGGGCTCATGATCGTGGGCGGGATCGTCGAGTTGTTGCTCGGGATCCGGGCCGAGCGCAAGGGGCTCGAGGAGATCGCCATGCCCCTCACCGCGGCCGACGCCGAGGCGGAGGACGGTCGCGGGTCGGTGGGCAAGACCGAAGGAGGGGCGGGCACCGCCGGGGCGCTGGCCGGGACCTGACTCTCAGTCGGTCTGTTCGGACGCTTAGCGTTTGAAGACTGTCGCTGAATACTTCAACCAAGCCACCCAAATCAAGCTCCCATGCCCGCCTGAAGGGGGAGAAGAAGGCGCTTGATGCGTTTGCTGATGTCAGCGCGATCGATGGTGCATTTGGACCAATGACCGTGGCTCCAGCACCACTCCGATTGGTCCGATTGTCGTTGGCCAGCCGTAAAGGCGTTCGTCAATTACAATGACACTCCTGGTCATAATTGCAGTGACATTCTGGTCATAATTGCAGTTACATTGGCGCAAGAAGTCGAAAGAGCGTTCGACCCATTGACGGCGGTCTCGGGGACCCGACGAGATCTGGCGCACGTTCGAGTCGCCGCTTCCCTCCGAGGCCGGTTATCGGGTGATCCGGCTGCATTCGAGCGGCAAGGAGGCCCACGATGCGATGGAACCCGAGCTCGACAACATCGGGCTACAGGTCCTCGATCGGCTAGCTCGGCATCCCGACGACCGTGTTCAGCCAATAAGCCGGCGATGCTCATTCGCAAAATGCCGAGAGATCGATTACGCGACATACGGAAAGGGAGTCCCCGTATGGCGGGAGTGGGATCGCTGATGAGGTGGTCCCCGTGAGGCGATCCAATGCTTCTCGTCGGCCAAGACAGTCCTAGCCGCGAAGCCGGCACCAACCGGCAATGGTGGCCCCACCTCGTCGCGGTCGCGTTGCTGCTCTTGGCCGCTCTGGCGCTACTGGCTCCAGCGCTGCTCCGTGGACCCTACCTCGGCCCCTATGGTGACGTGGCGCAGACCGGCCTGCTCCATCGACCGGGAATGTCAGCGCCTCCAACCGGCAGCAGCGATCTGATCACCGAGATGATCCCGTGGTCTGCCCTCGACTGGAACCAGGTCCACTTGGGACACCTGCCCCTGTGGAACCCCTACAGCGGGTTCGGCATGCCCCTGGCTTTCAATTGGCAATCCTCGCCCTTCGGACTTCCCGCACTAGTCGGCTACCTGTTCCCAATGCGGTTCGCCTTCACCATCGGCGTCATTGTCACCCTCATGGTTGCCGGCACCGGTACCTATGTCCTCGGTCGGGTGCTCGGGCTAGGCGTGATCGTCAGCGTGATGGCTGGGACCTTCTTCGAGTTGAGCGGACCGTTCCTCGGTTGGCTCGGGTACCCCTTGAGCGCGGTGATCTCGTGGTTGGGCTGGCTGCTGGCCGCCGGCATCCTGATACTCAGGGGACAGCACCGGACCCGGGACGTCACCTTCTTTGCCGTAATCCTTGCCCTGAGCGTCTACGCCGGCAACCCCGACACTTTGGTTGTGCTCCTCCTCGCCGTGGGCGTGTTTCTTGTTGCCCTTCTCGCCATGCAGGCCTGGCGCGGTGGAGTCCGTACCATCGTCCGCCCAGTTGCCTCCCTGGCCTTGGCCACACTGGCCGGGATGGCCCTCGCCGCCCCCCTCGCCTTCCCCGGGTACCAGTTGGGCAACGGCACGACCCGGGTCGCACTCGGAGGACACGGCAGCGTTTCCCTCACGTACCTGTCGGACATCTTGCTCCCGAACGACTTCCGAGCGTTAAACCTCCCGATTTTGGCCGGCTTAGGTTCTCATTTGCCATCGACCATCGGATTCATCGCCGTTCCCTTCGCACTGGCCGCGGTGGCCAGTCATTGGCGCAACCGAAACGTGGTGGCCCTCGTGGTCCTGGTCGTCTGCTTTGTTGGCCTGGCCTTCAGCGGACCGATGGACTCACTGGTCGACCACCTGCCCTTCGTGAGCAGGGTGTACTGGAACCGGGCACTGATGCCGGGGGCCATCGGTCTGGCCGTGCTGGCTGGCGTCGGCGCGGACACCCTCATCCGACAGCCGCAGCCCCGGCGGGCCGTCCGCTGGTTAGCAATCGGGTTTGGGGTGCTTGCCGTGTGGCTCGTATACGCCTGGTTCTCCCGCCCCGCACTCCCGACCGTTGTGTTAGCGGCGGCCCAGGACCGGGCCTTTCTTTGGCCCGTCATCTGTGTCGCCGTGGGCCTGATCGTCGCAGGTGCGCTGCTCCTCGCCGACGGAGGGTGGGGGCGGTGGGAGATGAGGCGGCCCCACCCACAGGACAATCACCAGCCGCGCCCTAGTCCGAGGACTCGGGCTGGTTTGCGACACCGGCAGAGAGTCGTAGCAGTGGTTGGGCTGCTGGGCATTCAGACCGCCGCCTTGGTAGTGACCGGCTCGTCCCTGTGGCAGTCAAGCTCGACCTTCCTCCCCACCACTCCGGGCGCCACGGCCCTGCAGAAGGCGGTTGGTGCCGGAACGATCGGCCTGGGTCCCTCGGGGTGCTCATTCGGGATTCCGGCATTGGGACTACCACAGGAGACCAACGTCGCCTATGCCGTCCACGAGGTGGGGATCTACGATCCGATTATCCCTCGGTTGTACTTCACCTCATGGCAGGCCGCCACCGGCGCGTCAGGGGGGGTTCCGGCCTTCGCCGCCTTCTGCCCGACCGTGAACTCGGCCTCAGTAGCCCGGCGCTTCGGCATCGACTTCGTACTCACCGCCCACGGCGCTGGTGGACCCTCGGGTGGTGTGTTCGTCCGAACGGTTGGGAGCGGTGCGTCGGCCGATGACCTCTACAAGATTCCGGGTGCCGCCGCAGCGACGCTCACCTCAGCACCCTTGTACGGGGCCTTACCCTCGCCCAACGCTGTCGGTATCCCGTTGGCTGTCAGCTCTCCCAACCCATCCACGTGGAAGCTGACAACGTCGGATGACGGCTCGTCGGAGCTCCGCCTCCACCTCACTGATGTCCCCGGCTGGAGGGCCACCATTGACGGGAAGCCGCTGGACCTGGAGAGCTTCTCGGGGATCATGCTCCAGGCTCGAATCCCCCCCGGCCACCACACCATCGTGGTCACCTATTGGCCTAGGGCCTTCACCGTTGGTCTGGTTCTCGCAGTCTTGGCGGTGCTGGCCCTAGGGGCGGCACTGATCATCAGCCGGCGCCAAGCGAGTACGAAAGGAAGGGGCGTTTGAGTGCACGCCTGTCGGAAGGGAATGATCAGCCCGACTTCGCCCTCCGGCGGCCTCGCGTCGGTCGTCTCTGCCACTTAGTGCCCTGCATTTCGCGGAAACATAGAATGATCGGGGCCGTAGCCGGTCCCGGTATGCCGTGCCCGGCGAGGGAAGAAGGATCAGCCCTGGAGGCGTCCCTTTGAAACCAGAGCGCCGTTGGAGAGAGGTTGTAGAGCCCGCCAGCGATCTCCCCTCGAGCGAGAGAGGTCTCACCTCGGACGCAGTTTCCTCTGAAGTTGGCGACGGGGCGGCCAGGGGCCTACTTTCGCGAAGGACGTTCCTCGGTGCCGCCGCCATCGGAGCAATTGGGGCGGGTGGCACCGCCCTGGCCGGGCGCGGGTCGTGGAACTCTCCGGCAGCCGCGGCCGAGTCGCCGGGGTCCACCCTGATCACAGTCGCCCACGCCGACGACAACCTGCTTTTCATGAGTCCCGACGAGTACACCCTCATCCGAGCGGGTGGGGCGGTGCAGATCGTCTACCTCACCACAGGGGCCTCAGGCCGCGGTTCGACATACTGGCCGCTGCGCGAGGCGGGCGCCAAAGCGGGGACAGCCTCCATGGTCGGGCTGGCCAACCGATGGCGACGAAGTTCGGTCGTTGTCAACGGCCGTGCCCTCGTGCTCGATACCCTCGTGGCCCAACCTCGGCTGACCATCATCTTCATGCGCCTTCCCGACGGCAATTCGAACGGCTCCGGATTCCCCGAGACCCAGAACCAGAGCCTCATGAAGCTTTGGAAAGGGGAGATACCTGCCCTCACCAGTGCCGACGGTGCCCGCTACACCACTGACCAGCTGGTCGCCAGCCTGGCGGCCATCGCCCGGCGTTTCCGACCCGACACCATCTACACCCAAAACTTCCTCGGTCACTTCGGCGACGGCGACCATACTGACCACGTCACAACGGGCTACCTGACCGTGCTGGCCAGCCATCGCTACGCTGCTCCGAACCGCAACATCTTCGGCTACCAGGGCTATCCGATCCACCTGCTGCCACCCAATGTCTCGGGTCCGCTACTCCACCACAAGGAGGAGGACTTCCTCGCCTACTCGAGGTACGACCCGGATGGTTGTTCTTCACTGGCCGAGTGCTTCGCGCCCGGGTTCCTCGACGCCACGTACGGCAGCTGGCTCAAGAGGCAGTACGTGGTGGCGAAGATCCCGGCAGGCTCAAACGTCGCGCAGGTCGTCAAAACGGCCTGACTACGGGCCTCTCCATCGGTGAAAACTTCGACCGACTTGAGCCCCAAGCGCTGATCGACGCCGGGGAGAGACCGGGTCTTAAGAGCTACGAGGCCGATCCGCTGCTGGCGGCCCGCCGGCGGGTCAAAGAGCTTGAGTCCGAACTCAAGGCAGTCAAGGCGGCCAGTGCCCTCTTCGAGGAGGGAGCCGTCGACTAAGGACACTCGACGAAAGGCCTTGCTGACCGGTTCGCTGGCTTACTCCGAGACCTCGCCGAGGGCCAAGCGGGCAGCGCCTGTGGTGATCGCCTGGTAGAGCGGACGGAGCTCTTCGATGATGCGGGTTCCGTCTGCGGCCAATGGCGACGGGTCGAGCCGACGCAGTACGAGGTCGGGAGCGACGGCCAGGCGTGGGCGGATCTCGATTCCCGCCAGGTCCCCGTCGCGTCCCCAGAACATGGCCGGCTCGGTCGCCGGCGCAGTGTCGCTCCGTTCAGGATCCACCACGGGCCAACCGAACAGTCCGTGGCCAGCCGGCTCGCTCGAATCGACCGGCTCGGTCCCCTCCACTGCGACCCGGTCGGTCCCTTCCACTGGGACCCGGTCGGTCCCCGCCACCGGGACCGAGCCACGCCGGCGCGCCCGTAGGCCGTCGAGCAGTTCGGACTTTCCCTGGCCGCGCCAGGCGAAGATGAGAAACGGATCCTCGTCGAAGGATTCGGCCAAGAGGTAGAAGACGGCGGCAATGTGCTTGCACGGGTTCTCCCAGTCCGGGCAGGAGCAGGCCGAGTCGAGCTCGGCGGCCGACTCCGGGAACAGCGATGTTGACGAGTCGACGAACGCCTCTTCGATCTCCTCGGGCATTTCGTCGGCCAGAAGCCTGGCGGTGAAGACGGCGCTCGATGCCATGACTGCTTCGATGGCGTCCCACTCGGAAGCAGTGAGAACGGTGGTCTCGATGAACACCCGGTACGGCTTGGCGCGCGATCCCTGGACCGAGGCCCTCACCTGACCGGGACCGACCTCCATGCTGATCACCTGGCCGGTGCGGGCGTACCGCTTGCCACTTTGCAGACGGCTGCCGATGTCGAACGACTCGAGCACGGCGATGAAGCGTTGCGACCACCAGGTCTCGCCAATCCGTCCTCGCCGGCTCCGGGCCTGCAGGCCCCCCTCGACGGCGATCGGCTTGGAGGGAGGAGGCCACCAGTTTCCTTCTCGTGGGCCGCCCGGACCCGCTGGCCGGCGGGGGGCCATCAGTCCTCTCCCACCGCGTCGGCCGACAAGGCCACGACCTCGCGCAGTTGCTCGGTGGACATCTCGGTGATCCATCCCTCACCCGTGCCGACGATCCGTTCGGCTAGTGCCCGCTTTCCTTCGATCATGGCGTCGATCCGTTCCTCCAGGGTCCCCCCGCACACGAATTTGCGAACCTGGACATTGTGCTTCTGGCCGATCCGGAAGGCTCGATCGGTGGCCTGGTCCTCGACCGCCGGGTTCCACCACCGGTCGAAGTGCACGACGTGGGTGGCGGCCGTCAGGTTGAGGCCGGTCCCTCCCGCTTTCAGCGACAGCAGAAAGACCGGCGGGCCCTCACCCCCTTGGAACCGCTCGACCATCGCGTCCCGCGCCTTCTTCGACACCCCACCGTGGAGCCACGATACGTCGCACCCCAACCGCTGAGGCAGGTGCCGCTCGAGCATGGCCCCCATCGTGGTGAACTGGGTGAAGACCAGCGAACGGTCCCCCTCGGCCACCGCCTCGTCGAGCACTTCGACCAACCGGGCCAACTTGCCCGACCGACCGGCCAGCGACGAGCCGTCACCCAGGAAGTGGGCCGGGTGGTTGCACACCTGTTTCAGCTTCATCATGGTGGCGAGGACCAGCCCCCGGCGCTCGATGCCTTCGGCCTCGTCGATCCGGGCCAGCATGTCATCGACAACGGCCTGGTAGAGGGTGGCCTGCTCGCGGGTGAGGTTGCAGAACTCCTTCATCTCGAGCTTGTCGGGAAGGTCGGCGATGATCGACCGGTCAGTCTTCAGCCGGCGGAGCACGAACGGGCCGGTGATGCGCCGGAGGTGGGCCGCGGCCTCGTCGTCGCCGTCGCGCTCGATGGGGATGGCAAACCGTTGGCGAAAGGCCTTCTCGGTGCCGAGCATGCCGGGGTTGAGGAACTGCATGATCGACCAGAGCTCGGACAGGCGGTTCTCTACCGGTGTGCCCGTCATGGCGATCCGGCGCTCGGCCGGGATCGAACGGACACTCTGGGTTGTGCGGGCAGCACTGTTCTTGATCTGTTGCGCCTCGTCGAGAACCATGCGCCGCCACGGCACCGTCGCCAGGAGCTGCTGGTCGCGTGCGGCCAGACCATAGGTGGTCAGCACCAGATCCGTCGTGCCGGCGTGGCGGGTGAACGCTGTGCCGTCGAGCCGATCAGGTCCGTGGTGGACGTAGACCGACAGCTTCGGAGCAAAGCGAGCGGCCTCGCGTTGCCAGTTGCCGACCAGTGACATCGGGCACAGCACCAGAGTCGGCCCGTGGGCCGGCTTGACGGTCTGCTGTTTCGCCTCGGATGCGCTGGCCTCGGATGCGCTGGCCTTGGCTGCACTGGCCTTCGATGCGCTGGCCTTCGATGCGCTGGCCTTGGCTGCACTGGCCTTGGCTGCACTGGCCTTGGCTGCGCTGGCCTCACGACGCAGCCCGGGATCCTTGGTGGAGCGGGCCCGCTCGTCGACCAGAACGGCGAGTAGCTGGGCCGTCTTGCCCAGGCCCATGTCGTCGGCCAGGCAGGCCCCGAGACCGAGATCACCGAGGAATGCCAGCCACCCGAGCCCACGCTCCTGGTAGGGGCGCAACTGGCCGGTAAAGCCGTCAGGAGTGGCAATGGCTTGCAGCTGTCGGTCGTCGGCGCCGGCCAGGAGATCCCCGAGCCACCCGTCGGCCTCGACATCGGCGATCTGCAGGCCACCAGTGGTCTGCTCGAGCCCGAGCGCCGTGCGGAGGACTTCGCCGGCTGACATGTGGTCGGCCCCGGCTCCCTTTTTCCCGACCGCGGTGATGGCGGCGGCGAGATCCTCCTGGTGCAGCTCGACCCATTGCCCGCGGACCCGAACGAGAGGCTGTTTCAGACGCGCCAGCTGTCGGAGCTCGGCCAGCCCGAGCTTGTCATCGCCGAGCACTGCTTCCCATCGGATGTCACAGATGCCGTCGAGTCCGATGGCGGTAGTCGTCGCCAAACTTCTCGCCCCACTCGAACTGGTGCGAGCCTTGAGCCGGAGCCCCAGGCGCGGCCTCGAGGAGCGCCACCACGGTGGAGCCAGTACCCCGAACCCAGCCTCTTCCAGGATCGGGGAGCCGTCTTTGAGGAAGGCGAGGATACCGGTGGCGTCGGTGACCTGTTCGCAGGGAGTGGCCGAGGCGAGGGCCCGGCCGAGCGAAGGGACAAGGCGAGCGGCTCGGCCCAGGCCACGGAGAAGATGCTCGTCGGGATGGGCGACGTGGCGCTCCAGAGCGGTGAGGTCGGGGCCATCGGACCACACCGAGTCGGCAGAGACGATCAGGCTGGGATCGTCGACCGCCTGAAGGGCGAACTCGATACGCCATTCCCCGTCTTCGGCTTCTTCTCCGGGGCGATCTTCCGTTTCTCCAGGGCGATCTTCCGTGTCGTCCGCAGGGGGGACGATCCGGAAGCAGGTTCGCACTGGTTCGGCATCCGTGCTCTCGGTGGCGTGCCAGGCATGGAGGTGCTCCGCCAGGGCCGCGAGCTCGTCGTCATCGGCATCGATTGCTCCTGTTGGCGAGATGAGGGCGGCCAACCACGCATCGACGGCCTTGGTTGCCTTCGGACGGCGCCGTTCGACGACAGGGGGCCGATCGGCTGCGAATCGTCGCGCCGTTGCATCAGTCAGTGCCCACATGAACGAGCGAAGTTCCGGTCAGAAGTCGCCGGGTGGGTGCCGTCGCCGGGGTGGTCCAGTTCCAACTCGGACGCACTTGTGGCGATGAACGATGCCGGGGTGCACCACAGGAGCGCCTCGATACGACCGCGATCGTGCCCATCGATCAGTGGGCGCCAACTGGCCCGCCAGCCATCGCCGGTGAGCTCGAGGTCCGGGAGCACTCGCCTCGCGTGGTCAGTTCCAGGACCATCTCAGCAGTCCGCGCCGCGAACTTGAAGTCAGCCGCCAGGGCGACGCCGGACGGCTCGGCGATCGAGGAGCCCTCCTCGTCACCGGCTGCCGTGAGCATGGTCGAGAGGAAGGGCGCCATGTCTGACGGCTCGAGGACGAAGCCCGGCGCGATCCATGAGGGGACCGGTGCCATGAGCGTTGCGAGCCTTGCGAATCCAACGCCGTGTCCGGAGCCGGCGTCAGGGAGCTCATCGTCGAGCCACGGGGACCCGACGGGTCCTCCGCCGACGTTGGGTAGCTGGACTATGAGCTCCGCCTCGTTGTCCCTCAGCAGGTCACCGGCGGCGAGGCCTCCGAACTCGGTCGCGGCCAGGCGGATCCCGTCGGTGGCGAGGGAGAAGGGATGGGGTGTCGGGCGCGGCTTTCGGGGTGGGCGCCCCCGGCGAGCAGAAGCGGTTCGAGGTCGGCTACCGTCCTCCGCCCACACGGCAAGACGGCTGGAATCGGTCAGCCATGCAGCGTGGAGGACGATCACCTTGGAATAGTGTCCTATCGGTGTGACGAATGAGCCGTCGCCGATGGGTCACCTGTGTCGGTGACCCACGGTTGGCGGAGGGAGTGGGATTCGAACCCACGGTGCCTTGCGACACAACGGTTTTCGAGACCGTCCGATTCGGCCACTCTCGCATCCCTCCGAGACGAGAGGCTAGCCGCGCCGACGGGAGCTGAAGAACTGGGTGAGCAGCGCCGATGCCTCATCGGCCCGCACCCCGGCCGTGATGGCCACCTCGTGGTTCAGGCGGGGATCGGCACACAGGTTGTAGAGCGATCCACAGGCGCCCGCCTTCAGGTCGGCGGCCCCGAACACCAGCCGGCCCACCCGGGCAGCCACCAGCGCTCCGGCACACATCGCGCATGGTTCCAAGGTGACGACCAGGGTCAGGGCGTCGAGCCGCCTGGTGCCGAGGGCGGCTGCGGCGTCGGCCACCACCAACAGCTCGGCGTGAGCGGTCGGGTCCCCCCGCAGCTCACGCTCGTTGTGCCTGAGGCCACGATCTCGCCGTCCACCAGGGCCACGGCTCCCACCGGGACGTCGCCGTGGGCTAGGGCCTGTTCGGCCTCGGCCAGGGCGGCCCCCATGGCCGTCTCGTCGGCTGCCGGGCTCCCGGGCGCGGGCCGTTCCCCCGGCCCGGTTGCTGCTCCGATTGGTGAATCGATACCCATGTGGCGGAGGAGATGGGATTTGAACCCATGGTGAGTTTCCCCACACACGATTTCCAATCGTGCCGATTCGGCCGCTCTCGCACTCCTCCGAGCCGGTAACGCCCTTCGAGGGGCGCGTGCAGCCCCGACAGGCTACTCGGCCGCCCCGCAGACCTCAGCCCGACGGGGGCCACTATCCTGTCCCACGCCCCGACGTTTCGTGCGGTGGCTGGGTCCTGCGCAACGGGCTCCTGTGAATCGAGTCAGGGTCGGAAGGCAGCAGCTCTCAGCAGGTCAGTTTGTGTGCCGCAGCCAACCTGGCCATCGCACCAAACGTCGGGGCCGGTCGCTGGTCGGCGGCTTGTAGGCTCACCAGACAGTGTCCGACGTACCTCCCGAGCCCTCCCCAGACCCGACTTCGAGCGGCGCGCCCGAGGGCGACGCCCCATATCAGTCGCTCTACCGGCGCTACCGTCCCGGCCGCTTTGAGCCAGGTCCGGGGCCAGGACCATGTGGTGCTGGCCCTTCGCAACGCCGTCCCGATGACCGGGTGGCCCACGCCTACCTGTTCAGCGGGCCACGGGGCACGGGTAAGACCTCGACGGCCCGCATCCTGGCCAAGGCGCTGAACTGCACCAACCTCAAAGACGGCGAGCCGTGCGGGGTGTGCACCTCGTGCGTCGAGATCGCCAAGGGCACCTCCCTCGACGTCCACGAGCTCGACGCCGCCTCCAACAACGGGGTGGAGGCCATGCGTGACCTGGTCCTCCCGGGCCGCGCTCGGGACCCCCGGGCGGCAGAAGGTCTACATCGTCGACGAGGTCCACATGCTCTCGACGGCGGCCTCCAACGCGCTGTTGAAGACGCTGGAGGAGCCGCCTGCTCATGTGGTCTTCGTCCTGGCCACCACCGACCCGCAGAAGGTGCTGCCCACCATCCGCAGCCGCACCCAGCACTTCGAGTTCCGGCTGCTCGATGCCGACACCCTCGGTGACCTGCTCACCCAGGTGCGAAACGACGCGCACCTGGACGTGACGGACGAGGCTCTCGACGTCGCCATCCGCCGCGGCAGGGGATCGGCCCGGGACGCACTCTCCGTGCTCGACCAGGTGGCCGCGTCGGACACCGTGGACGACGATCTTCCCCAGTTGAGCGAGATCGCCGAAGCACTGGCCGAACGGGACACAGCGAGGGCCCTGGTGGCCGTGGCCCACCTGACCTCAGCCGGCTGGAGCCCCCAGCAGCTGGCCGGCGACCTCGTCGAGCACCTGCGCCAGGCCTTCTTGACCATGGTCGCCCCCGAGCTGGTGTCGGTGGGCGATACCGAGCGTGAAGAGATCGCCGGCTTGGGCGAGCGACTGGGGCTGGCCGCCGTGGTGCGGGGCATGGAAGTGCTCGGGCTGGCCCAGGTGGCCATGCGCGAAGCACCCGATCCCCGGGTCAACCTGGAAGTGGCGTTGGTGCGGCTGGCCCACCCGGACGTGGATGTGTCGCCCGAGGCGCTGGTGGCGCGCATCGAGCGGCTGGAGCGAGGCGGTATGGCTCCGATTGCGTCCGGGGCTGGCCAAGCAGCAGCGCCCGCCGCCGCGCCGGCCGCACCTGTCGCACCGACCACACCTGCTGGACCCGAAGCGACCGCACCGACGGGGCCGTCCCCATCGGTGCCCCAGCCGACAGCCCCGACCACCCCGACCGAACAGCCATCAGTGCCTAAATCGACCGCCCCGGCCGCCCCGGCCGCACCGGCCGCACCGCTGTCGATGCCCCAACCGTCGGCGGAGCCAGCGGTGGATCCAGCTGCTTCGGGTCCGCAAGCCGGTGGGCGCAAGACGTTGGGAGCCGTCCGTCGCCAGGCGGAAGGTTCGGCTCCTTCGGGGTCTGCTGGCGCATCGGATCTGCGGGGCGCCGCCGCATCGGGTCCCAGAGGAACCGAGCAAGGTCCGCCCACCGGGGAGCCCGCCTCATTTGCCCAATCGAGCCGAGCGGGCGCGTCGGAGACATCGTCAGCGGGTGATGCTGCCGGGGCTCCTCAGGGATCGGCGCCGATGCCGACGCGGGACGAATTGGTGGAGGCGTGGGGCGACCACGTGCTCGGCCGCCTGCGACCCAAGGCGAAGGCACTGTTCCAGGCCGGGCGGTTCGTCAGCGTTGAGGGGGACAAAGCGCTGTTCGGGTTGCCCAACGAGATCCACCGGGTGCGGTGCGAGGAAGTCCGCAGCGACGTGGAGGCCATCCTGTCCGAGCACTTCGGGCGGCGGGTGGCTCTGGTGTTGGTCGTCGATGACAGCTCCGGCGGGCAGTCGGCGCCGACGGGCCGGTCCGAGGCCGCGGGAGCCGACTCGTTAGCCGACTCGTTCACGTCGGCCGGGTCGGCTGGCGAGACATCGGCGAGTGGGACCTCGTCGGCCGGGAAGTCGTCGGGCGAGACTTCGTCGGCTGGGACCTCGTCGGACCGATCGGTGGGTCGGTCGTCGGCCGTTCAGCCGGCGTCGGGTCGGTCTGCGGCGCCGGGTCAGTCGGCAGCGGGGCCGGCGTCGGTTAAGTCGGCAACAGGGCCGCTCGGTCAAGTCGGCAACAGGGCTCGGTCCGTCGGCAACAGGTCAGTCGGCGGGGCCGGGTCCGTCGGCAAAAGGGCCGGCTCGGTCTGCCCCAGTGGACGAGGCCGACGACGAGGACTTCTCGGCTTTCGACGAATCACAACTGGGGGACGTAGCCGACGTCGACAACTCGCCGGAGGCCCGCGTGCTTCAGGCGTTTCCCGGCGCCGAAGAGGTGAACTGAGTGGCCATATTCTCGGGGCCGCTGCAGTCCCTGATCGACGAGCTCGGCCGCTTGCCCGGGGTGGGGCCGAAGTCGGCGCAACGAATCGCCTTCCACCTGTTGAAGGTGGTGCCCGAAGACGCCAATCGGTTGGCTTCGGCCATCATCGCGGTCAAAGAGAAGATCACCCTGTGCACGCGGTGCTTCAACGTCGCCGAGGGCGGTCTCTGCTCCATCTGCACCGACGACCGCCGGGACACCACGGCGGTGTGCGTGGTGGAGGATCCGAGGGACATCGTGTCCGTGGAGAAGACGGGCGAGTTCTCTGGCCGGTACCACGTCTTGCAGGGGGCGTTGAATCCGATCGAGGGAATCGGACCGGACCAGCTCCGGGTCCGCGAGCTGCTGGGCCGGGTAGAAGAGGAAGGGATCACCGAGGTGATCCTGTGCACCAACCCGAACCTGGAGGGCGAGACCACGGCCATGTACCTGGCCCGGCTGTTGAAACCGATGGGGCTCAAGGTCACCCGCATCGCCAGCGGGCTGCCGGTGGGCGGCGACCTGGAGTACGCCGACGAGCTGACCCTCGGGCGCGCGCTCGAGGGTCGTCGGGAAGTGGACGCCTGACCAATGGCCGATTCGGCTGCGCACTCGGCGAAGTACCTCTGGTTGCTGCGCCATGCCAAGGCCACTCAGCATGGTCGGCGAGGCGGTAGCGACTACGACCGGCCTCTCACACCCCGGGGGCGTCGGGACGCCAGTGCTCTGGGCCATCGGCTGGCCGCCGGGGTCGGCGTCTTCGGCCTGGACGCGGTGGCCCTACCCCAGGTGGCGCTGTCCTCGGCCGCGGCCCGGACGAGTGAGACCGCTGCACTCGTGGCGGAAGGTATGGCGGCGCCGCTGGTGATCGAGAGCTATCGCTCGCTGTATCAAGCGGGCACGGAGAGCATCTTGCAGTACATCCGGGAGATTGACGACGATGTCATCTCGGCCATGGTCGTCGGCCACAATCCGACCATCTACCGGCTGGCATGGGAGCTGCTGCCCAGTGAGGGCGCGGGGTCGTCGGGTTCGGCTGGGGGCGGGCAGGCGTCGGCGGGTTCGGGTGGGTCGGGTTCGGCGGGGTCGGGTCCGGGTTCGGCTGGTGGGCCTGCCAGGGGCCAGCCGGATGGGCGTGAGCAACTGAAAGAGCACGGCTTTTCGACGTGCAGCCTGGCTGTGATGGTCCTGCCTATTTCGTCATGGTCAGACGTCACTGAGGAAAGCGCCTCGTTGGCCGGCGTGTTCAGCCCGCCCTACTGATCAGCTGCCGTAAATCTCCTGTTGCAAGGCGCTTGTTGCTGCAGGGCTGCCGATCACGCTGTTCGGTGGGACCTGCCGGAAGGGTCAGGTCCGGCCGGGCAATTGTCGGGCCCATGACCAGCGCTTTCCCTGTCCTTCCAAGTGTTGTCACACCTTTCGGGCATCATTGGACACATGAGTTCGGTGGATTCGAAGCACAGGACAGGGGCCGGCCCCGGCGGGGATGTTGCTGGCAATACGGCTGGCGAGGCGTCGTGGCTGGCGATGGGCGGTGGGCCTGGCACGGGCTCCGACCTTCGCCTCGGCGAGCTGTTCGACCAGGCCAGCTCCTCGCTCCATCGAGCGGTCTCGGCTCTGGAGCCCGAGTGCCTGACCGGAGCCGACGCCCAGAAGTTGTACACCTCGGTGGTCGAGGTCCTGCGGTTGGCCACCGCGGCCAAGTTGGCCCTGGCCACCCGGATCGAGTCCTCCAACATCTGGCGAGACGCCGGCCACAAGAACGCCGCCTCGCTGATCGCCGAGACCGAAGGGGTCGGGGTGGGACAAGCCCACTCCACCTTGGAGACGGGCAAGGCCCTGGCCGATGCGCCCGAGACCTCTGAGGCCCTGCGCAACGGCAAGCTGTCCGAGCCCCAGGTGAAAGAGCTGGCCGGTGCGGTGGCCGTGGATCCGAGCCACGAGTCCGAGCTGGTCAAAGCGGCCCAGGGCGAGCCCATGGCCGCCCTGCGGGACCGGTGTCGGAAAACCAGGGCCCGAGCAGCCAGTGCCGACCCCGAGGCCACCCTGGCCGCCATCCACGCCGATCGCCACCTGCGCCACTGGGTCGACGAGCAAGGAGCTGTGTGCCTGCGGGGACGCTTTTCCCCCGATCGGGGGGCACAGCTGCTCTCGGTCCTCGACGCCGCCACCACGGACCGGTTCAACTCGGCCCGCAAGAACGGCGACCGAGAGCCCATGGCCGCCTACGCCGCTGACGCCTTGGTGGAGCTGTTGTGTGGGGACTCGTCTCGCAAGGGTCGCCCGAAGACCGTCGTGAACGTCCGGGTGGACCACGAGGCCCTGTTCAACCGAGAAGCCAGGGGCAACCAGGTCTCCGAGATCGACGGGGTGGGCGAGGTCCCGGTCAAAGTCATCGAGTCCTTGTTGTCCGACGCCTACTTGAAGGTCTTGTTCTACCAGGGGACCGAGGTCCACACCATCAGCCACCCCGGGCGCTACATCAATGCCCCCATCCGCACCGCGCTGGCCAACGACAATCCGTGCTGTGCGGTCCCGGGCTGTGGTTCGACCACGTTCTTGGAGATCGACCACATCCAGCCGGTGAACCAAAAGGGCCCGACCACGCTCTCCAACCTGGTGCGCCTGTGTTCCTGGCACCACGACAAAAAGACCAACGCCGGCTATGTCGTCTACAAAGACGACGACGGCAACTGGCACTTCGACCCACCCAAAGCACCCGAGCCCCTCTCTCCGTTGCGACCAGATCCCGACCTCGGGAGCGATCCCGGCGGGGGCCTCTTTGACCCCAACCGCGACCGGAACGATCAGGCCGACACCACCACTGGGACCCAATCGGGGACCGACCCACCGAGTGGGAAGCCGAAACCGAGCAACTCGAAGCGGGACAAGCCAAAACAGAGCAAGCCAAAGCGGGACAACTCAAACCCGAGTGCACCGCGGACCGGGGCAGGCCGAACTACGGGGCCGCGCCACCGTGCCCGCAGTGGCGACAACGGTGAGTCGCCGCCGCTCTTCGATCTGGGCGACGGCGGCGGGTAAGGCTCGTTCTTAGGCGAGCGAGCGCAACAGCGCAGCGTCCCCTTGGCCACCGCCACCACAGAGGCTGACCGCGGCCAAGCCACCGCCGCGGCGCTTCAGCTCCTGGAGTGCAGTCAGGGCGACGCGGGTGCCGGACATGCCGACCGGGTGGCCGAGGGCGATGGCGCCGCCGTTGACGTTGACCTTCTCCTCGGGGATGCCCAAGTCGTCAATTGAGGAAAGGCCGACGGCGGCGAAGGCCTCGTTGATCTCGAAGAGGTCGACGTCATCGAGCGACGTGCCCGTCTTGGCCAAGGCCTGAACGATGGCACGCGATGGCTGCGTGAGGAGCGAAGGGTCGGGACCGGCGACCTGGCCGTATCCGACGAACTCGCCCAGCGGCGTCACGCCCAGCTCCTCGGCCTTGGCCTTGGACATCACGATCACTGCCGCGGCGCCGTCGGAGATCTGGGAGGCATTTCCCCGGTGACGGTGCCGTCCTTGGAGAAGGCGGGCCGCAGCTTGCCGAGGGACTCGGCCGTGGTCTCGGGCCGTACGCCCTCGTCGGTGTCGACAACGATGGGATCGCCCCTGCGCTGAGGAACGCTGACGGGCACGATCTCGTCGGCGAACCGCCCGTCCTTGATGGCGAGGGCGGCCTTTTCGTGGGAGGCAGCACTGAACGCATCCTGCCGTTCGCGAGAGATTCCGTCGGCGCCGTTGTAGCGCTCGGTGCTCAGGCCCATGGCGCATTGGTCGAAAGCGCAGAAGAGGCCGTCGTACATCATCGAGTCGACGAGGGTGGCGTCCCCGATGCGGTAGCCGCCCCTGGCCCCGGGCAGCAGGTACGGCGCCTGGGTCATGGACTCCATACCGCCGGCCACCACGATCTCGGCGTCACCGGCATTGATGATCAGATCGGCCAGATAGATGGCGTTGAGGCCGGACAGGCAGACCTTGTTGACCGTCGTGGCCGGCACGGTCATCGGGATGCCAGCTTTCACTGCCGCCTGGCGGGCGGTGATCTGACCCGTCCCGGCCAGGATGACCTGGCCCATGAACACGTAATCGACCTGCTCAGGCTTCACACCCGAACGCTCGAGGGCCGCAGCGATGGCGAATCCCCCCAGCTCAGTGGCGGCAAACCCACCGAGTGCGCCCGAGAGCTTTCCGATCGGAGTACGAGCACCTGCGACGATGACGGAACCGGGCATTGAGACCTCCGAGGCCTGATCAGCCGGCGACCCCCAGAGGGCCGGCGACAACTAACAACTGACTGATGACAACTGACTGAATCGAGTCCCTATTGTACGGGATCCTGACCCGCAAGTAACCCTGGCTGTTCGTTGCCCGGTTGATGCATGTGGTCAACACCAGGGGATCCACGTGGCCAACAACCAGGGAGGCACAACCTGGCCCTGAAGTCGATGAACCGGGACGAGTAACCTGATGCGCCATGCAGGCCTTCCTTCAAGCAATTGAGGCGGGAGCATCAGGCGACGAGATCGCCGAGATCGCGCTCCCCGATATGTACCGCGGCGCCCACGTCCTCCGCGAGGAGGTGGGCATGTTCGACGGCGTCGCCTCCGAGGACAAGGACCCGCGCAAGTCCCTCCACGTCAGCGATGTCGCCGTGCCCGAGCTTGCTCCCGACGAGGCCTACATCGCGGTGATGGCCAGCTCGATCAACTTCAACACCGTGTGGACCGCGATCTTCGAGCCCCTGCCCACGTTCGGCTTTCTCGATCGTTTGGGCAAGGAGGGCACGTGGGGTGCCCGCCACGCCCTGCCCTACCACGTGGTCGGCTCCGATGCCTCGGGCGTGGTCATGCGGGTCGGCTCCGCCGTACGCAACTGGAAGCCGGGCGACCGGGTCACCGTCCATTGCAACTATGTGGACGATCAGGATCCGTCCTCACACGACGACTCGATGCTCGCCGCCAACCAGCGGATCTGGGGTTTCGAGACGAACTTCGGTGGTCTGGCCGATCTCGCCGTGGTCAAGGCCAACCAGCTGATGCCCAAGCCGAAGCACCTGTCGTGGGAGGAGGCGGCGGTCAACGCGCTGTGCAACTCCACCTCCTACCGGATGATCGTCTCCAAGAACGGCGCCGACATGCAGCAAGGCGACAAGGTGCTGGTGTGGGGGGCATCGGGCGGACTCGGTGCGTTCGCCGTGCAGTACGTCCTCAACGGTGGGGGAACGCCGGTGGGCGTGGTGTCCTCCGAGGCGAAGGTCGACCTGCTCCATGAGTTGGGGGTGGAGGCGGTGATCGACCGTCGAGCGGCGGGCTACAAATTCTGGAAGGACGAGCACACCCAGGACGAGAGTGAGTGGCGCCGGCTGGGCAAGGACATCCGAGCACTGGTGGGCGAGGACGTGGACATCGTCTTTGAGCACCCGGGCCGCCAGACCATGGGCGCGTCGGTGTTCGCCGCCAAGCGCGGCGGCATGATCGTGACCTGCGCGGCCACGTCGGGCTTCATGATCGAGTACGACAACCGCCACCTGTGGATGAAGTTGAAGACGATCAAGGGATCTCATTTCGCCAACTATCGGGAAGCCTGGGACGCCAACCAACTGGTCTGCGAGGGAAAGATTCTGCCCCCGCTCTCCGCCGTGCATACGTTGGAGAACGTGGGCGAGGCCGCCTACCAGGTGCACCGGAACCTGCACGAGGGCAAGATCGGTGTGCTGTGCCTGGCCCCGGAAGAGGGTCTCGGCATCGAGGACCAGGCATTCCGAGAGGAACTCGGCGAAGACCGGATCACGCTGTTCAGGAGGCACGAAGCATGAGCACGACGAACGAACACAGTACGAGTGGTGCGGGTACCGAGGCCGCCGGGCCGGGTGCTGCTGGACCCACGGCTCCTGGGCCGGCTGGGTTGCTGACCGAGATCGACCACGTGGCCATCGCTGTCCGAGACCTCGAGGCAGCCATCGACTACTACGCCGAGACCTTCGGAGCCACGGTGGCTCACCGCGAGCGCATCGTGTCCGATGGCGTGGAAGAGGCGCTGATCAAGGTGGCCGACTCGTATATTCAGCTGCTGACCCCAACCAGTGATTCGTCACCCGTCGCCAAGTACCTGGAGAAGAAGGGGGAGGGCATCCATCACGTCGGTTACCGGGTGAACGATTGCGGGGTCGCCCTCCAGGCGGTGAAGGACCATGGCGGCCAGACCATCGACCAAGCGCCGCGGCCGGGCTCTCGCGGCACCACCGTTGCTTTTGTCCATCCCAAGACGGCGTTCGGCACGCTGATCGAGCTCGTCCAGGAGTAGGGCACCCCCTACTTCTCCGATCAGCATCATGGACGAGGGCTTCGCACCAGGAATCGGCGACAAACTCCGCTCCTACGTGTACCTCCTGGTCGATCCCCGGACCGGGCGAGCGTTTTTCGCTGGTCGGGGACGGAACGATCGCTGTTTCCGCCATGTGCAGTCTGCGCGGGCGACCGATTCAGCCGGTCGGTTGTCGATCGCCGAGGCGGCCGCCCGGGCGACCGATTCGACCGGTGAACCAGCGATCGCCGAAGCAGCGACCGGCGGGCGGACGTTCCCGGTCCTGGAGCGGATTCGGGAGATCGAGGCGACCGGTCGATCGGTGCGTATCGACATCTTGCGGTACGGGCTGAGCGCCGACGAGGCGCGTCTGGTGGAGGCAGTGGCGAGAGATGCCCTTGGCCTTGGGACGGCGTCGAGCGATCGGACCGACCAACGTGATGCTGCTCACGCCGACCACGCCGTCACGTCGACTGGCTCGCGCCAGGCCCTCCCTGCTCAGCGCACCGAGGCGACGAGGCTGAACACGTTGTTGGCCAAGCCGGCGAAGATCAAGCGAAATCACCCGGTCGTGCTGCTGCGCCTGGGCAAATCGTTCGGACCGGGAACGTCGGACGCCGAGCTCGACGAAGCCGTCCGTTCAGGCTGGAAGATCGGCCGCCGCTGGATAGACCCCCAGTCTCGGCGCTCCCCTCACTGGGCATTCGCGGTAGTCGATGACGTCGTGCGGGCCGTGTACCGAATTGACGGCTGGAAGGAAGCCGAACCGATCCCGGCGGCCCCGGCGATCCCGGCGACTCAGCCGACGTCGACGATCCCGGCGACTGAGCCGACATCGACGACCCCGGCGATCCGGCCGACTGAGCCGACGTCGACGCCGGGGACGGGGCCGGCGCAGACATCGCCCGCCCGCTGGACTCTGAACGGTGAGCGAGATCCGGAGCTCGAGCGGAAGTATCTGGGCCGCAAGGTTGGCGCATACCTCAGCTCGGGCTCGCAGAACCCGGTCACCTACGTCTGGTGCGGTCCCCACTGGGTGAACAGCCCGGCCTGAGAAGGTCACGTCCCACCAGACGCACGATCGGCCCGGAAACCTCGGGCATCGGCCCAAACCTCAGTGGTATCGACCCCAAGCTCGCGAGCATCGACCCAAACCTCAGTGGCATCGACCCCAATCTCGCGGGCATCGACCCAAACCTCACGGGTATCGACCCAAACCTCACGGGCATCGACCCAAACCTCACGGGTATCGACCCAAACCTCACGGGTATCGACCCAAACCTCACGGGTATCGACCCAAACCTCACGGGTATCGACCCAAACTCTCGCGGGTGTCGACTCAAACCTCGGGGGCCTCAACCCCAATCTGGGGGAGTATCGATCGCACACCGAGCGAACCCCGGAGCTGGCCTGATGGGACCGGGTCAGCGGGTCCGGTAGCCTCGGACCTCATGGATCACCCGATGACCCAACGGCTGGAGGAGCTCGCTGAGCGACGCGAGCAGGCGAGGAACGCCGGCTCACCCCGAGCGATCGAGAAACATCACGCCAAAGGCAAGATGACCGCCCGGGAGCGTCTCGACTACCTGCTCGATGACGGCTCCTTCCAGGAGCTCGACATGCTGGCCCGCCACCGGGCCCACGGCATGGGGCTCGAGGACAACCGGCCCTTCACCGACGGTGTGATCACCGGGTTCGGGACGATTGACGGCCGGCGGGTCTGCGTGTTCAGCCAGGACTTCACCGTCTTCGGTGGGGCGCTGGGCGAGGTGTTCGCCGAGAAGATCCACAAGGTGATGGATCTGGCCGCCTCGATCGGGGTCCCGATGATCGGGCTGAACGACGGTGCTGGAGCACGAATCCAAGAGGGCGTCGTCTCCCTCCACTCCTACGGTGGGATCTTCCACCGCAACGCTCAGGCCTCCGGCGTGATCCCCCAGATCAGCGTGATCCTCGGTCCCTGCGCCGGCGGCGCCGTGTACAGCCCGGCCATGACCGACTTCATCTTCATGGTCGAGGGCACCAGTCACATGTTCATCACCGGCCCCGACGTGGTCAAGACGGTGACCGGCGAGGACGTCACTCTCGAGGAGCTGGGTGGGGCCATGAGCCACGCCACCAAGTCGGGAGTAGCCGCCTTCGTGGCCCCCGACGAGAAGTCGTGTCTCGACGACGTGCGCTACCTCCTGTCCTTCCTCCCCTCCAACAACCTGGAGGAGCCGCCGGTCATCGACACCGGCGACGACCCCGATCGGGCCACCCCCGAGCTGACCGCGCTGATGCCAGCGTCCCCCAACCAGCCCTACGACATGAAGAAGGTCATCGAGGCGGTCGTCGACGACGGCGAGTTCTTCGAGGTCAACCACCACTGGGCCATGAACCTGGTGTGCGGGTTCTCCCGGGTCGACGGGCGGGTCGTGGGCATCGTGGGCAACCAGCCCCAGATGCTGGCCGGTGTGCTCGACATCGACGCGGCCGAGAAAGGGGCCCGGTTCGTCCGGACCTGTGACGCGTTCAACATCCCGCTCGTCACGTTCGTCGACGTACCCGGGTTCATGCCCGGCACCGATCAGGAGTACGGCGGCATCATCCGCCACGGCGCCAAGCTCCTCTACGCCTACTGCGAATCGACTGTTCCTCGGGTCCAGATCATCACCCGCAAGGCCTACGGCGGCGCGTACGTGGTCATGAACTCCAAGTCCATCGGTGCCGACCTGGCCTATGCCTGGCCCTCGGCCGAGCTGGCCGTCATGGGCCCCGAGGGCGCAGTGGAGATCGTGTACCGCCGTGACCTGGCCGAGGCCAGCGACCCGGTTTCCCGGCGCAAGGAGTTGGTCGAGGAGTACACCGAGCGCTACGCCAACCCGTATGCCGCCGCCGAACGGGGCTACATCGACGACGTGATCGATCCGGCCGAGACGCGCCGGGTGCTCGTCAGGAGCCTGGCCCTGTTGACGTCCAAGCGCGAGGAGCTGCCGAAGCGCAAACACGGGAACATGCCCCTATGAGCACGCCGACGACAACATCGCCGGCTCCGGTGGTTCCACCTGCGCCCCTTGGTCTCGCCCCGAGACCCCCGATCGACCCCGCCGTGCTGGCCGTGCTGGCTGCGGCGGTGGACCAAGCATGGCCCCGACCCGCAGTCGCTCCGCCGTCCGGGCCTCCGAGCGGTCCGGCTTGGCGGTTCAGCGGTCGTTGGTGGACCAAACGGACCGCGGCCCGTCGGGACCGTCCCTGGGCCCGGGGCTGACCGCCCGAGCACAGACCCAGAGCCCAGACCTCAGCGAGCGATGGCCGCCCGGTGGGACTCGGCCAGGTTCAGCAAGTCGTCCATGATCTGACCCAGCTCGAAGTCCTTCGGCGTGTACACGCTGGCCACGCCCTTTCCCTTCAAGACCTCGGCGTCCTCGGGGGGGATGATGCCCCCGACCGTCACCGGGATGTCGAGCCCCGCGGCGTGCAGCCGGTCGACGATCTCGGGTACCAGTTCCAAGTGGCTGCCCGAGAGGATGGAGATCCCGACAACGTCGACGTCCTCGTCTCGGGCCGCGGCCACGATCTGGGCCGGGGTCAAGCGGATCCCCTGGTAGATCACTTCGAAGCCGGCGTCGCGGGCGGCCACGGCGATCTGCTCGGCTCCGTTGGAGTGGCCATCCAGCCCGGGCTTGGCCACCAGGAGCTTGGGCGGACCCCCGGCCCGGTCGGCCATGGCCTTAGAACGAGCTAGCACGCCGGACATCTCGTTGCCCCGATGGCCCACGCCACCGCTCACCCCGGTCGGGGCCCGGTACTCGCCGAACACCTCGCGCAGCGCGCCGGCCCACTCACCGGTCGTCCCGCCGGCGTGAGCCAGGGCGATGGTTGCCGACATGACGTTGTCGTCACCTTCAGCGGCCCGTCGGAGATCGTCGACCGCCCGCTCCACCGCCTTGTTGTCCCGAACAGCGCCGCCCACCGCTCCACGTCCTCACGCAGCTCGGCCTCCACCGCCGGATCGACCCGCAGAATGGACGCTCCGGCCGAACCGATGCCCCCACCCTCGGCATCCAAGGCCGGAGCCAATGGGGAATCTGCCGTTTCGGTAAAGGAGTTCACCCCGATCACCTGTTGCTCGCCGGTCTCGATGCGATGGACCCGCTCGGACTGGCTGCCCACCAAGCGGGACTTGAGCTCGTCGATGGCCTCGAAGGCGCCACCGAGGGAGAGGACATCTCTGGAGCTCGGCCCAGGACGCCTCGGCGATCTCGGTGGTCTTCGCCTCGATCACCTTGGAGCCATCGAAGATGTCGCCGTACTCGAGCAGGTCGGACTCGAAAGCCAGGATCTGCTGGATCCGCAGTGACCACTGCTGATCCCAGGGCCGGGGCAGGCCGAGCGCCTCGTTCCAGGCCGGCAGCTGCAGGGCGCGCGCCCGGGCGCGCTTGGACAAGGTGACGCCCAGCGATTCGAGCACGATGCGGGGGACGTTGTTCTCCGGCTGGGCCTCGGTCAACCCCAGCGAGTTGACCTGAACCCCGTAGCGGAACCGCTTCAGCTTCTCGTCCTCGACGCCGTAGCGTTCGGTGCAGATGCGCTCCCACAGGGCGGTGAAGGCGCGCATCTTGCACGTCTCTTCGACGAAGCGCACGCCGGCGTTGACGAAGAACGAGATCCGGCCGACCACCGAGGGGAACTCGGCCTCGGGCACCTGACCCGAGTCGCGCACCGCGTCGAGGACGCCGATGGCCGTGGCCAACGCGTAGGCCACTTCTTGTTCGGGGGTGGCTCCGGCCTCTTGCAGGTGGTAGCTGCAGACGTTGATCGGGTTCCACTTGGGCACGTTGCGCACCGTGTAGGCAATGGTGTCGACGGTCAGCCGGAGGCTGGGCAGTGGCGGGAAGATGAAGGTGCCCCGGGACAAGTACTCCTTCATGATGTCGTTCTGGGTGGTGCCCGAGAGCTTGCTCGGATCCGCGCCCTGGTCCTCGGCGTTGGCGATGTAAAGGCCGAGGAGCCATGCCGCGGTGGCGTTGATGGTCATCGACGTGTTCATGGTCTCGACCGGGATCTGGTCCATCAGCTGTTTCATGTGGCCGAGGTGGGCGACAGGCACGCCGACCTTCCCCACCTCCCCGGCCGCCTCGGGTGAGTCGGGGTCGTAGCCGATCTGGGTGGGAAGGTCGAAGGCGATCGAGAGCCCGGTCTGGCCCCGGGCCAGGTTCGTCCGGTAGAGGGCGTTGGACGCCGTGGCCGTCGAATGGCCGGAGTATGTCCGCATCACCCACGGCTTGTCCCGCTTGGGTCTGGTGGGCTCCGGCGTCGAAGCCTCGCCATCCGTCGTCGGTGTCTCTGTCGACGTCGACGTCGCTGCAGTTGGCTCGGGTGTCGGGTCCTGTGACTCGTTGACCTGTCCCACGTGGCTCATCCCTCCATTGTGGCTCGTGCGAGGATCGATCCGACCCACGCCCCGAAGGGGCTAGAACGCGCTCTACTTCTTCGAGACCTCTTCCAGTTTCGGCCGCTTCGAGACTTTTCCGAGTTTCGGCTTCCAGATTTCTTCCAGTTTCGGCCGCTTCTCGCGCTGGCTACTTCCGGTAGTCGTGAAAGCCCTGGCCGGATTTCCGGCCGAGCAGCTCGGCGGTCACCATGCGCCGAAGCAACGGCACCGCCGCGTAGTTGGGATCCCGGAACTCGTCGTACAGGGCGTCCAAAATGGCCAGCGAGGTGTCTAGGCCGACCAGGTCGAGCAGGGCGAACGGGCCCATCGGGAACCCGCAGCCGCCCTTCATGGCCGTGTCGATGTCGGCGACCGTGGCCACGCCCTGCTCGTAGAGTCGGACGGCGTTGTTCAGATAGGGGAACAAGAGAGCATTCACGATGAACCCGGCCTGATCCTTGACCTCTACCGGGGATTTGCCACATGCTTCGGCGAATTGGCGGACGGCGGCGATCGTCTCATCGGAGGCGGTGAGCGGACGCACCAGTTCGACCAGTGACATGACCGGGGCAGGGTTGAAGAAGTGCACGCCACAGACCTTGTCGGGGCGGCCGGTCTCCATGGCCAGCTCGACGACGGGCAGGGTCGACGTGTTGGTGGCCAGGATGGTGTCGTCGCCGCAGATCCGGTCCAGCTCGTTGAACAGCTCTTTTTTCACCGCAAGGTCTTCGACGACCGACTCGATGACCAGGTCCATGCCCTTGAGCGCCCCCAGTTCGGAGGTGGCGGTGACCCGAGCCAGGATGGCGTCGCGCTCCTCGGCCGTCTTTTTCCCCTTGTCGACCTGGCGGTTGAGGGACTTCTCCATGCCGGCGACAGTGGCGTCCGCGCTGTTCTGGCTGCGGGACCGAAGCACGACTTCGAAGCCGCTCCCCGCGGCCGTTTCGGCGATTCCCGACCCCATGATCCCCGAACCGACGATTCCCACACGCGTAATAGACATGGCCAGCAATGTTACCGGTCAGTAGCGACCGATGTCCTGTGGTCCGGCCGGGCCGCCCCGGCGCACCTATCGAGCCTGGTCGGGCTTATTTCTGAGTCAGTGGGGGCGATGAAGACAGCGGTGAGGTTCGAGCTGTCGCGTGCCACCTACAGTGACCGCATGAGTGGATCACCGGGTCTCGTGGCATTGGTCGGCGGCGGAGAATGGCAAGCCGGCTGTTCGTTCGACACCGAGCTGCTGGCTCGCTCGGAAGGCGATCACGTTCTGGTGCTCCCCACGGCCGGGGCCTACGAGCGTCCTGAACGGTCGGTAGCCCGCGCCGGGGAGTGGTTCGAGAAGCTGGATGCCCATGTCGAAGGGCTGATGGTTCTGTCCCGCTCCGATGCCGAGGACGCCGGCATGGCTGCGGTGATGCGGAAGGCCCGGTTCATCTACTTGAGCGGAGGGTCCCCCATGCACCTGCGGTCGGTGCTGAAAGGCTCCGCCGTCTGGGGCGCGCTGCTCGACGCCTGGAAGGACGGCGCCGTGGTCGCCGGCACGGCCGAAGCGGCCATGGCCCTCACCGATCCCATGGTCGACGCCCGAGGGGGTGGCCTCACGCTCGGGCTCGGACTCCTCGAGGGGCTGGCGGTTGTGCCCCATTTCGGGGACACCCACGAGGACGCCCACGGCGAGAAGCTGCACCGGTCCGTCGTCCTGGCGCCGGCCGGCCTCCCGGTTGCCGGAATCCAGGAGCGGACGGCACTCCTCCGTGAACCCGACGGCTCATGGCGGACCGCAGGCGAAGGATCGGTAACCGTGTACGTCGACGGAGCCCGCTCGCCGACGGGATTGGACGCGCTGCCCCGGTTGGACGCCCCGCCCCGATAGTGACGCGGCCGCGCTGCCGCAATAGGGACGCGGCCGCGCCGCCCCGATAGTGACCCGCCCCGCTCCGGTCGGGCGTCCATCGGTTGCGGGCTGGTCCGACCCGGCAGGCCGGATGGGTCAGTCGGCTTCGGTGATGGTGACCGACTCGATGGTGACTTTCTCCGTCGGGGTTCCCGACCGGCTGCCGATCGCTTCGATCTCGGGGATCACCTCGAGACCCTTGATCACCTTGCCGAACAGCGAGTAGCTCGGCGGCAGGGAGGCACCGTCGGGCCCGCTGATGATGAAGAACTGGCTGCCGTTGGTGTCCGGTCCCGCGTTGGCCATGGCCAACGAGCCGACCTCGTAGCGACCCGGCTTGGGGAGCTCGTCCTCGAACCGGTAGCCCGGGCCGCCACGACCGGTGCCCTCGGGGTCACCGCCTTGGAGCACGAAGCCGGGGATGACCCGGTGGAACGTGATCCCCTCGAAGTAGTGGTAGCGGGCCAGGAAGACGAAGTTGTTCACCGTCTTCGGGGCGGCGATCGGATCGAGGGAGATGGTCATCGTTCCCTTGCTGGTGACCATCTCCGCTGTGTAGCGCTTGGCTGGGTCGATCACGGTCGGGGGTGGGCCGTCGAACCGTTGGGTCTTCGGGCTCGAACCGTCTGCTGCTGGAATCTCTGGGGCCATGGCGGACTCGCTTTCTTTCGGTTGCGGATATTCGGGGGACAACGCCACCCGGGACTCGCCACCCGGAGGTCTCGAGCTCTGTCTGAAGGTCTCTGTCTGAAGGTCTCTGTCTGAAGGTCTCGCTCTGAAGGTCTCGGTCTGAAGGGTTCTGTCTGAAGGTCTCTTTCTGAACCGTCTAGGACGTGGCGATGGTCACCGAGAGGATTCGATGGATGACCTTGGGCGGGACGCCGTTGGCCGCCGCGCTCGGATTGCCGTCGGCGTTGATCTTGTCGACCACACTCATGCCCGACGTGACCTGGCCGAACAGGGTGTAGTTGGGGGCCAGCGACTCACCCTCTGCGCCGGCCACGACGAAGAACTGGCTGCCGTTGGTATTCGGACCCGAGTTGGCCATGGCCAGCGATCCCAGCGGGTACTGCGGGGTGGCCGCCTTGGGCAGCTCATCGGCGAACTTGTACCCCGGACCACCGGAGCCGGTCCCGGTGGGGTCGCCGGTCTGGTCCATGAACTTGGGGATGACCCGATGGAAGGTCACGCAGTTGTAGAACTTCTGTTGGGCCAGGAAGACGAAGTTGTTGACCGTTGCCGGGGTAGTCGTGGCGTCGAGGTTCACGACGAAGCTGCCGACGTCGGTCTTGATGGTCGCCGAGTAGGTC
Source organism: uncultured Acidimicrobiaceae bacterium (assembly GCA_963717035.1). Lineage (GTDB taxonomy): Bacteria > Actinomycetota > Acidimicrobiia > Acidimicrobiales > RAAP-2 > DASXMT01. The sequence goes on along the minus strand of CAVQVK010000046.1, from coordinate 11,150 downwards.
TTGGACGTGTCGATGGTCATCGGCGGTGCCGTCGTCCAGGACGGTTTGGTCAGCTTGGCCGTCGGGCTGCTCGGGCACCCGGCCGCCACTGCCACCTTGTCCGCGGCCGCCTGTGCGCTCGACGCACCTGACGCGCTCGCGGTGGTCGTGGTGGTGGAGGGCTTGTTCGACCCTCCTCCACTGGTGACCGCCACGGAGATCCCGATGATGATGGCTAGGCCGACGGCCACGATGATGGAGCGTCGGATCAGCTGCTTCCGCTTCTTGGCCTTCGCTGCCGCCGCCCTCCTCGCATCGCGCCCGGCTTTTTGGCGTTGTCGCTTCTCGGTAGACACGGGTTGTCAGGGTAGTCGTCCGCTAGTGTCCCCTGGCATGCGCCACCCAGTTCGTGTCATGTCACTGCCCATCGTGTTGGTGAGTGCCACCCTGACTGTCACCATGATTGCCTCCCCGTGGTCGTCGTCGGCGTCGGCGGCATCATCGAAGTCGAAGACATTCACACCGGGACTGATCGCCGTTGATGCTCCGCTGACCGGGTCGCAGTCATCCACCGGCATCGATATGTGGCGGGGGGCCCAGCTCGCTGCGGCCCAGATCAATGCGTCCGGTGGCGTGGACGGTGTGCCCATCAAGTTGATCCAGGCGGACGACAAAGCCACTGCTTCCACTGGCGTAACCGTCGCCCGCCGGGTCCTCGGGCAGAACGTCTTCGGAGTGGTGGGCCCGTTCAACTCCTCGGTGGGCGTGGCCAACCTGCCGATCTACAAGAAGGGCGGGCTGTCCATCGTGCGGTTGACCAGTGCCGCCGCCACCCAGGGATATGGCGCCACCACCCAGCCCATGGACGTCCAGGTGGCTCCGGTGGAGGCCAAGGAGATCACCCAGGTCCTCCATGCCACCCGGGTCGCCATCATCTACGACACCTCCACCTACACCTCAGGGATCGCCAAGTCGCTCGGAGGACTCCTCACCGCGGACGGCCATGCGCCGGTGGCGGTTCAGTCGATCAAGGAGGGGCAGACCAATTTCACCAAGGCGCTGACCGCCGCCGCCGCGGCCAAGCCCGACTTGCTCTACATCGCGGCGTACGGCAAAGAGGCCGGCCTGATCGCCCTCGGGGCATCCCAGATGAACGTCCCGGGTACGTGCTTCGTTGACCTCGCCGCCCAAGGGCCTGACTTCGTGTCCAATGCGACCCCCGCGGTGGCCCAGAAGTGCCTGAACAGCGGCGTACCCTCCGCCGAGCAGTTCGCCGGGGCCACCGAGTACGTGGCCAACTACCAAAGCGCGTACCAGGCCACTCCGGGCACGTGGGGCACATTCACCTACGACTCCTTGGAGATCCTGGCCCAGGCGGTACGAGACGCCGGTAGCTGGAACGAAGCGGCCGTTCAGTCCAAGCTCAACCACACCTCCGCCTACCCGGGGATCACCGGCACGATCACCATCCAGCCGAAGACCGGGAACCGGCTCAATACCCCAGTTGTCATGCTCGACATCGATTCGGCCGGCAACTACGTGGTCGACCCCACTTGGGCTCAAGCGAACGACTTCGCCCTACCGGCCACCCCGCAGCCCGCCTCCTGACCGCCTATTGACCGCGGACCGACGGACTCCTGACCGCGTCTGATCGCAGCCCCTGATCACCGCCACCCTTCAGAACCCGCGGGCGGACCGACCCGGGACCCACACGGGGACGGATCGGCGGACGGACCGCGGACCGACCCACGGACCGATCAGCGGACGGGACCTGAGGCCACCGCAGTAGCCTGGCGGGCCATGCCTTTGGTCGTGCAGAAATTCGGTGGGAGCTCGGTCGGCGATGCCGACCGGATCCGTGCCGTCGCCGATCACGTGGCCCGGAGCCGCCGGTCGGGCGACGATGTCGCCGTCGTGGTCAGCGCCATGGGCAAGACGACCGACGATCTGGTCCGCTTGGCCAGTGATGTCAGCGACTCCAGGCCGCCCCGCGAGCTCGACATGCTGCTCAGCTCGGGAGAGCGCATCTCGATGTCCCTGCTCTGCATGGCGCTATCAGACCTGGGCGTCACCGCCTTCTCGTATACCGGGAGCCAGGCCGGCATCATCACCGACACCACCCACACCCGGGCCAAGATCGTGGAGGTGAAGGGCGACCGCCTCCGCGCCGCTCTCGACCAGGGCGCGGTACCGGTGGTCGCCGGCTTCCAGGGGGTGTCGACCGACCGGGACGTGACCACGCTCGGCCGGGGCGGCTCGGACACCACCGCAGTGGCCCTGGCCGCGGCGTTGGGGGCCGACGTGTGCGAGATCTACACCGATGTCTCCGGCGTGTTCAGCGCTGACCCCCGCATCGTGCCCAAGGCGCGGCGAGCTGACCCGGATCAGCTACGAGGAGATGCTCGAGATCGCCGCCACCGGCGGCCGGGTGTTGGCGCTGCGCTCGGTCGAGTTCGCCCGAAACCACCACGTGCCCCTGCACGTCCGTTCCAGCTTCACCTGGGAGCCTGGCACCTGGGTCAGCGAGGAGGATCCGTCCATGGAACAGGCCCTTGTCACTGCCATCACCCACGAGTTGGCCGAGGCCAAGGTCACCGTGACCGGCGTGCCCGACCGCCCGGGGTCGGCCGCCCGTCTCTTCCGGGGCCTGGCCGACCACTCGGTGAACGTGGACATGATCGTGCAGAACACCTCGCTTCACGGGACCACCGACATCTCGTTCACCGTGCCCGCTCGACCTGCAGTGAGCACCCGAGGTAGCCGACGAGCTCGTCCCCGAGCTCGAGGCGACCGGGGTCATCACCGACGCCGACGTGGCAAGGTCGTCGCTCATCGGCGCAGGCATGAAGACCCATCCTGGCGTGACCGCCCTGACCTTCGAGACGCTCGCCACCCAGGCATCAACATCGAGATGATCTCGACGTCGTCGATCAGGATCTCGTGCATGGTGCGGGCCGAGGTGGTGAGGAGGCGGTTCGCGCCCTGCACGCCGCCTTCGAGCTCGAGTACGGTGACGCTCGGCGCGCCGGGCGACCCTGGCCTGTGGTCTGAGCTTCGCGGGAATGCGAGTAGCGATCGTCGGGGCAACCGGCCAGGTCGGATCGGTCATGCGATCGGTCCTCCAGGAGCGCCGGTTTCCTGCTCGATTCCGTCCGGTTCTTCGCCTCCTCTCGTTCCGCAGGTCGGCTCCTCTCGTTCCAGGGTGTCGACATCCCGGTGGAAGACGCCGCCATCGCCGACTTTGCCGGGGTGGATATCGCGCTGTTCTCGAGCGGCGCGTCTGCCTCTCGGACGCTGGCCCCTCAGGTTGCGGCGGCCGGGGCCGTCGTCATCGACAATTCATCGGCCTGGCGCATGGACCCCGATGTGCCGCTGGTCGTTCCCGAGGTGAACGGCGAGGCCTCTGGGCTCGATCCCCAAGGGAATCGTGGCCAACCCCAACTGCACGACGATGGTGGCCATGCCCGTGCTCAAGCCCCTCCACGATGCCGCCGGTCTCCGGCGCCTGGTGGTCTCGACCTATCAGGCCGTGTCCGGGGCCGGACTGTCCGGCGTGGCCGAGTTGGGCGAGCAACTGACCAAGTCGGTGGATCGTGCGACCGAGCTCACCTTCGACGGCACCGCGGTGGAGTTCCCGCCACCGTCGACCTTCCCGGCCACCATTGCCCACAACGTGATCCCGGTGGCCGGACGGCTGGTCGACGATGGCTCGGGAGAGTCCGACGAGGAACAGAAGTTCCGCAACGAGAGCCGCAAGATCCTCGGCCTCGCCGACCTGCACGTGACCTGCACCTGCGTGCGGGTTCCCGTGTTCACCGGGCATTCGATGGCCGTCAATGCCGAGTTCGAGTCGGAGCTCACCCCGGAACGGGCGACCGAATTGCTCGGCAGCGCCCCGGGCGTCGAGCTGTCCGACATGCCCATGCCGCTGCGGGCCGCCGGGACCGACCCCACGCTGGTCGGGCGGATCCGCCCGGACCCCGGAGCCCGCAACGGTCTTGCCCTCTTCTTGAGCGGGGACAACCTGCGCAAGGGGGCGGCGCTCAACGCCGTGCAGATCGCCGAATCGCTGCTGTCGCTCGGCATCGTCTCCTGACCGGTCCGACGCATCCTGAGGCCCTGACGGTTCCGCCTAGTCGTTGGTCAGACCGACCGTGCCAGTGCGCCTCAGACGACCGTGGCGTCGGGTGCCTCAGGCGACTGCGAGCTGAACGAATCAGGGGACGGTGGCGCCGGCCGCCAATGTGGCCACTCGCTTGGCCAAGTTGACGGCGTGGTCGCCGAAGCGCTCGTAGAACCGGGCCACCATGGCCAGCTCGACGGCGACGGGAAGCGGCATGGTGCCGGCCACCACCTCGACGGTCAGGCTCACGTGCAGATCGTCCATCTCGTCGTCCAGGTCGTCGACCACGGCGGCCGCGGTGGGCAGCCGCTCGGCGTAGGCATCGGTGGTGCTGCGCCACATGTGGCTGGCCACCTCGCCCATTCGTTCCACCAGACCCGCGGCTGCGGGCAGAGAGCTCCATTCCCGAGCCCTCGGGCGGCCCGCCGGGCCACATGCTCGGCCAGGTCCCCGTTGCGCTCCAGATCGGGGAGCATGCGGAGCACGGTGATCAGGAAGCGGAGATCGTCGTCGCCGCGGGACCGGTCGTGCATCTGCTCGAGGGTGAGCGCCTCTGCTTCCCGGTACATCCGGTCGACGACCTCGTCCTGATCAGCCAGAATCTTGCCCGCCTCCCTGTCCCCGGAAAGAAAGGCATGGGTTGCCCCGGCCACGTTCTCGCCGATAACTGCGAACAGTTGAAGCACCAGACGGTCGATCTGGGCAAGGCCTTCGTCCACGGACCAACCGTACTCGCCTCTACTCCCGTAGGAACGCCGCTTCTCCCCTGTGACGCCCCCTCCGCAATCGCCCCTCGTGGCCCCGCATCGACGACGGGTCGGCCACTCATTCTCTCGTTCGGCGTATTCGCCACCTATCAGGTGGGCGGATCAGCACCTTGGTGTCGATGTCACCGCCCACGATGATGCGGGGGCCCGACGTCCAGCTCAGGTAACGCCACGACCAGTTGACCAGGACCGTCAGCTTGTTACGGAACCCGATCAGGTACACGATGTGGAGGCCGAGCCATGCCAGCCAGCCGAGGGTGCCCCGAATGACCGTGCCGCGGGGAACTGGGTCACGGCGGCCCGCCGCCCGATCGTGGCCATGATGCCCTTGTCGCGGTAGCGGAAGGCCGGGTGGGGCGGCCCTCGACCCGGTTGACGATCTGCGCGGCGGCGTGCTTGCCCGACTGGATGGCCACCTGGGCCAGTTGGGGACAGATCCTCTGATCGCCGGTCTTCTGGTCGACCGTACCCGGGGCCCCAGGGGACGGCCGCCGCATCCCCGATCCCGAAGGCTCGGGGTGCCCCGGAAGCGAGAGGTCTGGCTGCAGCGACCAGGCGTCCGTTCGGCCCGCCGGTGGCGTCGATCTGGGAAGCGATGCTGCCCTCGACGGTGACGCCGCCGGCCCAAACGACCGTCCGGCACGGGGATTTTCGTGCCGTCGTCGAGGGCCACGCAGTCGTCGGTGACCTCCTTGACCATCCGGCCCAGCCTGAGCTCGACGCCCCGGCTCTCCAGCGTGGCGGCGGCGTAGTGGCTGGCGGCGCCCGCGAACGGGCGTCAGCAGCCGATCGAGGCCGTCGACCAGGATGATGCGGGCCTGGGACCGATCGAACCGGAAGCCGTCGTGGCGAACGGAAACATCCAGCAGCTCGGCCAGGGCGCCGGCAACCTCCACGCCCGTGGGGCCCCCGCCGATGACGACGAAGGTCAGCGCACCCTCGTCGACGATCTTCGGGTCGGCATCGACCTCTTCGAGCCGGCGGAGGATGTGGTCGCGGAGGTAGCGGGCGTCGGCCAGCGTGTAGAGGGCGTGGGCGTACTGCTCCGCTCCGGGGATACCGAAGTACTTCACCGTGGCCCCACTGGCCACGATGACCGAGTCGAACGGAATGGGCTCGCCCTCGTCCATGGACACGGTGTGTTGGCCCCAGTCGACGCCGGTCACCGCCCCGTAACGGAAGGTCACGTTGGGGACCCGGCCGAAGATGGCCCGGATGGGATAGGCGACGTCGCCCGGATCGAGGCCGGCCGTCGACACCTCGTACAGCAGCGGCTGGAAGGTGTGGAAGTTCCGCTGGTCGATGATGGTCACGTCGACGGGCTTTCTAGCCAGGCTCCGTGCCGCTGACAGCCCGCCAAATCCGGCACCGATGATCACCACGCGATGCATAGGACCAGGATGGCACGCCCCGATCCGTTAACGGCGGGGGATCGGTCTGCGGGGAGGCCAGGATCGGCCCTGTCGGGCGAGGATCGATCGGCTGGGGGCGAGGATCGGTCGGCGTGGGGGCGAGGATCGGCTCGGCGTGGGGGCGACGGTAGGCCCTTCAAGAGGCGCGGATCGGCCCTTCGAGAGGCGCGGATCGGCCGTGTGGGCGCGACCAACCCCGAATTTGTCACGCCCCCGGTACGCTGGTTTTGCTGGTCTTTTGGGCCGAGCGACCGGTGTTCCGGGTCCTGCCAGCGCGACATGACGGTCAGATCACGGGCCATCACATTCGGCGATCAGACAAGGGCGACCACGCATGGACAACCAGGTCACGAAGGGCATCGGGGTTGCGGCAACCACACTTGACGCAACCAGGGGAGATGCCACCACAGGACTGGCCACCACAGGACTGGTGACGGAGGTTCCGGCATGATCTCGGGACTCATCATCGGGCTGCTGGTCGGTGTCGCCGCCGGGGTCGTTATCGGCCTCTTGGTCCGTTCGGGGCACGTGGCCCGAACGCGCACGGCCGAAGCCAGGCTGGCGGACGCGCTGGCTGCAAATCAACGGCTGGCCCAGGAGCACGCCGGGCTGCAGCAGTTGACGGCCACGGCCCGGGCGGAATCGGCCCGCCTGACTGCCCAGCTCGAGTACGAACAGACCATCAACCAGGAACGGGCGGCGGGATTCGAGGAGACCCGGCAGCAGCTAACCGGCGAATTCGCCCGGTTGTCGGGGGAGGCCCTCCGGCGGAACAACGAGCAGTTCCTCCAGCTGGCCGACGTGAAGCTGAACGAAACCCGCCAGGCGGCCGAGGGCGAGCTGGGCAAACGCCAGGAGGCCATCGAGCAGCTGCTCAAGCCGATCGGCGAGCAGCTGGGTAAGTACGACGACGGGATGCGCCGGCTGGAGGTCGAGCGGCAGCGCGCCTACACAACGCTGACCGATCAGATGCAGCAACTGTCGACATCGCACGACCATCTCCAAAAGGAGACCCGCAGCCTGGTGACCGCGCTGCGCGCGCCGCAGACCCGGGGGCGCTGGGGCGAGCTGCAGCTCCGGCGGGTGGTCGAGATGGCCGGGATGTTGGAGCGCTGCGACTTCGACGAGCAGGTGACGTCGAGCAGCGACCAGGGCCGGTTCCGGCCCGACATGGTGGTCCACCTGCCCGGGGGCAAGAACGTGGCCGTCGACGCCAAGGTGCCCATGCAGGCATTCCTTGACGCCAACGAGGCAGAAGACGAGACGACGCGTCGGATGCACCTGGCCAGCCACGGGCGACAGTTGAAGGCCCACGTCGATGCGCTGGCCAAGAAGGAGTACTGGAAGCAGGTCGACCCTTCGCCCGAGTTCGTGGTGGCGTTCGTTCCCGGGGACCCCCTGTTGACTGCGGCTCTGGAGCACGAGCCGGGCCTGATGGAGCACGCCGTGGCCAACCATGTGCTCTTGGCCACACCGACCTCGCTCATAGCTCTGCTCCGAGCCGTGGCCTACGGCTGGCAACAGGATGCCATGGCGGAGAGCGCTCGGGAGGTCCAGCAGCTGGGGGCCGAGCTCTACCAGCGCCTCTCGGTGCTCGGAGACCATTTCGCCGGCGTCGGCAAGGGCCTGAACAACGCCGTCTCCGCGTACAACAAGGCGGTTGGCTCGCTGGAGGGTCGCGTCCTCGTCACCGCTCGCCGTTTTGCCGACATGGGTGTGATCGGCACCGGGGAGAAGGACATCGCACCGCCGCTCACCGTCGACGCGGCCACGCCGGCCCTCCAGGCCCCCGAGCTCGGCGCCCAACCGTTGCGCCAGCTGCCGCCCATCGATCCGATGGAAGTCCTGGCCAGCGTGGACGAGGACGACGAGCGGCGCGCCGTCTGACCCACCGTCCCCGATCGCTGTCACATCGGGTCCCTACGATGTGAACCTGATGTTTGCCACCAGGATCGTTCCGATTCGGACGGGGGGCGAGCCAGGCCCTGCGCGACGAGATCGCCGCGGCTCAGCAGACGACCCGCTGGCCCCCGTCACCGTGGTGGTGCCGTGGAACAACATCGGGTTGGCCACTCGCCGCTTGCTGGCCTCCGGCGATCTCGGCCCGTCGGGTCCGGGGCGCCTGGGCGTGGTCAATGTCGATTCACCACCCTGTCCCGCCGGCCGAACAGGTCGCCTCGCAAGAGATCGCGGCATCAGGAAGCTCCCTGCTACGGCCGCCGTGTCTGCGGGCTGCGGTCCCTCCACGCTGTCGGCCACGTCCCAGTCGCTGTTCCACGGAGTCAGGGACCACCCGGCCACGGCCCGGGCCTTGGCCAGCGCCTATCCCGACCTCACCGGGGCGTCGTCGGCGTCGCTCCGCCGACTGGCCGCTCCGGGTCCCGGGCCTCGGCCGTTGTGGCGTTGGTCGACGAGATCCGAGCCGACCTGGGCGACGGCTGGTTCGACGAGGGCGCAGCTCGTCGACGCGGCGTCCGAGGCCTTGGCCCGCGGACGCCTGCGACTGTCGGCCGGAAGGAGAGCGGAATACGGAACACGGGTGGCTCGGTCGTGGACCAGACCGGTCCGGTGGTGATCTACCTCCCGCTCCAGATCTCCCCCCACGAGGAGCGGTTCATCAAGACCCTGGCCGGTCACGTGCCGGTAACGGTGCTGGTCGGGATCACCGGTGACGACCCGGCCGATGGTCGCCCGGGACATTTTGGTCCGGTTTGGTGCCTATGCCCAGCTCCGAACTCGGTCGAGGACCACCGGTCGGGACCCGGGTGGTCAGTGCGCCGACTGCCGATGTCGAGGTGCGCATGGTCGTGCGCGACGTGATGCAACGGCGAGTGATGGTACATGCTTCGAGCGCATGGCCATCACCTACAGCGGGATAGGCCCGTACGACCGCCTGGTCCGCGAGACGTTGGCATCGGCGCAGATCCCGTCCAACGGTGTGAGCAGTCGGACGCTGGCGGCCACGTTTGCCGGGCGCACCGTGCTCGGTGCATTCGAGCTGGAGGAGCGAGGATGGCGGCGAGACGAGGTCATGGCGTGGCTGGCCGGGGGACCAGTACTCCACCATGGTCGTCCGGTCGAGGCGACGGCGTGGGACCTGTTGTCACGCGAAGCCGGCGTAACCGCCGGACTGGAAAACTGGAAGCACCATCTCGAAGCTCTCATCACCGAGCGTCAGGCCAGGGTGGCCGATCTCGATGGACCGGACGGCGTGGATGCCCCTCCGACCCGGCGCAGCGCGTGGCAGCACGCGACCAGGACCGGACTCGGTCACTGCTCGATTTCGTCGACGGCCTCTCCGCTCAGATGAGCTTTACCGCGGGAACATGGGCCGGAATGGTCGAGTTGGCTGACCGCATTCTGCGATGCCTACCTCGGTCGCCCCTCCGACCGCGACCCTTGGCCTACCGAGGAAGAGGAAGCGCTGACCGCCATTCGGGCCGCGGCCGACCGCCTGTCCGTCCTCGACCGCTTGGGGGCGCCCCCCGACGCGGCGGGCTTTCGTCAGGCTGTGGTGGTCGAGCTCGAGTCGCTCGCCCCCCAGACTTCGCACTTCGGCACCGGTGTATTCGTCGGACCCGTCCGACTGCTTACCGGACTCGACTTCGACGCTGTCTTCGTTTTGGGCATGGTTGACGGTGCGTTCCCCGCCCGAGCCAGCGACGACCCCTTGCTCCCCGATGTCGAGCGAAGCGCGGCAGGACCCGACATCCCACTGCGAGGCCGCCGGGCCCATGACGATCTTCGTGACTACCTGGCCGCCCTGGCCACCGCTCCCCTCCAGGTTCTCTCGTACGCCCGCGGGGATCAGCGTCGGGGCCGAGAGCAATGACCAGCCGCTGGCTGCTCGACACGCTCGGTGCCCTGGAGGGCGGCCACCGGCGCCTGTTCAGCCGCGACGTGAAGGAACTGGCCTCGTTCGAGCGCCTACGAGGTGATCCCTTCGTTCACCGAGGCGGTTCGAACCGGGGGCGAGCCGATGTCCTTGGCCGACAGGGATCTTCGAGAGCTGCTGGCCTGGGGTGATGCCGGGAACCGGATTTCCACCCACTACCTGGCCCGGCTCGACCCGGTATTGGGGTCCGGCCTCCAGGTGCGACGGGCCCGGAGGATCGACCGGTTCACCCGGTTCGATGGCCGGATCTAGGGTGATGTCCCGTCTCCGGTCGACGCCGGAGCCCTCTCTCCCACCAGCCTCGAGACTTACGCCGAGTGCCCGAGGCGCTACTTGATGGAACGGGTCCTCCGCATCGACGTGCGGGATCGTCCGGAGGCCATTTTGACCATCGAGCCCAGCACCAAGGGAACGTTGGTGCATCCATCTTGGAGCAGTTCATCGCCGCGCAGCTCCGCCTGCCCCGTAGTGAGCGGATCGAGCCGACCACCGCGTGGTCGCCTTCGACACGACCGGCTCGATGCCATCGCCGAGCGGGTCTTCGCTTAGTACGAGGACCAAGGGCTACCGGCCGCCCGCTGCTGTGGGGGTTGGCCCGGGCCACCATCGTGCGGGAGCTCCATCGCTTCTTGGTCGAAGACGATCGATACCGTGCCCTCGGGGGCCTGGTGCCCGAGCGGGTCGAGCTCCAGTTCGGACCGGGGCACGGGGAGCCGGTGCCCTCGAGCTTCCGGGCGGGAGGACCGTCATCTTCAAGGGATACGCCGACCGGGTGGACGTGGCCGCCGATGGCTCGGCCTCGGTCATCGACTACAAGACCGGTGGCGTCTGGGGCTTCGACGACAATGACAGCGACCCCCTTGCACGCGCCGCAAGCTGCAGCTGCCCGTCTACGGGTTCGGCCGTCCGGACGCGGTTGGGCGATGTCCCCATCCACGTGGCCTACTGGTTCATCAGCCAGAAGGGGAACTTCA
>CAVQVK010000045.1:0-94779 GCA_963717035.1 uncultured Acidimicrobiaceae bacterium | reverse complement strand
ACGTGTGGCTTGCCGTGCTCGCCCAAAGGGCCAAGGCGCAAGCGCGGTTGGACGCTCGTGAAGCTCTGTGTATCGAACGAGCCCATCGTCAGGAGCGGGTCGGCCCGGATTTGTGGGTGCTGGAAGCAGGGGATCTGGAGTGCACCGGTGTGAACGTCATTGCCGTTGACACCGTGGGTTACATCGGATCGCGGCTACGGAACACGAGCGATGACCGCATCGATCGGCCACGCCGTGCCGCCGGGTCCGTGGCGCTAGTACTCGGCCGGTGTCGCCTCATCCGCCAGGATGTCCTTCTGGGTCGATCGGTCCGGGTTCGGATCGACCGGGGTCGACGGGACCGAGGGAACTGGACCGTCCCGAGCGTCCGGCCGCACCTTTGCCCCGCGGATCGGGGTTTCAGCTGTCGCCACCACGCTTCGTCGACCTCTCATCCGACGGAGAGCGCCATGCCATCGAGGCGTTGGCCGAGCTGTTGGTGCCGTTGCTGACCGATCCGCTCTATGTGGCACGTGATCCGCTGCCGGAGACGAAAGTCGCACCCGTCGGCGATAATTTCACCAGGAGCACCACCACCGGCCTCACGACGAAGGAGCACCACGTGCGGATCGCCACCTACACCCGGATCTCGACCGACGAGGTGAACCAGCCTTATCGCTCGGAGCCCAGTCCGAACGCCTTGCCTCCTACGTCGCCAGCCAGGAGGACTGGGAGCTGGTGGGCACCTTTACCGACCAGATGTCCGGGGCCAAACTCGATCGTCCTGGCCTGGGTGGCGCCCTGCGTGCGGCCAAGGCCGGTCGGTTCGATCTCCTCCTCGTCTACCGGGTGGACCGGCTCGCCCGTTCCGTCCGGGGACTGGCTGAAATCCTTGAGACCCTGGATGGAGCCGGGGTCGGGTTCCGTTCTGCCACCGAGCCGTTCGACACCACTTCTCCGGCCGGGCGGATGATGGTCCAGATGCTGGGGGTCTTTGCCGAGTTCGAGCGGGCCACCATCATCGATCGGGTGATAGCCGGCATGGAGCGGAAGTCCTCCCAGGGCGGCTGGTGCGGGGGAGCCAAGCCGTTCGGCTACCGGGCTGCCATCGGCGAAGGTCGATTGGAGGTCGACGAGGCCGAAGCCCCTTTGATCCCGGTCATCTTCGACCTCTACGCCAACAAGCGCCTCGGGGCCATGCCATCGCCAGCTGGTTGGGAAGCTCAGGCCTGGCCGGCAGGTCGGGCAAGCCGTGGTCGCACAAGTCCGTGCTCACCGTGCTCCGGAACCGGACCTATCTGGGCCAGGTCCATTTCCGGGGGACCTGGAGCGATGCCACTCATGCCCCACTGGTGGAGAAGGGCCTGTTCGATGCCGTTCAGATGATCCTCGTCGAGCGGGGTGAAGACGTGTCCAAGCGAGCTTCCAATAGCTCGGACTACCTCTTGACTGGTTTGGTGGTGTGTGGCACCTGTGGGCGTCGCTTCACCGGCACGGCAGCGAAGGGACGCAACGCCACCTACCGTTATTACACCTGCGGCGGACGACAGCGCTTCGGGTCGACTACCTGTTCGGCCGACCGGCTGCCGGCCGAGGCATTGGACGACGCCGTGGTTCGCTCACTCCTTTCTGCCTACGAAGACAGCGACCTGTTCGCTAATGCCGTGGCCGAAGCCCACCATCGGGCGACGCTCGGGCGAACCCGACATGAGGGCGAACTGGCAGCTCTCAACGCCGAGCTGACCAAGACGAAAGTGCCATCGACCGCTACCTTCGGGCTTTCGAGACTGGATCGATGCCCGAGGCACTGTGCGGACAGCGAGTGAAGTCTCTCGCCGCACATTCGACCGCCTTGCGAGTCCGACGGGAGGACTGGCAGACGAGATGGCCGACAACTCCATCGTTGCACCAAGCGCCGCGGAGCTGACCATGCTGCGGCAACGAGTGACCGAGGCCGTCTCTGAAGGATCGCCGGGGCCGGTGAAGGCGCTGCTCCAGCACCGATTCACGAAATTCGGGTGGACAGCCGGGAAGCCATCCACCCGATATTCCGTGTTCCTATGGGTGGGGATGGTGCTGTGGGCGATGCGGTTCGCGCACGTCCCCCTCGGTGGAGGTGAAGGGACTCGAACCCTCGGCCTCTACATTGCGAACGTAGCGCTCTACCAGCTGAGCTACACCCCGAGGTGCGCATAGACACTCCCGAGCCCCTTGTCGTCCCTCCCCGGGATGCCGAGCTCGGGCGCTCTGGCACGCGGGCGCTGGCAACGATGCCTGGTTCGCCAGGCAATCCGACCTACGCCTCCTTGACCGCGGCGACCAGCTTGGTCAGCGTGTCCTTGGCGTCGCCGAAGAGCATCGTCGTCTTCGGGTCGTAGAGCAGCTCGTTGTCGATGCCGGCAAAGCCCGGCCGCATCGACCGTTTCAGGAACACGATGTTCTGAGCCTGGTCGGCATGAATGATGGGCATGCCGTAGATCGGGCTGCCTGGCGTGTTCTGCGCGGCCGGGTTGACCGTGTCGTTGGCCCCGACGACCAGGGCCACGTCGGTGGTCGGCATCTCCGGGTTGGCGTCATCCATCTCCACCAGCTGGTCGTAGGGCACGTTGGCCTCGGCCAGGAGCACGTTCATGTGCCCGGGCATGCGGCCGGCCACCGGGTGGATGGCGTAGACGACCTCGACGCCCCTCGCGGTCAGGACGTCGGCCAGCTCTTTGACGGTGTGCTGGCCCTGGGCCACCGCCAATCCGTACCCGGGGATGATGACCACCCGGCGGGCGTAGGCCAGGAGGACCCCGATGTCCTCGGGCGTCCCCGCCTTCACCGGGCGGGCGTCGCTCCGTGCCGTCGGCCCCACCGGCAGCCGTGATCACCGAGCCGAAGGCGCTGAAGAGGATGTTGGCAGCGAACGTCCCATGGCCTTGCTCATCATCCGGGTGAGCAGGATGCCCGACGCCCCGACCAGGGTGCCGGCGATGATCAACAGGTTGGAGTTGAGGGTGAAGCCCGACGCGGCCACGGCCAGGCCGGTGAACGCGTTGAGCAGCGAGATCAGCACCGGGCACGTCGGCCCCGCCGATGGGCAGGACGAAGATCACGCCCAGGACCAACGACAGCACCACCATGATGACCAGACAACGGTGTGCTGCCGGTACCAGCGTGGCGACGGCGACGCCGACGATGGCCGCCCCGACCACGGCGTTGATGACCTGTTGGGCCGGGTAGGTGATGGGCCGACCGGTCATCAGCTCTTGCAGCTTGGCGAAGGCGATGGCGCTACCGGCAAAGGACACGGACCCGATGAGCACCCCGAAGAGCACCTCGGCGATCCGATAGGGCGCGGCTTCCCCGGCGACTCGATCAGGAAGACGACGACGGACACAAGGGCAGCAGCCCCGCCACCCACGCCGTTGAAGATGGCCACCATCTGGGGCATCGCCGTCATCTTCACCTTGCGGGCGGCGGGCACGGCGATGGCCGCACCGATGACCATGGCCACGATGGCCAAGATCAGGTTCTTGCCGCTGCCCCGCAGGCCCGGATTGGAGAAGGTGAAGGCGATGGCCACCGTGGCGGCGCCCGCTCCCACCAGGTTGCCCCTCCGGGCGTGTTTGGGGGAGCTCAAACCCTTGAGGGCGACGATGAACCCGATGGCGCACAGCAGGTAGACCAGGTCGGTCCAGGTTCCGAGCGTCACTTGGCGTCTCCCGGCGTCGAGTCACCGCTGCCATCGGGGCCGCCGAGTGAACCCGGGGCATCGGTGGGCGAAACCTCCGACGTACCGGTGCCGGCCGCGGGACGGGGACGGTCGGACGGCCTTACCTTGAACATCTCGAGCATGCGGTCGGTGACCACGAAACCGCCGACCACGTTCAGAGTGGCCAACAGCACGGCGAAGAATGCCAAGCGTGATCTGGGCCGCTCCCTGGGCCTCGCCCATCACGATCATGGTTCCGACCAGGATGATGCCGTGGATGGCGTTGCTGCCCGACATGAGCGGGGTGTGCAATACGCTCGGTACCTTGGAAATGACCTCGTTGCCGACGAACGCCGCCAGCACGAAGACCGTCATGAATGCGATTATCCCCGTGCTCATGACCCCGCCTCCTTCTCGCTCGACTCGTGCGTGGCCTGCTCGGCCTGTCTGGCTCCCTCACCCGCTGCCGCTGGGGTCGGCGCAGCAGGAGGTGGCGCTGCTGGCGGCGCGTTGCGATCGATGACCTGGCCGGCCCGCACCACGCAGGTCCCGGCCACGATCTCGTCGTCGAAGTCGGGGGTGAGGTTGCCCTCCTTGACCACCAGGGCCAAGAAGTTGGCGATGTTCCTGGAGTACAGGAAGCTGGCGTGGGTGGGCATCGACGCCGGCGGGTTGGTCATCCCGACCACGGTCACCCCGTTGTCGGTGACAACATCCTCGCCGGGCACCGAGAGCTCGCAGTTGCCGCCCGAGTCGGCGGCCATGTCCACGATCACCGCACCAGCGGCCATCGCCTCGACCATGGCCGCGGTCACCAGGACGGGGGCCTTGCGACCGGGTATCTGGGCGGTGGTGATGACCACGTCGGAACCGGTCACCTCGGAAGCCAGGAGCTCTTGTTGTTTGGCCTGGTACTCGGCGCTCTGCTCCCGGGCGTAGCCGCCGGTCCCCTCTTGGGACTCGAGCCCCAGCTCCACGAAGCTGGCGCCGAGGCTCTGGACCTCTTCTTTGGCCGCGGCGCGGACGTCGTAGCCGCGGACCACCGCGCCCAGACGCCGGGCGGTGGCGATGGCCTGGAGTCCGGCGACCCCGGCCCCCATAACCAGCACCTTGGCCGGAGGAACCGTGCCCGCTGCGGTCATGAACATGGGGAAGAACTTGGCCAGGTGCTCGGCCGCGTCCAGCCCGGCCCGGTAGCCGCTGACCGTGGCCTGGGAGGACAGGGCGTCCATGGACTGGGCCCGGCTGATCCGGGGCAGGAGATCGAGGCTGTAGACGGTGGCCTTCCTCGCCGCCAGGGCCTGGACCACCTCGGGGGCCTGACCCGGCTGCAGAAAGCTGACCACCGACACCCCCTCGGGGAGCTGGGCCACCTCCTCGACGCTCGGGGGCTGGACCCGGGCGACCATGGCCGCCCCGGCCAGGACGGCGGCGGCGTCAGGGAGCACCGCCGCGCCGGCGCGCTCGTAGGCGGCGTCGGGGAAGCGGGCGGCCGCGCCGGCACCGGTCTGCACCGCCACCTCGATCCCGGAGGCAGCCAGCTTGGCCGCCACATCAGGCACGATTGCCACCCGCGTCTCACCCGGCCGTGTCTCTGTACAAACGGCGAGTTTCACGGGCGCCAGTAAACAGGCAAAAGGCCATCTTGGACAACCGAGCAGCGTTAACCACGTCATCGGGCTCCCGATCACATCGTCCCAGGCCAACCAACCGTTTGGTGCCTCCCGCACACCGGGCGCGGCCGCTGGTCCCCCGGGCAGGGGGCGTTTGAGGTGCTGGTCGGGACCGCCGGGCCCGGTCCTGGGCCGGGGCGGCGATGTTACAGTTCTGGCGTCGGGAACACGCCCGTTCGATCAGGCTGCGAACCAGCCCCGGACGCCGGCCGAGTGCTCGACGACCGCCCTGTAGTCCACCGGCCCGGAGCAACCATGCCCATCGAGACCTATCAGAAACAACCCGGAATCGCCGAGGTGGTCATCAACCACCCGCCGGTCAACGCGCTGGACGTGGCCGGCTGGTTCGCCCTGGCCGACGCCGTGCTGGCCGCGGGCCGGGTCCCCGACAACCGCGTGGTCATCGTCCGGGCCGAGGGTCGCGGCTTCTGCGCCGGGGTCGACATCAAGGAGATCCAGGCCAAGGGGGATCAGGCCCTGATCGGCGCCAACCGTGGCTGCTTCGCCGCCTTCGCCGCCGTCTACGACTGCGAGGTGCCGGTCATCTCCGCCGTGCAGGGCTTCTGCCTGGGGGGCGGGGTCGGCATCTGCGGGAACTCCGACATCATCGTGGCCTCCCACGACGCCACCTTCGGCCTCCCCGAGGTGGACCGGGGCGCCCTGGGCGCAGCCACCCACCTGTCCCGGCTGGTGCCCCAGCACAAGATGCGCTCGATGGTCTACACGGCCAAGCCGGCCACGGCGGCCGAGCTGCACCACTACGGCTCGGTGCTCGAGGTCGTCCCCGCCGACCAGCTGGTGGAGACCGCCTACCGGGTGGCGGGCGAGATCGCAGCGAAGAGCCCGACCATCATCCGCCGGGCCAAGGAGTCGCTCAACGGAATCGACCCGGTCGACGTGAAGACGAGCTACCGGCTCGAGCAGGGCTTCACCTACGAGCTGCACGTGGCCGGGGTGGCCGACGAGCAGCGCTCGGCCTTCGTCGAGAAGCGCGACGCCGACACCACCAAGTAGCAGGAGACAACCGACGTCGGCTCCCACGACGTCGGAGCGAAGGACCGGACAGGAGACCATGGCAGATAAGAGACTCACGCTGGACGAACTCATCGGCGAGCTCCGCAGCGGCATGACCATCGGCGTCGGGGGCTGGGGCTCGCGGCGTAAGCCGATGGCCGCGATCCGGGCAATCCTGCGCTCGGACCTCACCGACCTCACCGTGGTCAGCTACGGCGGGCCCGACGTCGGCCTGCTGTGTGCGGCGGGCAAGGTGAGCAAGGTCGTCTTCGGGTTCGTCACCCTCGACTCCATCCCCACCGACCCGCACTTCCGAGTGGCCCGTCAGACCGGCGCCGTCGACGCCATGGAGGTGGACGAAGGCATGTTCTACCTGGGGCTGTTGGCCGCGGCGCAGCGGGTGCCCTTCTTGCCTACGCGTGCCGGCCTCGGCTCCGACGTGCTGCGCGTCAACCCCTCGCTGCGCACCGTCACCTCCCCCTACGACGACGGCGAGGAGCTGGTGGCCATGCCCGCCCTCCGGCTCGATGCCGCCCTCATCCATGTCAACCGGGCCGACGCCTCGGGCAGCGGGCAGATCCTCGGGCCCGACCCGTTCTTCGACGAGCTGTTCCTCGGGGCGGCTGATCGGCGCTTCGTCACCACCGAGCGGGTGGTGGCCACTGGTGAGTTCTTGTCCGAGGGCCCCATCCAGACCATGTGCATCAGCCGGCTCCTGACCGACGGGGTGGTCGAGACGCCGGGCGGAGCGCACTTCACTGCATGCGTGCCCGACTACAACCGGGACGAAGCCTTCCAGAAGGCCTACGTGGCTGCGGCCGGCGACCCTGAGACGTGGTCCGCGTTCTCGAAGCGCTACCTGGAGGTCGACGAGGGCGAGTACCAGGCCGCGGTGAAAGAGACGGCGGCCGAGCTCGCCGCGGCCAAGGCGGCTTCGGCCAGTTCGAGTGGAGGAGGGTCCAAGTGAGCGAGGCCAGCAGCTGGAACGCCGGGGATGCGGGCGCAGGAGCAGCCGGTGCCGGGTCGGCGGGGTCGGCTGGGTCGGCCGGCGACGCCGTGTCCCGGGCGGAGTACTGCGTCATCGCCTGTGCCGAGGTGTTCCGGGGTGACGGCGAGGTGATGGCCAGCGCGTTCGGGACCGCTCCAGCACTGGGCGCCCGCGTGGCCAAGCTGACCTTCGCCCCCGACCTGGCCCTGACCGACGGTGACGCCGCCCTCATGGACGGCGCGCCCCCCATGGGCACCAAGCCGGCCGACCTGCTGCTCGAGTCGCACATGCCCTACCGCAAGGTGTTCGACGTGGTGTGGTCGGGCCGCCGCAACCTGATCATGATGGCCTCCCAGATCGACCGGGACGGCAACCAGAACATCAGCGCCATCGGCGACTGGGCCAAGCCCAAGGCCCAGCTGATCGGAGTGCGCGGCGCCCCGGGCAACACCATGAACCACCCGACCAGCTACTGGGTCCCCAACCATTCGACCCGCTCGTTCGTCGAGCACGTCGACGTGGTCTCCGGTGTCGGCTACGCGCGGGCCGCGGCGGCCGGCCCGTCGGCCACCAAGTTCCACGAGATCCGGTTCGTGATCTCCAACCTCGGGATGTTCGACTTCGAGACGCCCGATCACGCCATGCGGCTGCGGTCGGTGCACCCGGGGGTGACCGTGGACGAGATCGTGGCCGCCACCGGCTTCGAGCTGAGGATCCCGTCCGACGTGGCGGCTACGCGGCAGCCGACGTCTGAGGAGCTCACGTTGATCCGCGACGTGCTCGACCCTCGCGGGTTGCGTGACCGCGAGGTGAAGGCGTGAGCGGTTCGGGCGGTGCGGCCGGTGCGGGCGGTTCGGCCGGTGCGGCGGTTCGGCCGGTTCGGGCGGTGCGGGCGGTTCCCGGCGGGTGCACCCCGCCCTGCACACCCGGTTCTGTGAGCTGGTGGGTGTCGACTACCCCATCGTCCAGACGGGCATGGGCTGGGTGGCCGGTCCCCGGTTGGTGGCGGCCACCGCCGAGGCTGGAGGGCTGGGCATCCTGGCCTCGGCCACCATGACCTTCGAGCAGATGGTGGAAGCCATCGACGACGTCAGGTCGCGCACCGATCGCCCCTTCGGCGTCAACATGCGTACCGACGTCGCCGACGTCGGCGACCGGGTGGCGTTGATGATCAAGAACGGCATCCGGGTAGCCAGCTTCGCCCAGGCCCCCAACCCGGATCTCGTGACTCGTTGCCGCGACGCCGGGCTGGTGGTCATGCCCACTATCGGGGCCAAGCGCCATGCCGAGAAGGTGGCTGAGTGGGGTGTCGACGCGGTGATCGCCCAGGGCGGTGAGGGGGGCGGCCACACCGGCACCGTGCCCACCACCTTGCTGACTCCCTCGGTGGTCGACGCCGTCGGCGACCGGGTGGCGGTGATCGCGGCCGGTGGGTTCTTCGACGGCCGCGGGCTGGTGGCCGCGCTGTCCTACGGCGCCTCCGGGATCGCCATGGGTACCCGGTTCCTCCTCTCCCAAGAGAGCCGAGTCCCCGATTCGGTCAAGCAGATCTACCTGGGCACCCCGGTGACCGGAACGGTGGTGTCCAAGACGATCGACGGGGCGCCCCAGCGGGTGATCCGGACGGCGCTGGTGGACCACCTCGAGCGTGCGGGCTGGGTCCGGAACCTGCCCCGGGCGCTGGCCAATGCCTACGCCTTCCGGCAGGAGACCAAGACCTCGATGCTCGAGCTCTTGAAGGAAGGCCGGGCCATGAAGGAGGGCAACGAGCTCTCCTGGACCCAGGTGGTCATGGCGGCCAATGCGCCCATGATGACCAAGGCCGCCCTGGTCGACGGGCGCACCGATGTGGGTGTCCTGCCCACCGGTCAGGTGGTGGGGACGATCGAAGAGCTGCCCACGGTGGCCGAGCTGATCGGCCGCATCGTGGACGAGGCGACAGCGGTGCTGGATGGGTTCGGGTCCGCTGGTGGGGCCGGCAGTGAGAGCAGCGGCGACTAGCGGCGCTGTCGGTGGGGGCCGTGCTGCGGGCGGCGGTGCTGGCGCTGCGGGCGGCGGTGCTGGCGCTGCGGGCGGCGGTGCTGATGCTGCGGGCGGCGCTGAGAGCGGCGGCTAGCCCAGTTCTCCTAATTCAGTTTGCTAATTGCAGGTTCCGAAGCCGTTGTTGGTGTTGCAGTTATGAGCGCCGACGGCGATGAGGACGATGATCAGTATGCCGAGGGCAACCACACAAAATCCGACGATGATTCCAGCCAGGGCCAGGCCGCTTCCGGTTTGGCCGCCGTTGGACCTCTCGATCTGCGAGCGAGCTACGAAGCCGAAGACGATCCCGAGGATGGAGGGTATCCCGAGAAAGAAGATTCCCCCGATGGCGCAGATCAACGAGGCGATGGCCATGCCATTGTGCTTGGGCCCAAGGGGCGTTATGTAGTGGTATCCAGCCGATCCATACCCTGCCGGCGGGTACTGGCCCGGCGGGTACTGCCCCGGCGGATAGTTCCCTTGGGAGTACTGGACCTGCGGGTATTGAGCCTGCGGGTATTGAGCCTGCGGGTACGGGTCCTGCGGGTACTGCCCCTGCTGGTACTGGGACGGCTGCGCATACGCCCCCTGGGGATACTGGGCCTGGGGATACTGAGGTTGGGCGTAGTCCGCTTGGGGGTACTGGGCCTGTGGGTATTGAGCCTGCGGCAGTTCGGATCCTGCGGCGTAGCCAGGGTGCTGGTACCACTGACCATCTGACGCCTGATACCACCCGGACAGGTCTTGAGCCGGCGTCGTCCCTTGTTGAGTCGGCGTCGCCACTGGTTGAGTTGGCGACGTCCCTGGTTGGCTGGGCGTCGTCCCTGCCTGAGTAGGCGTCGTCCCTGATTGGCTCGGCGCCGTCCCTGCCTGAGTAGGCGCCGTCCCTGCCTGGCTCCCAGCGGCCGCCTCGTTCTGTAAGTCGCTGTCGGCTCCGGCTCCCCCAGCCTGACCGATCGGGTTTTCGCCCTGATCGGCGCCGTTCCCGCTGCCCGGATCGGTTGTCATCAGGCTCGGTATATCACCACTACGTAGTCTCAGCCCGGTCGCGTCGAGGCCGGGCCGAGCTATTAGCGCTGCACCACCCGAGGTAGCGTGCGTATCGGTAGTCCTTGGAACCGATGGCCGGACCAGTCACATGTCCGGTGGTCGCACCGAGGAGACGCCGGGGTGCAACCGCATCCCGCATCAATTCCGGAGCATGGTGATGGGAATCGTCAAGGCGGTCCGCTGGACGGCATACGTCGAAGCAACGCTGTTCATCCTGCTGCTGATCGCCGTCGTCATCCAAGCCACGGGGCACGGATCGTTGCCCGCGGCGATCGTGGGTTCCATGCACGGCACCGTGTTCACCTTCTACATCGTCCTCGTCCTGATTGCCCGGTTTCGGGTGAAGTGGAAGTGGAGGACGACAGCGGCCATCTTGCTGATTGCTTGCGTTCCGGGCGGTGGGTATGTCGTTGATCGCTACGCCTTCAAGTACGAACCCAGAGAGCGGCGGCCGAAACAGGGGTCGGGGTCCGGGTCGGGGTCTGGTGCTGGTCTGCGTCAGGGTCTGAGTCCGGTTCTGGGTCCGGGGCTGGGTCTGGGTCTGGGGCTGGGTCTGAGCGGACGGCGATTGAGCAGGGTTAATTCGGGTGGCCGGGGCTTGCTGGACCGGTGGCGGCGGGTGATCTGGGGTTAGGTCGGGTCAGCTTGGGCTGGGGCGCGTGAGCGTCGTTTCGCCATCGACGCTCGGCACCGCCCTGACCAGCGCTTTCCCTGTCCTTCCAAGTGGTGTCACACCTTTCGGGCATCATTGGACACATGAGCTCGGTGGATTCGAAGCACAGGACAGGGGCCAACCCCGGCGCCGATGTTGCTGGCAATGCAGCTGGCGACGTGGCTGGCGGTGGGCCGTCTGGCACGGACTCCGACCTTCGCCTCGGCGAGCTGTTCGACCAGGCCAGCTCCTCGCTCCATCGAGCGGTCTCGGCTCTGGAGCCCGAGTGCCTCACCGGAGCCGACGCCCAGAAGTTGTACACCTCGGTGGTCGAGGTCCTGCGGTTGGCCACCGCGGCCAAGTTGGCCCTGGCCACCCGGATCGAGTCCTCCAACATCTGGCGAGACGCCGGCCACAAGAACGCCGCCTCGCTGATCGCCGAGACCGAAGGGGTGGGGTGGGACAAGCCCACTCCACCTTGGAGACGGGCAAGGCCCTGGCCGATGCGCCGGAGACCTCTGAGGCCCTGCGCAACGGCAAGCTGTCCGAGCCCCAGGTGAAAGAGCTGGCCGGTGCGGTGGCCGTGGATCCGAGCCACGAGTCCGAGCTGGTCAAAGCGGCCCAGGGCGAGCCCATGGCCGCCCTGCGGGACCGGTGTCGGAAAACCAGGGCCCGAGCAGCCAGTGCCGACCCCGAGGCCACCCTGGCCGCCATCCACGCCGATCGCCACCTGCGCCACTGGGTCGACGAGCAAGGAGCTGTGTGCCTGCGGGGACGCTTTTCCCCCGATCGGGGGGCACAGCTGCTCTCGGTCCTCGACGCCGCCACCACGGACCGGTTCAACTCGGCCCGCAAGAACGGCGACCGAGAGCCCATGGCCGCCTACGCCGCTGACGCCTTGGTGGAGCTGTTGTGTGGGGACTCGTCTCGCAAGGGTCGCCCGAAGACCGTCGTGAACGTCCGGGTGGACCACGAGGCCCTGTTCAACCGAGAAGCCAGGGGCAACCAGGTCTCCGAGATCGACGGGGTGGGCGAGGTCCCGGTCAAAGTCATCGAGTCCTTGTTGTCCGATGCCTACTTGAAGGTCTTGTTCTACAAGGGGACCGAGGTCCACACCATCAGCCACCCCGGGCGCTACATCAATGCCCCCATCCGCACCGCGCTGGCCAACGACAATCCGTGTTGTGCGGTCCCGGGCTGTGGTTCGACCACGTTCTTGGAGATCGACCACATCCAGCCGGTGAACCAAAAGGGCCCGACCACGCTCTCCAACCTGGTGCGCCTGTGTTCCTGGCACCACGACAAAAAGACCAACGCCGGCTATGTCGTCTACAAAGACGACGACGGCAACTGGCACTTCGACCCACCCAAAGCACCCGAGCCCCTCTCTCCGTTGCGACCAGATCCCGACCTCGGGAGCGATCCCGGCGGGGGGCTCTTCGACCCCAACCGCGACCGGAACGATCCGGCCGACACCACCACTGGGACCCAATCGGGGACCGACCCACCGAGTGGGAACTCGAAACCGAGCAACTCGAAGCGGGACAAGCCAAAACAGAGCAAGCCAAAGCGGGACAACTCAAACCCGAGTGCACCGCGGACCGGGGCAGGCCGAACTACGGGGCCGCGCCACCGTGCCCGCAGTGGCGACAACGGTGAGTCGCCGCCGCTCTTCGATCTGGGCGACGGCGGGTAGGGCTAGCCGCCGGCACTGAGGATTAGCCCAGGCGTTCGATGATGGTGGCGTTCGCCTGACCGCCGCCCTCGCACATGGTCTGCAGTCCATAGCGGGCGCCGGTGCGTTCCATCTCGTTGAGGAGAGTGGCCATGAGCCGAGCGCCCGAGCACCCCGTGGGATGACCGATGGCGATGGCCCCGCCATTGACATTGACCTTGGTCATGTCGGGGTGATGCTCCTTCTCCCAGGCCAGGATGACCGAGGCGAAGGCCTCATTGATCTCGACGAGGTCGATGTCGTCCAGGCTGAGCTTCGACTTCTCCAACACCAGCGTCGTTGCCGGTATGGGAGCGGTAAGCATGATGACCGGATCGTTCGCAGCCACGGCGAAGGTATGGAAGCGGGCGCGAGGGCGGAGGCCCAACTGGCCCGCACGCTCCTCGCTCATCACCAACACGGCCGCGGCCCCGTCCGAGATCTGGGAAGAGGATGCGGCGGTGACTCGCCCGTTCTCGATGAAAGCCGGGGGCAGCGAGCTCAACTTCTCCAGGGTGGAGCCACGACCGGACCTCGTCGAAGGTGAGATCGCCCTCATTGGCATGGTCACCCACGGCCCCGTTCTCGTCCCGCCGGCCGTGGCCAGGGGCACGATCTCGTTCTCGAATCGTCCCTCGTCGATAGCCCGGATGGCGCGCTCGTGCGATTCGAGCGCGAGCCGGTCCATGGCCTCCCGGCTGACGTCCCACCGATTGGCGATCTCCTCAGCACACAGACCCTGATGGATGAAGTCGAATCGGTCGTGGACGGTCGGTCCGTAGGCCTCACCGGGGCCCGACTCGGTGGTGGAGCCGATGGGCACTCGGCTCATAGACTCCACGCCCGCTCCTATGGCGATGTCCATTGCCCCGGACATAACCGCCTGCGCAGCGAAATGGACGGCCTGCTGAGCCGAGCCGCACTGCCGGTCGACCGTCGTGCCCGGCACGGTGTCGGGGAATCCGGCGGCCAGAGCGGCATTCCGTCCGATGTTCATGGCCTGCTCGCCGACGGTCATGGTGCAGCCCATGACGACGTCCTCGATCAATGCCGGATCGAGGTCGTTGCGCTCGATCAGCGCCTTAAGTGGCTGAGCGGCCAGATCCACTGCATGCCAGCCGGAAAGGCGGCCGTTCCGCTTGCCCACCGGGGTCCGTACAGCATCGACAATTACGGCGTTTACCATCACACCATCCTACGGGAACGAGCGGCTCCAACAGTTACGAGCCGCATCAGCGGTAGCGAGCAGCTTTGGCGGTACGGGCGGCTTCAGCAACTACAGGCGGCTTCAGCAGCTACAGGCGGCTTCAGCGGTACGAGCAGCTTCAGGAGCTACGCGGCTTCAGCGGTAGGGGAGATCGAATCTCGCCGTTGGTTGCCGAAAGTCTCGGGGTGTGTCACATTGCCCCTCGCCCTATGGAATCACCTATGAATCTGCAATTCAGCGCCACACAGGAGGAATTTCGAGACTGAAGCCCGCGCCTGGTTGAGCGCCAACGCCCCCCCGCCGGGCTCCCTCCCCTCCCTGGACACGGCGGACGGATTCGAAGCCCATCGGGCCTGGGAGCAGCGGATGTTCGACGACCGATGGTCGGTGGTGAACTGGCCGGAGGAGTTCGGAGGGCGGGGCGTCGGCATCCTTGAATGGCTGATCTTCGAAGAGGAGTACTGGCGGGTCCAAGCCCCCATCCGGGTCAGCCAGAACGGCGTGTTCCTCCTTGCTCCGACCATGTTCGAGTTCGGGACCGACGAGCAGAAGGCCCGGTTTCTGCCCTCGATGGCCTCGGGCCAGGAGATCTGGTGCCAGGGTTGGTCGGAGCCCGATGCCGGCAGCGACCTGGCCGGGATTCGCAGCCGGGCGCGCCGTTCGTCGGACGACGACGGCTGGTTGCTGAGTGGACAGAAGACATGGGCCTCACGCGGTGCCTTCGCCGAGTGGTGCTTCGGCCTCTTTCGAACCGATCCCGACGCCGAGCGCCATCGCGGCCTTACCTACTTCCTGGTCGAGCTGAGCTCGCCGGGCGTGACCGTCCGTCCCATCCCCCAGATCGACGGCGAGACCGGGTTTGCCGAGATCTTCTTCGAGGACGTATTCGTTCCCGATGCCCAGGTTCTCGGCGCCGTCGATCAGGGCTGGGGTGTGGCCATGGCCACTGCCGGCTCGGAGCGGGGATTGAGCCTCCGCAGCCCAGCTCGGTACACCGAGGCCGCCGGTCTCCTGGTCGACTTGTACATCGAGCGATCAGAGGTCGACCCGACCGCGGCCGCACGCGTCGCTGACGACGTGGCCCAGGCTTGGATGGACGCCGAGGCCTACCGGCTGAACACGTACTGGACCGCCACCGCGTGCTGGAGGGCGGCTCCGTCGGGGCCGAGGCCAGCGCCAACAAGATCCATTGGTCGGAGACCGACCTGGCCATCCACCGCGCCGCACTGGCCCTGCTCGGGCCCGAAGCCGAGTTCCACGGCCCGTCCACGTCCAACCCGTGGCTCGATGGATTCCTCTTCGCCATCTCCGGGACCATCTATGCGGGCACAAATGAGATCCAGCGGAACGTGGTGGCGGAACGCATGCTAGGACTGCCGCGCGGCTGATCATGCGATTCGCCTTCACTGAACAGCAGACCGACTTCCGGGACGCAGTGCGTCAGATGCTCGACCGGGAGTGCACGCCGGACGACCTTCGCGCGGTGTTCGATGCCGCGGTCGGACCTCACGCGGCGGCCGAGGTGGGTGAAGGGGCCGGTGCGGCGGCGAAGGTCGGTGAAGGGGTTGGTGCGGCGGCCGAGGTGGGTGAAGGAGTCAGTGCGACGAACGAGGCCGGGGCGGCACCCGAGGTCGGGGCACGGGCCGGTGCGGCGGTTGAATCCGAGACCACGGTTGGACCGGTACGCGGCCCTCGCTGGGAGACCCTTGCCGACATGGGTGTCGTCGGGCTCACCGTTCCCGAGCTGCACGACGGGCTCGGACTGTCCGAGCTCGATCTGGTCCTGCTGCTCGAGGAGGCGGGCAGGGCTGCACTCCCCGAACCGCTCCTCGAGACCACGGCACTGGCCGCGCCGCTGCTGGCCCGAACCGGTTTCGGGACGGAATTCGGCACCGAGATCGGCGTCGTGGCGAACCACTGGCTCCACCTCATTGCTGCGGGTGACGCGGTCGCGGCAATCGGGTTGTCGGGCATGCGAGCGATACCGGGTGCTGTCGGAGCCGACCTGTACATCCTGCAACACGCCATGCCCGACGGAGGCTCCGAGATCCACGCGGTGCCGGCCGACGAGGTCGGGGTCACGGCGATCGAATCCCTCGATCCCACGCGTCGCCTGGGCACCGTTGAGTGGACACCCACCCCTGCAACACTGGTCGCGGCCGGATCCGACGCCGACCTGGCCCTCGCCATCCTGGCCGATCGCGCCGCCGTCGGGACCGCCGCCGAACTGGTGGGACTGGCCGATCGGATGATCACCATCGCCGCCGACTACGCCAAGGAGCGAAAGCAGTTCGGCCGAGCCATCGGCAGCTTTCAAGCGGTGAAGCACTTGCTGGCCGGGGCGCAGGTGAAGCTGGAATTCGCCCGGCCGGTTACCTACAGCGCAGCTTGGTCCGTCGCCCACCTTGAGCCCGATTCGAGCCGTCGCGCCTCGATGGCCAAGGCGTACGCCTCAGAAGCAGCCACCGAGGCGGCCCGGGTTTCGCTGCAGGTCCACGGGGCCATCGGGTACACCTGGGAGTGCGACCTGCACATGTTTCTCAAACGAGCGTGGGCATTGGCACCGGCTTGGGGCGACGCCGCCGAACACCGGAGCCGGGTGCTGGCCTCAGTGATCGCCGAACGGGCGGCGCAGGGTCAGGCGGCTCAGTAGGTCCGGGGGAAGTTCAGTAGGGGCGGGGGCGCCTCAGGGGGTCGCCGAGATGAGGCTCAGGCGGCTCAGTAGGTCCGGGGAGGCTGTAGGTCGGTAGGTCAGGGGGGGAGGCTCAGTAGGTCCGGGGGAGGCTCAGTAGGTCCGGAGGAACCGATAGGTGCTACGGCCGGGCGAATGCATAAATCCCGGCGTAATCATTAGATGGTGACGGGAGATACGGGCCGTTGACCACCACGGCAAGCGACCCGGTGGGAGCGGGGCCGGCGTCGCCCTCGATGGTGACGAGCGCCCCGTCGGGCCATCGCTGCATGACCAGGCCCACGTGCACCGACGTGTCGGTCGTTTGGGGCCCCGTGCCATAGAGCACAGCATCGCCGGGAAGGCCACCGACGTTGGGCGCGATCACCGATGTATTGCTGGCCGCCCAGTTGTAGATGTCACCGGTGAACGCATACGACGGGATGGGCACTCCCGCCTGTTGCCAGACCCACGTGGCAAACAGCGCGCACCACTCCTCGCAGGGTCCGTAGGGGTTGCAGAAGTACCCGGAGTTCGGATCGCTGCGCACTTGGCTGTTGGCCACTGACAGGATCGCGTCGGTTGTCGGCGACGGCGCCGGGTTCGGCGGGTTGGTGAACCCGTAGGACCACCCGTCCGGTTCGAGCAGCCAATAGCCCTGACCGTCGGGGCTGTAGGTGATGCCGGTCACCGGCGGCACATCACTGGGGTCGCCGCCATAGCCCCCGCCAAGCGAGCCATAGTAGGGCGCGTTCCCGAACCCGAAGATGCCACCGTCCCATCCACCAAGAGGTAGCCCGTTCCCCCGGGGGCTACGGCCATCCCCACCATCGACCGCGTTCAAGGGCTGGCCGCCCATCGAGCCGAAGTAGGGGGCGTTTCCGAAGGTGAATATGCCGCCGTCAGCGGCAACCAACCAATAGCCGCCTCCTCTGGGAGTAGCGGCCATCCCGGCCACTGCGGCATTCAAGGGCTGGCCGCCCATCGAGCCGAGGAACGGAGCGTCGCCGAAGGTGAAGATGCCGCCGTCAGCGGCAACCAACCAATAGCCCTTCCCGTCCGGGGTGGCAGCCATGCCGACGACTGGCTGGTTGAGCGGACGACCACCCATCGAGCCGTAGAACCCGGCGTCACCGAAGGCAAAGACTCCCCCATCCATGGCCACCAACCAATAGCCCCTGCCGTCGGGCGTGGCGGCCATGCCGATGACCGGCGCGGTAAGGGTCGTCGCCCCCAACGAGCCGTAGAACCCGGCATTGCCGTAGGTGAACACCCCGCCGTCGGCGCCGGCCACCCAGTAACCCTGCGAACCGCCAGCGGCCGGGTTCGGAGCCATGGCCACCATGACCGAGTTGAGCGGGTTGGGCGGCGGGAATTGAGTTGTTGGGCGCCCCCGAAGGGGATCACGCCCCCTCCCGCGTAGACGCGGGGGTGGGGACTCATCGGTTCAGGGGGAGTGGACGTCGTGGTGGGTGTGGAGGTGGGTGTAGTCGCCGAGGTGGGTGCGGCGACCACTAGGGCGACGACGATCGATGAGGCAAGCAGCGCGATCAGGGCCGACGAATGGGCGGCTGCTGGCTTCGAGCCCGCCCGCAGGATTCGTCTCCTGCTCCGATTAGGGAGCCGTCCATGGCGCTGCATCCCAGACCCCCAACGTCCGACGTTGAAGTGGTTTTCGACATGCTACGACGCCGTGTGTCTCGATGTCCGAGTTTGGTGCCGGTGCCGGTGCTGGCTCGCTGGCTGCGGCTCCTTTGGTGCCGGTGCTGGCTCCTTTGGTGCCGGTGCTGGCTCCTTTGGTGCCGGTGCTGGCTCTTTTGGTGCCGGTGCTGGCTCTTTTGGTGCCGGTGCTGGCTCTTTTGGTGGCGGTGCTGGCTCTTTTGGTGGCGGTGCCGGCTCGCTGGGTGCCTTGGTTCCCGTCCGCTACGAGGTAGTAGAGGTGGCCGACGCCCCCACCGATGAGCTGGTGGAGCTGGACGCCGTCGGCACTGTCGTGGTGGTCGTACTGGGCACGGTCGTGCTGCTCGGGTTCGGCGTCGACGGGGACGCCGTCGTGGTCGTCGTGCTCTTGGGCACGGTGGTCGACGAAGTGGTTGTCGTCGTCGACTTCGGTGGCGTTGTCGTGGTGGTCGTCGTGGGCGATTGGTGGACGACCGTCCTCGAGTTCGCGGTGGGGAGCGGCGGATACTGGATGTAGAGGGCTCCGAAGCCGAGAAAGGCCACGACCATCAGCGCCGTCGATCGACGCACAGGTAGCCGTCGGTCGAGCGGCCGGCTCATGAAGCCCCGCAGTCCTTTGCGAGCCGGTCGCTTCGGGCGGTCCGACCAGCTCGGTCGCTTCGGTCGATCTGGTCCGACCGATTCGGTCGGAGGCGTCGTTTCGCGTTGACGGGACCGTCCGTGGCGTCGCTGTCGGTCATGGCGCCGCCGCGGTGTCACCGGCCATCGGTGGCGAGCTGATTCCAGCCTCGCGCAGGGCAATGGCGGTTCGGAGCCGAAGCTCGCGCGCCACCTCGAACTGCCGGCCGGGCAAGGTCCGAGCGATCAGGCGCAAGAGGACGTAGCCCACTTCAATGGTCTCGACGCCGGCCACCACCGGTTCGCCGAGGAGGAGGCCCTTCCACTGGTCCTCACTAGCCATGTTGGACAAGAGCTCACGAATGAGCGCAGTCACCTGCTCGAGGTCCTCGGTCACCGGAACGGGTACGTCGACGACCGCCCGCGACCAGTCCTTCGACAGGTTGGTGACCTGTCGCAACGCGCTGTTGGGGACGACGATCAGCTCCCCCTGTGCCGTGCGCACCTTGGTGACCCGAAGGGTGAGCTCTTCGACGGTCCCGGTCACGCCGACGGTCTGGCCCGGCACCGAGAGCCGGATGACATCACCGAAGGCGAACTGGCGCTCGGCGAACAGGAAGAACCCCGATAGCACGTCCCCCACCACCTGCTGGGCACCAAAACCGATGGCCACGCCGGCCACCGTTGCCGGAGCGACCAGAGTAGTGAGCGGAACACCGAGCTTCTCGATGCTCACGATCCCGGCTACGAACCAGGTCAGGGCCACGACCGCCCATTCAATTGCCTCGCTGACCACTCGCGAACGTTTGTTGCTCTCTGACGCCGAGCTGCCCGCCTCGATCAGCTCGCGGATGTACGCATCGATGCCCGCTCGGTGTCGGCCGCCCACCCAGTGGGCGAACCTTACGAGCAGGCCCGCACCGAGCAGAATCACGATCACCGGTAACAGTGAGTCCCGCAGCCAGTCGAGGATGCCCCGAAAATAGCATTCGCCCCGACAACGGCGTCACGTCGCCCTCTAGCCACTCGCTCGGCGAGCACCGTACGTGCACCGTAAGCTCACAGCCCGTCACTTCTGCAGCGACGACCGGCCAACGGACGGAGACCAGCAACCTTCGGGGCACACTGTCGGACCTGACGAACGGCCACACGGCTTAACGATCGGGCCACACAGGCTTAACGATCGGGCCACACGGGCCTACATCGGGCCACACGGGCCCTAACGAACGGGCCAAATCGGCCCGAGGAAAGCGAGCACCATGAGCAACCAGATCACCAATGATGAGCATCAGCTCCTGATCGGTGGGAAATGGGCGGACGCGGGGGACGGTACGTACGACATCATCAACCCAGCCACCGAACAGGTCGTCGGTCAGGCGCCCAACGCGTCCACCGAGGACGCCACGGCCGCCGCGGCCGCCGCCGCCGACGCCCTTCCTGCGTGGGCGGCCACGCCGGTCGAGGAGCGGTTGGCTTTGTTGAAGCGGGTGGCTCCAGCCATTCGCGCCAAGAACGACGAGCTGGTGGCACTGGTGATCGCCGAGACGGGTGCGACCGCATCCGTCGGTTCCCGGATGCAAGTGCCGGTCAGCTGTGATCGGTTCGACCGGTACTCGCGCGACATCCGCCACGTACAGGAGAAGTCGTTGACTCCCTTCGTGACCGGAGCGACGCCGCTGGCGCCTGGCGGACTGGTCAGCGCTCTTGCCTATCGGCAGCCCGTCGGCGTCGTGGCCGCCATCGCCTCCTACAACTTCCCGCTCACCAACCTGGCCGGAAAGATCGCCCCGGCGCTTGCCATGGGTAACACGGTGGTGATCAAGCCCGCACCACAGGATCCCCTGGCCATCGTGGAGCTGGTCCGCATCCTGGACCAAGTCGGCTTCCCCCCGGGAGTGGTCAACCTGGTCAACTCGCAGGGCCCCAGGCCGGCCTCGGTGCTGGCCGAGTCGCCCGACGTCGACATGGTGTCCTTCACCGGTTCCACGGCGGTCGGCCAGCGGATCGCCCAAGCCGGGGGTGCGACCATGAAGCGACTGTTGCTCGAGCTCGGAGGCAAGGGCGCCGCGGTGGTATTCGACGACGCCGACATCAACGCGGCGATCACCGCCATCGGGTCGACCTGGGCATTCCATTCGGGACAGATCTGCACGGCCCCGACCCGAGCCGTCATCCACCGAAGCATTTTCGACCAGGTTGTCGAGAGGTTGTCCGCATTCGCCGGCGGACTCAAGGTCGGCGACCCGCTGGAGCTCGACACGGTCGTGGGGCCCGTGATCTCTGGTGCCCAGCAGCAGCGGGTCCTCGACTACATCGAGACCGGCCGCCAGCAGGGCGAGGTCGTGGCGGGCGGGAACCGCCCCGAACACCTGCCCATCGGGTACTACGTGGAACCGACCCTGATCACCGGCGACAACGACATCACCGTCGCTCGCGAGGAGATCTTCGGCCCGGTGGTAGTGGCCATACCCTTCGACGACGACGAGGAAGGCGTAGCCATCGCCAATGACAGCGAGTTCGGCCTCTACGACTACGTGTTCACGGCCGACACGGCCCGCGCCCTGGCGGTCGCCAAGCGCCTCCGGGCCGGCCACGTCGGCATCAACACCGCCCAGCGCAACATGGAGGCGCCGTTCGGCGGCTTCAAGATGAGCGGGGTCGGTCGGGACGGCGGCGATTACGGCCTGGAGGCGTATTCGGAGCTGCAGTCGATCGTCTGGGCCGGTTGAGGTCCTGGGTCTGGGCCGGTTGAGGTCCTGCGTCTGGGCCCCGACCGGAGGTTCGTTGCGTGCCCCGGTCGAGGGTCCATCCGGCTGCCTCGGCTCCCAACGGAGCCCTCCGGACGACATCGGTGCCTCCGGATGCCTCCCGGGATCGCTAGAGTCCCGCACATGACGACGGAACACGACCTGCAGTCCGAGGCGGACGACATCCAGTGGTTTCATTCGATCGACCTCGGCAGCGGCGTCGTTACCAAGGGTTTGACCGAGCTCGCCCTCAGGTCCGATCAACTCCCGGACTTCAAGGGCCGCTCGGTCCTCGATATCGGAGCATGGGACGGCTACTACTCCTTCCATGCCGAGCGGGCTGGGGCCACGCGGGTTGTCGCTCTCGATCACTACGCCTGGGGCTGCGACTTCGTGGCCCGTGGTGCGTACTGGAACGAGTGCATCGAGAAGGGCGTGCTGCCCGACCACAACCGGGACCTGACCGACTTCTGGCACGACGACCTGCCCGGTCGTCGAGGGTTCGAGTTCGCCCACAAGGCCATCGGCAGCAAGGTCGAGCCGGTGGTCGACGACTTCATGAAGATCGACCTCGAAGGCCTGGGCACCTTCGACATCGTGTTGTACCTGGGCGTGCTCTACCACATCAAAGAACCGCTGACGGCAATGGAACGGCTCCGGGCGGTCACCGGAGAGGTGGCCGTCATCGAGACCGAGGCGGTGCACCTCCACGGCTTTGACAACGAGAGCGCGATGCAATTCCACGCCGACAGCAGCGTGGGTGTGGACTTCGGGAACTGGTACGTGCCCACCATCGGAGCGATCAAGAGCCTCGCACGCGCCGCCGGGTTCTCCCGCGTCGAAGTGTTCGTCGGTCCTCCCGCGCCTCCCGCTCCTGAGCCGGCGCCGCCGGTCGCACCTCCTACGTATCTCGAGCGTATCGGCCGTCTTTTGGCGCCAGTGCCAACGCCCGCGCCGGTGCCGCCACCCACATCGGCACCCACCCAGAACTATCGAGCTGTCGTTCACGCCTACGTCTGAGGTCGCGGCAGTCGAGCCGTGAACCTCCAGCGTGGCGTGGAGCCGTGACCTTCGAGCCTTGAGCTTCCAGCGTGGCGGTCGAGCCTTGAGCTTCGCAACTGCGACCCTGAGCCATCCGAGTACCGGAAAACTGCGGCCCACCAGGGCCTGAGGGCGCCGAACCCGCCTCGGGATCATCTGAGCAGAAACCCCTGACGAGTAGGGTGATGCCCTATGGTTTCACGCCCGGTGCCACGCTCGTTGACCCGCGCTCAACAGGCGCGTCGCCAACGGGTCGTCGACGCGGCCATGGCCCTGGGGCTCGAGGGCGGATACGAAGCGGTCCAGATGCGTGACGTCGCCGCCCGAGCCGACGTGGCCATGGGCACCGTGTACCGGTACTTCACCAGCAAGGACCACTTGCTGGCTGCGGCCTTGGTCAGTTGGGTCGAACAGCTCGATGCCCGCCTCTCGCAGCTTCCGGCTCAGGGTGACACTGCGGCCATGCGAGTGGTGGATGTCCTCGACCGGGCGCTACGAGCGATGGGGCGCCAACCGAAGCTGGTCAGTGCCGTGTTCACCTCCCTGTCCTCTCCGGATCCGGCAGCCGTCGGGTGCCAGCAACAGATCACCGGGCTCATGGAGGGCATTATCACCAGGGCCATCGGCGAGCCCCACCCGCAAAACCTCGGCGACCGGGCCCGGATTCTCGGACACGTGTGGTACTCCGTGCTCGGAGGGTGGGTCAACGGTCGGAGCGACATGGGCAGCGTCCACAACGAACTGGTCGTCGCCGTCGAGCTACTGCTCCCCTCCGAGATCTACGTCGACGCCTGATCAGCCTGATCTCGGCAGGTCGGAGCCGGTCGCAGTCGATTCACCGTCCGTGCCTTCGATCGTTCGCGCTTGATCACAGGAGATGCCAAACGGGCCAGCGCTCGCGCTAGCGTCTGGCAATGCCTTCGGCCATAGAGGTCACCGGACTGACCAAGCGGTTCAAGGACGTCGTCGCCGTCGACGATCTTAGTTTCGAGGTTGCTGCTGGACGGGTGACCGGATTCCTCGGGCCCAACGGCGCCGGCAAGACCACCACGTTGCGAATGTTGCTCGGATTGGTGTCGGCCACCGACGGAACGGCCACGTTCAACGGGCGGGCCTATCGGGACCTGGCACAACCGATTCGACATATCGGTTCGGTGCTCGAGGCCACCAGCTTCCATCCCGCTCGTCGGGCCCGCAGCCACCTCAAGGTGGTAGCCATGGCCACCGGCCTTCCCTATTCACGGATCGACGAGACCCTGGCATTGGTCGGTCTGTCCGAAGTGGCTGGCAAGCGGGTGGGCGGCTTCTCGATGGGCATGCGCCAACGCCTGGAGCTGGCCACCGCCCTTCTCGGCGATCCCGAGGTGCTCATCCTCGACGAGCCCTCCAACGGGCTCGACCCGCAAGGTATCCAGTGGCTGCGGACCTTCATTCGTCACCAAGCCTCGACGGGTCGGGCCGTGCTCGTCTCCTCGCATCTGCTTGCTGAGATGGAAGAGACGGTCGACGACGTGGTCATCGTCTCGCATGGCAAGTTGGTGCTCCAGACCACCCTGGCTGACCTGCGCCACCGGGCCGGCACCGGGGGCGGTATGCGGGTGCGGACTCCCGAGGCGCAGCGCCTGGTCGACGTCCTCACCGCGCAGCAAGTCGGCGCCAGGTGGACGGAGCCCGACGTCATCATGATCGACGGTGCCTCCCCCGAATGGCTCGGGCCGGTGCTCGCCCAGAACCAGATCATCGTGTACGACCTCCGGCAAGAGGGAGGAGGCCTCGAGGAGGTCTTCCTCAGCCTCACCTCCGGGTTCGACGCGCCCATGCCCGAACCGGTGCCGTCATGATCAGGCTGGTGCGGTCGGAGTGGTTGAAGCTGCGCACCACCTCGGTGCCCTGGCTTCTTCTTGGGCTGTCAGCCCTGTTCACCGGATTGGGCATCCTGCTCTCCTTCCTCAGCGGGAGCAGCCCAGGCGGCAAGAAAGCCCACGGTGGGGCCACCTGGTTCACACCCCATACGGTGGACCAGCTTCGCAATCTGGCCGGCGCCGGCCTCAACTTCGGAGACCTGTTCATCATGCTGCTGGGGGTGCTGTGCATCACCACCGAGTTCCGGCACAAGACGGTGACGTCCGCATTCCTGGTCACCCCCCGGCGGGGGCGCTTTGTCGCGGCCAAGCTGATCATCGCTGCCATCCTCGGCGTCGTCCTGGCTGTGATCCTCCTCATCATCACCGTCGTGGCCGGATCGATCGTGCTGTCGGCACGTCACGGATCGCCATCCGACCTCATTCACCAGCTGCCCGCCGTCGTCCCGGGGATGATCGGCGTGTTCGTCTTGTACGCCATTCTCGGCGTGGGCGTCGGCTCGTGGTTGACCAACCAGGTGGCCGCGCTCATCGCAACCCTCGGCTGGTTCCTGATCGGCGAGACACTGATCGGCGCCCTTCTCAACGCGCTGCACAGCGGGCTGTCCAAATGGCTCCCGGGCGCTTCGGCCCAAGCGCTGGCCAGCCACACCGGCCGCAACCTCAACTCCATCCTCCTGCCGTGGTGGGGTGGCGGTCTGATGTTGCTGGCCTACGGGCTCGTCTTCGCCGCGATTGGTTCGTTCGTGATGACCCAGCGAGACATCACCTGAGCAGCACGATTCCCTCGGCCGCAGCCGATCTGAGGGATTTGCTCGGCCGCAACCGGAATCGCTCGCTTGCAAGAGGATGCCGACGTCGCTCGCCTGCTTGAGGGGCCACCTCGCTCGCAGCGGCCCGGTTGCTCGATCTCGGTTGCTCGATCTCGGTTGCTCGATAGAGTCGGCTACCGCTCGCAGCAGTGAATCGGAGACGAACCCCTATGCAGACTCGACTGACCGAGATCCTTCGGATCCAGCACCCGGTGATGCTGGCCGGAATGGGCGGAGTGTCCTACGCACCCCTGGTCACTGCGGTCTCAGAAGCCGGCGGCTTCGGCTGCCTCGGCGCGTTCGACCATGAGCCGGGAGCACATGGTGGCCGAGATCGCCCTGGTGAAGGGGGCCACCGACAAGCCCTTCGGCGTGGACCTGCTCACGGCCATGCCCGGGGATCTGGTCGGACAAGTCGAGGACATCATCGAGGGGGGAGCCTCGGTCTTCGTCGCCGGCCTCGGGGTGCCCAGCGAGGTGGTGGATGTCTGCCATCGCAGCGGTGTGCTCGTCATCAACATGTGCGGCAAGGTCGACCACGCCCGGCGAGCGGTGGACGCCGGCTGTGACATCGTCGTGGCCCAAGGAACCGAGGCGGGAGGGCATACCGGTCAGATTGCGACCATGCCCCTCGTTCCCCAAGTGGTCGATGCGGTTGGCGATCAGGTCCCGGTCGTCGCCGCCGGCGGCATCTTCGACGGGCGAGGCCTGGCCGCCGCCCTGGCGCTCGGCGCCGACGGCATTTGGGTCGGCACCCGGTTCATCGCCACTCCCGAGGCGCGGGCGGTGGCCGGCTACAAGGATGCGTTGGTCCGCACTGCCGAAGACGGCACCACCATCAGCCGGGCGTTCTCGGGAAAGACCATGCGTGTGGTCCGCAACGACTACACCGACTTCTTCGACGAGCACCCCGAGGAGCTCCAGAGATTCCCGGGCCAATTGGGCCGAGCGGCCAATGACGGGGCGTTCCACTTGGGTGGGGGTGAGAACACCGAGGGCATCGACCCGACCCGAGAGTGCTACCCGAGCGGCCAGGGTGTGGGGGCCATCGGGACCCTCATTCCTGCTGCCGCGCTGGTGGAGTCGATCGTCACCCAAGCCGAGCGGGTACTTGCCGGAGTCGCGCAGAGCTCTGCCGACCACAACGGGGACGAGTGAACACCCCGGGTCGGTGAGCTCGGGTCAGAGAGCTCGGATCTGAGAGCTCGAGTCGGAGAGCTCGGATCTGAGAGCTCGAGTCGGTCAACCGGGGTCAGTCAGCACCGATCGGTCGCCAGCCCGCAGTCCGGCGATGATCCGGCGGTACGTCCCGGCAGCATCACCGCCCATCGAGTCAGTATCGAGCCACTGTGCGCCGGTGGGCCCGTGGTGTCGGTCCAGCCCGAACAGGCCGAACCTGGGCTGGTAGGACCCCCACTCGTAGTTGTCCATCAGCGACCAGTGCCAGTAGCCACTAACGGGCAGCCCGGCATCGGCAGCAGCCACCACTGCGGCGATGTTCTCGCGGAGGTACCGGCTGCGGTCCCAGCCGTCGAGCCGGGGGTACGAGCGGGCATTGCGCACCCGGTTGCACAGGCCGTTCTCCACGACCCACAGCGGGATCTCCGGCGTCATGTCGTGCTGCGCCCCCAACCACGCCTGCAAACCGGCCGGATCGGGGATGTCGTCCCACAGCTCCCGGGCCGGGGACCACCCCCTGCCTCCGGCGGTTGCGTGACCGGGAGCCCGCAGGTGTCGGGCGGCCAGCGGGTCGTAGTAGTCGAAGCCCACGACATCGAGCGGGCGCGGGTGCGCGCTGGCGTAGACCGCGTCCACCGCCCGTCCCGGTGAGCGAGGTCGTACCCGGGACCCGAGGGCCGTCTCGGCGCGCGGCGGCGCGGACCGTAGGGGGCGGTCGCCGCACTGAGTTTCCGAAGCGCCTGCTCGCCCCGGTTGCGGGTGGGATGGGCGGCGTAGTGGCGGGCTCGCCGGGTATCGAGCCAGCGGTCGAGATCGTCGCGATCGATGCCCATGCTCCGGGCCATCAGGATGTCGGTGAGGAGAGCGTCGAACTCGTACAGGGTCACCGACGCGTTGTTGGTCGTCACGATGGCATCGGGCCTGGCGCGGTGGATGGCCTCGTACCCGAGGACGTGCGCGGCGAGAAGGTTGTCCATGGCCACCGCCGCGTCCCCGAAGGCCATACGGCGCCCAGGAGGGAACATCCCGAGGATCCATGAACCCAGGCCCATGGCATTGATCTCATTGATGGTTACCCAGTGGCGGCACTTCTCGGCCAGGGTGCCGAGCGCCAGTTCCACCCAGGCCTGGTATCGCTCGGGGGAGTCGGTCCGAAGCCAGAACTCGTCGCCCAACCAGGCCGGATGGGTGAAATGGAGCAAGGTGACCAGGGGGGCCATCCCTCGCTCGGTGCAACCGTCGAGGATGCGGGCGTACCCGGCCAGGGCGGTGTCGTCGATCTCCCCCTCCCGGGGCTCGACCCGCGCCCACTCGAGGCCGAGGCGGAAGCTGTTGCACCCCAGGCCAGCCGCCCGGTCCAGTGCCTCTTCGGGATGCGCCCAGAAGTCAGCGGCGATGCCCGATGGCTCCACCCGGCCGATCCGTTCCCAGGTAAGCCAGTTGTTGGCCGGTTGACCGGGTCCGTTGAAGCCGCCCTCGATTTGGAACCCCGCCGTGGCCACACCGAAGAAGAAGTCCTCGGGCAGCGGCCCTGTGCTCTGCCGGCCCTGTCCTTGCCGGCCCTTTGGTCGTCGGCCCTCCGCTCGATGGCATCTGGCCAGCCTTTCAGCTCCCGGGACGGACTCGCTCGATGCGACCGTCCGCGACGTGCGCTAGCTTGCCGCATCGTGCGGAAGCCGAAGGAGATGACTCCGATCCCATGAGTGCGTTGGAGCACAGCGCCGACCGGATCCCGGTGATCGTCGCCTCGGGGCAGAGCATCGAGCACATCGAGCTCGTCACCCCCATCGACCTCATGGTCCGGGCCTGCGAGTTGGCCTTCGCCTCCGTCCCCCGGCTCCGGGACCGCATCGACCGCGTGAGCGTGGTCAACGTCATGACGAGGGTGGGACCGGCACCGGCCACCGAGCTGGCCCGCCGGACGGGGATGACGCCTCGGCGTTGCGAGGTCTCCACCGTCGGGGGCAACACCCCCCAGTGGTTGGTCAACCGAGCCGCTTCCGAGATCGCCGAAGGGTCGCTGTCGGCGACCGTCATCGCTGGAGCCGAGGCCATCCGGTCGTCGAGGGCGCGTCGAGCTGCAGGGCTCCCGCGTGTCGATGTCGCCGATCTCCCAGCGGACCCCATCGTCGGGGACGACCAGCCTGGAGTGGGTCCGGGTGAGCTGGCCATCGGGCTCATGGCTCCGGTCCACGTTTATCCCCTGTTCGAGAGCGTCGTGGCCTCACGGTCCGGACACAACACGGCCCAACAGCGGAAGCTGATCGGCGACCTGTTCGCCCCCTTCACCACGGTCGCCGCCCAACACCCGACCGCATGGTTCCCCCAGGTACGCTCGGCGGCGGAGATCGCCACGCCCAGCCCCACCAACCGGATCGTGGCCGAGCCCTACACCAAGCTCATGACCGCCTTTTTGGGGTCGGACCAGGGCGCGGCCCTCGTCGTGTGCTCACTCGCCGCGGCCCGCGAGGCCGGGGTCGAGGACCGGGCGGTGTTCATCTGGTCGGGGGCGGAGGCCACCGACGTGCGGTTCCCCACTGCTCGTCCCGACCCAGGTCGGTCGCCGGCCCTCGCTGCGGCCGGGCGCGCGCTGTTCGAGGCGGCATCGGTGGGGATCGACGATGTGTCGCTGATCGATCTCTACTCGTGCTTCCCGTCGGCCGTGGAGGTGGCCGCCGATGCACTCGGGCTGGCCACCGACGATGCCAGGGGTCTCACCGTCACCGGAGGCCTGCCCTACTTCGGTGGGCCCGGCAACAACTACACGACCCACTCCATCGCCACGATCACCGACCGGCTCCGGGAGGGTGGGACTGCCGGCTCGGGTTCGGGGTCTGCCGGTTCCGGCGCTGCACGCTCGGGTTCGGCTGGCTCGGGCTCGGGGACTTCCGGTTCAACCCGAACCCCCACCCTGGGCTTGGCCACCGGGCTGGGATGGTTCATCACCAAGCACGCACTCGGTCTTTATGGGACCGAGCCTCCACCCGGGGGGTTCCGCCGGGGGGACACCAGCACGGACCAAAAGCTCATCGACGAGTCCGCCAGAGACGTCGCGCTGGAGGTAGAAGGGCCCGTCGCCGCCACCGTCATTGCCGCCACCGTCATCCGGGACCACGATGGCGCCGCTACCGGCGCTCCCCTCATCGCCCGCCTGCTCGATGGCCGTCACGTCGCCGCCGCCCCGGCCGACGCCGATGTGATCAGCGCACTCTCCGTCACCGACGTGCCCGGGATGGTCGGGACCCAGATTGCGGTCGAAGGCAATCCTCCGCGCTACCGTCTGGCCGATGCCTGAGCTCGTGATCGGAGACCATGATGCCTGAAGTACTGCGTGAACGCCGAGGTCACATCGAGATCCTCACCATCAACCGGCCCGAGGCCCGCAACGCCATCAACGGTGCCGTCTCCCGGGGTGTGGGCGATGCGCTGGACGAGATCGAGACCGACGACGACTGCTGGGTGGTCATCCTGACCGGAGCCGGGGACAAGGCGTTCAGCGCGGGCATGGACCTGAAGGCCTTCGCTGCCGGTGAGATCGGCGACATTGCCGGGGCCAGTGGGGGGTTCGGCGGCATTACCCGGCGGAACTTCTCCAAGCCGATCATCGCCGCCCTCAACGGCTCCGCCCTGGCCGGCGGCTGCGAGATCATGTTGTCCTGCGATCTGGTCGTCGCGGTGGAAGAGGCGACGATCGCCATCACCGAGGTGAAGCGGGGGCTCATCGCCGGCGCCGGCGGGCTCATCCGACTGCCCCGGCGGTTGCCCCAGGCGGTCGCCTTCGAGCTAGCTCTCACCGGCGAGCCCATGGACGCCCACCGGGCGCTTGCCCTCGGCCTCATCAACCGCGTCGTGCCCGCCGGCATGCTCATGGAAGAGACACTGGCGTTGGCCGAGGTCATCGCGGCCACGCGCCGTTGGCCGTGCGGACGACCAAGCGGGTGATGAAAGAGGCCATGGAGGTGCACGAGGAGCAGGGTTGGGATATCAACAACGGCGCGTTGTCGGCTGTGTTCTCGTCGGCCGATGCCATGGAGGGCTCGATCGCCTTCGCCGAGAAACGCGCCCCCAACTGGACAGGCAAGTAGCCGCGTGTGCCATGAACGTGCGGGGGGCGCAATGAACAGCCGAGTGACGCAGCCAATATCGGAGAAACGGACGC
Organism: uncultured Acidimicrobiaceae bacterium; assembly: GCA_963717035.1. Classification (GTDB taxonomy): domain Bacteria; phylum Actinomycetota; class Acidimicrobiia; order Acidimicrobiales; family RAAP-2; genus DASXMT01. The sequence goes on along the minus strand of CAVQVK010000045.1, from coordinate 64,014 downwards.
AAATGATCAGCCGAGTGACGAAGTGAACACCGTGAACCTCGCCCACGCGGCCTCGACCGGGCCTCAACTCAGCAGCGCCGTTGACGGCATCCGGCTGGCCTTGCACGTGCTAGCCGCCTCGATCTGGGTGGGGGGCCAGGTCACCATGGCCGGACTGAGCCCGACAGCAAGAAGCATTGGCGGCGACGCTCCCGAAGAGGTTCACCCGGGCGCTGTCCGTCCTGCTGTGGCCGGCCTTCGCCCTCCTGATCATCACCGGCTTCTGGAACATCTCCACCATCACGTTCAGCGGTCAGAGCACCGCGTGGAAGGCAGTGCTGATCGTCAAGCTGGTCGTGGTGGTCGTCTCCGGCGTGGGTGTGTACCTCTATCAGCGGTCGACGACCAAACGGGCGTCGGCCGCTGTGGGCCTCGGTGGGCGGGCTGGCATCGGTTGCAGCCCTGGTCATGGGGATATTCCTCGCCGGATGACCGCGCGGTGATGGCGGGTGGGACCGGTCGCCGACCCCCGCCCGACACTCGCCCGGCACCGGCCCGACGCCAGCCGGCGATCCGTTTGTGGTCGGCCGGCGGCAAGGTCCTCCAACCCCCGGGGCGGAGACGAAGTACAATGAGGGACCCATACGGGTCTAACCTGGCCGCTAGAAGTCGACAAAGGAGTCACCAGTGCACTTGGGCATGCCTGCGGAGATATTTGGTGTAGATGGAATCATCATCTTGGTCGTCGTCGTGCTGGTCCTGTTTGGGAGCACCCAGATCCCCAAGCTGGCGCGGCTCCCTGGGCTCGGCACAGAAAGAGTTCAAGAAGGGACTGGATGAGGGCAGCAAGGATGACCCCACGGCGGTGAAGGCTCAGAACGTCGTCGTCGAGCCCACCGTCCCACCCACGACCAAGGAGTAGCGCCGCGTCCGGACCGCCCGCGGCAACGGGGACGGTCAGGCGGCCCCGACCGCACCGGGAGAACCCGGCGAACAGGTCGGTCGCCGGGTTGTGCCCTTTTGGATTCTGCAGTTGGCCGAGCTCCTGGCTGCAGTGGCCCTGGCTGACCTGTCTTTACACGTTGACCGTGGTGGCCTGCTCGTCGCCGGTACGGCCGTCTTCGCCCTCCTGGCCATCACCGCCAAAGGGCCGCTCGGCCTGGTGCGGTTGGTTCCCCGCCGGCTCCACGTCTATGCCGTCTGCGGCGTCGCCGTGGTCTTCGCCCTCGCTCCCATCGTCCCCCAGTTCAGACCGGACGCCTCGGGCATCATCATCATCGAGTTCGGCGCCGTGGGTCTCTTCCGGCTGGCCACGCTGACCCGTACCGACCTGCCGGTTCGCGCGCCCGAGAGGGTCGGCAAGGCGCTCCGTTCGCCCGTCGGCTGGGACCACGCAGTCCGGCGCCGGGGCTAGTCCGGGCTCTGCCTCTCCCCGGTCTGCCTCTCCCCGGTCTGCCTCTCCGCCGGCGTCTGCCTCCCCGAGCGCCGTCTCTCCCAACGCCGGCTCCCCCGGCTCTGTCTCTCCCAGTGCCGGCTCTCCCGGCTCTACCTCGGACGGCCTGTCCACGACTGAGATTGCCGCCCGCCTGCTGGGGCGTGGCGCCAAAACCGCGGCCCACCATGCCGGCACGGCTGTCGAAGCGGCCGCGCTGACGGCCGAGAAGCACGGCCCGGCCGCCAAGGCAGAGGCCCGCCGAGCCGTCCGGTCCGCCGGTCGCTTGACCGGTCGCCTCACCCGATCGGCGGGCTCTGGTTCCGCTCAGAGGAGCACGCCCGGATCCTCGGAGGCCTCGGGTTCCCCCGGTTCCTCGGAGGCCTCGGCGGCCGTGGGTTCCCCCGGTTCCTCGGCGGCCTCGGCGGCCTCGGTCGCCTGGGTCACGGTTCCGCTGGGTCATCCGGCGGGTCATCCGGCGCCGGTGACCCACCTGAAACCGGCGAGGTCCAGGGTCCCGAGGATCCGAAGCAGGCAGCAGAATCCTGAGGGTCGGACGATCAGCTACGACGACCGTCACCCCTTCGTTTGGATGGCAGGCGTACCCGCAGATCACCAGCGTTCCGTCCCGGCCCGAAAAGCCTCGAACTCCAGGCAGGACCAGCCCTGTGACCTGGGGAACGCGGCTACGACAACAAGTCGATTCTGAACTTCTAATTACCTGCCGACCTTCGCTAGTGTCGTCGCCGTGAACGCCACACCGACCGGTTCGACCGACCCGTCTCAGAGCCAGGATCACTTGGCTGCCACGAGCGTGCCCGAACCCGGCGTCACCGGCCCCGATCCTGCGGCTCGTCGGCGCCGAAAGCGCAAGCCCTTGGTCGTCTTCGGGATCCTCGGTGGCGCGCTCTTGCTCGGCGGCTGCAACTTCTATCCCACCTATTGGGCCGACACCGGTGCCACCAAGCAGGGGCACGACATCTTCAAGATCTACTCGGGGATGATGACGACCGGGATCATCGTCGGCGGCATCGTCCTCCTGCTCATCACGTGGACCGTCCTCCGCTACCGGCGCCGCTCGGACGAGATGCCCCGCCAGTTCCACGAGCACCTGGGGATCGAGTTGACCTACACGATCGTCCCCATCATCATCGTGGCCGTACTGTTCTTCTTCACCGTGCTCTCGGAGAACAACGTCGATGCCACCGTCGCGGCCGATGCCACATCGGCACATGGCACCCCGGTCGTCGACATCACCGTGACCGCCTTCCAGTGGGGCTGGCGGTTCGACTACCCCAATCTGGACGTCGGGGTAGCGGGCGAGCTGACCAACGGCCCGAACGATCATGGTCCGCAGATGGTGGTGCCCGAGGGGGAGACGGTGCAGATCACCCTGGTCTCCAACGACACCATTCACGGTTTCTACGTCCGGGACTTCAACTTCAGCCGCTATGCCCAGCCCGGCGTGACCAACGTCTTCGATCTGAACGTGATCCGGCTGGGCACGTTCGACGGCCAGTGCACCCAGTTCTGTGGGCTGTACCACACCGACATGCTCTTCAGCGTCAGGTCGGTCAGCCCGGCTGACTTCCGGACCTGGGCCTCGAGCGAGGTCGCGGAGGGGAACACCATCCAAGGGTCCAGTTCAGGCGCTCAGAACACCGCCCCCCATACCGCTCCCAACCAAAACGGGTGCGGCCAGGGCGGCTGCCCGGCAGGAACGGCGGACCCCGCGCCGCAGTCTTCGAACTCCTCTACGGCAAAGGCGGCAGCATGACCGTTCTCGCTGAACGTCCCGGAATCGTCGGTCCTGAGGAACCTGGTGGCCACGGGGCCGAGGAGCTCCATCCGCCCCACGAGGGTCCCACCGGCATTCTCAAGTGGCTGACATCGACGGACCACAAGGTCATCGGCAAGAGCTACATGATCACCTCGCTGATCCTCTTCTTCGTGGCCGGCGTCATGGCCTTGTTCATCCGGGGCCAGCTGATTCAACCGTCGGGTATCGGGATCTCGTTCCAGACGTACAACCAGCTCTTCACCATGCACGGCAGCCTGATGATGTACCTGTTCGCCGGGCCGTTCGCCTTCGGCGGCCTGGCCAACTTCATCCTCCCCCTCCAGGTGGGCGCCCCGGACATGGCCTTTCCCCCGCCTGAACGCCCTGTCCTACTGGCTGTATCTCAGCGGCTCGATCACCATGCTCTCGGGCTTTCTGGTCGCCGGTGGCGCCGCCAGCTTCGGGTGGGTGTCCTACGCCCCGCTGTCCAACGCAACCAACTCGCCGGGAGCGGGGGCCGACCTGTGGCTGATGGCGCTGGCCCTGACCGGGTTCTCCGCCATCTTCACCGGCGTGAACCTGGTGGCCACCGTGTTCTACCTGCGCGCCCCGGGCATGACCATGTTCCGGGTGCCCATCTTCTCGTGGAACATGATGGTGACCGGCATCTTGATCCTGATCGCCTTCCCGGTGTTGTTCGCGGCAGTGGTGCTGCTCTTCTGCGACAGACACTTCGGCACGCACATATTCACCGTGCAGGGCGGTGGTTCGCCCGTGCTCTGGCAACACCTGTTCTGGTTCTTCGGGCACCCGGAGGTGTACATCCTCGCCTTGCCCTACTTCGGGATCGTGACCGACATCTTCCCCGTCTTCTCCCGGAAGCCCCTGTTCGGCTACCGGGGCATGGTCTTCGCCACCATGGCCATCGCCGCGCTCTCCACCGGCGTGTGGGCCCACCACATGTTCACCACCGGTGTGGTGCTCCTGCCCTTCTTCTCCCTCCTGTCCTACCTGATCGCCGTGCCCACGGGCATCAAGTTCTTCAACTGGATAGGCACGATGTGGGGCGGACAGCTCAGCTTCAAGTCACCGATGCTGTTCAGCGTGGGCTTCCTCTTCGTCTTCCTGATCGGCGGCGTGACCGGCGTCCTGCTGGCGTCACCCCCGGTGGACTTCCAGACCCACGACACGTTCTTCGTGGTGGCCCACTTCCACAACGTGTTGGTGGGCACGGCGGTCTTTGCCGGGTTCGCCGGGTTCTATTTCTGGTACCCGAAGATGTTCGGACGAATGCTGCGAGAGGGCCTGGCCAAGTGGCACTTCTGGCTCCTGTTCATCGGGTTCTGGGTGGCCTTCATGCCCCAGTACGTCCTGGGCCTCCACGGCATGCCCCGACGGATCGCCGACTACGCCCCCGACACCGGTTGGGGCACCCTCAACTTGATCTCCTCGATCGGCGCGTTCGTCATCGGGGCCTCGTTCTTGTTCTTCCTGGCCAACGTCTTCGTGTCGTGGCGAAAGCCCGTACCCTCGGGATCGAACCCGTGGGACGCGCGACGCCCTCGAATGGTTCACCACGTCGCCACCTCCCCATCACAACTACACCCATCTGCCGACGATCCGCTCTGAACGCCCGACCTGGGACTACAACCATCCAGATCATCCGACGGCACCCACCAAACATGAGCAGCGCAAGATCGACGCTCGACAGAAAGAGAAAGAAAAAGAGACTGCGGGGATGGGCTCATGAGGATCGAAGCGCTGTTCATGCTGGGCATCGGCGTCTTCTTCGGCATCGTCGGGGTCGTCTACTGGTTCACCAGCTACGAGGATGCCGGGTTCCTCATGCTGATCGGGACGACCGGCCTCGGCCTACTGCCCGGCGCCTACTACTTCTGGTGGTCCCGGCACATGAAGGAGCGAGCCGAGGACAACCCCGAGGCCACCATCGAAGGGAGCTCGGGAACCATCGACTCGTTCCCCAACTCGAGCATCTGGCCGTTCATCATGGGCATGGGTGCATTCATGGTGGCCCTGTCGTTCGTGTTCGGCATCTGGTTGGCCCCCATCGCCGGCGCGTTGATCATCTCGGCGCTCATCGGAGCGACGGTGGAGAGCCGCCGGGGCGGGACGGTCTAGCTAGGCCGACTCTGGCCGGGTATCGGCTCGTCCGGCCCGGGCCGGCCGTCTAGGCCGCGTCTGGCCCGGGTCTGGCCCGGCCGTTGGGCCTGCCGTCGAGGCCCGCGTTCAGCCCGGCCAGCTAGGCCTCGACGCCGAGGTCTGCCCGAACTTGGAGCGCGGCGGTGACCAGGTGAGCCAGGGCGGGGGCGACCTCGTCGTAGCGGCGGGTCTTCAGCCCGCAATCGGGGTTCACCCACAGCCGGTCGGCTCCGAGGGTCTCCACGGCGCGATCCAAGAGCGCCCGGAGCTGGACGACATCGGGCACGGTCGGCGAGTGGACGTCATAGACGCCGGGGCCCACCCCTCCGAGGTAGCGGGCACCGACCAGGTCATCGAGCAGGCCCATACCGGCCCGGGCCGCCTCGAGCGAGATCACATCGATCTCCAGGTCGGCCAGAGCGTCGACGATGTCGCCCAACCGGGCGTAACACATGTGGGTGTGCACCTGGGTGGCCGGGTCCGCGGCCGCGGTCACCGTGCGAAAGGCCCGGGTGGCCCAGGCCAGGTAGGCCGGCCGCTCTGTCGCACGCAAGGGCATTCCCTCTCGCAAGGCGGGCTCGTCGACCTGGATCACTGCGGTGCCGGCCGACTGCAGGTCGATCAGCTCGTCTCGGATGGCCAGAGCCAGCTGGACGGTCGTGTCCGCCTCCGGCTGGTCGTCACGGACGAAGGACCACCGCAGCATGGTGACCGGTCCGGTGAGCATGCCCTTCACCGGCTTCGACGTACGGGATTGGGCATAGCGGGCCCACTCCAGGGTCATCGGTGCCGGTCGGGACACATCCCCGAAGAGCACAGGTGGGCGCACGCAGCGCGACCCGTAGGACTGGACCCAACCCTGGGCGGGTAGGACGAAACCGGTGAGCTGATCGGCGAAGTAACGCACCATGTCGTCGCGTTCGGGCTCGCCATGGACGAGCACGTCGAGACCCACCTCTTCCTGGAGAGCTACCACCCGATCGATCTCGCCCTGCAATGAGTGGCGATAGGCCGCGTCGTCGAGCTGACCGGCCCGCCACGCGGCGCGGGCGCGGCGAAGCTCTGCGGTCTGGGGGAAGGACCCGATGGTCGTGGTCGGCAACAGGGGTAACCCCAGCTCGGCCTGCTGGGCCACGGCCCGGTCGACGTAGGCGGAGGACCGTCGCGGATCGACGTCGCCCAGCTCGGACACCCGCCGGCGGACCGCCGGGTCGACGACCCGGGCCGACTGGCGCCTGGCCCGAATGATCGTCCGGTTGGCCTCGATCGCCTGGCCTGTGGCGAGGGGTCGGTCGTGGCCCGCGGCGAGGGCCAGCACGGCGAGCTCCCCCAGCTTCTCGTGGGCAAAGGACAGCCACGGGCGAACCTCGGCGTCGAGTGCCGGCTCGGCTTCCAGGCTGAGAGGCACGTGCAGGAGCGAGCACGATGTGGACACAACGGTCTCGTCGGCCTGGTCCTGGAGCTGCCCGAGCAGGCCGAGCGAGGCGTCGAAGTCGTTGGTCCACACGTTGCGCCCGTCGACCACGCCGGCAAAGAGCACTTTGCCCGGGAGGCCGCCGGCGGCTCGGAGCAAATCAAGGTTCTCCCGGCCCCGGCAGAGATCGAAGCCCACGCCGTCGATGGGCAGGTCGACCAGGGTGGGCATCGCCGCGCCCACGTGTCCGAAGTAGGTCGAGATCGAGATCTTGGGCCGCTCCCCGCTCTCGCCCAGCCGCCGGTAGGCACGATCCAGGGCCTGGAGCTCGTCGGGGCTGCGCTCCTCGACCAGGGACGGCTCGTCGAGGCGCACCCAGGCCGCCCCCTGGCCCCGGAGCTGGGCCAGCACGTCGACGTAGGCGTCGACCAACGGGTCGAGCAGGCTCATCACGTCGAAGCCCTTCTGGGCCGGCGCGCTCCGCAGCAGAAAGGTGATCGGACCGACCAGCGCAGGTGTGGTGGGGATGCCCAGCCGGGAGGCTTCGGCCAGTTCCCGGCCCACCTTCGCCGCATCGGCCCTGAACACGGTGTCGATCCCGAGCTCGGGCACCAGGTGGTGGTAGTTGGTGTCGAACCACTTGGTCAGGTCGAGCGGGGCGACCGGGTGCCCGTCGACCTCACCCCCTCGGGCTAGGGCGAAGTACCGCTGCAGGCTGTCGGGACCTTGGCTTTGTTCGTGACGCGGTTCGTCCCGGTGGCCGAATCGCGGAGGAATCGCTCCCACCAACACGGCCGCGTCGAGCACGTGGTCATAGAGGAGAAGTCGTTGGAGGGCACGAAGTCCACCCCGGCCGCGGCGGCCATCTCCCAGTTCTGGCGCCGGATGGAGGCGGCCGTCTCCTCCAGCTGATCGGCGGTCACCCGGCCGGCCCAGAATCCCTCGAGCGCCCGCTTCAAGGCCCGGTCCGGGCCGATCCGGGGCATACCGTGAACAGCGGTCCTCACCCGACCTCCTCACCGCTTCCCGTTGTCGAGCCCCCGGCATAGGCGAGCGTGCCGAGGGCTATCCGCTATCGAGCCCTCGGCATCGGCCGTCCCGTGCCGAAGATGGAAGCGCCCAACCACCGTAGGTCCTGCGGGCGTCCGGTCGTACGGGAAGAAGCTCAGGCGAGGAAGCTCAGCTCAGGCGAGGAAACCAGCTCAGGCGAGGAAGCCCAGCTCAGGCGAGGAAGCCCAGGCGAAGTTCATCAGGCGAGGGTGCTCAGCGCATGACCCGACGCACACCGGGACCGGTCTCCAGCTCTTCGGGGATCAGGTTGATGTACGTCGGTACGGGAATGGCGTCGAGCTCTTCCTCTTCGTCGCCGGGGCGGGGCTCGGTGGAGACCGTGCTGTACGCGCCCTTGTCCGACCGGCTCACGATCATGGCCCGCTTGCGCTTGCCAATGCCCTCGGCCGCCCGCATCTCGTTGCAGATCTGGAACGTGACGAAGTAGGTGATGACCGGGAGGAGAAAGACGATCACCCTGAATGTCCACAGCACGGTGTTCAGAGGCACGTTGAAGAAGTTGGCCATCACGTCGGTCGACGACGCGGCGAACAGCATGAAGTAGAACATCAATATGGCGGCACCGAACGCGGTCCGCTTGGGACGATCGCGCGGCCGATCGAGCAGGTTGTGGGGAGCCAGGTCCTTGGTGTACCGCTTCTCGATGTGCGGCCAGAGATAGAAGAAGTTGAAGGTCAGGCCAGCAAACACCACCGCGGGCAGGAAGATCTCAAGTGGGATGGTGTGGCCCCACCCGACCCACTCCCAACTGGGCATAATTCGCAGCGCGCCGTCGAGCCAGCCCATGTACCAGTCCGGCTGCACCGCATAGGAGATCTGATACGGCTCGTACTGGCCGAACTGCCATATCGGGTTGATCTGGGCCAACCCGCCCAACAGCAGCAGCACCGCCGAGGTCATGAACATGAACCCGGTGGTCTTGGCGATGAAGGTGGGGAACATGGGCGTCCCGACCACGTTGTGCTCGGTCTTCCCCTTGCCGGGGAACTGGGTGTGCATCTGTTTGACCAGCAACCCGAGGTGCGCGGCGATCAGGCCACCGATGATGACCGGCAGGATGAGGACGTGCAGGATGAAGAACCGGGGGATGATGATCCCGTTCCCGGGATAGTTGCCCCCGAAGAGGAAGAACCCGAGATAGGAGCCCACCAGCGGGACCGACTCGATGATGGAGTAGGCGATCCGGATCCCGGTCCCCGACACCAGGTCGTCGGGCAGCGAGTAGCCCAGGAACCCGTTGACGATGCCCAGCATCAACATGGTGACGCCGACGATCCAGTTGAGCTCGCGAGGCCTGCGGAACGCACCGGTGAAGAAGATCCGGGCCATGTGGACGGCGATCGATCCCAGGAACACGTCAGCGGCCCAGTGGTGGGTCTGGCGCATCAGGAGCCCGGACTTCACGTCAAAGGACAGCCCGACGCTCGAGGAGTACGCCTCGGACACCCTGGTTCCCCGCAAAGGCAGGTAGGAGCCGTGGTAGATGACCTCGTGCGCGGAGGGGATGTAATAGAGGCTGAGGAAGATGCCGGTGGCGATGAGGACGACGAACGAGTAGAGCGCGATCTCGCCCAGCATGAACGACCAGTGGTCGGGGAAGATCTTGTCCAACAGGGTGCGGCCGCCCTTGGCCACGCCCAGACGGTCGTCCAGCCAGCGTACGGATTCGTCGATCATGGCCGCTCCCAGAATCCCGGCCCTACGGCTTGGTTATACCCATTCTGGGCGACCAGGAAGCCGTTCTTCGCCTTGATCGGGAGCTGGGGCAGCGGGCGAGGGGCGGGACCGAACTCGGGCACGGCCCCGGCCAGCACGTTGAAGATCGACTGGTGGCAGGGACACACCAGCTCGACGGTCTGCTCCTGGTAGAGACCGACGGGACAGCCCAGGTGGGTGCACATCTTCGAGTAGGCCACGTAGCCGAGCGCCGTCCAGTCGCTCCGTCCCGGCGTCTGCAGGGACAACGGGGGATCGTTGGGGCCCAGTTCCTCGATCCGCAGAAGAATGGTCTGGTCAGGCGACGACCCGGCGAAGCCCTCGGGGAACACGGTGAGCACGCCACCGACCTCGAGGTCGGTGGTGCGGACCGGCCGGCCGTCGACGGTGACCAACTGGGCGTTCTTCTTCCAGTTGGTCTGGAACAGGGTGTTTCCCGGCTTCGGGCCGAGCGAACGGATCAGCGGGAAGGCGGCGACCACGCCGAAGGCCAGTGAGCCGAATGCGAACAGCCCGCCCAACAGCTTGCGGCGCTGGATCACGATCCCGCCCCGCTGGGTGATGGCTGCGGTCATGGCCTGTATTTCTTCATCGGTGGACGTGTGCTGGTGCCGCTCCTCCACGAAGGGCCCCCGGGCCATGAGGTACTTGCCCCAGGCGGTCACGCCGAAGCCCAGGCCCAGCAGGCCGACACCGAGCGTGATGGCCTCCCACTGCGTCTGGTCGCTGACCCAGTAGGTGATGCCGAAGCCGATGCAACCGAGGATGCCGATGAACATGGACACGGCCGCCACCGCCTGGGCCCGCCCGGGATGCCGGGCATAGGGCAGCTGATGGGGGTCGTCGAGGGCGGCGACGGGCAGCGCCCCGGTGGGCTGCCCGTTCAGGGTCTCGTCGCTCACGTACGGTCTCCGATCCAGAAGCAGACGAGCATCAATGCGCCGACACCGATCAGCAGGCCGACGAAGCCTTCACCCACCGGCCCGATGCCGCCGAGGCCGAATCCGCCGCGGTTGACCGGATGCTGGATGTAGGAGTGGACGTACGCCGTGATGTCGCGCACTTCGGCGTTGGTGATGTTCCCGGGACCGAAGTGGGGCATGTTGCCCGGACCCGAGCGGATGGCTTCGACGATCTGTCGGGAGGTGGCGTAGTGCAGGGTGGGGGCGTAGGCCCCATTGGCCAGGGCGTCGCCGGCCCCGGTGATGGTGTGGCACGCCGCGCAGTTGAGGGTGAAGAGGCTGGCGCCCTTGCCGATATTGGCGTTGTTCAAGTCGACGACCGGCACCTTGACGCCTCCGGGGGCCAGCGACTGGACATAGGCCGAGATCTCGAGGCTCTGCAGGTGGTTGAACCGGGGTGGCTTCGTGGTGGCCTGGATGCTCGAGTCGGCCAAAGGCATGCGGCCGGTGGACACCCAGAAGTCAACGGTCCCCGCGCCCAAGCTCTGCAGGTTGGGGGCGCGTGCGGTGCCCGACGCGTCGGCGCCGTGGCAGCTGGCGCAGTTGGCGGCGAAGAGGGCCTGACCGGGAGCGATGAACGATTTGGGCAGGGCGACGTTGTAGATGCCGTCTCCCGAGGGGCTCTGGTTCGGCGTCGGACCCCCGGGGGTGGCCGGGTACTGGCCGGTCGAGGTCTTCAGGCCCGACCCCGACGATCCCGTGGTGCCGGAGCCGGAGTTGGACGCGGCGCTGGATGCCGACGGCGAGAACACGAGAAGGCCGAACAGCCCGACGCTCACGAAGAGGAGGGCTGGAACCAGGAATCGACCTCGAAAGAGACTGCGCATTCCGTTTGGCACCTATTTAAGGAGAAAGAGGCAGCTGAACAGACCGACCCAGACGATGTCCACGAAGTGCCAGTAGTAGCTGACCCCCTGGAACACCGCCGTCTCGCCCGGGTCGCCCTTCGGGCCCTTCAGCCGACCGAGGAGGAACAACATGGCCACCAGGCCCAAGAACACGTGGAGCCCGTGGATGCCGGTCATGATGAAGAACAGCGAGCCGTAGGCATTGGTGCCCGGTCTGGTGGTGAGGGTGATCCACTCGTAGAACTGGTTCCCGACGAACGCCCCGCCCATGAGCATGGTGATCACGACCCACAGCTTGGCGCTCTTCCGCAGTCCCTTCTCCTGGTCGAACACGGCCTTTTGCATGGTGAAACTCGATGCCAGCAGGATGACGGTGAAGACACCGGCCTGGATGGTGTCGAGCTTGGTCCCAGCCGGGGGCCACACGGTGGCGTGGGCCCGGATGGTGAAGAAGGCCGCGAACAGGGCGCTGAAGAACATGACCTCGGACCCGAGCCAGATCATGACGCCAACGGCGATCATGGGTGGCCGGTCCGGGCGATGCCGGGCGGGAGTAGGTTGCTCGACCGCGAGAGCCTCAGTCACGGCGTATTTCTTAGTCGATCCGGGTCCCCTGGGGCCAACACAGATCCAGGGGCGAGGTTAGGCAGCCAACCTTCACGGATCGGCGAACGTTTGGTGACGAACGCGTGTCAGTCGAGATCGGCCAACGGGGCGGGCAAGGGGGCGGCGTGGACCAAGGTCAGACGCTGGGTCGGCCGGGTCAGGGCCACGTACAGCGTTCGCAGTCCCCGGGCCGTCGTGCCCGCGATGAGGCTCGGTTCGGCCACGACCACGGCGTCGAACTCCAAGCCGTTGGCGCCCCCGGCGGCCAGGAGGACCAGCGGGTCGGACAGGCCCCCTCGGCGCATGTCCCGGGGATCGACCACGGGCGACCCGGCCTCGGCCAGCGCAGTGGCGATGGGTGTGAGCAGCTGCTCGGGGGCGAGGATTGCGACCCGTCCCGAACCGACGGCGGCAACCTCCTCGGACGCCGCTTCGGCCACCCGCCGGGCCAACACGGCGTCGTCCGCCGAGGGCTCGACGGCGACGACGCGAGGGGGGACGCCCGTCTTGCGTACGGGCGTGGGCGGCTTCAGCTCGGGCGCGGCAACGGCCAGGACGCGGGCCGCCACCTCGACCACCTCGGCCGGCGTGCGGTAGCTCACCGTCAGCTCCACCTGCTTGGGTGGTCGCCGCTTGGGTAGGTGCTCGGTGATGTCGCTCCAGCGCCGGGGGGCCCACGGGGCGGTGGCCTGGGCGATGTCGCCGACCACGGTCATGGAGCCGGACAACGAGCGACGGGTGAGCATCCGGAGCTGCATGGGCGACAGGTCCTGGACCTCGTCCACCACGATGTGCCCGTAGTTGCGGATGGCGTCGTCGCCATTTCCGGTCCGCGGCCCCAAGATATGGCGGGCCTCGTCGATCAGGGCGGCGTCGGCCGGGGTCCAGCGCACCGAATCGAAGGACTCCGAGCGCCCCCGGAACAACAGGGCTTCTTCGGCCGACGACAGGCTCCCGCGTCCGGCGGCCCGGATGAGGGCGGGGGCGCCGAAGAGATCGTGCAACAGCTCGTGGGGCGAGAGCCGGGGCCACATCCGGTCGAGGGCCTGGGCCAGCTCGGGGACCCGACGCACCTTCCGGGAGAAGTCCTCCAGGTCGAACTCGTCGTCGTCCAGCTCCGAGGGGTCCTCGTAGCCGGGGAAGGCGGCAATGGTGCTCGAAGAGCCCGAGCTGAGGGTCTGTTGGGTCCTCCGGGCGCGGTCGGCCAGGACGCCGACGACCCCCTGTTCCACCACGCGCCGCCTGGCGTTGTGCGCCCCGGGCCGACGCCGGGCCAGGGTCACGATCTCGCTGCGTGTCGGCCGCGGTGAGCCGCAACAAGAGGGCGCCGTAGGGAATGGTCACGTCCTCGGCCAGCGGGCGTTGCCGGGTCCGAACGGCGCGCCCGATGACCTTGGCCATCCGGATGTCGCCCTTCAGCCGAGCCACGTCTTCGGGCTCGGTGTCACGAGCCCGGACCTCGGGCACCAGACCCGACACCGTCGACAGGGTCACACCGGTCTCGCCCAACGAGGGCAAGACCTGCTCGATGTACCGGAGGAACAACGGGTTCGGGCCGACGACCAGGACACCCTGTCGCTCCAGGGGGAATCGATGGGTGTAGAGGAGGTAGGCGGCCCGGTGGAGGGCCACGGCCGTCTTGCCCGTGCCGGGGCCGCCCTGGACGACCATGACGCCGGGCAGCGGGGACCGGATGATCTCGTCCTGCTCGCGCTGGATGGTGGAGACGATGTCCTGCATCTGGCCCGACCGGGCCCGGTCCAGGGCGGCCAGCAGGGCCCCGGGCCCGCCGATGGACCCGTCCCCCAGGATCAGCTCGCCCGAGCCCTCGGCCGCGCCGGTCGACTCGTCGAGCGCAGCCCCACCCGTCGAGCCGTTGGTGCCGGCGGCGCCATTGGTGGCGAACCACTCGTCTTCCACGCCGACCACCGTCCGGCCGTCGAGGGCCAGATGGCGGCGGAGCACCAGACCCTGGGGGTCACGCCCCGTCGCCCGGTAAAAGGGCTCGGCCACCGGTGCCCGCCAGTCGACCACCAGGGGCTCGTGATCGGCGCTGTGCACGGCCAGCCGACCGATGTGGAACATCTCGGTCATCAGCCCGTCGGAGGAGGCGTCGCCGGGCGGGGTTCCGTTTCCCTCCGTGGAGCTGCCAGCCGTGGGGTTGACCGAAGTGGAGCTGGCCGGGGTTGCGCTGCCCTCGGCTGCGCTAGCCGGGGTGGGGCTGCCCGGGGTGGAGCCGTTCGCATCGCCCACCACCCGGTCGATCCGTCCGAAGGTCAGGGCCTGATCGCCGATGTCGAGCTGTTCTAGCCGGGCCAGGCTGGTACGGACGATCACATCCCGCTCAGTGCGGGACTGGAACGTCCCGCCCTTTCCCAGGTCAAGAACGCCTTCGAGCATGCGGTTGGCGTCCGAGCGCATGGCATCGAGGCGCGCGTAGGCCAGATCCACGAACTCCTGCTCTGCCTGCAGTTCGCTCTCGACCCCCACCGGCACCTCCTTCGTGACTCCCCGTACCGGCTTCGGGGAACTTACGATTCTACGCCCCCGGTGCACCATCCCGTCCAAGAGCGGCACAGTGGCGGTGGCGTGCCCACTGGCTGCGGTGGGCACGGCTGGGTCGAGCAGGCCGGCGCACTGGCATCGCGCTACCCGCATGCCCGGCGCTCGGTACCCGCTGAACGTAATCCCGGCCGACCGGAAAGCCTCTACCGGCCGCCACGCCCGTAGCGCGGACCCGGCTGTAGCGTCGGAGGGTGCCCGCTCCCGAACCTGTCGACCTGGACGACTCGCCGTTCTTACGGGCCTGCCGCCACCAGTCGACGCCGCACGTACCGGTGTGGTTCATGCGCCAGGCCGGCCGTTCGCTGCCCGAGTACCTGGCCGCCCGGGGCCCGGGGAGCATCCTCGAGGCCATCGCCCAGCCCGAGCTGGTGGCCGAGCTGACCCTCCAGCCGGTCCGGCGCTACGGCACCGACGCCGCCATTTTCTTCTCCGACATCGTGGTCCCGGTGGCCGCCATCGGCTTGGGCGTGGACATCGCTCCCGGCGTCGGCCCGGTAGTGGCCCAGCCGTTTCGGTCGGCTTCTGATCTGGAGCGGCTGCGACCACTCGACCCCGAGACGGATACCCCGTACGTGGCCCAGGCCGTTCGCATCCTGGCCGGCGAGCTGACGGTGCCCCTGATCGGCTTCGCCGGGGCGCCGTTCACCGTCGGCAGTTATCTGGTGGAAGGTGGACCGTCGCAAGAATTTCACCAGGATCAAGTCCCTGATGCACACCGACGGCAGCTCTGGCACCGCTCTGGTCGACCGGCTGACCGACCTGGCCGTCACCTCGTTGCGCTCACAGCTCGACGCTGGAGCCTCGCGCCGCCCAAGTCTTCGACAGCTGGGCCGGGATCCTCACCCCCCGCGACTACGAGGAGTTCGTCCTTCCCGCCACCCGGCGGCTCTTCGCCGAGCTGGCCGAGTCCCATCCCGGGGTGCCTACCATCTTGTTCGGCGTGGGCACCGGCGAGCTGCTCCCGTTGATGGCCCTGGCCGGCTCGACGGTCATCGGCGTCGACTGGCGGGTGCCGCTCGACGCCGCCCGGCGTCGCATCGGGCCCCATGTGGCCCTGCAGGGCAACCTTGACCCTGTCCTCTGCCTGGCCCCCTGGGACGTGGTGGCTGACGAGGCCCGGGACGTCCTCAGCCGGGCCGGCGTCGAGCCGGGGTACGTCTTCAACCTCGGTCACGGCGTGCTCCCCCAGACCGACCCGGGCATCCTCGAGCAGCTCGTCGATCTGGTGCACCGAGAGGGGCGGGCCGGCGTCGGGGTGGAGCGGTGACGACCGAGCGGCCGACCGGTGTGCTGGTCATGGCCCACGGCACGCCAGCCTCGCCGGACGAGATCGAGTCGTTCTACACCTCGATCCGACGCGGTCGGCCACCCACCCCCGAGCTCCTGGCCGATCTGGTCGGACGCTACGAGGCCATCGGCGGGACCTCACCCTTGCGAGAGCACACCCGGGCCCAAGTGGAGGGCCTGGCCGCCATGCTCGAGGCGAGGGCGCCCGGCCGCTTCGTCGTCCGCTACGGGGCCAAGCACACGACACCCTCCATCGAGGACGGGCGTTGCCGAGCTGTCCGCCGCCGGTGTGACCCGGGCGGTCGGGCTCGTCCTCACCCCCCACCAGTCCTCGGCCGGCACCGGTCAGTACCTCGAGCGGGCCGCTCGGGCTTCGTCTGCGGTGGAACCGCCGATCACGCTCGTTCCGGTGTCGAGCTGGTTCCGCACCCCGGGCTTCGCCCCGATCCTGGCCGGTCGGGTACAGGACCGGCTGGCGTCCCTGCCCGAGGCGGACCGCACCAACTGTGAAGTGATCTTCACCGCCCACAGCGTGCCGTCCCGGGCGATCTCCGGAGGCGACCCCTACGCGGACGAGGTGAACGAGTCGGCGAAGGAGGTCGCCGCCCTGGCCGGGTTGGAACACTGGAGGGTGGCCTGGCAGAGCGCGGGGCGGACGGACGACGAATGGCTCGGACCGAACCTGCTCGACGAAATTCGTGTCGCTGGCCGATGGCGGAACGCCCGCCGTCGTGGTGTGCCCGGTGGGATTCGTGGCCGACCACTTAGAGGTCCTGTTCGATCTCGATGTCGAAGCCTCGGCGGTGGCGGAATCGGTCGGGATTCGCTTCGCCCGCACCGCGTCGTTGAACGACGACCCGCGCTTTCTGGCCGTGCTCGCTGACGTCGTGTCGGCCGCCGCTTCGGGCGCGGTTTCAGGCGAGGGATCGGCCACCGTCTCGGGAGCGGATTCGGGCGCGGGTTCGGCCACCGTCTCGGGCGAGCGGACTTCGGGAGACCGGAACCGTGAGCCCTGACCGGAGACCGGTCATCGCCGTCGTGGGCAGTGGCATCGCCGGACTGGCGGCGGCGTGGGAGCTGGTCACCGGCCGCGACGCTCCGGTGGGTACCGACTCCCCCTCGGTGGTGATCATCGAAAGCGACGACCGCGTGGGGGGCAAGCT
The DNA here is from genome assembly GCA_963717035.1 of uncultured Acidimicrobiaceae bacterium. Lineage (GTDB taxonomy): Bacteria > Actinomycetota > Acidimicrobiia > Acidimicrobiales > RAAP-2 > DASXMT01. Next base: position 47,031 of record CAVQVK010000045.1, on the reverse strand, counting down.
CCAGCGACAGAGCTTCGCCGGCCGCACGGTCGACCTGGCCCCCGATGCGTTCCTCGCCCGCCGACCGGAGGCGACCGAGCTGTGCCAGGAACTGGGCATTACCGACGAGCTGGTGCCGGTGGGGGCCAGCGGGGCCGCCGTCTTCGCCCGGGACCGGCTGAGGACGCTCCCCCAGGGCCTGAACCTCGGCGTGCCCACCCGGTGGTGGCCGCTGGCCCGTTCGGGGATACTCAGCTGGCCCGAGCTGATGAGCGTAGGAAGGGACCTGTTCCGGACCCGACGCCCCGAGCACGTGATCGGAGATCGGGCCGTGGCAGACATCGTGGGTGAGCGGCTGGGAGAACCGGTCGTCGAGCGGCTGGTCGACCCGCTGGTCGGCGGCATCAACGCCGGAGGGGTGGACAAGCTCAGCGCGGCAGCCACCTTCCCCCAACTCCTCGCCGCCTCCCAGCGACCCGGAAGCCTGATGCGCAATTTGCGTCCGCCGCGCCCACTGCCACCGCCGTCTACGGAGGCGGTCCCCGGCATCGAATCGGCCGACGGCCAGCCCGCACCGGTCTTCTGGTCGCTCCGCGAGGGAACGGCCAGCCTGGCCGACCGGCTGGTCGACCGCCTGTCGACATGGAACGTCGAGCTCCGGACGGGGACGACGGTCGACGCGCTGAAACCAGCGGGCGCCGGATGGGACCTAGCCCTCTCCGGACCCGGCGACCATTGTCTCCAGGTCGATGGGGTGGTCCTGGCCATCCCGGCACCAGGTGCGGGGGTGCTGCTCGAACCGCACGCCGCCGTCGCCGCCGAATTGCTCCGGTCCGTGGCGTACGCGTCGGTAGCCGTCATCACCCTGACCTTCCCACGTACGGCCCTGCCTCGACCCTTGAAAGGGACCGGTTTCTTGGTCCCGCGCGGCAGCACCATCGACGGCAAGGCGGCCCTCATGACCGGCTGCACCTACCTCTCGGAGAAATGGCCGCACCTGGACCGACCGGACGATGTGCTCCTGCGGGTGTCGGTCGGCCGTTTCGGCGACGTGCGCGCTCGAGCCCTCAACGACGAGGAGCTGATCCGGGTTGCCGTGGCCGAGCTCAGTTCGCTGCTCCGTCTCTCGGGCCCGAACTCCGAGTGCACCGTCACCCGGTGGGACCAGGCGTTTCCCCAGTACCGGGTGGGCCATCTCATCAAGGTGGCCATGATCGAAGACGAGGTCGCCTCCCTGGGCGCCGTAGCCGTTGCCGGCGCCCACCTGCAGGGCGTGGGCATCCCGGCCTGCATCGGGTCCGGGCGGACTGCAGCCCGCGCTGTCCTCAAGGCCCTGGGCTCACCCGGCCGGCACGGCCCCATTCGGTGACCGGACCTACATCGGGCCGTTTCGGAGACCCGGGATCCGAGGCCTGGTCGCCGTCAGGACAGCCCCCCATGGCCTCAAGACAGCCACCGACTGCTTCAGGACAGCACGCGGCGCCGGCCGAGGGGGTCGAGGCGCCTGGACAGCCAGAGTTGCCTGGACAGCCCGTACCGCCCGGACAGCGAGATCCACCTGGACCGCGAGAGCCACCTGGACCACCTGGACCGCCCGAACCACTCACACTGCACGTAGCGCCTGGACAGTCCGTACTGCCCGTACCTCCCGTACCCCCGGGACAGCCCGCCCACCCGCGCTGGTCGGCGATCCTCCCTCGGTCGGGTGGTCGCCACCTCGCCCGGACGAAGCCACGGCGAGGTGGGGTGGCGGTCCCGTCAATCCTGGCCGGCGTCGGTCTCGCCCTATCCCTCCCGCCTTGGGGTTTCTGGATCCTGGCCTTTCCGGCGGCCGGACTCCTGTGGTGGCGCCTGGGTGGTCTCCGGCCCCGAACCCGTCTGTGGGCCGGGTGGTTGGCCGGGCTGGGGTGCTTCGTGCCGGGACTCATGTGGGCCCGTGCCTTCACCGTCGCCGGTGCGATCGCGCTCATCGTCATCGAAGCGCTGTTTCCGGCGGTGGGCTGCCTCTTCGTGCCCTCGCGCCCGATCGGTGCGCGGGCGCTGGCCTACCCGGCGGCCCTGACCCTGGCCGAGGCGGCCCGCATGTCGTGGCCGTTCGGTGGACTTCCTCTCGGCGGCGTCTTCTTGGGCCAGGCCGGAGGGCCGGTCCTCGGGGTGGCCCGGCTCGGGGGTCCCCTGCTTCTTACTGCGGCGGTCTTCACCGGAGGCGTGGCCGTCGCCGGGCTCGCCCAGGTCATCGCTACGGCTGCGACCCGAACGAGCACCGGTACCAAGGCCGAGAGGTGGCTCCAGACTCGGAGGTGGCTCGGGACCGAAAGAGCCCTCCGGACCGAGAGCAGCAGCGGCCAGGAAAGCCACGAGAGCGGACGCCCCACCCTGGTCCTGGTGGGGTCGGTAGCACTGGTCGCGGTGGTCCTCATCTCGATCATCGCCGACCACGCGCCCGACGGCGGACCCGCCCGCGGAACGGTTACGGCTGCAGCAGTGCAAGGGGGCGGGGTCCGGGGGTTCCGGAAATCCCAGGTAGACCCGGCTGTCGTTCTCGCGGCCCAATATGCGGCCACCGCCCGCATGCAACAGCTCGACCACGGGCACGCACCACAGCTGGTCTTGTGGCCCGAGGACGTGGTCTCCTTGTCCGCGCCGCTTGACGGCTCCACCGCAGAGCGCTCGCTGAGCAAGCTGGCCGTCACCCTTCACTCCACCCTCGTCGTCGGGCTCACCGAGAACGTGTCGACGACCGCCTTCCGCAACGAGATGGTGGCCTGGGGCCCGAACGGCGCCATCGTGTCGAGATTCGAGAAGGTCCATCGCGTCCCGTTCGGCGAGTACGTCCCCTACCGGGGGTTCTTCGGACACCTGGCCGATCTCTCCTCGGTCCCGCTCGACGCCATCCCCGGCACGGGCACGGGCCTGCTCCCAACCCCCGCGGCCCCGCTGGGGACGTTGGTGTCCTTCGAGGTCTTTTACGCCGACCGGGGGCGATCGTCAGTCAGGGCCGGGGCCCAGCTCCTCATCGTCCCCACCAACACGTCGTCGTACTCCACCAGTCAGGTTCCCACCCAGGAGATCGCGGCCGCCCAGGTCCAAGCGGTAGAGCAGGGGCGCGACCTGATCCAAGCGGCGCCAACGGGACTCAGTGGTGTCGTCGATCACCGGGGACACCTCCTCAACCGCTCCACGTTGGGGAGCCAGCAGGTGATCTTCGCCACCCTCGACCGCAGGACCGGCGAGACCCTGTATGTCCGCTACGGCGACGCCCCGGTTCTGGCGCTTGCCGGTCTGGCGTTGCTCGGTGGCTGGATCATGTACGCCCGGGAGAGCCGTCGGAGACACGGCATCAGCCACGCGGGAAAGGCTCCGGGTCACGCGTAGCCAACCGGCGCTCAGTCAGCTCAGGCCGCTCAGTTGGCGCCTCGCTCGGCTCAGGCCGCTGAATCGGCCGACGTGACGGGACCCGCCACACGGAATCAGTCACGACAGGGAATCGGATCAGTCGTAGTAGCCGGAGTGGATGTACACGCAGGGGATTCCCTCGGCGTGGAACATGGCGAAGTTGTTGGGGTCGTCCTCGAAGGCCAGTCGTAGATCGAACCCGTACTCCCGCAGCTCGTCGACAGCGTCCCGCTTGAACATCGTCACCTGGGCATAGTCGCCTCTCGACCGCATGACCAAGAGGTCCCATCGCAACCCGTAACGGGCCAGCCAGGCCAGCGTCTGGGGTTGCACCCGAAACGGGCGTCCGGTGAGGAGCACGACCTGCAGCCGTGGATCGAGCAGCTCGAGCAGTCGGGCCAGCTCCTCGACGACCTGATCGTCTCCGCACGCCTCGAAGAAACGGTCCCAGTCCCGTTGACCCCGCTCCAAGAAGTGCTGCCGGCCGGCCGCGTCGGACAGCACCCCGTCCATGTCGAAGACGACGGCCTCTCCCGGTTGGCTGACGGGACCGTCGCGCCAGGCCCAGTTGGAAGGGGTCCTCACCCCGGATCCGTCGTTGCCGGCTCGTTCGGGTAGGACTCCGCCTTCGTGCTCCGGCACGGTTCCTCCGCGCCGGCCAAGGCCATGTCCGGCCGAGCTCCCTTCCCGCAAGCCCCGTCTGCCTCTTCCACCACAGGAATCACCTTTTCACCGCTGGTTTCTGTTCGTTCTGCGTACGTTCGGTGCTAGTTCAGCGTTCTCTAAGCGTGTAGGCGAGCCTAACGCCGGGATAACTCTACGATTGAGGGCGCGTGAGCAAGGAATTCCACAGGTGGGGCCGACCATGATGGTCGAGGACCCCACCGTCGGCACCCCCACGGCCCTGGCTCAAAGCACCCCCAGCGTCCTGACTGAAAGCGCCCCCACCGTCCTGAGTGAAAGCACCCCCACCGGCCAGACTTCTGGCGTCGGCATCGATACCGTCATCGAGATCCCCATTGGACGGCGGGTCATGGTGGTCAGCGACCTGTTGCTCACCAGCGAGGCCACTCCCTCCTCGCTGGTGCTCACCGGCGAGTTGGCCCGGACGCTCGACTCCTGGGACGGCCCGGGAATCCTGATCATCGCCGGCAACCTGTTCGACCTGACCGGGAACGCACCCGACGCTTGATCAGACCGAAGCAGCCATGCACGCCCACCCGACGTTGCAAGCCGCGCTGGAGCGGTTCCTCGACGGCGACGAACGCAGGGTCGTCAGGCAGACCGGCACCCACGAGCCCGGATACGACACCGATCCAGTCACCATGGCGGCACTGGCCGACATGGGGGTGGAGCAGGCCGACGGTGTCGACCTCGTCCTTCACACCGCGGCGGGCACCCGCAGGGTGCGTGTCGAACCGGGCGAGCACGCCTACGCGTCACCGTCCAGCGCCACCGAGTCCGAGTTCGATCCCGCCGCCGACGCCAAGCCCGGTGCGGTCGAGCGCTCCTTGGCCGGAAAGAGCTGGCGGAACCTGGCCGAGCGATCCGAGACCGACGCGCCGTGGTTCGAAGGCCTGCACCGGCTGAGCGATCCCTCCACGCTCTCCCGGTTCGTCACCTCCCGGTTGCTCTACCGCAGGCTGGGCCGCTACGCCTGGTGGCTGCTCGTCCCCTTCGTCATCGCCATCGGGTTGAAATTCCTGTTGACACCGACGATCCTCCGACACGCCGGAACCGGCGTCGCCGGCCGGACCCTCCGCCATGTCCACGAAGCGGGATGGGGAAGCCGTCTGTCGGTGGCCGCCCTGTTCGCCATCGTCGTCCTCGCCGTGTTGGCCCTGGCCCTCGGATTGCTGAGCCGTCGGGTCTGGTCCGTACTGGGCGGCGGGACCCTCAACGCGGTGCGCACCGAAGGGGCGGCCAACGACACGGCCCGGGATGCCGCACGTGAGCTGGTGGCTGCCGGTCACACCGGGCTGATCACCGCGGCCACGTTCCAACCGGAGTTGACCAGCCTCGGGGTCGGTTTCTACGCCAACGTGGGAGCCACCGCGGAAGTGGTCGAGGAGCAGGCCGGCCGCCTCGGTTTGCCGCCGGTGTTCATCCACCGTCAGCGACTGAGCTGGGTGGAGCTCGAGACGGGCGCCGACCTCCACGTCCGGTTGCTCCACGCCCAGACCGACCTTCCCTCCCACACCCTGCTCGAGCGCCTCGTGTCGATCCGCCGGATGGTTCGCAGCCTGCATCCCACCGTGGTGGCCTCGTACCCGAAGGGCGAATCGTGGCCCCCGGCGTCGGACCTGCGCCAGGCCCATCGCCGAACCCGTCGGGTGCGCCGCTTGGCCTCCGCCGCCATCCTGGTGGCCGGCGTGATCGACCTCCTCGACGCCATCACCCCACCACTGCGGGCGCGGCTGCATGTGGTGTTGCAGGTGCTCCCGCTGCGAGCCTCGGAGTTGGCCGGCGCCCTGGTCGCCCTGGCCGGCATGGGCCTGTTGGCCCTCGGCCGCGGGGTGCTGCGGGGTCAGCGCCGCGCCTGGCGGGTCTGCGTGGCCCTTCTCGACCGTCACCTTGTTCTTGCACCTGCTGGCCGGGGGCGACGTCGAGGAGTCGCTGTTCGCCCTGGCCGTCCTGGTGGTCCTGGTCGTCAACCGTCAGGACTTCCAGGCCGCCTCGGACTGGTCATCCCTGCGGTCGGCCATCGTGGCCCTGGTGGGCGGGGCGGTGACCATCATCATCCTCGCCACCGTGTCCATCGAGATCTCCTCCCACTTCACCCGGCACCATCCGTTCCACATCTCGTGGGTCCAGGCCCTCCAAGCCGCGACCGAGCGTCTGATCGGCATCCGCTCGGTGTCCCCTGCCCAACCGGTTCGACCGGTACTTCGCCCCCAGTGTCCTGGTGATCGGCATCTCCCTCGTCGCCGTGGCCTTGTTCTTGCTGTCTCGGCCCGTCGTGGACCGACGCTTGACCACCGGACGCGCCGCCGAGTTCCGGGCCCGGGACATCGTGCGCCGTCATGGAACGAGCACGCTCGACTACTTCGCCCTTCGCTCCGACAAGCAGTGGTTCTTCTTCCGGGACAGCCTGGTGGCCTACGCCATCTACGGGGGCATCTGCCTCATCGCCCCCGACCCGATCGGGCCGCGCAACGAGCGAGAGCAGGTGTGGGGGGCCTTCCGGCGGTTCGCCGACGACCACGGTTGGGTGCCGGCCATCATGGGCGCCGGCGAGGACTGGCTGCCCGTCTACAACGAGTCGGGCATGCACAACGTGTACATCGGCGACGAAGCGGTGGTGAACATCCAGCAGTTCTCACTGGCCGGCGGAGGCAAGAAGGGCCTCCGCCAGGCCCACAACCGGATCAAGAAGTACGGCTACACCGCCACGTTCCACGACCCCTCCCGACTCGATCAGGACATGGCCGCCGAGCTCATCTCGCTCATGGGCCTCAGCCGGCGCGGTGACCAAGAGCGCGGCTTCTCCATGATGTTGGGTCGGATCTTCGATCCGCGCGACCAGGGTCTGCTCCTCACTATCGTCCATGGACCCGACGGACACCCCGCGGCCATGTGCCAGTTCGTTCCGGCCATGGGCATCAACGGCTACTCCCTCGATCTCATGCGACGGGATCCCGGCGAACACCCCAACGGGCTGTTGGACTTCGCCCTGTGCTCCACCATCGAGCATCTCAAGGACGACGGCTATGGCGGGCTCAGCCTCAACTTCGCCGCCCTTCGGTCGACCCTGGCCGGCGAGAAGGGCGACAGCACCGTGCAACGGGCGGAGCGGTGGTTCCTGAAGCGGATATCGAGCTTCGCCCAGATCGAGACGCTGTGGCGGTTCAACGCCAAGTACGACCCCGACTGGCTCCCCCGCTACGTCGCCTTCGATACGGCCGAGCATCTGGTTCCGGTCATCATGGCCATCTTGCGGGCCGAGTCCCTCTGGGAGATCCCGGTCCTGGGTCGCCTCCTGGCCGTCGGGGCCGAGAAGCGCATGCAGGCGGCCAGGCGGGAGACCGACCAAGCCATCGCCGAGGTCCAGGCCATGGAGAACGCCGATGGCAACCCCCCGAGCCCAGCTGTCGGTGGCACTCCGCCGACCACGCCGACCACACCGACCACGCCGACCAACGGCACTTCACCGACCGCCAGCGCGCCACCCGCCAACGGCACGCCCGCCGGAGCCGACGCACGACCGACCGGGCAACTGCGCTCCACCGGCTGCCGACGCGCCTTCGGCCGACGCACACCCACACGCGCCGAGCCCATCCCGCATCGGACGTCGCCACGCTGATCTGAAGCATCCCGAGGATGCGGGCCGAGGTCAGGCCTTCCCGTCGCTGGTGTCCGTATCGCCATCTGCGCCGCGCTGTCGGTCTGCTCGGTGTCGCGCCTGTGGCCCACATCGGCGGAACAGGCCCGTCGTTCGGTCGGCCCGGAGCCAGGCGCGTCGCTGGACGACCCGCCACCGGGCCCGCCCGGTGCGACCACCAGAATCGCCCGCCGTCCGGCCACAGCACCGATCAGGCCGACGACGGCCAGGGCGATGACCACAGTGACGATGGCAACCCGGGGCGTCGGGTTGTCCCACACGACGAGCACCACGAACCCGACGGCCAACGTCGCCCACTGCACGGGACGGCGATGGCTCGCATCCAGCGATGGACGGGCTGTCGGCGAACCATCGCGGCTTGTTGACCGATCGCGCCCACGAACGGAGGCGGTTGTTCCCCACGGCGATGCCGACAAGGGCGACGATGCACCGCGACGAGGAGGACCACCCTCGTCGTCCCCAGCGGGAACGCGGTAATGGCGTCATAGGCATTCGCCGCCGCCGGCAGGGAGACCGAGGATGCCCAGCGCGTTGAGGTACTGGTCACGACCCACGGCCACCCCCACCAGCAGAGTCCCATAGCCTGCGGCCAACCCGATGGCGGCGCGCACCAGGCCCCGGCGCCGGTTCTCGGTGAGGAGGATGCCGCCGGCGAAAAGACCACGCTCACGATCGGCAAGCAGATAGGCCAGGCGGTCGAGCGTGCGGATCAGCCCTTGGAGCTTGATCAACTGGTCCGATTCGAACAGGACGAAGCTCGTGTGTTGGTCGTCGGAACCTTGTCGAAGATGGTGATCCCTTGTTGTCGAGCGCCTGTCTGACCTTGGCCTGCACGTTGCCGAGGTCGAGAGCGACCTTGCCCTGGTCTGAGGTGAGCACGCCGGAGTTGTCACCGGTCAGCAGGGCCACCACCTGTTTATGGGCCGCTCGTTGATCGTGACCCATAGTTTCTTGAACGCGGGGGATTGGACGAACTTGAGAGTGACCTGGTGGACCAGAGACTCCATTCCCGACGTGATCGGCGCGGCCAGGAACTCGGCCTTCGGCGGAAGGCGTTGGACACCCGCTGTTGGACGTCGACCTTCCTGGTCAGTTGCTTGCTCACCGATTGGCCACCGCCGACTGGATGGCCGGGTCCGAGGCCAACGGACCCACGGTGGCGACGTAGGTGTTGGTGTCGAGGACCTCGTTGCGTACGAATACGACTAGTACCGAGACGATGGCTAGCAGGCTGGCCAGGACGATGAGCACCCACGACGACAGCCTTCGCCATCGCCCCGGTCGCCGCGGCCAGCCCAGGGCGGCGGCTTCGCTTCGGCGGACTCCCGGAGCTGCTCGTTCTCCCGCTGGAGAGACTCGACTCGGACGCGCGAGATCGTCGAGCGGCTCGTCGTCAGTAACGGGCATTGGGGACCGCCACCGGATCAGCTGACGTGTTGACGGCGGACATGACCGTAGGCGGTCAGACCATAGATGATCAGCAAGTCGATAGCGATGGTGATGACCGACCACATGGGATAGGTCCGGAGGAAGAGCAGTTGGCCGATGGCGTTCAAGCCGGCGATGAGGACACCCAAGAACGCGGCCAAGCCCGAGCCACTGAATATGGCCATGCCGACCAGGAACTGGACGGCGCCGATAGCCAGGATGGCCCAACCCCAGGAACGAAGATCTCCGAAGATCAGACGGTCGGTCAGGTACTTGGCGTCAGCCACGGCCACGATGCCGTCGATGATGTTGAATATCCCGGCGATGAGGATGAGCACGCCGGCAAAGGCGCGCCAACCCGAACCGATCTCGGGCGAATCGACGGCCACCGATTAGCCCTCCTCCGCCTTCTGGCTCTTGCGCCGTCGCCGTGCGCCACAGGAACAGCCGGTCGGCCAGCGCACCGAGGACGGCGGCGACCACAAGCGCCCAGATCAAGCTCACCCGGTGGCTGAAGAAGACAAAGTGGACGTTCACCTGCTCGCTGTTCTCCACCACGAAGGCGATGAGGAAGCCGACGATGACCAGTGCGGCGACGATGCGGGCGATGTCCCGTGGGTTCGCTTTTCGTCCCCTGACGACTGGCGGGCTCGGCAAGCCGCGGTTGGGGCGGTGCTCACGATCCACATCCCCTCTGTGTTCCGACGGTGCCACTCACAGTAACCGCAGCACCTGGCCCGGACGGGGACGCTTCTCTCCCTGCTGACAGCGGTGATGAGCCCGCTCTCCCTTGTGACGGCGATGATGAGTCCGCCTACCAAAGGCCAGTACCATCGTGGCCCGTGCGGACATCGGCGTACCCGGGGAGAGGCGCGTCGAGTGACGCAGACCGGCACGATCCCCACTCAGGCCGAACCAGCCGTCCGCGCCACACACACACCGCACCATCGGCTCGTCGTCAGGTTCGAGCGTGGCCATCCTTCCGGTCGGTGCTCGTCGGCGGTCTGGCCGCTCTGTCCCTCACGGCTGCATCGATCGGCATGCTGAAGGTGATTCGTGACCAGGGGGTTCGCCTGACGGGCGACGAGCCCCACTACCTGGTCGATGCCGAGGCCCTCGGGCGATTCCATTCGCTGGACGTAAACACGGCATATTTGTACGCCGTAGCGACCCACAATTTCGGTAGTGGCCACATCCAACGCCCGAGCAGCTCTGGTGGAGTCACGGGAGTACCTTCGCCTTTCACAATTTGGGCCTGCCGTTCCTCCTCGCCCTGCCCGTGACCTACGGCGGCCGACGCGGGGCCGAGCTCGCTCTCCTGGTCCTGATTGCGCTGCTCACGACCCTGCTTTCCTACCTGGTCGGAAAGCTCAGTGGTGTTCGGTCGCCGTGGAGCATGGCCATCGTCGGCCTGTTCCTTTCTCCCGCATACCTGCTGGCCTCGACCCAGATCTACCCGGATCTCCTGAGCGGGCTGATGATCGCCATCGCTGTGATGTTGATCGCCCAGACCGAACTGCTCGGTCGCTGGTCCAACTGGCATCTGATCTGGTGCGGCCTGTTCCTCGGGTTCCTCCCCTGGCTGCACACCCAGAACATCCTCTTTGCCGTCATCCTCGCTGTGGCCCTGGTTGTCGTCCGCCGGCGGCGAAGGCCACTCCCGGCCAGACCCCTGCTCATGGGACTGGGCGTCGCTGGGGCCTTCTGGGTGCTATTGGCGGCCTACAACCTGTACGTCTTTGGCCGCCTGGGCGGCCCACCGGGCGAGACGTTCAGCTGGGGCGCCACCGCGTGGACGGCGGATCGTTGCCCTCCTCTTCGGCGGCCAACAGGGAATCCTCGTGCAATTCCCGGTCATCCTCTTAGGGGTGGCAGCCTTGTGGGTCTGCCGCCGACGTATGCCAGTGACCGCTATCGCCACCATCTTGGTCGTCATTGCCATTGTCGTGTCGGGCGGCGCGTTCGGCGGCACCTTTGGGGGCACCAGTTTCCTGGGCCGCTTCCAGTGGGCGGCGTGCCCGGTGTTGTTGGCATTCGCCGGTCTCTGCCTGCTGAAGCTCTTCGAGCAACGGCGCTCCGCCGCCGTCGTCGTGACCCTTCTCATTGTGGGTCTCTACGTCGGTCAACTTGTCTCGATCTTGAATCACGACCACGTCTACTACAACCAGGTGGGCTCGATCCTCGTCCCGCCCGGTGGGGGCTGGTGGGGCCCGATCAACCACTTCTTACCCAGCTTCAATCAGCTGACCGGGGCGTGGTCGAGTCCGAGAGTTCTTTGGGGTGTGCTCTGTCTCGTCGCCATTGCCGCCTTGGTCGTCACGTGCGTGGCACGGCTGTTGGCGCCTCCAGCACGCAAGGGAGCCCCCCTTCTGGCCGCTGCTGCCGTTGCCGTCACGGCCATCTTGACCGCCGCTTCTGCTGCTCAGGTCATGGCTCCTCTGACCTTCTACCCCAAACAAATGCCATCCCAGGTCGGTCATGTCGTCGGAAAGAGTCGCATCGTGACGGGCAGCCAATCGCAGGGCGCGGTCGACGTTCGGCCCGGGTTGGATGTTCCCTCCCGGTCACTACCAGGCGACTATCTCGTATCGACTGGACGATCCGAGTCAGCAGGCCGCTCCAGCTGATGTGACCCTGGCCAACTTGTCGCCCTCCACTCATGCGGTGACGGTGTTGCACACCTACTTGTCACCGTCGGCTCACGGGAGCAAGGAGCTGTCGTTCTCGGTCCCCGCCCGGCGAGAGCTCTTCGTGAGGGTCTTTTGGGCTGGAACGGGAACCCTTCTCGTCAATTCGCTCCGTCTGGTCCAAACCTCGAACGGATGAGCCACCCAGACCCTGTTCGATCGGCTATCTGGCCGACCGGACCGGGCTCTCTCCCAGATTCCTCAGACCTACAGGCTCAGAGATTGAATCCCTGAAGGGACTAGGAGATGAACAACAAGGTGGCCTGGTGGGCGAAGTCGATGATGGGCTCGGGGATGATGCCGAACACCACGGTGAACGCGGCACACAAGGAGATGGCCACCCAGGTCAACCCGGGGACACGCACCACCCGGTTGGCCACGTCGGCATCCGCCGGCGCCTCGGTCATCAAGGCCAGGCTGGTTCGCTCGATTGCTCCGGGCCGGTGGGCCACCCCCGGACGCTCGGCGGACACAGTGGCCGGAATCCCATCGGTAGCCCCATCGACATCACCGAGGGCACCGAGGGCATCGGGATCGTCCCCGCCCCCGGTCGGCATGGAAGCGGCCGGGTCGATCTCGCCGGGGACCGGGTCGGCGACGGCACCCACGGGTGAGTACATGGTGATCCCCACCCGCAGGTAGAAGAAGGCGGCAATGGCCGCCGACACCATGGCCACGACGGCCAGTGCGTAGGAGTGCACGTCGACGGCCGCCGCCACCACCTGGAACTTGGCCAGGAAGCCGGTGGTGAACGGGACCCCGGCCTGGGCCAACAAGAAGACGGCGAACGCCGCCGGCCAAGACCGGTTGGCGACGGGCCAAGCCCCGATAGTCCGAGAGCTGATGACCGGTGTCCCCCATCCGGCCGATCACCGTGATCACCGCGAAGGTGCCGATGACCATGAACATGTAGGCGAACAGGTAGTAGAGCGACGCGGACACGCCGCGGGCGTCGGCCGCCTGCACGCCCAACAGGATGAAGCCGGCATGGTTGATGGAGGAGTACGCCATCATGCGCTTGACGTCGCGCTGGACGAGGGCGAGCACGGCTCCGACCACGAGACTGAGGATGGCCAGACCCCACACGATGGGCTGCCAGTCAGTGCGGACCACACCGAAGGACGAGACGAACACCCGCAGCAATGCGGCGAACGCGCCCGCCTTGGCCACGGCGGCCATGAACCCGGTAACCGGCGACGGTGAGCCCTGGTAGACGTCGGGCGACCACATGTGGAAGGGCACGGCGGCGATCTTGAAGCCGAAGCCGACCAGCAACAGGGCCATCCCGGCCAAGAGCACGCCGTTGGAGGCCACCACGTTCTTGGACAGGTAGCTGGCGATCTGGGGGACGTTGGTGGTGCCGGTGGCTCCGTAGACGAGGGCGATGCCGTAGACGAAGATGGCCGACGAGAAGGCCCCGAGCACGAAGTACTTGAGCGCGGCCTCGCCCGATTCGGCTCGTTTGTGATTGAACGCAGCCAGCACGTAGAGGGCGATGGAGAGGATCTCGAGGCCTAGAAAAACCACGATGAGGTCGTTGGCCGACCCCATGAGCATGGCCCCCGACGCCGACAACATGGCCAGGACGTGGAACTCACATCCCTCGATCCCCTCACGACGGAGGTAGCCGTCCCCGATCAGGGCGGTGAGGAGAATGGTGATCGACACCACGACCTGGATGAACACGCTGAAGCCGTCGTAGGCCACGGCTCCAGCGATGGTCACCTTGGCCCCATGGGTGGTCACGTCGTGCCATTGCACGATGGCGGCGACCAGGGAGGCCACCGACACCATCACCGTCGCCCACGTGCCCACCCCCACCCCGAAGATCTTGCGCAACAGGGACGAGGCCCCCATGAGTAGGATCGCCCCACCCATCATGATGAGAATGGGCAGGATGCTGAGGTAGTTGATGTGGGGCGTGTGGAAGGTCGCGGCGGCCGAACTGGCGGCAGCCAGGAGGTTGGTGGGCATCAGGGCTGACCTCCTGTCCCAGTGGCACTCGACGAGGCCGCGACCGGTGACCCGCCGGTGGCCACGGCCGGCTGGCGGGTGTGGGTGACCTGATCAACGTGCACGAGCAGCTGATTGACCGACGGCGTGATCCGGTCCAGGACCGGCTTGGGGTACACGCCGAGGAAGACGATGATCACGATGAGCGGCACCATGATCAGCCGTTCGTTCCAGCCCAGGTCGCGGATCTTCTCGCTCTCGGCGTCGGGTTTGCCGTGGAAGACCTGCTGGTACATCCAGAGCAGGTACACCGCGGCCAGAACCACGCCGAGCGTGGCCGCCACCGCCCACCACCGGTGGACGAGGAACGTACCCGACAGGATCAGGAACTCGCCCACGAAACCGTTCAGGCCGGGAAGCCCGATGGAAGCCATGACGAAGAGGGTGAAGATGCCGGCCATCACCGGGGCTGACCACTGGAGGCCGCGGAGCTGAGTCACCTGCCAAGTCTTCCGGCGCTCGTAGATCCACCCGATGAGGATGAACATGGCGGCGATGATCAGCCCGTGGTTGATCATCTGGATGACGCCGCCGGAGACGCCCTGGGTGGTCAGCGCGAACGTGCCCAATGCGATGAAGCCGATGTGGGCCAGCGAGGAGTAGGCCACCAGGCGCTTCATGTCCTTTTGGACGCTGGCGACGACGGCACCGTAGAGGATGCCGATCACGGCCAGGGTCAACAGGATCGGGGCCAGCGTCCTCGTGGCCTGAGGGAACAGATTGAGGTCGAACCGGATGATCCCGTAGGTGCCCAACTTGGCCATGACCGCGGCCAGGATCACCGATCCCGCCGTCGGCGCCTGGGCATAGGCGTCAGGTGACCAGGTGTGGAACGGGAACAGGGGGGCCTTGACGGCGAAGGCGGCCGTGAAAGCCAGGAACAACAGCACCCCGGCGGTCCCCGAGAAGTGGGTGTGCATGAGGGCGGGGAGCTCGAAGGTCAGCACGCCGGTCTGGGATTGGTGGATAAAGGCCACGGCCAGGATCCCCACCAACAAGAAGGCCGAGCCCCCGAAGGTGTAGATGAAGAACTTGACCGTGGCATAACCCCGGCGGGAATACCCCCAGCCCCCGATGAGGAAGTACACCGGCACCAGGGTCAGCTCGAAGAAGAGGAAGAACAGCATCAAGTCGAGCGAGATGAAGCTTCCGAGGCACGCCGTCTCGAGGACCAGCAACCAGGCGACGAACGCTCGGGGGTCCCGCTTCGTCCTGGCCCCCAAGATGCACAAGGGGAACAACAAGGCGGACAGGAGAACCAGAAACAGGGAGATCCCGTCGATGCCCAGCGACCAATGGATGCCGAGGGCCTTGGCCCACACGTGGTTCGAGGTGAGCTGGTAGCCACCGAACCCGGTGCGGAACTTGAAAGCGATGGCCACGGCGATGATCAGGGTCACCACCGTCACCACCAGCCCGACCGCTTCGTGGAACCACTTGGCCACCGACGCGGTGGGGATCAGCGCCACCACCGCGGCGCCGATGGCGGGCACCAACACCAAGACGGTGAGAAAGGGAAACGAGGACGAGTTGGTCACTACGACCACCACAGTCGAGAGAGCATGAAGGCGAGTACGGCGACGACCCCGAGGACAATGGCCAAGGCGTAGTTGCGGACGTACCCGGACTGGACCTTTCGGACCAGACCGCCGGTGCGACGGACCAACGTGCCCACACCGTTGACGGCACCGTCGATGATGCCGTCCTCCACCACCGTGGCCGAGAACTGGGCCAGTCGGGTGCCCGATCGGCTGAAGACGGTGTCGAAGAGGGCGTCGATGAACCACCACCGGCGCAAGAAGGTGGGCTCCAGCTCCGGGCGGTTGGCTCGGCGAGTCCACAAGGCGAGGGCGATGGCCACACCGATGACGGCGATCACCGAGTCGGTGATGGCCAGCCCCCACTGAACGCTCGTGCTCTCGTGCGCGTTGTACATGTTGGACCCGAACACCGGGTTCACCCACTTCAACAAGTTGTACCGGGTCGACCACGGGAAGCTGAGCACGCCGCCGAAGAAGGCCAGAATGGCCAGGACGATCAGCGGGATACGCATCGGCCATGGCGACTCGTGCGGCTTGGAAATGGCCCCTTGGGCGTGGACGCCGGGATCGCCGGGGTCGATGGGCTCCTTGTTCCAGCGGTCCTGGCCGAAGAAGGCCAGTCCCGACAGGCGGCTCATGTAGTAGGCGGTGAGGAGCGCGGTCACGATACCCACCACCCACAGGGCCGGGTGCCGGGCCCAGGCGGCATCGAGCACATCGCCCTTGGCCCAGAACCCGGACAGCGGGGGCACACCGGCAATGGCCAGCCAGCCGACGGTGAAGGTCCAGAAGGTGAGCTTGACGTACCGGCGCAGGTTGCCCATGCGCTTGAGGTCCTGTTCGTCGTGCAGTCCATGGATGACCGAGCCGGCGCCCAGGAACAAGAGGCCCTTGAAGAAGGCGTGGGCCACCATCAAGAAGATGGCGGCCTCATAGGCGCCGGTGCCCACGGCCAGGAACATGTACCCGAGCTGGGACACGGTGGAAAAGGCCAGCACCTTTTTGATGTCGTTCTGGGCACAGGCGATGGTGGCGGCCACGAAGGCCGTGGCTGCGCCGATGATGGCCACGGTGAACGCGGCGTCCGGTGAGGCGTGGAGCAACGGGTTGACCCGGCACATCAGGTACACACCAGCGGTGACCATGGTGGCCGCGTGGATCAGGGCGGAGACCGGCGTCGGGCCCTCCATGGCGTCGGCCAGCCAGGGGAACAACGGGAGCTGGGCCGACTTTCCCGCCGCGCCCAGGAACAGCAACAAGGTGATGGCCGTGATGTTGCCCGGTCCGATCTCCGAGAGGTGGGAGAAGACGACCTGGTAGTTGAGCGAGCCCACCTTCTCGAACGTCAGGAACATGGCCAACAAGAAGCCGACGTCGCCGACCCGGTTGTAGATGAACGCCTTCTTCCCGGCACTGGCGGCCGAGTCCCGGGTGAACCAGAAGGAGATCAGCCAGTACGAGCAGGCGCCCACTCCCTCCCAGCCGATGAAGGTCATCAACATGTTGGACCCGAGGACCAGGATCAGCATCGAGGCCACGAACAGGTTCATGTACAAGAAGAACTTGGGGTAGTCCCGGTCGCCCTTCATGTAGGAGATGGAGTACAGGTGGATGAGCGTGCTGATGCCGGTGATGAACAGCACCATGGTCATCGACAGCGGGTCGACATAGAGCGCCGCGTTGACGTGGAGCCCGCCCACGGGCAAGAAGGTGTACAGCGTCTGGGTGTACGAGCGCACCGGGGTGTGCACGTTCAACAGGGCGAAGAACACCACCACGGAGACCACGAACGAGGCGGCCACGAAGATGGTGGCCACCACGCCGGCCTGGGGATCGCCCATGCGCCGACCGAACAGCACCTGGGCGGCAAAACCGACCAGGGGCAGCAAGACGATGAGGTACGTAACGTGCAGCATCGGCCGCTCAGCCCTTCATCAAGTGGAGGTCGTCCGCAGTGGCGTTGGCCCGGCGTCGGAAGATGGCTACGACGATGCCGAGCCCGACGACCACCTCAGCGGCAGCCACCACCAGCACGAAGAAGACCAAGACCTGCCCGCCGATGTCGTTCATCATGCGGGCGAAGGTGACAAAGGTCAGATTGGCGGCGTTGAGCATCAGCTCCACGCACATGAACATCACCAGCACGTTGCGCCGGATCAGCAACCCGAGGGCCCCGATCGAGAACAGTACGGCTGCCAGTCCCAGGTACCAGGCCCCGGCGATGGTCACGGTGCCACCTCCTCGTCGATGGTCTCGGTGGTCGAATCGATCGTGTCACCGGGCGCATCGACGGGGTCGCCGACTGCCTCGCCGGTCGCATCGATGGGGGCGCCGGTCGCATCGACCGGCCCGGGGAGGTCGCTGCCCCCCGATGGTGGACGCCGAGCCAGCACCACCGCACCCACGACGGCGATCACCAACAATGCGGACGTCACCTCGAAGGGGAACAGGTAGGTGGTGAAGACCGACTTGCCCAGCTTGGCCACGTTGCTGCCGGGACCGTTGGCCACCCCGGCCACCGAAGCCTTACCGGTGGTCCAGTGGGAGACCAGGCCCAAGATCAGCACGCCGGCCAGGCCCAGCGCCACCAGGCCCGCGGCCAGGGGCGTTGGCCGCGCAAGGGTTCGACTTTCACGCTCTCGGTCTTGTCGACGCCCAAGAACATGATGACGAACAGGAACAGCACGACGATGGCGCCGGCGTAGACGATCACCTGCACCGCGGCCCAGAAGTCGGCCCGCTGGAGCACGAAGAGCACGGCGATCCCGAACAGGGTCATGACCAGCATCAAGGCGGCATGGACCGGGTTGCGGGCGATGACCACCCCGATGGCCCCGGCCAGCACGATGGCCGCGGCCACTGCAAACGTACCGATGTCCGTCCAGGTGGCATGAGTGGCGGCCAGCGGGGCGAGAACCACCCCGTTCACGAACGCGAGCATCACCGGCTACCCCCATCAGCCTCGGTGCTGTCGGTCGGGGCGACGTCTTCGGTGGGTTCGTTGTGGGCCGGGTCGGCGCTCGGGGCCGAGTGGGCGCTCTGGGCCGGGTCGGCACTGGGGGCCGCGAGGGAGTCCGACACGGCGCGCGCCGTCTTACCCCGATCGCTGTCCCCGGCCGACAGGGCCTCGGCGTAGTCAGCGTCGGCCTTGGCCTTGTGCTTGCGGCTGGCGCTGGGCGAGAACCGCTCGGCCTTCTCGATCATCCGGCCGATGGCCCCGCGGGGACCGCGCTTGGCCGCCGGCTGGTCGGCTGGGCTCAGATGGCGCTCGAGGGTCTCCCGCAAGGGCTTGGAGCCGGTGGTGGCATCATCCCGCTTGCCGCTCTGGCCCCCTTCGGGCGAGCGGACCCCGTAGCCCAAGTCCCCGGACCATTGGACCTGGCCCTCGTAGGCGGCGCTGCCCGACGGGGACGTGGCCCGCATCCAACCCGAGGTGTAGAGGTCGTCGCCCTCCCGCCAGTCCTCCCACGGCAGCTTCTTGGGCATGCCCGTGGTCATCGACCAGGAGCTCTTCTTTGGTGTAGATGGCGTCGGACCGGTTGGTGAACGAGAACTCGAACATCTTGGACTCGGTGATGGCCTCGGTCGGGCAGGCCTCCACGCACAGGTCGCAGTGGATGCAGCGCAGGAAGTTGATCTCGTAGATGAAGCCGTAGCGCTCGCCAGGGGAGACCGGGTCGTCGGGCGGGTTGTCCAGGCCGCGCACGTAGATGCAGTCGGCCGGGCACACCCCGGCGCAGAGCTCGCACCCGATGCACTTCTCCATCCCGTCCTCGTACCGGTTGAGGACATGGCGCCCGTGCTGGCGCGGCTGCTTGGCTCGCTTCTCCTCGGGGTACTGCCGGGTCACCGGCAAGCGCCCCAGGTGCTCGAGGGTCAGCTTGAAGCCGCCGAGAAAGTTCTGCCGCTGGCGAGGGGGTTCGGGGGTGGCCATCAGTCCTCACTCGGCTCAGGAGGGACCGGGACCAGTTCCGGGCGGTTCCAGAGCCGCCGGCCCACCGGCGGGACGATCGGCAGTTCCTCCTCGCGGGTGTCGCCCACGGCGAAGGCCCGCTTGATGAGCACGGCGCAGGCCACCACGGCAACGGCGATGCCCAGCCCCCACCAGGCGCGCGATCACGAACCCGGCCACGATCATCAGCCAGGCCAGCGAGAGCGGGATGAGGCGCTTCCAGCCCAGGTCCATGAGCTGGTCGTAGCGCATCCGGGGCAGTGCGGCCCGTAGCCACACGTAGAGGAACAGGAACACGATGGTCTTGGCCAGGAACCACACGATGGGCCAGAGCCATAGGTATGAGGAATATGGGGGATCGGCCCGTCGGGTCCCCCGAAGAACAGAGTGACCACGATGGCCGACATGGTGATGGTGTTCATGAACTCGGCCAGGTAGAAGAGGGCGAAGCGGATCGACGAGTACTCGGTGTTGAACCCGCCCACCAGCTCCGAGTCGGCCTCGGTCAGGTCGAACGGGGGCCGGTTGGTCTCGGCCGTCACCGCCACCAGGAAGATGATGAACGGGACCACGCCGAGCCGGATGGCGTTCCACTGCCACAGGTGCTGGGCCTGGGATTCGACAATGGTCCGGGTGGACAGGGCACCGGTGATGAGGACCACGGTGACCACGCTCAGGCCCATGGCCGCCTCATACGAGATCATCTGGGCCGACGCCCGCACCGAACCGAGCAACGGGTACTTCGAGCCCGAGGACCAACCGGCCAGCATGATCCCGTAGACGCTGATGGACGACATGGCCAGCAGCCACAGGATGCCCATGGGCGGGTCGGCCAGCTGCAGGTCGAAGGTATGGCCGGCCACGGTGACCTGGCCGCCGATGGGCACGATGGCAAAGCTCAAGAAGGCCGGGATGATGACCAGATAGGGCGCCAGCTTGAAGACGAACCGGTCGGACCGGTCGGGGACCAGGTCCTCCTTGAAGAAGAGCTTGATCCCGTCGGCCAGGGTCTGCAGTATGCCGAAGGGCCCGGCCCGGTTGGGACCGATCCGGCTCTGCATATCCGAGATGACCTTGCGCTCGAACCAGATCATCAGCATGACGGCCACCATCAGCGCGGCGAAGACCACCACCACCTTGATGAGGACGATCAGGAAGATGGCCAACCCCACGTTGCCGTTGGCCGGGAAGAGGGGATCGGTGGCGATGAAGGGCGTGACGGCGTGGACGATCGGGGTCATGGCGTCTCCATCCGCAGCTCGGTGACCGGCACCGAGGAGTCGATCAAGTCGCCGGCGTGCCTTCGGCCAGCGGGACGTTGAAGTCGACGGCCACCACCCGGCGAGGCAGGGCCGGGTCGGGGGTCACCTCGAGCACGGCGGAGGCCCGAGCCGTCTTGACCCGGACCCGGCCACCGGCCCCGAGGCCGAGGTCGTCGAGGTCGTGCGGATTGGCCCGGAGCGGTGCCGCCCCGACCAGGCCGGCCAGCGACGGTATGGACTGCACGGCGGCGCCGTCGTCGTACAGGCGGCGACCGGCGACCAGCCGATGGGAATAGCTGTCGGTGTTGGGCACCCGAGGGGCATCGAGCTGCATGGGCCCGGTGATCAGCGCCGGTCGGACCGGTGCGCCGTGCCGGTGCCGGTGCCGGTGCCGCCCGAGCCGCCGCCACCGACCCCGTTGCCGCCCAGACCGGCGGCGGCCAGGTCGGCGGTCGGGAACTCGGCGAAGCCGGCTCGAGGGGGGCGCCCTGGCGCTCGACCGACTCCACGCCGGGGATGGCGATCGGGTCGAGGGGCGCAGCCAGTTGGCGGCGGGAGAGCTCCACCGGTGTGGAGGTGAGGGGGGCGACGATGCCGTCCACCGATGCAGCCACCTCGAGGACGGTCCCGGTGATGCCGCGGTAGGCCGGCGCCAGCCGTTCGATCTCGTCCCAGACCTCGGCCATCGAGTCGAGGCCGAGGTCCCCGTCGAGGTGCACGGCCAGCTCGACGGCGATCATCCAGTCGGGCCAGGCCTGGCCGGGAGCGACCAGCTTCTGGCCCACCCGGCTGATTCGTCCCTCGATGTTGGTGGTGGTGCCCGGTCGTTCGTGATCGGCGGCCACCGGCAGCACCACGTCGGCGATGGCGGTGGATGCGTCGGGCGAGGTGGCGATGGAGACGATGAAGTCGATGTTGTCGAGGGCCCGTTGAGCCAGGCCCCGGTCGGGGAAGTCGGTACGCGGATCGGCCCCTAACAGGACCAGGGCACCCAGGTGGCCCGCCTCGGCCGCGCCGAGCATGCCCGCGGTATCGAGCCCGCGCTCGGCGGGCACGCTGCCCCACGCCTGGCCGAACCAGTCGCGGCCGGCTTCGAGGGTGGTCCGGCCCGGGAGCAGTCCGGGGGCCAACCCCATGTCCAGGGCACCGTTGACGTTGCCCCGGCGGAGGGCGGGAAGGAACCGGGCGTTGGGTAGGGCGGCGGCGAGCGTCTGGGCGGCGTCGGCCACCAAGGTGGCGTCCTCGGCCAGGGACGGACGGCCCACCACCACCACCACGTTGTCGGCGGCGACAAAGCGACGGGCGTCGGCCAGAACCGCGGCGTCGACGCCCTCGGGTGCGGGGGTGCCCTCGGCGGCCACGACGGCAGTGGCCAGAGCGGTGGCCTCACCGGCCCGGTACCGGAGCGATGCGGCGGCGTACGAGGTGAGCGAGGTGTCCTGGGGCGACAGCTCGACCACGGCGAGGTTGCCATCGACCACGGCAGAGCGCAGGCGCAGAAACAGGATGGGGAGCTCCTCGCGGAGATCGCCGGACAGCAGCACGACCGTGTCGGCCGAAGCGGCCTGGTCGATGGTGGCCCTCGGCAGGCCAAGGACCAGTTCGGCCGGGAGCCCGTCGCCCAGCTGGGCGTCGACCGAATCGGTGCCGAGGACGCCCTTGGCCAGCTTGGCCCAGGCGTAGGCCCCTTCGTTGGTCAGCCGGGCACCGCCGATGACCCCGACGCCGGCGCCCGCTGCGCCACCACCGCCCACAGAGCCACTCGACGCAGAGCCACTCGACGCTGAGCCAGTCGCACTCGACGCCGAGCCACCCGACGCCCCCCACCCGACGCTCCCCCACCCGACGCTGAGCCACCCGATTTCGAACCACCGGCGCGCTTCAGGCCGTCAGCCACCGTCCGTAGGGCTTCGTACCAGGTGGCCGGGACCAGCTCGCCGTTCTTGCGCACCATCGGCTCCACCAGGCGCTGGTCGCTGTTGACCGACTCGTAGGCGAACCGGCCCTTGTCGCACAGCCAGCCATGGTTGACCGGCTCGGCGTCGATGCCCATCAGTCGGGTGACCCGGTTGGCCGACGACTGCACGGCCACCCGGCACCCCACCGCGCAGGTCGGGCAGGTGGACTCCACCTGGTCGAGGTCCCACGGCCGCGCCGTGAACCGGTACTGGGTGGCGGTCAAGGCCCCCACCGGGCAGATCTGGATGGTGTTGCCCGAGAAGTACGAGGTGAACGGCAGTTCGGGGAAGGTGTTGACCTCGATGCTGTCGCCCCGTCCGATGAAGTCGATCTGGGCCTCGCCGGCGATCTCGGCTGCGAACCGGGTGCAGCGACCGCACTGGATGCACCGCTCGCGGTCGAGCAGCACCAGCTCGGAGATGGGGATGGGCTTTTCGAAGTGGCGCTTCTCCTCCACGAACCGGGTCTCGCCCGGCCCGTAGGCCAAGGTCTGGTCCTGGAGGGGGCACTCGCCCCCCTTGTCACACACCGGGCAGTCCAGTGGGTGGTTGATCAGGAGGAATTCGAGCACCCCGTCCTGGGCCTTTTTCACCTTGTCCGAGGTGGTCACCACCTCGGAGCCCTCGGCCACCTCCACGAAACAGGACGGCTGCAGCGAGGCACCCCGGGGTCCGCTCACCTCGACCAGGCACATCCGGCACATGCCCACCGGCTTCATGCGCGGGTGATAGCAGAACCGGGGAATGAAGGTACCGGCTCGCTCGGCCGCGGCGATCAGCATCTCGCCCTTCCGACCGGTTGCCGGCCGACCGTCGAGGGTGAAGTTCACGGCCTCTTCGGGCGGGATCGACGGCGCGCCGGCGCCGGGCGCCGGGCCAGCGCCGGGCGCCGGGGTTTTAGCCACCGAGGCAGGGGTGGGCTCACTCATACGGGCAGCCTCCCTCTTTGATGTGGACCAGGAACTCGTCGCGGAACATGGTGATGGCCGACCCGATCGACGAGGGGATCGAGGGACCGAGGACGCAGATGGTGGTCTGCTGGGGCGGCCAGGCCAGCCCGGGGGAGATGTTGTCGCACACGTCGAGCAGCAGGTCGAGGTCCTCCTCGCGGCCCCGTCCGGACTCGATCCGCTCCATGATCTTGAGCAACCAGCCCGAACCCTCGCGGCAGGGCGTGCACTGGCCGCACGACTCCCGGGCGAAGAACTTGGTGATGCGCCACGCGGCCCGCACGACACAGGTGTGATCGTCCATGACCACCACCGAGCCCGACCCCAACATGGAGCCGGCATTGGCCACCTCGTCCTGGCCCAGGGCCAGGTCCACCTGGTCGGGACCGAACCACGGGGCCGATACGCCGCCTGGGATGAACGCCTTGAGCTCTCGTCCGTGACGGATCCCGCCGCCCAGGACCGGTGCGTGGATGAGGTCGGCGAAGGTGGTCTTCACCATCTCCACCTCGAAGACACCGGGCTTGTTGACGTGACCGGCCAGGGCAAACAACCGGGTCCCGGTGGAGCGCCCCTCGCCGAGCGCGGTGAAAGCATCCCGGCCGTGGTCGATGATCCACGGCAGGCTCGACATGGTCTCCACGTTGTTGACCACGGTGGGCTCGCCGTAGAGGCCGATGGCGGCAGGGAAGAACGGCGGCTTGATGCGGGGAAAGCCGCGCTTACCCTCCAGCGACTCGAGCAGCGCGGTCTCCTCGCCGCAGATGTAGGCCCCCGCGCCCGGGTGCACGACCACGTCGATCGAGAACCCGGAATCGAAGATGTTCGCCCCCACCGCGCCGTGGGCATAGGCGTCGTTGAGCGCGGCCTGCACCCGCTCGAGCCCGAGGGCGAACTCACCCCGGATGTAGATGAACACCTGGGTCACCTGCAGCGCGTAGGCGGCGATGAGCACGCCCTCGAGCAGCTGGTGGGGGTCCCGCTCGATCAGCAGGTGGTCCTTGAACGTCGCCGGCTCGCTCTCGTCGCCGTTGATCACCAAGTAGGTGACTGGCGCCTTGCGCAGCATGGACCACTTTCGACCGGCCGGGAACCCGGCGCCGCCCCGGCCCAGCAGGCTGACCGCGTCCACCTCGGCCGCCACCGCCTCGGGGGTCATGGTCAACGCCTTGCGCAGGCCGTTGTACCCGCCGGTGGCCAGGTAGCGCTCGAGGGTGTGGGAGTCGGCGTACTGCAGGCGCGAGGTGACGATCTTGGGCGGGTCGGTGATGGTCATCAGGCGTCCGTTCCGGCGGGGTGATCGCCCGCGTCGGCCGCGCCGCCCGCGCCGCCCGCGCCGCCAGCATCGGCAGCGCCGCCGCCGCGCCGCCAGCGTCCGCCGCGTCGGCTGCATCAGCCACCTTGGCCGCTTCGGCCGCCTTGGCCTCTTCGATGGCCTTGGCCTCGGCGGCCCGGGCCGTGATGGCCTCGACCATGGCTTGACGCTCGGCGGCGATCTGGGTGCGATCGACCCCCAGTCCCCCGGTCCGGCGCACCCGGTTCAGCGTGCCGTGCCTGGGGATCTCCTCGTCACGGCTCCCGCTGCGCAGCTCGACGACCAGAGCGTCGAAGCTCTCCGCGCTCTGGGCGCCGACGAAGCGGTGGTTGACCTGGACGCACGGGGCCCGGTCGCAGTCGGCCAGGCACTCCGCCTCTTCCAGAGTGATGGTCCCGTCCCTCGTCGTCCCGCCACTGTTGACGCCCAGGCTCTGCTCCGCGTGTTCGAGCAGCTCCAACGCGCCGTTCAACAGGCAGGCGATGTTCGTGCACACCGAGACCACGTGGGAGCCCACCGGTTCGGTGTGCAACATGTCGTAGAACGAGGCCGTCCCCAGCACCTCGGCCGCGGTCACGCCCAGCAGGTCGCCGATGTCGGCCATGGCCTCGGGGGTGAGCCAGCCGTCTTGCTCCTGGGCCAGGTGGCACAACGGGATCATGGCCGAGCGCGGCTCGGGGTAGAGGGCGATCAGCTCGCGGGCCCGGGTCACCGTGTCCGCGCTGAGGTGGGTGATGGTGCTGATGGGTCTACCTTCCATAGCAGAGGCCTCCGCCGGGGAACGCTTTTAGTGCTTGTCCCTTGAGGACTGAAGTGAGACCGCGTCCCCGGCGGGTGGTCTTGGAGGCCTGACGCCAACAAGGGTGTCGTCCCATGAGGACTGGTCCATCAGCACGGTGCTGTGCCTTCGCAGTTGGTGCCCGACGAACGAAGGAGACAGTGTGCTTGGAGTAGGAATCGACTGGGCCGAGGAGTTCCATCTCGTCGCTCTCGGCCGACCGGGCGAGGGGGTGTTCGACATCGCCCGGGTGGAGCACGATCCGAGATCGATCGACGCACTGATCGCGCGGATCGCCGAGATCGAGCCGGATCCCGCTGAGGTAAGGGTGGTGCTCGAGACCAGCTACGGGATGCTCGTCGAGCGCCTGATAGACGCCGGCTACGCGGTGGTGCCAGTCAACCCTGATCTGGTTGCACGCCGACGCGGCCCGGCGAAGAAGAAAGACGACGCCGAGGACGCCCGCATCGCCTGTGTGATCGCCCTGGACCGCTTCGAGCGGCTTCGAGTGCTGGTCCCCCACGGGCCTGAAGCAGCCGAGCTGCGCTCGATCACCCGCGACGACGAACGCTCCGCTAAAGACGAACGCCGGATCCTCAACCGGTTGCGGGCCGACCTGATCGGCACGTTCCCCGCCGCTTTGGTCATCGCTGGTGACGACATGGGCGCTCCTACCGTCCTGCGGCTGTTGGAGCGCTGGCCAACCGCGAACGACCTGGCCGGAGCGTCGCGGGAGGAGGTCGTCGCCTTCGCTCGATCTTGCCGCCATGGCTGGCCTGACCGCTTTGCCGACCAGGTGGAGTCGGCTCTCGCCAGCAACCAGTTCGTGGCCCGGGACTGGTTGGTGCGAGCCAAGACCGACACCATCCGCCTGGCTGCCACCCAGCTCCTCGCCCTCGGCGCGCAGCGTCGGGCCTGGGAGCGGCGCATGGGCGAACTGCTGCTCGGCGCTCCTCGCCAGGGCCGCGCCCGCAAGCCCAAGGACGGCCCGTCTGGGGCCGGCTGTCCCTGGCGGCGAGATCTACCTGAGCTTTCCCGGCCTCGGTGATCGTCTCGCCGCCAGGGTGGCCGCTGAGATCGGCGCCATCACCAACTTCGACACGCCGAACGGCCTCCAATGCTACGCCGGAAAGGCGCCAGTCACCCGCCGCTCGGGCAAGCACGAGCTCGTCGTCGCCAACCGACTCGCCTGTAACGGACATCTCCGCGACGCCGTGCAGCAGTGGGCGTTTACAAGCCTCACACGATCCGGGTGGGCCCGCGAGTTCTACGACACCCACCGAGACAAAGGCAAAGGCCACCATGCCGCCCTGCGAGCCCTGGGCAATCGCTGGCTCGAGGTCCTCTGGCACTGTCTCACCCGCGACATTGCCTACGACGAGGCAGTACACGTTGCCAACCGAAACCGATTCGTCAGAGCCGCTTGACATCGAACGTGTGTTTGAGGTTGACAAAGGGTGTCTCACCGGTCCACCTCCCCCATGACCGGGTCGATCGACGAGATGTCGGCGATGGCATCGGCGATGAGACCGCCCCGCATGATCACGGGCAGGCCCTGGAGGTTGACGAAGCTCGGCCCGCGGATGTGCATCCGGTAGGGCTTGGACGAGCCGTCGGATACCAGGTAGCAGCCGAGCTCGCCCCGTGGGGACTCGACGGCCACATAGACCTCGCCCTCGGGGACCTTGAAGCCCTCGGTGAACACCTTGAAGTGGTGGATGAGGGCCTCCATCGACTCGTCGATGCGGGCCCGCGGCGGTGGCGTGACCTTCTTGTCCTGCACCCGGTAGTCCCCCAACGGCATCTTCTCCACGATCTGGCGGACGATCTTGACCGACTCCCGGATCTCGTTGAGGCGGATGGAGTAGCGGTCGAAGTTGTCGCCGTAGGTGCCGACGATGACGTCGAAGTCCACCTGCTCGTAGGCCAGGTAGGGCATGGAGCGCCGGAGGTCCCAGGGCACGCCGGTGGACCGGAGGATGGGACCGGTGAGCGAGAGAGCCAGGGCCTCCTCGGCCGAGATGCGCCCGATGCCCTCGGTCCGCTCCCGGAAGATGGGCTGACCGGTCAGCAGCTCGTCGTACTCGTCGGTCCGGGGCAGGACGGTGTCGCAGATGATGGTGACGTCGTCCTCCCAGCCGTCGGGCAGGTCGGCGGCCACCCCGCCCGGTCGGATGAAGTTGTGGTTCATCCGCAGGCCGGTGGCCTTCTCGAAGAAGGCGAGCACCATCTCGCGCTCGCGGAAGCCGTAGATCATCATGGACGTGGACCCGAGGTCCATCCCGTTGGTGGCCATCCACATCAGGTGGGAGGACAGGCGGTTCAGCTCCACCATCAGCATGCGGATCCAGGTGGCCCGCTCGGGCATCTCCACGCCGAGCAGCGCCTCGGTGGCCAGCGAGAACACCAGCTCGTTGTGCAGCGGGGCCAGGTAGTCCATCCGGGTGACGTTGGTCGCCCCCTGGACGTAGGTCAGCTCCTCACCGGTCTTCTCCATGCCGGTGTGGAGGTAGCCGACCACCGGCTTGGTCCGCAGCACGGTCTCGCCGTCGAGCTCGATCATGAGCCGCAGCACACCGTGGGTCGAGGGGTGCTGGGGCCCCATGTTGATGATCATGGTCTCGTCGTCGCTGCGCTCGATGTCGATGTCCGAGGCGTCGATCACCTGGCCTTCGGGCATGCGCAGGACCGCACCCACCTCACGACGGAGCTCGCCGGGCTCGGTGGTGCTGCGCCGGCTCAGTTCCTGTTGGCCCTCGGAGGTCTCGGCCACCAGCATCAGGCCTCGTTGCCCAGGGCGGCCTCGTCCATGGCGATGCCATCGGGCTGCGCCGGCGAACTGGACGCCCGGCCATCGGGCTGCACCGGTGATCCGTTCGCGCCGCCGGTGAACCGGTCGCCGGGCCGTCCTCTTCCCCGGCGGCTGGAGCGTCGTCTGTATGGGCCTCGACTTCGGGTCGCTCATCTCGGCCCCGGTGCGCCCTTGAATTGCACCGGCACCCGGCCGACGCCGTAGTCCTTGCGCAGCGGGTGGCCTTCCCAGTCCTCGGGCATGAGGATCCGGGTCAGGTCGGGGTGGCCGTCGAACAGCACGCCGTAGAGGTCGAACGCCTCCCGTTCCATGGCCTCCACGCCGGGATAGACCGAGAAGATCGAGGGCGCCACCGGGTCGCCCCCGGGCACCTGCAGGCGGATCCGCACCCGCTTGCGCTGGGACAGCGACAACAGGTTGACCACCACCTCGAACCGCTCGGCGAGACGCCCTCGGGCAGCCGGCGGGGAGGATGGGTCAGGTAGTCGACGGCGCAGAGATCGGCGCACGTCTCGAAGCCGGAATCACGGAACTCCTCGACCACGGCCACGTACTGCTCGCGAGAGGGATAGACCACTTCCTGGTGGGACGGGTGCAGGTCGCGCACCGAGCCGCCCCCGGACTCGCTGACCAGACCGGCGCCGGCCCGGCCCGTGGGCACGCTCGAGCCGGCGCCCGCCGCCGCGGTCACAGAGGCTCTCCGACGCTGCGGGCGATGACCGGGTTCCGCTTCGGCGTGCCCAGGCGTACGGCGTCGGGGCGCTCGGGTGTCCACCCGGCCGTGTCTTCGTCGACATGGGTCCGGCGTCGTCGGTGTCGCCACCCTCGTCGTCGGTCAGGAACTTCCCCGACGGCACGTCGACGGCACCCGACTTCCACTCCGGGCCCCGGCGGGTGATCTCCCCGGTCCGCACCTTCTCGTGGAGGGTGAGGATGGTGTGCATCAGCGTCTCGGGCGTCGGCGGGCAGCCCGGGGCATAGGCATCGACGGGGACGACCTGGTCGACGCCCTGGACGATGGCGTAGTTGTTGAACATGCCGCCGGTGCTGGCACACACGCCCATGGAGATGACCCACTTGGGCTCCATCATCTGGTCGTAGACCTGGCGGAGCACCGGGGCCATCTTCTGGGACACCCGGCCGGCCACGATCATGAGGTCGGCCTGGCGAGGCGAGGCCCGGAAGACCTCCATGCCGAACCGGGCCAGGTCGAAGTCGGCGGCGCCCACCGACATCATCTCGATGGCACAACAGGCCAGCCCGAACGTCGCCGGCCACATCGACGAGCGACGGGCCCACTTCACCAGATCTTCGAGCCGTCCGGTCAGGAAATTGTGCTGGAGGTCCTCGAGGCCCATCGCCCCGCCCTACGCAGCCTGCCCGGGGCCGGTCGGCCTCACCGGGTCGGCGCTCGCGGGTCGGTCGGCGGCAGCGGGTGCATCGGGTTGAGCGGTGGCGGCCGCAGGTGGCCGCTCCCCTAGGGGGGCAAGCGGATCGGGCATTCCGGTGATCCGGGCGATGGTGGACTCAGACGTGCGGGCGGGCATTGCCCCCACCAGTCGCTTCGACGGGCCCCAGGTCAGGGCGCCGTTACTCACCAGATAGAGCAGGGAGACGAAGACGATCCCGGCGAAGACCAGGATCTCGACCAGGCCGAAGGTCTGCAGCTGCCGGAAGACCACGGCCCACGGGTACAAGAAGATGATCTCGATGTCGAAGATGATGAAGATCATGGCGATCAGGTAGAACCGCACCGGGAAGCGGGTGGGCGGCTCGATGTTGGGGACGATGCCGCACTCGTAGGGGGCGGTCTTGGCCGCGGTCGGCTTCTGTTTCGGGGCCAGCATCTTGGAGCCGACGAACGACAGCGCGGCAAAGAGCATGCCCAGGACGAAAAGCACGAGGATCGGGAGATAATCGGCCACAGCGGATTCGTTTTACCACGCTGGCCTGCGGGCAGGCACATCGAAGTCAGGCGTGCACCGTGGCGCTCGGACCGGGCATACCATCGGTGGTCGTGACCGCCCAACCTGCCAGCCCAGGCGACGCTTCGGGGACGCGTCCCAACGACGACCACATCCACGACGTCCTGATCGTGGGGGGCGGTCCCGCCGGGCTCCGCCTGTGCCTATTGGCTGGCCGAGGCCGGGTGGGACGTGGCCCTGGTGGAGAAGAAGGTCTTCCCCCGGGAAAAGACCTGCGGGGACGGCCTCACCCCACGGGCCGTGCGCCAGCTCGCCGACATGGGCCTGGAGGCCGCGCTGACCGGCGCTCATCGCTACGAGGGCCTTCGCGCCCATCGCCTACGGCAAGGTGCTCGATCTACCCTGGCCCGACCACCCGGCTTCCCCTCCTACGGCTACGTGATCACCAGGCACGACCTCGACCAGATCGTCAACGAGCGGGCCGAGAAGGCCGGGGCCGTCGCTGTGGCAGGGCACCGAGGCCATCGCGCCCACCTGGTGGTACTCCGCCGCGGCCGGGACCTCGGCTCCGGACCGCCAGGCGCGGCTCGAGCCGCCGCCTGCGTCGGGGCCGTGGTGAAGGACAAGGAGAGCGGCGCAGCCCGGAGATCCGGGCCCGCTACGTGGTGGTGGCCGACGGGGCCAACTCCCGCTTCGGTCGGACGCTGGGCACCGCCCGGAACCGGGACCAGCCCATGGGCATGGCACTTCGGGGCTACTACCGCTCCCCCCGCCACGACGAGACATTCATCGAGTCCCACCTGGACATCCGCGACTCGCGACGGGAACGTGGTGCCCGGCTACGGCTGGATCTTCCCGCTCGGCGACGGCCGGGTGAACGTCGGCGTCGGCCTGCTGTCCACCGACCGCCGCTGGAAGGGCGTCAACACCTCCCAGCTGATGGACGCCTTCGTGGCCTGGGCGCCCGAGCTCTGGGGGCTGTCGCCGGAGACGTGTCTCGGGCCGCCTACCGGCGGCAAGCTGCCCATGGGCCTGTCGGTCGGGCCCCAGCCGGGGACCCACCACCTTGGTCATCGGCGACGCCGGGGGCTCGATCAACCCGTTCAACGGCGAGGGCATCGCCTACGGCTACGAGACCGGACGCCTGGCCGCGGCGTCGCTGGGCGAGGCGCTTTCCGGCGATGGGGAGGCCGGGCTGGTCCGCTACGAGCAGCGGCTCGAGGAGGCCTACGGCCTCTACTACCGGGTGGCCAACGCCTTCATCCGCATGATCAGCCGACCCGAGCTGATGCGGCTCTGCGTGGCGACCGGGATGCACTCCCAGAGCCTGATGTCGTGGCTCCTGCGCATCATGGCCAACCTGCTGCGGCCCGACGAGCTGGGTCCAGCCGAGGCCGCGTATCGAGCCTTTGCCACGGTGGCCCGGACCTTGCCTGCGCCCGCCGCCTGACCCGGTTGCCCTCAGGTCCGGCTCGTGTTCACGTCCGGCCGGCGTCGGCGATCCGCTGAACCATGGCCGAGTAGGCGGAATTGACGACGTCGGAAGCGATCGAGGTTCCCGTCGCCTGGAGGGTGAGACCGGTCTCGGTCCGTCCTCCAATCATGAAGATGATCTCGGTGACCACCGAACCGTGGCCGGGCAAGGTGGACGTCGTGACGAAGCCGTAGACGCCGACGCCCGTCGGGGGCGGGAACAAGGTCGCGGTTGCCGTCTGTGCCGTTCCACCCGATACCTGGGCAGACGCCGACGCGTTCTGGAACTGGCTGAAGCACGACGTGAAGTTGGATTTGGTGAACGGGACGGCGTCGGCGCTGGCGTCGGTCGCCGTCTTCACTACGGTGGTATGGGACTGGGCGATGGTGGTGGAGGTGGCCGCGCCGGCGAAAGTGGGCGAGTCCCCCGCCGCCGACTGGTCCTTCTGGGCCAACGTGCCGAACAGGCCGCCGATAAATGCCTGGGGCATGCCGAGACACCCGGCGAACTGGTTGACCGCTTGGGCCTGCGAGCGCTTCTGGGCCGGCGTGAGGGCGGAGCCGATGGGGGGCACCCTCGTCCAGCCTGCGGGTAGGTCGGTCAACCGCAGATTGATCGAGTTGACTAGCTGCTGGTCGGCAGAAGGTGGCGCTGTCCTGGGGGTGGTGGTGGGCGACACGGAGGCATTGCCCGAGTTGTTGGTGGCCAAGTAGACGGCCCCGGCTATCACCACTGCCACCACGGTTCCGATGGCCACGAACAGGGTCCGCCGACGCATGAACCGCCGAGGGTTCGTCGGTTCTGTCCCGGAATCGATCGGTTGCATCGCAGGGGCGCCGGGACCTGAAGCAGTGGGTGGCGGAGCGGCAGTTGGCACTGACCCTGCCGGCGTCGCCCAGGCTGCGGGCGGCCCTGGAACGGCGGGCGGCGTCACCCAACCTCCGGGCGGTACTGGAGTGGTGGGCGGCACCGGACCGACGGGCGGCGTCACCCAACCTGCGGGCGGTGCTGGAACGGTGGGCGGTACTGGAGTGGTGGGCGGCGTCACCCAACCTGCGGGCGGCACTGGAGTGGACGTCGACGGGACGACGGGTGAAGGCGGAGGGGGAGTGCTTGGGCCCTGCGGAGTGGTCGAACCCTCGGGGAAGTCGTTGGCTGGAGGGCCAGCGGCGTCGGGAACAGCGGCGTCGGGAACAGCGGCGTCGGGAACAGCGGCGTCGGGAACAGCGGCGTCGGGGCCAACGGATTCGGGGCCAGTAGATCTGCCGTACCGTGCCAACCAGACCGGGAGCGCTTGGTCGAGATAGGCAGCCTGGCCCGCGGTCACCCGGTCGGCCGGCAAAAAGAAACGAACCGTCTCCGATCCGGACTGCAGGACCAACACCATCGCCGTGGTTCCATCGGCTTGGCATGCCCGCGCCCGGCTGGATGCCGAATCGAGCCCCGACCAGGCCACCAGACGCTCGGAGCCCGGTTCGGGTCCCTGCACGGTGATGCCGTCGACCGTGAACAACAGGTCCACACCGTGGACGGTCGCAGTGCCCCGTTGGTAGTCGCCGCCCAGATCGACACCGGTGAGCAGCATGCCCTCAGGTGGGAGCCCCGGTTCCTCAGTGCTCACGCCGATCCCTTTCCTGGTCCCTCAGAGGCGACCCGGTGCTCGAGAGCCGTCACCGAAGTGGACAGCACGTCCGTCGGGAAGACCGTCCCGACGGCGAACGCGCCCAATGATGCCTCGACTCGGTCGCCCGCCACGAGGACCTGGTAGTTCTGCACGACAATGCCGTGGCCGCCGGTGTTCAGGGTAAACGTCGACTCCACTTCGAGAAGCTGTTCGCCGGAGAAGGGCGGGAGAGACACGACGTGACCCTCCGCCGCTCCCGGCTGGTCGTGTTTCCCGCTGCTGTCGTTCAGTCCGATCTGGGCCTCGGCCGCGCCCACGACCGCATCGCATTGCGCGAAGTGAGGGTTGGAGTAGACGGCGTAGTCGTTCTTCTCATCGGTATGGGTACGGACGACGGCAGCCGACGACTGGACCTCGGTGGCCGCACCCGCAGCCGAGCCTGCACCGGGTCCGACGAAGACCGGCGATTGGGCCTGTGCGGTCTGGTCCTTGCTCTGCCCACCGAGGGCGGCTGTGGCCTGATCGGCGGTGACGCCCATACATTTCTGGAACGAGTCCACAATCTGCTGCTCCAGCTTTCGGTCGGCGGGACTGGTCCCTCCGGACCCTCCGGCCGAGGGCTGCCATCCAGCGGGAAGATCGGATTTGTTGAGCATGGCGTTCCGAGCGAGCTGCTGATCGGGCGACGGCTGAGTGGTCGAGGTGGTCGATTGCGTCGACTGGTTTGTCGTGGCCAGACCGACCCAGATTCCCACCCCGGCCAGGACGAGGAGCATCGACAGCGTCATGCCCACGATCTTGCGCCGGCGCCTCCGAGTGTGTTCGGCAAGGTGGTCGATCGACTGGATGGCCCAACCAGAGTGGAGGGTCCCCATGGACGGATAGCCGTACGAAGGTGCGGGTCCGGCGGCCGGCTGGGGCCACGCGCCGGGCTGGGTCCTGGTATCAGGAGGTGACCAGGTATCAGGAGGTGGCGTGGGCAAGCCCGGCCCGGGGGCAATGCCCTCGGTGCCTTTCCACTCGATCAGCCCGCGCTCCAACAGTGAGACCTGCGCTTGGGACACTCGGCTCGCCGGGAGCATGAAGCGCACCGTCCGGCCCGAGGCAGTGACATCGAACGGGGTGGCGATCCCGCCGTCGGTCCCCGCCGCCACCATGCCCACCATCGCATCGGCCACCGCGGACCAATGAACCCGTCGTGACGCGCCGGGCTCGGGCCCGATGATGACGAAACCCCGGGCGTCGAACAGCAGGGTCAACCCATCGATCACCTCGGGGGCCACGGTGGGGTCGCCGATGAGGGAGACCCCATCCAGCCGGAAGCCACTGATCGGCTCGCTCGGGCCCGACGGCACCGACCCGCCTTGCTCTTCGGGTTCGGTTGTTCCGGGCTCAGTCGTTCCAGGCTCAGTCGTCACTCGTCCGGGCTCGGTTTCTCCGGATTCGGTCGTTCCAGGCTCAGTCATCGCCCGTTCGGCACCTTCACTCCGCCCTCACCGCACCATTGTCGTGCATCGGGGCACCTCAGCGTGGTCGTGCCACCAGCGCTTGGCCCGGGAGCATCATGCCCCCGGGTGTGGACGGCGATCCCATCGGGCTTCATGCTGCGCATCTGGGCCGCATCGCTCACTTCGCAGCTCAGGGCCGCCTGGCGAGGGCCTCGGTGATCGCTTCGCCGGCTATGTCCACGGCCCAGGTCAGCTCGTCGGGCCCATGGGCCATCGATGGGAACGCCACCTCGTAGGGTCCCGGCGCCAGGGCCACCCCCCGCTCGAGCATGGACCGGAAGAACGGCGCGTAGATCCCCGTCTCTCGCAGCCCGCTGCGCACCGTCGTAGTCGGTGACCGGGCCCTCACCATCGGGAACGAAGAACACGCCTACCAGGGGTCCGACCACGGGCACCTGGGCCGAGAACCCACTCCCGGCCATGGCCGCGGTGAGCACCTTGGCCAGCGAGGCGCCGAAGTCCGCCACCCGAGCGGACAGCGCTGAGTAAGCGGGCGCCTCCATCATCGTCAAGACGGTCAGGCCCGCTGCGGTAGCCAGGGGGTTTCCCGACAGCGTGCCCGCCTGGTAGACGGGCCCACCCGGGGCCAACACCGACAACACGTCACGACGACCACCGAAGGCGCCGACGGGAAGACCGCCACCGATCACCTTGCCGAAGCACCACAGGTCGGGGCGGACCCCGAGATCTCGGTGGCTCCACCTGATCCCAGGCGGAATCCGGTGATCACCTCGTCGAAGATCAGCAGGGCGCCGGCGGCATCGCACGCCGACCGCAGACCCTCGAGGAACCCGGGCGCCGGCGGAACCAGGCCCATGTTGGCCGCCACCGGCTCGACGATGACGCAGGCCACGTCGTCGCCCAGTTCGGGGACGATGTTGTAGGGGGCGACCACCGTCTCGGCCACCGCGGCGGCGGGGACGCCGGCCGAAGCCGGAAGCCCCAGGGTGGCCACGCCGCTGCCCCCGCCGGCCAGTAGCCCGTCGGAGTGACCGTGATAGCAGCCGGCGAACTTCACGATCCGGGACCGACCGGTAAAGCCGCGGGCCACTCGCATGGCGCTCATTGCCGCCTCGGTCCCGACGAAACCAGCCGGACCTGGTCGCATCCCGGGACCCGGGCACAGATCGCTTCGGCCAGCAGTACCTCGCCCTCGGTCGGTGCCCCGTAGGTGGTGCCCCGGGCGGCGGCCTCGGTGATGGCCGCGATGACCGCAGGATGGGCGTGCCCGAGGAGCGACGCCCCGTAGGACTGCACGTAGTCGAGGTAGCGGTTCCCGTCCACGTCCCAGACGAAGGCCCCCTCGCCCCGGGCGACGAAATAGGGATGGCCGCCGACCGAGCGGAACGCCCGCACCGGCGAGTTGACGCCGCCGGGGATGACGGTGAGGGCCGATCGAAAGCGTCGACCGAGCGGTCGTCGGCTCAGCCACCCAGAACCTCGGCCAGATCACCGGCGAAGTAGGTGAGGATGATGTCCGCTCCGGCGCGCTTGACCGCCGTCACCTGCTCGAGGGCGACGGCAGGACCGTCGATCCACCCCCGCTCGGCCGCGGCCTGGATCATGGCGTACTCGCCGCTGACGTGGTAGGCCCCGACGGGTAGTCGACGGCGGCGCGCACGTCGGCGATGACGTCGAGGTAGGCCAGCGCCGGCTTCACCATGATCATGTCGGCGCCTTCGGCGATGTCGAGGGCCACCTCGGCCATCGCCTCCCGGCGGTTGCGGGGTCCTGCTGGTAGCCCTTGCGGTCCCCCCCGCCGGCGATGGTCACGTCCACCGCCTCGCGGAACGGACCGTAGAGGGCCGAGGCGTACTTGGCCGCGTAGGCCAGGATGGCCGTGTCGTCACGACCGGCGCCGTCGAGGGCGGCCCGGATGGCGGCCACCTGGCCGTCCATCATCCCGCGGGGGCGACCACGTCGGCGCCGGCCGCGGCCTGGCGACACGGCCGTCTGGGCGTACAGCGCGAGGGTGGCGTCGTTGTCGACGTCTCCCGTGGCCGGTCGACGATCCCGCAATGACCATGGTCGGTGTACTCGTCGAGGCAGCAGTCGGCGATCAGCACCACCGCGTCGCCCACTCGCCTCTCGGACCGCAGCCAGCGCGACGCTGGACGATCCCGTTCGGGGTCCAACGCCTGGGAACCCACCGCGTCCTTGTCCTCGGGCCGGGCACGCCGAACAGGATGAGCCCGGGCACGCCGAGGCCGACAAGCCGCTTGCCTCGGTGGCGAGGGTGTCCACCGTGTGCTGCACCACGCCGGGGAGCGAGGCGATGGGCTGGGGTTCGTCGAGCCCGTCGGCCACGAAGAGGGGGGCGACCAGGTCGTCGACGGACAGCCGCGTCTCGGCCACCAACCGCCGGAGGGCCGGAGTCCTCCGCAGTCGGCGCATGCGCCGGGCCGGGAAGGCCGGCAAGGCGGTGCCTGCCGTCGGGTCGATCGGGTCGGTGCGCGACACGGTGTTAAAGCCTACGGCAGCCAGCTGTGGTTCCGGACATGGGTCTCGACCGTCGTCCGTGCTGATGCGGGAGCACGCCGTGACCGTCGTGTGCGGGAGCACGCCGTGACCGTCGTGTGCGGGAGCACGCCGTGACCGTCGTGTGCGGGAGCACGCCGTGACCGTCGTGTGCGGGAGCACGCCGTGACCGTCGTGTGCGGGAGCACGCCGTGACCGTCGTGTGCTGGAGCACGCCGTGACCGGCGGGTCACGAGGCCGCCGGGAACGTGACGGCTCGACTGCCCCGAGGCGGTTGCCAGCTCAGCGCCACCACTCCGTCTCGGTCCGCGGTCACGTGCGCCCCGAGCTTCCTGATCGCCGCTTCGGCCGCCAGGGTGGCGGGGACCGAAGAGGCGGGCTGATTGCCCTCGTCGGTAATGAACACGAACGTGACGCTCCGTCCGAAGACAGGAACGACCTGGCCGGTGGGGATGGCCAAGAACGGGTAGATCCAGCGACGGGCGCCGAAGCGACCCATCACCCCGACAGAAGAAATCACTTCGGAGCCGTCAGGCGTGCGCGACGCAACGATCGACAGCTGATTGGCGGTAGGCGCGGATATCTGGGCGAACTGCTGACGTATCCCGGTGGTGGCCTGGGCGCTGATCACCAGGGCCAGCACGAGCCCGGCGACGGCGACGGCTCCGCCGATCCACATCCCCTGCCGGGCCCGGTGGGAGAGCCACGTAATCAGTTGTACCGTCCCGACCGCGACCAGCATGGCCACGAAGAAATTCTGGAAGCCTGCGATGTGGGAGACGTAGATTGCGGATTGGTTGAGCGCATTGGGGACGAGCACGACAACCACGGCCGCCACGCCAAGGGGCGAGGCCACCCCCACCAAGCCGGCTCCGGCCACGAATTGGAACATGTCGGAGAAACGCTGCCCCAGGACAGTAAAAGGCTTGCTGGGGTGGAGGACCAGGCCGGCAACGACGGTGGCGATACCCGAGAGGCCAGCGCCGACGGGATGGCTGGCCAGGTAGCCGTATCCGGCGGCCAAGCTCGAGCCCTTCCCCGAATGGGCCAGTCCGATCACTCCTGTCCAGGCCACACCGGCCACGACGAACCAGATTCCACGACGACGGGTGAGCCGGCCGGTGAGGATCGCGGCCAAGCCCAGGGCGATCAGATAGGTGCAGGCCACATCCCCACAGAGCAGGACCACCACGACCCACAACCAGGCTCGCCGTCGACCCGCCCACGCGTCCCGGCCGGCAAGCAGGACAAAGCATGTGGCGATGGGCTGGAAGTGGAAATCGAAGGATGCCGTCCAGTAAGTCCAGGGGCAGGCCAGGATCAAGACGACCAGTCCGGCGCCTACCATCGCGGGCCCTTTTCCCTTGAGGGGGAAGTGGCGATCGAGGAAGCTCGAGCCCCCATCGGAGTGCCGCCAGCCCGGCTCCGACCAGTGCGAGGTCTTGCACCACCAGCAGTGAGAACGCGCTGGCCCCCGCCGCCCGGAGTAGGGCGAGGGGCCACATCAGTAGTTCGAAGTGGCTCTGATAGAAGGGGTAGCCGTAGTGCGGGTAGTTCCACATGAACGTGGTCTCGTAGGGATTGAGGTGACCGGTGCCGATCTGCTGCCACGCCTGAGAAAACGTGGCCATGTCGCTGCTCAGGTCGAACCGCGACCACAGATGCCAACTCCAGAGCAGCAACCCGAGGAGTTGCAGGAAGAACAGCCCCAACGCGACCTGCCAGACCGTCCGGAGTCCCCCGGTTCCCCAGCGTGGTCGACGTGTCGGACGGTCCCGTACTGTCGGCCGATTGGTCCGGCCCGGCGCGGGCCGGTGAACCCTGGTGGAGGGTTGTCGGAGTTGTCGCCACGCCGGCCAGGCTATTTGTAGCGGTGGATCAGATGGGTGAGCGCAGTAGGGGTGGCAACGTGACGAGAGCGGTGCTCGTGCTCGTTCATCGCTCGCCTGTGCCGGTGCTCGTGCTGAGCAGGGCGGAAACCAGACCGTCGATGGTGTGCTCCACCGCTTCGACCGTGACCGAGAGCCCGGCCGCCGACCACCGACGCCGAGGTGATCGGCCCGATGCTGGCCACCACCGGTGGGACCTGGTGGATCCCCAGCAGTTCGACGGTGCGTTCCACCGCCGACGACGAGGCGAAGGCCACCGCATCGGCGCGGGCCGGCGGCG
This sequence comes from uncultured Acidimicrobiaceae bacterium, assembly GCA_963717035.1. Taxonomy (GTDB): domain Bacteria; phylum Actinomycetota; class Acidimicrobiia; order Acidimicrobiales; family RAAP-2; genus DASXMT01. The sequence goes on along the minus strand of CAVQVK010000045.1, from coordinate 7,440 downwards.
GCCACCGCACCGGGATCGGGCGAGCCGGCCACCGTCTGGTAGGCGACGACCTCGTCGACCACCCACCCCTTGGCCCGCAGCCCGACGGCCAGCACGCCACGCACCGACTCGGCCCTCGGAAACAGCACTCGCCCCGCAGTTCCCCTTCCGGTCCGAGCCGATGGGTCGGGGAGCGCGTCGGCCAGCGCCTCGGCCACCGAGATAGCCGGGACCAGGTCGGGCGGATAACCCCCTTGCCGTCAGCGTCCCCGCCGTACCCGGTCCGACCGCGGCCCATCGGGTGGACTCGAGGGACGGGGCGGCCGTCCAGTGCGGCGAGGAACCGAGAGGCGGCATTGGCCGAGGTGAACACCAACCACTCGTAGGCCCCGTCGGCGGCCCGGTTCGCCGCCACGCCGAGGCCCTCGCCTCCATCGGGCGGGTCCTCGATGGCGATGACCGGGAGCTCGACGACGGTGGCCCCTTCCGCGGTCAAACGGTCAACCAGCGATGAGGCCTGGGCCCGGGTGCGGGTGACCACGACGGTGGTCCCGGTGAGCGGCCCGGGAGCCGACCGATCGCTCACCCCGGCTCGCCACCGCCCGGCCTGCCCGCCGTGGAACCGAGATCGAGCCTGGCTACGGGGCCGATGACGATGGTGCACGGGGCCGGCAGTTCGACGTCGGCCAGCCCGTCGAGGGTGGTCCTTTCGGTGCGCTGCCTGTCGGTGGTCCCCCAGTGGACGACGGACACCGGTGTGTCCCCGGGCCGACCGCCCTCGACCAGCGCTTCGGCGATCCGGGCGCGATCGGCCATGCCCATCATCACCACCAGCGTGCCGCCAGCTTTGGCCAGTGCGTGCCAGTCGACCCCGCCGGGAGCCGAGGGGTCACCGACATGTCCGGTCACCACCGTGACCGAGGTGGACAGTCCCCGATGGGTAACCGGGATGCCCGCCGCCGCCGGTGCGGCGAACGCCGACGTGACACCGGGCACAACCTCATAGGGGATGCCGGCGGCCCGCAAGGCCTCGGCCTCCTCGCCCCCCCGCCCGAACAGGAACGGATCGCCTCCCTTGAGCCGGACCACCTCGCGGCCCTGTCCGCCATGCTCGATGAGCAGTGCGTTGATGTCGCTCTGTCGTGTGGGCTGGCCCGGCTTCTTGCCCACGTCGATCCGCACGGCGTCGGGGGGAGCCAGGTCGACCAGCGAGTGGGCGATCAACCGGTCGTAGATCACCACCTCGGCGCGAGCGAGCAGGGTGGCACCCCGGACGGTCACCAGCTCGGGGTCGCCGGGACCGGCCCCGACCAGGTGCACGGTCACGGCACCGCCTCCGCCGTCCCGTGGCCGTCGCCGTTCTCCCAGGGCCCGAGGGAGGTGCCCCCGCAGTCATCGAGCAAGTAGCGGGCCACGTCGCGGCCCAGCTGCTCGGGATCGTTGCCCCGAGCGGTATGGCGGAGCACCACCCGGCCATCGTCACTGGCCAGCACCCCGGTGAGCTCGATGTCCGCCAGGCCGTCGGAGTCGTCGGAGTCGTCGTCGGCCACCGTGGCGTGGGCCCCTACCGGCAACGTGCAGCTCCCCCCGAGCTCGGCCAGGTACGCCCGCTCGGCGGTGACGGCCCGCCGGACGACAGCGTCGTCGATGGCCGACAGCAACGCCCTCGTGGCTCGGTCATCGGTCCGGCACTCGACGGCCAGTGCCCCTTGGCCGACTTGGGGAACCATGAGCATCGGATCGAGCACCTCGGTGTCGACGCCGTTGGGCGGCTCCCAGCCCAATCGGTCCGCTGCCGGCCTTGGCCACGACCACGGCGACCACATTGCCCTGGCCGACGGCAGCCAGCCGGGTACCCAGGTTTCCCCGGAGATCGGTGAAGGTCAGGTCGGGACGGAGGTTGGCCAGTTGGGTGCGCCGGCGCACCGATCCGGTGGCCACGGTGGAGCCGGGGGGCAGATCATCCAAGCGCCCGCCGACCAGCAGATCCCGCGGATCGGCCCGTTCGGGGAACGCGGCCAGGACCAGCCCGTCGGGCGAGAGCCCGGGCGCGGCCGGCAGGTCCTTGGCCGAGTGCACCGCGGCGTCGGCGTCCCCCCGCAACACGGCCGCCTGGACCTCCTTCACGAAGACCCCCTGGCCGCCAAGGGCGTGGAGGGGGACATCGGTGTTCCGGTCACCGGCCGTCTCCACGATGACCAACGTCACATCGGCAATGGGCTTCGGACCGGCCCTACCCGCACGGCTGCCCTGACGCCGGTCGGTGCCAGCGAGCATTCCGGCCACCCGGTGGGCCTGCCAGAGGGCCAGCGGCGATCCGCGGGTAGCCAGCCGAAGCTGCGGGCGGGAGGACATGGTGCTACAGGTCGAACAGGGCCCGGAGGGCCTCGACCAGGCGCTCACCCCGGGGCGTGCCCGCGGCGTCCTTCACCACCACCGTCGGCTCGTGCAGCAGCTTGGCCACCGTCGACCGGGTCACGGCGTCCACCTGGCTCCACTGCTCCTCGGTCAGCTCCGACATCTTGGACCGGTGTCGCTCGAGCTCGGAACGGCGCACGTCCTCGGCCCGGGAGCGGAGCGCGGACACCACGGGAGCGGCTCCCCGGGCGCGCGCCGCCACCCGGTACCGCTCCAACTGATCGGCCACGATCTCCTGGGCATGGGCCAGCTCGCCCTGGCGACCGGACAAGGCCCCTTCGACCGCAGTCCGGAGGGCGTCCATGTCGAAGAGGGTGACGCCGGCAAGCGACGCAGCCGCCGGCTCCACGTTTCTCGGGACCCCCAGGTCCACCACCAGCAACGGATCCCCCGGCTCCCGTTGGGCCACGGCCGCGGCCAGCACGGGCGCTTCGACGATCGGGTGGGTGGTGGTCACCGAGGTGAAAGCCACATCGGCCCGGGCCAGTGCGTCGGGGACCTTCGCCATCGAGGCCACCCGGCTCCGGGAGCCGAGATCGGCTGGGAGCGCGGCGATCAACTCCGCGGCCCGATCCGAGGTCCGGTTGGCCACGACCAGTTCCGACGGATCGTGCGAAGCGATAGCCCGGATCACCCCTTCGCCCATCTCGCCCGCTCCGACCACCAGGATCCTGGAACCGGCCAGTCCGCCCGGGCGACGGTTGGCGGCCATGGCCACGGCTCCGTTGGACAGCGACGTGATGCCCCGGGCGATGGCTGTCTCGGATCGGACCCGCTTCCCGGTCTCGACGGCATGTCGGAACAAGGAGCCGAGCACCGGGCCCGAAGCCCGCTCCCGTTGCGCCCGCTCCCATGCCCGGCGGACCTGGCCCAGGACCTCCGACTCCCCCAGCACGGCCGAATCCAAACCGGAGGCGACGGTGAAGAGGTGCTCGGCCACGTCATCGTCGAAGCGGGTGACCAGATGGTCGGCGAGGGCGTCCACCGGCAAACCGGCGATGGCGGCGAAGAACTCCGGAGCTCGGCCACCCCGTCGTGAAACCGCTCGACGACGGCATAGACCTCGGTGCGCAAGCACGTCGAGAGCACCACGGCTTCGGACAGGTTGGCCCGGTCACGCAGCATGCCGAGCGCCTTGGGCAGGGCGTTGTCACCCACCGCCACCTGCTCGAGCAGGTCGAGCGGGGCCTGGCGCTGCTCGAGACCTACGACAACGACGGACACTGCTTTGGGTGACTCCCTTGATTGCTCGGTCGATCGTCGGTACCCAGGCGGGTCGACCTGGGCCGGGCTTCAAGCATGCCGGTCCCCGGGACAGATCGCCAGTCGCGGAGGTGGCAATGGCCCCGCAGCCCCCGGTGGGGCCATTGGCCAGCCCCCGGTGGGGCCATTGGCTCAGCCCCCGGTCGGGCCGATGGCTCAGCGCCCGATCGAGCTGACGGCTCAGCGCCCGGTCAAGCCGATGGACCGGATGGAGGGCATGCCCTGGTCCCCCGACGAGACGCCCAGCCGGGCCTGGTAGAAGCTCATGACCTGCAGCTCGATGGACAGGTCCACATAGCGCAGGAGGATCTCGGGCGGGACGGCCAAGACGGTGGGGGCGAAGTTCAACAACGAGCGCACACCGGCCCCCACCAGCAGGTCACCCACGCTCTGGGCGGCGGAAGCCGGGGTGGCGATGACCCCGATGGACAGACTGTTCTCGGCGGCGACCGCCTCGAGCTCGTCGATGTGCCGCACGGTGGTCTCGCCGATCCGCTCGCCCACCACCGTCGGGTCGACATCGAGCAGGGCGACCACGGTGAATCCCCTCGTGGTGAACCCCTGAGAGTTGGCCAGCGCCCGACCGAGGTTGCCGATCCCGGCGATGACCACCGGCCACACCTGGTCGAGACCCAGCTCCCGGTCGATCTGCTCGATGAGGAAGGCGGCGTCGTAGCCCGATCCGCGGGTGCCGAACGACCCCAGCAGGGACAGGTCCTTGCGCACCTTGGCCGCATTGATCCGAGCCGAGGCGGCCAACTGCTCCGAGGACACGGTGGCGTTCCCCGAGCGCAGGAGCTCCTCGAGGATCCGCTGGTAGACAGGGAGGCGGACCACCGTGGCCTCGGGGATCCGGCGCTCACCCGAGGTTTCCGGGCGACCCGAATCGACAGGCGGTCTCGAGCCCGAGCTGGCCGACTTGGCGGAGGGATCGACGGGGATGGGCACTGGGCCGGATCGTACCGAGGGCGAGCCCGGAATGGAAAATGACGGCGGACGGCCACGATTGGCCATCCTCAGTCCTCAGTCCTCAGCCGGGACACGGACCCGGACCACGGTGCCCGGAACGGTCCCGCCCAATGCCGACGCCGCCGAGGCCCGGTCGAGGACCAGGGCGTAGTGGCCGTTGGCGTCGAGTATCAGGCCGAGCTCGTCGGGTTTGAGCGAGGAGTAGGCCGACACCCGGCGAGCCCGAACCTGGCCGGCCCGAACCTGGCCGGCCCGAGCCTGAGGGTCCCGTATCTGACCGGCCCGAGCCTGGCGGCCGGATCGGGGCGGGGTTCTCCGACCCGTTGTCTGCCCCCATGGTCGTCGGAGGGGGCGGCAAGAACAGGCTCGAGATCGACCAGCACCGTGGCTCCCAGCGCCACCGCCAGCTGTTCCCAGTCCCGGTCATCGCCCTCCAGCTGGACGTTCCCGTATCCATCCACCCAGGTCACCGACGTGGTCAGCACACCATCGCTCACCGATACCGTGGCTCGGCGCTCCGGAAGGGCCACCAGCGAGTCGACACTGATGGGTGGACCGAGGTCGGCCAACGGCCGGCCACCGGCCAGGTGAGCGGCGGCCGGGGCGAAGACGTCGCGGCCGTCGAAGGTGGACGCTCCAGCCAGGGCCACGGCTCGTCGGGGCCCACCGAGCAGGTCGGCGGCGGGGAGGAGCAGCCCGTTGTCGGGGCCGACCATCCAGCGCGGACCGGTCTCGCCGTCCAGCTCGATAGCCACGCCCCGGCGATCGGAGCCCACACCGGGGTCAACGACGGCGAGCACCACGCCTTCGCCCAGATAGGGTGTGGCGCGCTCGAGAACCCGGGCGGCGGCGGCCACATCGAAGCTGGGGACCTCGTGGGTCAGGTCGATGACCGGCACGCCGGGAGCCAGGCCGTGCACGACGGCATGGACCACGCCGACGAACTCGTCCACCCGCCCGTAGTCGGACAGGAAGAAGACGTCCGTGCACCGGTGGCGGCTCAGCGCCCGGATCAGCCGGCTTTGGTGTACTGCCCGGTCAGATACCGGTTGACGTCGTCCTCTCGTATCCGGAACGACTTGCCGATCCGAACTGCAGGCAGCCGCCGGTGATGACCAGTCGGTACACGGTCATGTTGGAGACCCGGAGAATGGCCGCCACTTCGGTGACGGTCGAGAAATCGGGCGCTCGCGCTGTTTTCCATCGCTGTTTCACTCCCTCCGCTGGGGCGACTGTAGACCACTGAGGTTGGTGTGGAAAGTGAGAATTTGGGAGCGGGCCTACCCGACTCTGGCTCGGAGCGAGATTATGGTCTTCGGACGGCAGGCCTCCTCGAAGACCGAGGCGTCAGACCCGCAGTTAGACCGAAAGGGAATGCCTCGGTGCGCCACACGCCGCAATCGCTGCTCCACCCCGGCCGGCACTCCCGAGACGACGAGGGGTCCAGTGGGTACGGCGGGTCGGCTACGGGCTGCTTTTCGTCCAGCTGATCGTCATGTTGGTGGCCGGGGCCCGCCTGTACGACCGCTGGGACGTGACCAACGACTACGCCCTGTACAGCCAGGCCTGGTACCTGATCGCACACGGGCACCTGAGCCCGTACAGCACGGTCGACCAGATCCCGTTCTGGAGGAACCACTTCGAACTGACCATGTGGCCGTTGTCGCTCTTCTATTGGGTCCACCCGAGTGCCGTCGACCTCAAGTGGCTGCAGGAGCTGGCCGCGGTGGATCGGAGGCCGTCGCCTTCCGCTGGGTGCTCGACGCGCTGGGCCGCCACCGACGGAGCATTCCCGCCGCGCCGGTGGCGCTCGGGTTCATCGTGGTGCTGCTGGTCAACCGGAACTTCTACCAATCCGACTGGTTCGACTTCCACTTCCAGGCGTTCGCCACGTTGTTCTTGGTGCTGGCGGCGCGGGAGTTGTACAACGGACGAAGCAAACGGGCCCTGATATGGGCGGCCATCATGCTGTTGACCGGTGACGTCGCCGCCACCTATGCCATCGGGTCTGGGGGTGGCCGCGGTGTCCAGCCGGGCGACCCGTCGGGCCGGCGCCGTCCTGATCGCCGGGCTCGGCCGTTGATCATCCTGATCTCCTCGCTGCACGCCAACGTGGATCTCGACCTTGAAATCGGCCTGGGCTACTTGGCCACCGGCCATACGGTCACCATCTTCTCCATCGTCGCCGGGCATGTTCGCCCACCCCAGCCGCTGGATGCACGTGCTTCACGAACGCTGGCACCTATCCTCAACACCCTGACCACCGGAGGGGTCGTGGGCATCGCCGCCCCATGGGCCTTGTTCATTGCGTTGGTGGTGCTGGTGCCCAATGCCCTCCAGAGCCAACATCGGCTACATCCACCTCGCCGTTCCAGAGCTTCCCCCTCTACATCGTCGTGCCCGTAGGCACCGTGCTCGTCCTGGAATGGATGGCGACGGCGCGCTCGCTCCCGTTCGCCAGGGGTACCGACGCCGACGCCGGTCTGGGCGCCGCCTGGCCGCCGACGAGGGCCGGAACCATCGGGGGGTCGTGGTGGCCACCTACTGTGGGCGTCGGCCTCTTCGGGCTCTCGCTCTACTCCTCGATCCCGAAACTGAACACGGCGAAGTCGAATTCGGGCTCGTCGTCTCTCCCGCCACTGACGGCCGCGCTGACCGCAGCCCGGTCGCAAACCCGCCCGGCGCACAGGTCATCGCGTCGTCAGGGGTCTCCGGTGGCTTGGGCGAGCGGACGTCGATCTACGCCTGGTACGCCGCCCCAGCACTTCCAGCAAGACCGCGAACTGAACGAAGTAGACGTGGAAGAAGAAG